>JAUYRZ010000111.1 GCA_030695565.1 Archangium sp.
TTCGAAGACTCTACGGACTGCTTCCGGCTTCACCTTCCTCGAGGCGGGCATCCTCGAAGACGATCATTCGGCAAGCGCGGAGTCGATCGAGTTTCAAAAAGTGATCGAACTTCAGCGGTTTAAGATGCGCTCACCCTGCCCGTCGGGAGAGGGTCAGGGTGAGGGCCGAAGCTCGTACGACGTGGTGTGGGGCTTCAACTGCATGCGGTACGCAAGTGTCATGCGGTCCGCACCGCCAAATGCGCACGGTCGACGGTCGCGACGCGCGTACAGCGGGCTGTACGCTGGCGACTTGCGTCGAAGCCTTCATCAGCGCGTGGACGCTGTCCGTGGCGAGGGGCCTCTTCGTCAGGAGCGCAGCCGTCACGCTGGCAGAGACACCACACCATTCAAGGTGCTTTCCTCGTTCAGAGCGCGTGCGCCTCGATGGGCTTGTGCTTGAAGCGGTTGACGCTTCACTGCCCGAGCTGGCGGACTTCGATCGGCGGTCGCTCATGAACGGCCGAATGCTGCCTCCTCGAGGTCGCTCCAGCTACACTGCCGGGCCATGCTGACCGCCCTCCTCGCGCTCTCGCTCTCGCAGCTCCCCACGCCGATCGACTTCATCGACAACACCGAGATCGGCGACGCCAGGCAGTACATCGGCCTGCGCAGCCGCGGGGTCTACGAAGGCCACCTGGTCGACAAGGCGAAGGGCGACACCGTGGTCTCCGGCTCGTGGAAGATGCTCAACGGCGACACCATCGAGGTGAAGGCCACCGGCTGCAAAGGCCCCGCCTGCAAAGACGCGAAGAAGGACTACACCGCGAAGGTGGGTGTGGCCGCGGCGCGCGCGATGACGCTGCAGTCGACGGCGCCCGCGCCGTTCTTTCCGTCGGGCAGCTACTACTGCCACTACCTGGGCTGCGAGCCGCGCATCGGTATCGAGGTGCTCTCCAAGGCGGCGAACCTGAAGGGGCTGCACGCGGTGGAAGATCACCTGATCGAGCGCAACAAGGGCCGCAACTCCACCGTGGTGTGGATCGGCCCGCGCCCGGAAGGCGCGACCACCAAGTCGCGCATCGAGATCTGCGGCCGCGACCCGGTGAAGGCGAAGGCGGCGTTGGAGGAGCTCAAGGCCGACCTCGCCCTGGCGACCTGGTTCGGCGAGGTCACCGTGGTCGAAGCGCCCGCGAAGGACTGCTTGTGGGACGCGCGGCTGTACGTACGTGATGACGTGCAGCCGCCGCCTCGGGCGAAGAAGTAAACCCAGCCGTCAGCGAACCAGATGATGAGCGACCAGGCTGACCACCGGGGTCTGCCGGCTCCGGCCTGCTTCGTCTTCCGTGACCACGAACTCCGTCTCGCTCGGCGCTTTGGTGCCCACGAAGCGCGCGAGGAAAACCGAGGGCTGCTCGGGGCTCAAGCTCAAATCGGGGTGCTCCAGCTGCGCGAGCACGATGGTGCCCGTCTCAGCGAAACCATGGTCGACGCGCGACTCGAGACGCCCGCGTTGTGACTGCGCTTGAACGTTGCCGCTGAACTCACCGCTGCCCCCGCCCATCAGGCCGCTGCTGCGAAAATCTCCGCCCCCGCTGCCCTGCGTGGTGCGCTGCTCGATGAAGGAGCCCTGCGGCGAGACGATGTTGGTGACCGTGCTGGTGCGTCGCTGCTCGGTGAGCACCAACGCGCCTCCTTCGGTCTCCAGCGGGGTGCCGATGAAGAGCACGAGCTGCCCGCGGAAGGCGACCGGCTGAACCATCGCGCTGCGCAGGTCGAAGATCGGCACGCCCTGCGCGCGCAAAAGCTTCAAATCCTCCGTCGCGGATCCACCGCGGTTGGCGATCAGCCGCGCGAGCAGCGTCGGTGCGCCGGGCCGGGTGCGGAGCTCCTCGCTCCAGTTCGCCGCGACCTCCGGAAGGTGGCTGAAGTCGGCTCGCTGCACGCAGGCTTCGAGCGCTTGCCAGGCCAGGTCGGTGCCGGGGACCAGGGCTCGTGCACCCCACTCGCAGTCGAACGCACGCCGGAACTGGCGCGCCCACGCGGCGGTCCCCGGGGCTTCTGCGGGCGCTCGCACTTCCTGAGCCGGACGAAAGGCTTCTTCCGCCGGCATGCGCGGCTCCGGTACGGGCTTGACCAACGCGGTACAGCCGATCAACGGAAGAACGAGCGTGAAGAGGGGGCGCATGGGCGCGCCATCGACGGCGAGGTGCCTCTTCTATTCAGGGCTCCTTCTCGTCGTGCCCGCCTTCACCTCGACGATGGCGTCGTTGACCCAGGGGGAGAGGGGACCAGCCGTCACTTGTCGATCTTCGTCTCGACCGGCCCCGAGGTCACCACCGGCACTGAAGGCGGCTCGGTCAACGCCTCCTTCGTGACCTCGACCAGCGGCTCGACCACCGAAGGCGGCGCACTGAGCCCTATGAACGAGGGGCGAGGCAGCTCCGAGTCGGCGTACTGCAACAACGTGGCGACCAGGGTCAGCACCAGCGGGCCCATGAAGATGCCCGCGAACCCGAACACCGAAATGCCGCCGAGCAACCCCACGAACACCAACAACGTCGACGCGTTCGAGCTGCCCGAGATGATCAACGGGCGGATCACGTTGTCGCTGCCGGCCACCAGGATGATGCTCCACAACGCGAGGAAGATGGCCCACCCGGTCTGACCCTGGGCGATCAACGTCACCACCGCGGGCACCCACACCAACGCGGTGCCCACGATGGGAATGAGCGACGCGAGCGCGCCGACCGCGCCGAACACCAGCGGTGAAGCGAGCCCGGCGATCGCGAAGCCCACGCCCACCAGGGTGCCCTGCACCAACGAGGTCACCAACGTGCCGAGCACCACCGCGCGCGTCACCCCACCCAGCGTGCCGGCGAGGTCGATCTTCCGGCTGGGCGCCATGGGCACCAGGCGAATGCCACGCTCCAGCATGCCTTTGCCGTCACGCAGGAAGAAGAACAGCAGGAACAGGGTGAAGGCGAACTGGCTGAGCACGTTGAACGCGCCCACCACCACCGTGCCGCCGAGTGACGCGACCTGCTGCAACGCGCCCTGGGCTGCTTCGGCCGCGGAAGCGAGGATCTGCTCCTTGGAGAGCGAGGTGAACTCGCCGGCCCTGGCCAACACCGCCTGCACCGGCGCCAGCTCGAGGATGAGCTGAAGGGCGGGCAGCCGGCGCTCCGAGGCTTCCGTCTGGAACTTGGCCAGCAGCTCGCCCGCCTGCCGGAGGAACGCAAAGACGAACAACGTCACCGGGCCCGAAACCACCACGAACGCAGAGGCCGTGAGCAACCCCGCCGCCAGGCCAGGCTTCTGCCCGCGCGTCAGCAGCCTGCGGTTGGCGGGCTGCAGCATGAACGCCATCAAGGTCGCCCACATCAACGGGGCGAAGAAGGGCGAGAGCAACCGGAAGAGGAGGAAGGCCAATACCGCGGCCGTGACGAGGCCAAAGACGCGCGCGTAATAACGCGAAGGGCTCAAGGGGCGTTCCATGCCCCCCGCTTTAGCAGCGTCGCCCCCGGCTGGCGCGCACTGGCGGATCGGCTGGAGGCGACCCCCGAGCCGGGTGGTTACTGCTCCAAGAGGGCGAGGTGGCAGATGAAGAAACCAGTGGAAGAGCTGTTGGCCGTGGTGGTGGCGCTGGTGGTGCTCGGTTTGCTCGCCTTCGCCTTCGTGTCGTTCCTCACCTTCGAACACGACGTGTCCGATTGGATCTCCGACGGAGGCGACACCACCACCCGCCGCTAGAAGCGCGCGAGCGTCATCAGGCGAGGCGCCGGAACGTCGAGCTGCACGCCCGGTACGTACGGGGGCACGGGCGATACGGGTGCCTGTCGATACGGGGCGAGCTGGCGCTTCAACGCGTCGCGGCGCTCCACCATGCGTGCTCGTTCGTCGGCCATGTCCGACTCCACGTTGTTGCCGAGCGCGATGCAGAGGATCGCCGCCAGCAGGCCCAGCCCTCCGATGGCAGTGAGCACGCCGCCGAACACGAGCAGGGCGCTGCCGCCGATGAGCGCGCCCGAGATGACCAGCGGAAGGCCGGGCAGCAGCAACACCGCGAAGGAAAAGCCGAAGGCGATGCCCAGGATGAAGCCGGTGGGCATGCGTGGTTTGAGCTCGAGGATGCGCGCGTTGAGGATGCGCATCTCGCGGTCGAGCTCGACCACCTGATCAGCGCTGAGCACGGGGTCTTCCGGCATCAGGCGCGCAGAAGGCGCTGCGCACAACGTCAGCGTGAGTGCGAAGGCGAGCATGACCCGGGGTTATACGGAGCTGCCGCTCGAAGGCGACAGCGCGAAACGATGAATGAGCACCTTGCCCGTCAACGCGACGAGGGCGCCGCCGAAACACGCGCCGGCTTCCCACCCGGGGCCGGGGCCGTCGGTGAAACCCTTGATGGTGTAGACGATGAAGCCCAGCACCAGAATCGCAGCCACCTTGCCCAGCACCAGGTTGGCCATCACGCCCCAGATGAAGGCGGTGAGCTGCACGATGGTGTTCTGTTCGGCGCGCACCGTGCGGCCGTGGGAGCGCAACACCGCGAGCAGCGGCGCCTGGGCAGCGCCTTCGACCGCCAGCAGGTGAACGCGCACCTTCTGAGGCGGGGTGTGTTCGACCAGCACCAGTGCGTCGGGCTGCACGCGCACGAGCGCGATGGCGTCGAGCTTCACCCGCGTCGTGTGGCTTAAGGCGAGCGCGTCGCCGTCGAGGCGCACTTCGCAGGGGCCCGGGGTCTTCGCGCTGCGCGACAGCATCACCACGTCGAGCACGCCGACGAGGGCCGGCAGCATCACCACGAAGGAGATCAACATCAGCCGGTACTCGATGACGATGATGGTGGTGGCCACCGCCACGCAGAGCAGGACCATCGGCACGACGGCTCTCCGGCGCCCGCTGACCAGGCGCGCGAAGTCAGCCGGCTCGAGCTTCAGCAGCACGTCGTTCACTGGCACTCGAGGAAACGGTTTCGGCACACGCCGTCGAAGCAGTCGGAACCCAGGACACAGTCGTTGCCCGAGCAGCCCTCGCCCAGCGCCACGCGAGGCCTGCAGGTCCCTCCCGCGCACCACGCGGCCGACAGGCAGTACCTGTCGGTTGAGCACGGAGCGCCCATCGCCGCGTACGGGGCGACGCAGCTGCCTTCTTGGCAGCGGTAGCTCTTGCACTCGCTCGAGGCGCCGCACGGTGAACCGTTCTGGGTCAGGACGACGCACAGGCCCGCCTCGCACCGCAGGCCACCCTTGCACCCCATCAGTTCGTTGCAGGGTTGACCCAGGTCGGGAAACGGCTGGCAGCGATAGCCTGCATCAGCGCTCACGCACTGGAATCCGGTCTCGCAGCCTGCTTGCGAGCAGTCGGCGCCCGCGCCCCCATTCCGCCTGCATCCATCGGCTGCGCAGCTCAGACCCGCTGCGCACCCCCGCCCATCGACCGCGGGTGAATCGCAGGCTTCGCCCTCCCCCGGATAGCCGACGGGCGGCGAGGGATCGACCGCGCAGGTGCCGCAGACGCTGGAGCTGGAGAGCCTCGAGCAGGTCAGACCGCGCGCGCAGAACCCGCACGCCTGCCCTTCACCTGCCACGCCCTCGTAGAGATCGAGGCAGGCCTCGGGGCCATACACTTCGCCCCCGGTGCAGTCCTTCTCGTTCCACGCGCTCACGCACGCGGCGGAACGTGCGGCATCGAGGCGCATTGCCCCTTCCTCGACGAAGAGCCGCTGCGCCAACGCACAATCACTCTCGGCAGAGCCGCAATCGACTTGTGCAGACACGACCTGGCAGCGCTTCGCCCACGCGCACCTCGCCTGATGCACTGCTTCACAATGCGCGCTCAGCGGGTCGAGCCCGCCCGCATCCATCCCCGCATCGTTCGACGGAGAGTTCACACAGCCGGCCAACACTACCAACGCCCATCCCCACCGCATGTGTGACTCCAGTGCGCCTTACGGCGCGGGCTCGATGCGGCAGCTGCCTTTGACCGTGCCCACGCACACCAGCGCGTAGCCGTCGGCCTTTTCGCCGTCAGACAGACACGCGTCGTCGGGAATGTGAATGGCGCCCGAGAGCACCTTCACCCGGCACACGCCGCACGCGCCCATCTCGCAGCCCGCCGAGAGGTTGAGGCCCGCTTTGCGCGCGGCGGCCAGCACGTGTTCGCCGTCTTTCACGGGGAAGGGCTTCGTCTTGCCGTCTTGCACCAGCTCGACGGTGACGGTCGCGCCGCTGCCGCCTTCGTCGTGCGACATGGTGAACTTCTCTTCGAGCACCGTGACGCCGGGGAAACGGGCGTGCACCGTTTCGCGCGAGAGATCCATCATCGGCTGGGGGCCACACATGGCCACCACGTCGGGCTGTGCCTGACCTGCGAGCAACGCGCCGAGCACGTCCTTCGAGGGCGGGCCCTTGAGACCAGCCGCCGCGTCGTCGAGCAGGTGGGTGATCTCCAGCTTGCCGCCGCTGCTGGCCACCAGCGCGTCGAGCTCGGCTTTCAGGATCTGCTCGGCGGCGGTGCGGTTGAAGTCGAGCAGCGAGATGGGCGCGGGCCAGCCCTTCTTCTCCTGCTCCTGCAGCATCGAGATGAACGGGGTGATGCCGCTGCCACCCGCGATGAACAACGCGCGCGTGAAAGTCGCCGGGAGCACGAAGTGGCCGTAGGGGCCCTTCACCTCGAGCACGTCACCCGCCGCCAGCTTCTCGGTGAGATGCGTGGAGACCTGGCCGTCTTTGACCTTCTTGACGGTGAGCCGCAGGGGAGCGCCCGGCACCCGGCTGAACGAATAGGCGCGCCAGGCCATCGCCGCGGTGGGGCGCAGCAGGATGAATTGACCGGCCTTGAAGTCCATCGAGGCGTCGACCTCGAAGCTGACCGTCGAAGGGGTCTC
Organism: Archangium sp.; assembly: GCA_030695565.1. Lineage (GTDB taxonomy): Bacteria > Myxococcota > Myxococcia > Myxococcales > Myxococcaceae > Archangium_A. Next base: position 6,869 of record JAUYRZ010000111.1, read on the forward strand.
CTTCGTGACGGTGGTGACCCGCCACGACAGGGCAGCCGGAGGGGCCGCGCGCGGGGGGGCGGGGTCTTTCTTTTTGAAGAACGAACTCAAGAAACCCAAGGAGTTACCTCGACGTGAAGCGGGGAGTGCGGTGGCCATATCACGCTGTTCGCGGGTTCCGAGCCCCCCCGGACGGGCACTTCTTACCGAAGCCAGTCGAGTGCCTTCGCCACGGCCTGCTCCGGGGAAGGCGGCGGGTGTGTTGGCGGAGCCCGGTTTCGCACCGAGCAGGCCACGCGGCGCGCCGCGTTCAGCGCGTGTACCGAAACCACGCGCCGAGAAGCCCGCTCATTTCAGCGCCGCAGGGGTGCGCCAGAAAAAGCCGCTTCCCCGAGGCAGTTGCAGCTCAGCTCCGTCGGCGCCGGCTGATCAACCCCAGCAGCGCCAGCGCCGCCCAGCCTTCGAGCCCGGTGGTCGCGCCACAACCACACCCGCGCGTGAGCGCTGGAGACAACCGCTCGTTGCCGTATGCCTCGAGCGTCTTCACCCGAATCACCACGCCACCATCGGTCGGAGGCACGCCTGCATCACGCACCCCCGCATCGGGAAACGGAGGCGCCATGCCCGCGTCGAGGATCGGATCCATCAGCCCCGCATCCCGCGCCGGCCGGCCCGCATCGGGCACCGCATCCATCCCGCCGTCGAACACGATGCCCGCATCCACCGGTGCACCGAGCACGTCGATGCGATCCACGTGGTACCCGAAACGCACCTGCGAGCCATCGCTCACCAGCCGGATGTTCACCGTATCGCCCGGCACCGCCACCGAGGTGACGTCGTTGAGCGTGCCGCTGAGCACCTGGAAGAGATCTCCGTCGGCATTGGTCAGGTAGATGTTGTCGCAGCCGTTCTGGAAGCAGGAGTTGTGCGTCTCCAGCTCGATGCGCGTGAAGTGAAGGAGGAGCCCGGTCGCGCCCGGCACGGTGACGGTGTTCGTCTCGTCGGTGTCAGACCGGTAGCTGCCCGCCGCATCACGCACCGGCCCCACGGAGATGGGCAGGCGGGTGGTCGGCCCGCTGACCGCGGGGCTGCTCAACACGCGCGACAGACCATGGGCAATCGCTCGCCTCCGGATGAGCGTGCCGTTCACGCCTGCGTTCAAGTTGAGGTCAGCGGCGATCAACGCCTGCACCGCGGCGGCGAAGGTGCCGTTGCCTGCGAGGAGGAAGTGGTGCTCGAGCACCAGCTTGTCCACCGTGGTCCCACCGAGGCGCGAGCGCAGATCCCACAGGGTGGCCGACCACATCTCGCCGTCGGCGTGCACCGCGTTCTCTGCATCTTCCGGGTAGTGCTTGTCTTCGTCGACGCGGCGCAAGCAGCGCGGGGTCTCCATCGAATACGCGGTGCCATCCCAATCGCCCACGCAGGCGGGGTCGCTCAGCTGCGCGTGGCCCGCATCGGGCGCGAGCGCGAGGGCGAACGAGGCGGCGAGGTAGTCACCGAAGCCTTCACCCATCGCGCCTTCGTCGTCGCCGCCGAAGTTCGGCACCTGGTTGTCTTGAATGCTGTGCCCGTACTCGTGCACCACGATGTCGGCGTCTTCGGCGTCGTCCACCCCGCCCAGCCCGAAGTTCACCCGCAGGTTGTTGCCCGAATAGAACGAGTTGTCGGCGGTCTGCGCGTCGACCACCGCTTCTTGAATGCGGTTATTCACGTTCATGAACCCCAGCGACTGAATGTGCGCCTGCACGCGGTCGAGGTGGAAGTAGACGTTGGCCTGCTCGAACCCAATCGAGTCGCGCGAGAACATGAAGGCGTTGGTGGGCGAGTTGACCCGGGCTGCGGTGCGCGGGCGCACGTTGGCGAAGGCGCCGCTGGTATTTCCCGAGCCGTCGAGGCGGGGCAGGGTGACCAGGAAACGCGCCGCGTCGAGGGCGGTGGTGGTGGCGTTGTTGCCATCACGCAGCGAGGTGTCGCCGGTCGAGGCCACCGGGTTCATGTCGTACACGAACGCCGTGCCGTCGATGAAGCGCACGCCATCACGGCGGCCGAGCTCGTCTCCCGTCGCGGCGTCGACGTAGACGGTCCAGTCGTGCGGGGGCGTTTCGGTGGCGGCTTTCACGCGCCAGGCGATGCGGGGGAGGCCCGCTTTCGTGACGAAGATGCCGCGCGTGGCGGTGGGCTCGTTCTCGAAAGGACCCACCGACTGCACGGCGGCGAGCGCCCGGGTGATGGCGGCGGTGGCGCCGAGATCGCCCAGCTCGATGACGGTGGCCGCTTCTTCGAAGTGCTGCAGATTGAGCGCGCGCACTTCACGGCGGGCGCCATCGTCGTGCACCAGCACGATGACTTCACCTTCGAACACGGGGAGCGTGAGTGCTCCCACGCGTTGCTCCTGGGCGAAACGCAGGTAGCGGCCCGCCAGACCTTCTCTCGTGGTGGAGAGCGTGAGCGCGGTGGCCTCGAGGTGGAACTCGGCCGCGCGGCTGTTCAGAAAAGTACGCGCCGTGGTCTCGGCGTCGCCGGTCGAGCTGAAGAGCTTGCCGGCGAGGAGGTGCGGGCGGTGTTTCGCCTCGTTCCAGAGTGCGTCGTGGGTGGAGCGCGTCGGGGCGAGGGGTGCGACTTCACAGCTCGCGAGCAGCAGGAGCAGGAGGCCGTTGCGGAGGGAGGAGCGCATGCGGCCCGGGTTGTACTCCACCGTTCGCCCCGAGAGCAGTCGACGGGCGACTTATGGGATCAGCGCGGCGATGCGCTCGAGCGCTTTGAACGTCTCCGGCATGCGCTCCACGCTCACCAGCCGCTCGGGCAGCGCGAGGATGGCGTCATCCAACCCCGCGCTGTGCCCATAGAGCGCCATGGCCGCGTTCAACGCACTCTGCGTGCTCTCCAGCGCCAACCGCGGCTCAATCATCGCCAGCTGCTCCGCCGCCGCCTTCGCCTCTCGCAGATCCGCCGCCGCGCGGCGATCGTGCAGCACCAGCACCTCGCGCTGATTGATCGACGACAACGACTCCAGGTACTTCGAGAGACCTTCGCTGGTCATGCGCGCCGCGGAAACCGACTGCTCCGAGAGCGACCGCTCGAAGTGCGCCAGCTGCCACCGGTCTGCGGGGCGCATCATCGAGAACGCTTCCCCGGCGACGAACTTTCCGATGGCGCCCCGAACACCCATGAGCGCCTGGGCGGCGCCTGCGGGATCCTTCTCCGTCTGGAGCCGTTCATGCGGCCCCGCGAGTGCCCGGCCCAGATCCGCCAGGCCCCGCCGCACCAACAACGCCCGCTGCAGCGTGGTGAGGTGACCGGGCGCCAGGCTCGCCGAGTCGATGCCCGGCGCGAACGCTTCACACACCGCAGACAACACCGCGAAGACACCCTGGCTGGTCGAGCCCTGCGTGTCGTCGATGGCTTCGATCGCCTGCGACACCTCGCGCATGTTGAGCGAGAGCTTCACCCGGCCTTCGAGCTCGGCCAGCTGGCTCGACAGCCCGTACTCGATGGAAGACAGCTTGGTCTGCAGCGCCGCGAAACGTTTGGGCTCGGGCTCCCGCTCGTGTTCATCGATGCCGTCGAGCAGCGCGCCGATGTCGCCCAGGCCCAGGGAGAGCTCGTCTTCCGCCGATTTCGACGAGGCCGCTTCGAGGTCACCGAAGTCGGCATCGAGCGACATGCTCTCTTCCTCTTGCGGCTTCATGGCCTGGCAGAACTTGAGCAGCGCGCGCAGGCCCTTGAAGGTGCCGTTGAGCAGAGCGCGCACCGTGATGACCGCGCCGGTGTCTTCACCCAGCTCGCCTTCGCTGTCTTTGAACCGGTGGTAGAGCGACTCGTCGAGCCCTTCGAGATCGACCAGGGCCGCCTGGGCCAGACGCACCGCTTCGCCGGCGGTGGCAGCGATCTTCGGGTCGCGAATGGACGACAGCAGCAGGCGAACGGAGTCGGCCGACATCTGCTGGCTGGCGGGACTCGGAGGGGGTCTCATGAAGCGGAGCGCACCTTACTTCGACCCTCGGGCCTGACGATGAGAACCGTGTGGTAGAGCGCGATTCGAAGATGAGCCCGTACCTGTCGCTGTCCATCGTGGTCCCGGTCTACAGCGGTCAGGCCTTCCTGCCCGACCTGGTGGCGCGGCAAGAGGCGCTCAGGGCCCAGCTCGTAACTTCCGAGTGGCCCGTCCGCCACGTGGAGTCGATCTTCGTGTGCGATGAGCCCATCGACGGCTCGGCGAAGCTGCTCCAGGACCTGGCGGCGACGCGGCCGTGGCTGACCGTGCTGCACCTGGGCAAGAACATGGGCCAGCACGGAGCGACCGCGGCCGGCATGCTCCACACCTCGGGTGACTGGGTGGCCACCATGGATGAAGACGGCCAACACGACCCGCTGGCCATCGTCGACATGCTGAAGGCCACCGTGCAGCGCCACTTCGACCTCTGTTACGCGCGGCCGATCTCCGGCGTGCACGCGGCGGGGTGGCGCGATGCATCGTCTCGCTCTGCCAAGCGGCTGGTGGCGTTCCTGGTGGGTGACCCGTTCGTGCCGCTCTTCAACAGCTTCCGGTTGATCAGAGGCGGGGTGGCGCGGTCGGCCGGAGCGCTCGCCGGTTACGACGTGTACCTCGACGTCGCCTTGCGCTGGTTCACCAGCCGGGTGTGCACCGTCGACTTGACCTTGCGCGACCCCCGCGAGGGAGCCCAACGTTCGGGCTACACCTTCCGCTCGTTGCTCACGCATCTGCGCCGGCTGTTGATGAGCTACCACCTCACCGTGCTGCGCTACGTGATGCTGGCGGGCTTCGCGACCTCGGCGGGGTTCGGCGTGCTCGGGCTCACCCTCGCGGTGCAGAAGCTGATCAACCCCGACAGCGTGCCGGTGCAGGGGTGGACGTCGATCTTCGTGACCACCTCGTTCTTCGGTGGCCTCACCTTGTTCCTGCTCGGGCTCATCCTGGAGCGGCTCTCCACCATGCTCACCCGCGCGCAGGGTCACCCCGCGTTCTTCATCGTCGATCGCAGCCGCGACGAGCTGTGGAGCAAGCAGGCGTGAGACTGCTTCACCGCACCACGGGCGTCGATCTGATCTTCGGCGTGGGCCTGGTGGGCGCGTGGGTGGCGGAGGGGGTTCGGCTGCTCCCCGGCGCGCAGTTGGTGGAAGACCGTTCCATCCCCACCCGGTGGGACGCGCTCTCGTCATCACTCGAAGAGCTCCGCGGGTTGAAGGGTGACCGCGTTCGCGTGTTCTGGTGCGCGGGAAAGGCCGGCTTCGCGTCTGATCAGGCGCAGTGCGACCTCGAGCTGCGGAGCTTCGAAACCGTGTTGCGCTGGGCCGAACAGCTCGAGCTGCCAGTCGAATTTCACCTCGCCTCTTCCGCGGGCGGGCTGCATGAAGGGCAGTTGCTGGTGGGCTCGCCTGCCGAGGTGATCATCACCCGCCCGTACGCGGCGCTCAAGCTCGCGCAAGAGCGCGCGCTGCAGACCTCGAGCGTGAAGCAGCAGTTCATCTACCGGCTCTCCAGCGTCTACGGAGTGCCGGTGCCGGAGCGCAGGCTGGGGTTGATCAGCACGCTGGTGATCAACGCGCTTCGCCGCAAGCCCACGTTGATCACCGCCGAGGCCTCGACCTTGCGTGACTTCGTGTCGGCGCAAGACGCCGGCCGCTTCATGGCGCAGGAAGAAAAGGCCGAAGGCCTGCACTACCTCGTCTCGGGCCATCCACTGTCGATCTGGTCGCTGCAGCTCGCCGTCGAGCGGGCGCTGCGCAGGCCCGTCTCGGTCGTCTATTCCGTCAAGAAGGACAACGTCGCCAGCACCAGCTTCCTGCCCTCGATGCGTCCACCACGCTGGGAAGCGAGCTCGGTCGAGTCGAACCTGCCGCGCATCACCGCCGCAGCCCAAAGCTGGGCTTCTTTCGCCCGATGACGCACGACGAGCTGCTGCTCGAGGTGTTGGTCTCTCCGCACGACGAAGGGTTGCGCGCGGTGTACGGCGATCTGCTGCTCGAGTCAGGGTGAGGGCCGAATCGGCCAATACTTCAGCCCTGCGGATGATCGCGTTGCTCCTCTCCGCCGGTTGGCACCACTGGGGCGAGTGCCACGGTCGGTGTTCACATGGACTCGCGGACACGTGGGTCGTCGGCACCGTGGCCGAGGCTGTCTCTTCGGGCGGTGGGTCGCGCGTGACCGGTCGAACTTGCACCTTTCTCGAGCTTCGACCGCGCAGAAGTTTTCCAGCGCTCGGTCGATCTCAGCGGGAAGCCCTCCTGAGGGCCTTACGATGGTGCTTCCCCCGGACCACCCTCAGGCCTCGATGACAACCCGAATCGCAACAGCGCGCTCGACCAGCGCGACCGACGCAGCGCCCGCCTTCCTCGAATTGCAGAAGCAGCTTGGAGGCGCTGAACCCTCGCTGGTGGTCGTCTTCGCCTCGACCAGCGCGCCGCTCGAGGGCGTGATGAAGGCCGCCGCGCATGCCTTCCCCAAGGCGAACACGATCGGCTGCACCACCGCGGGCGAGTTCACCGAGGCCAGCGAGGGCAAGGCGCAGTTCGTCGCCTGGGCGCTCGCCGGTGACGACGTGACGGTGACCGCGGGCCTGGGCACCGGGCTCAAGGCCGATCCAGAAGCGGCGCTCGAGAGCGCGATCAAGCTCGCCGCGGACGACGCCGAACGCCCGCACCGCATGGCCATTCTCCTGCTCGACCCGCTCAGCGGAAACGGCGAGGAGGCCTCGATGCTGGCGATGACCATGCTCGGCCCCACCGTGCGCCTGGCCGGCGGGGCCGCGGGAGACGATCTCCACTTCAAGCAGACCCTCGTCGCGTGCGGCAACCAGGTGGCCAGCGACGCGGTGGTGGTGGCGCTGCTCTCGTCACGACGCCCGCTCGGCATCGGCGTCAAGCACGGGCACAAGCCGATGAGCAAGCCGCTGACGGTGACGAAGGCCGAGGGCAGTGTGGTGCACGAGCTCGACGGCAAGCCCGCCTTTGGCGTTTGGAAAGACGCAGTGCGAGCGGCAGTCCAGGCCGAGGGCGCCGACATCGACGCGATCGCGCTGGCTGACGTCGGCGGGCACCTGCTGCGCTACGAGGTCGGGCTGATCGCCGGCGCCAACGAGTACAAGATCCGCGCGCCCCTCTCGGCTGACGCAGCCGGCGCGGTGTCCTTCGCGTGCGGCATTCCGGAAGGCGCGGTGGTGCGGATCACCTCGAGCGCGGAATCAGATCAGATCAGCTCGGCTCGCGATGCAGCAGAGCGAGCGCGCAAGGCGCTGGGCGGCGCGAAGGTCGCTGGCGCGCTCGTGTTCGACTGCATCTGCAGAAACCTGATCCTCGGGCCGAAGTTCGGCGCCGCGGTGAAGGAGATCCACGAGGGCCTGGGAGGCGCGCCGATCGCCGGCTTCGAGACGTACGGCGAGATCGCCATGGACCTGGGTCAATCGTCGGGCTTCCACAACACGACGACGGTGGTCCTTGCTTTCCCCGCGTAAGCCCAGCCCGCTCAAAGTCACTCAGCCGGTCGAGGTGGCCCTCATTCTCGCGCACATGAGCGGCTCGCTCGGCCAGGAGAAGGCGAAGGCAGTGGTGGCCGCGGCGCTCTTGAAGCTGTCGCTGCCTGGCGAGGGCGTGCTCGCGGCGGAGCAGGCCGAGCTCCTGCTCAACGCCATTGCGGAAGAGGCCGGCCTGGTCGGGCTCGCGGCGAAGGTCACCAAGCAGATGGTGCGCAACCAGGTCGCGCCCCTCAAGGCGACGTTCTGAATGCGCCCGCCACTGCCCCATTTCGTCGCGGACCAACTTTTTTGAAGGTCGGGTGCGAGACCGCTCTCACGCTGCTGCTCCGCCGCCGGGCTTCGTTCAGCGCATCACGTTGAACAGCCGGCGCATCAGCAGCGGGTGGCTCATGGTCTTTTCCACCTTCGCGGACAGCTTGTTGGCGGCCACCGCCTCGGCCTGCTCGCGCAGCGCGGCGTCGTTGATGTAGTGCGACATCTGCGGCCCGACGGTGAGCAGCTTGATGCCCTCGAACGCGACCTGGGCATCGCCCACCAGCTCGCGCGCCACGTTGTCGGCGCTGAGCTCATCGAGGCGGCGCAGCGGGGGGAACACGGCGCGGATCATGCTGCGCAGGTAGCCGGTGTGGCCGAGCGCGAAATGGCCCAGCTCGTGGCCCACGATGAAGCCCAGCGCGCGCGGGTTCTTCGACTGCATGGCGCCCCACACCGCGTCGTCGGTCAGCAGCATCAGGTCTTTGCCGGCGAGCTTCACCGCGAAGGCATTCACCGCGCCGTCTTCCAGCATGTACAGCTCAGGCGCCTGCGGCAGGCCCAGCCGTGAGGAAAACTGGGCGACGCACGCGTGCAGCTCGGGCAATTGGTTCGCGTCGATGCGCACCGCCTGACCGTGGATCAACGCGCGAATGCGGCGCGCCTGGAACCAGGCAGCCACCGCGCCCACCGCGAGGAGCACGAGGAAGCCGCCCATCGAGCTGATGGTGGCGAAGAGCAACCCGCCGCCGACCAGCACCCAGCCGACCGCCGTGCGCCAATCCGTACCCGGCGCCACGTGCGCCGCGGCGTTCACCGCGCCTGAGCCGAACTGGAGATCAGGAAAGGCGGCCGGGTGGTGACCCGCGTGGTGGGCTTGCGAAACCGGGAGCTCAGACTGCGTGGCGATCGCGCCGACGTGGCGGTGTGACGGCAAGGCAGGAGGGTTGACGTTCATGGGTGGTGTCCAGGAGGCGAGTGGATGCAGCGCCACGAGGACCCGGGGTCGCAGGGGTGTGTGCAGAAAAGAGTTTTGGGCCACTGTTCTGTCGAGCGCAGTCGAGGCCGCCGTGGCCGCCACGAAACCGGAGAGCAGCGCCAGCGCGGCGAGCAACCCGAGGTGTTGGTCTCTCTGCACGACGAAAGGTTGCGCGCGGTGTACGGCGATTTGCTGCTCGAGTCAGGTGCCCCCCGGGCCGAGCACCTCAGGCTGGTTCGTGATGGGCGCCTGCGGGAGGCCGCGGCGCTCGACGCGTTGCGCCAGGCGCTACTTCCCTGAAGGCAACGCCTTGAACGCAGGCCCGTTGTCCGGAGTGACCTTCGTGCCACCCGAGACAGGCTTCACGTCACCGACGGCAAAGGTGACGACCCGGCTCTTCGTGGCGCCACCGAACGAGCCCGACACGTTGACCACCAGGGTCCCCGACTCACCGGTGTAGTCGACGTCGAGCTGCGCCGATTCCCCGCGCGCGAACTTCCGCGGAGCGGCCTCGGGCGCCAGCGTGACGGTGAGCCCATCGATGCCGCTCACCGTGACGGTGGCCTCGCCATCACTCTCGAAACGAAGCGCGAGGCGGGCATGGGTGGGGGTGACCTCGGCGGAGATCTCCACGGGCGCCGCCGGCTTGCCCGGCCCCGACAAGGGCGCCGACTCCGAGACCTGCGGATGCGTGCAGGCGCCGAACGCGAGAACCGACACCACGATGATCGAACGCTGCATGAAGGACCTCATTGAAGGGTGACCGTGACGTCGTAGTCGCCGGCCGTGGCGCCGAACCCGGTGAGCACCACCACGTAGACGACGCCCGACTGGGTGTTGAGGGTGAAGCTCTCCGTGCCGCTGACGTTCACGTCGGCCGCGCCCACCCGCGTGCCGCGCCGGAAGCCCTGAATGGCGACGTCTTGTACCGAGCTGGCCGAGACCGTGACCGTCGAGCCGTTGCCGGTGAACACGTAGTACTGATTCTGTTGCCAGCTGTTCGACGAGTTCCCGCCGCCGAGCGCGATGTTGCCGCTGAAGGGCAACGAGGCATCGGTGTACATGCCGCGCAGGTCTGCATCGCCGTCTCCGAACGCGCTGGTGACGGGGCCGATCCCGTAGTGCGCCATCAACCCATTGAGCGCGCTCGCATTGACGCCGGGCTGGGCCTTCAACACGGTCACGAACGACGCCAGGGTGGTCATCGCGTCGGTGTTCTTCTGCCCATTCATCAGCACGTCGGCGATGGGGCCCAGGCCCACGCCGAAACCATCGTGCGGCTCGTTGTTGCCGTCGTAGATGTCGTAGAGCAAGCGCAGCACGCTCGACTCGGAGAAGCCCGAAGGCGTCGGATCATCCGTGGGCGACGGCGTGGTCTCGGCATCGAAGCCGAAGCCCGACATGTTCGCGCCGCTCCAATTGGTGTCGACGTAGACGGTCTCGGGCAGCACCATCGCGGCGACCGAGTTGCCCCAGGCTTCACCGAACGCGATGCGCGGATCGAGAATGTCGCCGGGCCCATGCCGCCCACCAGGGCTGTCGGAGCGCGAGAGGTTGGCTTCGAAGAAATGACCCCACTCGTGAACGATGACGTGGGAGTCGTACTCGTCGGTGTCGGCGCCGTCTTTCCCCAGAATGTAGAGCTCGTTCTCAGCAGGGGAAAAGTGCGAGGTGCCGATCAGCCCCAGCGCGGTGTCGCCGGCCTGCGGGGTGTTGTTGGGGCTCCAGTTCACCTTGAGCGGAGGGAAGTTGATGTTCGGCCTGGCCGCCATGAAGGCGCGTGAGGCGGTGAACATCGAATCGAGGATCGCGAAGGGGGCGGCCGCCCGATTGGCCGCGTCGTAGCCGGTGCCTGTCCACCCGTGTGCGGCGTGCAGGTTCACCATCTGGTTCTGACCCGTCAGCGTCGAGCCCACCGCCCAGAGCAGGTTGTTGTCGGTGTTGTCTTCGATGGAGATGGAGGGCTCCACCGATTGGCTCAGCGCGTAGAGGGCCAGGTTGGCGGTGCCGTTGGGCGTGTACGAGATGCTGAACGAGCCATCACCCCCCGTCGCGGTCGCCGAGAGCACCGTGGTGCCCTGAATCACCTGCACCACGCCGCGCCGCACGGGACGCTGGCTGGCGCGGCCGAAGTCGAGCGCCGCGCTGCCGCCGCTCAAGCGCGCAGGCACGAAGTCGTAGGTGACGCGGCCCGTGACGGTGATGTTGCCCGTGGTGCCGCCGCCGGTGCCGAGGTTGCCGCCGCCGGAGCCTCCGCCTGCGCCGGTCCCGCCTCCACTTCCTCCGCCGCTTCCTCCGCCGGTGTTGCAGGTGGTGCAGGGTTCTTCACAGCCGCTGGTGAGCAGGGTGAAGAAGGCAGCTGCGACGATGCATGCCGTCAGGTGTTTCATCAGAGCTCCAGTGAACGGAGGGTCGCTCACTCTCCTTCGTTTCGCCAGTCCCCGATTTCGGCTCGTGCTCCAGCGGGGCCCGACGGTTACGACTGCGCATGGAAATCGGAATGAAGAAGACGCTGGGCTTGTCGTGGGAGCAGGCGCTCGAGGCGGTGCCCGCGGCGTTGAAGACCGAGGGTTTCGGCGTGCTCACCCGCATCGACGTGCAGGCCACCCTCAAGGAAAAGCTGGGGGTCGATTTCCGGCGCTACCTCATCCTGGGTGCGTGCAACCCGACGTACGCGCACCAGGCCCTGAAGTTGCGGCTCGACGTGGGCCTGATGCTGCCGTGCAACGTGGTGCTGCACGAAGGTGACGACGGCAAGTCGGTCGAGCTGTCGGTGATCGACCCGATGCAGACGATGGCCAGCACGCTGGGCGAATCATTCGTCGCGCTCGCAGGTGAAGTGCGCACGAAGCTCGCCCGGGTGATGGCCCAGTTGTGAGTCCGTCTCCCCGCCGAGGAGAGGGGTCTTTCACTTCACCCTGATCAACGCCGCGCCCAGCGCCGTGGGCCGCTTGTCCTCACTGCCCATGTTGCCGTCCGCGGGCTTTCCCGAGCTGCTGCGCAACGACCCCGGGCACGCCTGGTTGCGGCGGCTGGTGCACGAGGTTGCTTCGAATCACCGCTGACGCAAATCGGCCACGAAGGTCACGGTCTTCCTTGATGACCGAGACCAGGTCGCGGACAGAGCCTGACAACTCGGTGATCGCCCGTTGCAGTTCGCAGCTCCGACTCGACAATTCGTCGCCCGAGGTCGTCACGAAGCGATTCAAGACGGGCATTCGTCTCGTTGAGGCGCGCGTTCGTCTCGTCGATTCGGGCGCCATTGCGCTTGCCGTCATCGCGGATCTCCTTGAGCACTTCGAGTGTGAGGTTCTCGGGCTCCATAGAGAGCACCTTACCAACGAGCACCGAGAAGTGCCCAGGGCGTGGACTTCGGCAGCCAAGCGCTCTCGGATGGCCCGGCACAGCGCCCCTCATTTCGATGCCCGCCTGAAACGCCGAAGGATCGTTGGCAGTCAAAGGAACGCCGGAATTCCCCCCCCCACTTAAAGTAATTCACTCGCTTCGTAGACGTGCGCTATCAGCTTCTGAGGAGCAATTTCCGAATGGTACGGCCTTTCACTCCGAGCGACCGATGAGGGCACTCCGGGCGGCCGACGTAGCCGTGACTGCGCCGACGATCGGGTTCTCAGGAACGCTGTGGATCGCAGGGCCGCTCGCGTTGGAAGGCACGCAGTTGCTCGATGATCAAGGCGTCGTCGACGGCGTCGCGCACCGCGACATCTTCTTGGGTCCGTATTCGGGGCTCGGTTTTGCTTTGTGACTTCCCCGCTTCAGCGTGCGAGCGTCCTGCAGGCGCCGTCTGATCAACTGCCCGAGTTGCTGCGCGCCTGGCAGGATCTCCGTCATCCGCGAATCGCCGATCTGGTCGATCGCGTCTCCGCGCGGTTGCTGGAGAAGCAGAAGCCCATCAGAGGCAAAACGGTGCCCGACCGGGTGCAGGCGGTGGTCGCGGTCTGCGCAACGAACGATCCACTCGAGGTGGGCCGGGTGCTGGCCAGTGAATGGCCTGGCACCTGGCAACACGCGCTGCCCATGCTCAAGGCAATCATCGCGCTGCCTGACGATCCGCGTGTCGCCCGCGAGCTGGCGCGGCAGCTCGATGCGAATCGCTACTACGTGGCGACGGCGTGGAACTTCTATTTTCCGCTCCTTCAGCGGATCAACGAGCTGGGCGATGTCCGCCAGCACGCGCTGCTGGCAGCCCAGCGCGGGCGCACGAAGTCGTACTACGCCGACTCGGAGACACGCGCGCTCGAGGAGGCAGCCGCTCGGCCCCAACTCCGGCTCGTGAACCCGCCGCTGTCGGTGGAGGACCTGGCCGCTCTCGAGCTGCTCGAGGCGCCCTACGCAGGTGAGCGCTCGCGGGAGAAGACCACCCGGAAAACGGCGGAAGAGCTGCTCGAGGACATCTACGAGAACCCCACCGACCTCGGCGCACGCGCGGTGTACGGCGATTGGCTGACGGAGAACGGTGATCCACGCGGAGAGCTGATCGCCCTGCAGCTGGGCGCCCCTTCCGAGAAGTCTCAGCGCAAGCAGGACGCGCTGATCAAGAAACACTGGAAACAGTGGCTGGGGCCGATCGCTGACTTGTTCGTGCAGGCTCCGATCTTCGAAGCCGGCTTTCCGGTGGTGGGGCGGCTGGAGACCTCGCTGCGCTGGCGAGAAGACGATGCGCTCATCAGGCTGCTCAGTCACCGCGCGTGGTGCACGATTCGAACGATCGATGCGGTGTGGGACTCGGACGACGAGCTGCTGGCGTTCGTGAAGCACCCGAACTTGAAGTCGTTGCGCGAGGTAGGAGGCGTCAGCCCTTCATCGCTCCCCCTGCTTGCAGCCGCAAAGGCGCCGCTCTCCACCATCCGCCTCGACAGGGGCGAGCCTTTGCCGTTCGCTCGGTTCGCTCGGTTCGCTCGGTTCGCTCCGGGCGCGCTGAAGGGCCTCGCGAAGCTCGAACGGCTGTCCATGCGCGCCAGCGTGCTGGATCGGGTGGCGGCCGGACTGGTGCCGCTGGTCGAACTCGAGGTGGAGATCGAAGGGCCGCTTCACACGCGCTGGCCGTGGCTCGAGGCGATGCCGGTGCAGGAACTGAAGCTGCGGCGGTTCGAGGGTGTCGTGCAGCTCAAGCGCGCCCAGCCGGGTGGTCCTTTCACCATCGCGCACCTTCTTTCGCCGGAGCGCGTCGATCTCCTGCTGCGCGAACTCCCCACCACGATCACCAGCGTGATCAGTGACGGTGTGCCCCGCGCGGCGGTGCCCAAGCAGGCCCTCGCTCGGTTGCTGCAGCGCTTTCCTGCCCTCGCGCGCGGAGAGCTGCCCTTCTTCGAGGAGATCCAACGTCCTCAGTTCGAGCAGGTGACCCTGTGGCTGACCGGCATGGCGCTCCTGGATGAAGCGAAGCTCGCCCCGCTCTGGAAGATCTTCACCGAGGGCTTCGGGATCGAATTCGACAGCTGCGACGCGCACGACGAGGTCGAGCTCGAGCTGGGCGCAGAACCGGTGGTCAAGTTGGCAACGTGGGCCAACGACAAACGTTGCCGCAAACTGTTCCTGAAGCTGCGCGGCACGAAGAGCGAGTTCTCGCTGCATCGCGACCGCATGGCCTACACCAACGCCTGCTTACCTCTGGTCGATTCAGCTCGTTTCTTCTCTGCCCTCGAGGCCTTGGTGGAATTCGCCCAGCCGCTCTACCTGCGCGTGGTGCGCGGGAGGCAGACCGTCACCATCGAGCACATGAGTGAGTTCCCTGCTCAGCGTGAGGCGCTTGGTGCGCTGCTAGGCGGGTGAAGTGATGCCCAGCGCGTTTCGCTTGCCAGATGGCGTCAGCTCTTTATTCCGATCAACGTTCCGTCCGAGAGGGCAAGCAGCCGACTACTCCATCGGCACGCTGTCCGCGCGGAGCAGGAGCTTCTTCTCGAGGCCCTGCCGGAGCTGCGTCTCGGTGCCCACGACGAGGTCCGAGAAGTAGCCCTCGCCCAGGCACAGCCAGCGCGCCTCGAGCTTCTCTCGCCGCGCCACCTCGTTGAGGAACGCCGCCACACCCGCGCCCGCGCCGCCCGCCTTCAGCGTCGCCGAGTAGCGCTTGCCCTTGAACCACAAGGTCGCCGCGCGGCCCTTCGGCTCGTACTCGAAGAACGCGCGCATCAGCGGCGTGCGCCCCAGGAGCACCGCGCGGCTCACCTCGCCGCGCTCGACGCCGAGCATCCCTGCGGTGCCCGCGGCGCGGAGGAGGTCGCGCGGGTAGTGCGCGCTGAACGGCGCGGGCACGAACCCCGCAGGCACGAGGCCCACAGACAGGAGCGCCTCCACGGGCGGCTTGCCCATCACCACCGCAGCGACGAGCTCGAAGTGCTGCTCCGAGGTGACGAACCAGATTTTCTCATCCGAGATGAGCTCGCATGCGCGCGCGAAGTCGAGCTCCGTGAGCAGCGAGAGGCAGCCGACGCGCGCCTCCGACGAGAAGGCGCGGTCCTCGTTGCGCACGCAGGCCTCGGAGGCGGTGGCGAGCTGGGCCGGGGTCGTGCCTTCTTCCGACAGGCGCTTCGCGTCACCCAGCACGTCGTACGAGTCGAGGAAGGTCTCGCGTCCGCGGAACGAGGGCACGTTCGCGGCAGCGGCGCTGCAGGTCTTCCGCTCGGCGTCGGTGCGCGCCGTCTTCGCACAGAACGCCTCGAGCCACTTCGTGCTCTCCGGCAGGCGCCGCGGGACGAGGGCGGCCAGCTCGAGCTGCTGCTCCACCTCTGTCACCTGCTCCACCGCCAGCCGCGTCGCCTTCCACCACGTCTCGCTGCGCGCGGGCTGCCCTGCCATTCGCAGCGACCAGGGCAGCTTCCGCGCCTGGACCGCCTTCACGAGCGCCGCCGCGATGGCCGGCGCGCCGAGCCTCGCGAGCAGCGCCTCGCGGCCCACGCGCGCCTCGAGCCACGCCATCGAGGTGGCGAGCTCATCGAGGGGTAGCTCCTGGAGCCCGTCGTCGAGCACGCGGCACCACTGCTTCTCCAGCAGCGGTCGGACCTTCTCGGGCGCGCTCGGCAGTTGCGCACAGAGCACCTTCGCCCACGCGGGCGCGCGCCACTTGGTGCGCAGCGCCTCGGCGCCACCGGAGGCCAGCGTCGCCTCCGCGGCCTTGAACGCTGCTGTCCATGCCTCGGCGTCACCCACCCCGAGGCGCTCGGTCCAGCTCCGCACGAACGGCGAGTCGAAGTTGGCGAGCTCCTCGACGGTCGGGTACCGGACGTACTTCGACGGCGGGCCTTCCTTGCGCACCTGCACCCCGGGCGCGTACTCCACCGGGCCGGAGGGCGGCGCCTGCAGGACGAGGAGCACGAGGACGAAGTGCATGCCTCCTGCGTACGCGGCGGCACTTCAGAAGGCGAGCATCTTCACGTTCGGCTGGCTCTCAGTGACGGGCAGCTCACTCGCGCGTTCCTGGTCGCGGCATTAGGGTTGGGGAATGCAGCTCGCGAGCCACCAGCCCGAAGACAGCGACCAGCGCGTGTTCTTGCGCGTCGGGTGGCGGGGGCTGAAGAACCTCCTCGCGTCACGAGGCAATACGCCTGTTCCGCGGATCTCCTACCTCGACGGCGTGATGGAGCTCATGTCACCTGGAAAGACTCACGAGTCCCGCTCCTGGCTCATCGGACGGCTGCTGGAGGTCTGGGCTGATGAGCACGAGGTCCTCCTCGAGGGCCTCAAGTCCTGGACGTTGAAGAACGAAGGTAAAGAAGCGGGGGCCGAGCCTGATGAGTGTTGGGTGGTCGGTGACCGACCCACGGCCACCAAGCCGGACCTCGCGCTCGAGGTCGTTCAGACCCGCGGAGGGCTCGACAAGCTCGAGATCTACAGACGCCTCGGCGTGAAGGAAGTCTGGTTCTGGATTGACGGAGAAATCACCGTTCACGTCCTGCGCGGGCGCTCGTACGTCCGCTCTGCGAAGAGCACGCTGTTCAAGTCACTCGACCTCAAGCAGTTGACGCAGTTCGTGCGACACCCCGCTCCGGCGCGGGCTCGCATGCTCTACCGCGCGGCGCTGCGGCGGGGCTGAGCTACTCGACCTTGACGGGAGGTGGAGTCTGCTTCTGGCAGTGGTTCGGCTCGAGCCTTCAACTCACCCCTCACCTCCATCTGCTCGTGGCCGAGGGGATGTGGACGGAGGACGGGACGGTGGTGCCGGTGGCGCCGCCGGGTGACGATCTGGCCCGCGTGCTGCGGGAGGCGAAGAAGGACTGGGCAGACCTCGAGGCGGCCTGGCCCGAGGATGAATACGAGGCGCTGCAGCAGCGGGCCGCGCGACGCCTTCACCGCACCCAGTCGGCGGTGAGCCACTCCAGTGCCGGGCAGATTTTCGGTCGACACCAGGAGCCAACCGACCTGCCACGAGCTTTGAGTCCCACATGCGAGGTTGGTCGAACTCCAGGCTCGGTTCCGGTAATGATAATTTCCCGAATCGCAGCCGAAGAAAGGTCGATGACCCAATTCACGCCGTCGCTGCGGCCCCCGACGACAGGGGGCTTTGGAGTGCAGTAATTTCTCCAAGCGAGGGAACTGGTGATGGATGAGATCAATCAGGGCGAAGATTTCGGCGAATTCGTTGTGCTGGACCACGAAGACCTCGGGGACGAACGAGGGTTCTCTCGATTGACGGAGCAAGCAGCCCGCGTCCGGGAGCTGTCCCTCAAGGAGACGACGGTCACCAGCACCGGCCGCGAGTTCTCGTGGTCCGGTGTGGAAGCTCTTTTTGCGCCAAACTTCGCCTGGACTGAGCTTGAGCGGCTGTCGATTATCGACTGTGGTTCACTCAGCGAAACCATCCAGAGGCTCACCACTTCCCCATGGATCGTGGCTCTGCGCACGCTGGTCCTTGAGGCCGGTGGTCCGCCGCTGTCACGAGCTGACCTGGCAACGCTCACGACCGCGCCCTGGTTTCAAGATCTCAGGCTGGTCCAACTCGATGCATCCATCGCGGACTGGTTCACCGTCGCGACTGGGCGCGTGCTTTCCTGTCTTTCCGAGCTAAGCCTGACTCAAGGCGGCTTGGAGGCCAAGCAACTCGAGGAAAGCCTTCTACTTCTGAAAGCAAGCGCCCCCACCCTCTATCCAGCGCTCCGTCGGTTCACCCTCGTCGTCTACGACCCCGACGCCCTTCCGCTGCCGATGCGACCAGCGCTGTCTGGGAACGAAGAGGTCTCCTTTTCCCTGACGCCTGCCTTCGAGGTCTTGCTCAGTCCGGGAAATACACGACCTTGAAGACGGTGCCGGCCTTCAACTGAACGACGCACCTGGCGAAGGAGTCTTGCGGGGTCACCGTGTAAGTCGACTCTGACGGGAAGACCGAGAAGCCGCGCCCTTTCGCGTCATCCGCAGACCAAGCGGTTCCCGACAGAAGGCCCTGACAATAGCCACGAAGGTACTGCGTGCTGACCTGCATCCGCTGGGTGGAGTCGCTTTCGGCCGTTCGACGAAGCACCACCGCGCCGAAAACGCCCGTGCCCATCAATGCAATGGCGAGAATCCAGAGAGAAATGCGCTTCGGAGGCATCATGGGGAATTTGAGGCTGCCGTCTTCGCGAAATGAAGGGTGATGAGCGCGTCTACAGCCTGATCGGCATCGAGGTTCGAGCGCTTCGCCAGGGACTCGATTCGAGTCACGGTTTCGGCCTCGAGGGCCAGGGCCTGATCCACCCATTGGCCCACAAGCTGTCCTGAGTACATGCTCGCGATCGAATCGGGAATCTCAACAGTCTGGTTGAACGTCTCATCGTCCGCGTTGACGTTGGCGCGTCCACGGCGTTGAAGGATCTCCAGCAGCAGGTCGGATCGGTCGAGCGTCTCGGGTGCATCGCGGACGAGCTGGGCAAGCACCATTCCCATCGAACGGTCGGACGACCAACCCAGAAGGGCCAGGCCTTCGCGAAGCCGAAGGTTCATCCGGAACGCAACCAGGATCCGCTCACCTGGCTTCGCCTTTACCCGAACGCCTTTCGCGTGAGTCACTCTCGTTACCTGCCAAGGGGTGCCCGCCGGCGCAGCACCGGCGTTCTGGGCGGGAAAGCGCACACGCCGTCCCCGAGTGAGATGAATCAAGTCGTCTTGCTGCGCGGTAGGTGCTCCTGCATCCGGAGAATGGGCAACCACCAGCAAGAGTATCAGGGAGCTGATCACGGTTTATTCCTTCGGGGAACGGAGGCGTTCAACGACGGAGGTGACCCAGGTCGTGAACTCGTCACGTGTGGGATTGAATGTGCCTGATGCGGTTCTCAAGCTCGAGCTCCAGCGTCCAGCGCGTCAGAAATCGTGAAGCGGGAAACTGCCCATTCGCCGAGTAGATGAAACCCTCTTCGCACCTTTGAACAAACGGGGGGAGGGCCGCAAACGCTGTCGCCATTCCTTGATAGACACCGCCGCCAGTCCAAGCGCGAGCACCATCAACATGCCACTGTCAGTGTTGAGGCCTCGGCGTCGAATGACGACTTATGGCGATAGAGGCCGGTGAGCGAAGAGCGCGTCGATGGTGACTGAACGCGACACCAGCCCGCGAGCGTGCTCGTTGTCGCGCACGCCGTAGGTCGTCACCAGGGTGGGGAAGAGCGCCTTGCTGGTGCCGGTGGTCGCCCTGAAGACGTCGCGTTTGTGCTTCAGCTCGCGGGCATAGGCCTTGTCCACGGTGAACTCTGCCTCGGAGAACTTCATCTCGCACAGGTTCATGCTGCGATCGGCGCGGTCGATCACGAGGTCGATCTGCGCCCCGTCGCGGTGGGTGCGGTCGGGCCGGTGCTCCCACGCGCCCTCCACCGTCTCGACCCCCGCGATGCCCAGGGCGGCCTTGATGGCGAACACGTGCTTGAGGCAGGTGGCCTCGAAGGCCAGGCCCGACCACGCCCTCCAGGCCGGCGTGCCCTGCTTGCGCATCCACACGCCCTCTGCGCTGCCGCGGTGACCTTCGATCCACGTCAGATAGAAGAGCGAGTACTCGTCGGCGAGCCAGTAGACCGCGTCACGCTTGGCGCGCCCCAGCCTGCGCATCTGGAGGATGAAGCCCGACTCCTCGAGTTCCTCGAGCACCTTGGAGGCCGCCCCGCCCGAGCCCAACGAGGTGGCCGCCAGCAGCGCGCTCCGGGTGAGCCCGCGCCGCCGCTTCGCCAACGCCCGCACCACCGCCTCGTGGCGCTCGGCCTGATCGAACAACGAGGCGTAGAGGTTCTCGAACTCGGTGCGCAGCAGCCCATCACGCCCGAAGCAGAGCCGGTCGATGTTCTGCGCCGCAGATTCCCCCGGGCGAACCTGGGCCAGGTAATGAGGCACGCCGCCCAGGGCCATGTAGAGCTCGGCCGTCTGGTACCTGCCCAGCGCCACCCCGCGCGCGGCCAGCAGCTCTTCGGCGTCGGCCAGCGAGAACGGCTCTACCCGCACCCGGCGCGTCACCCGGTTGTGCAGCCCACCGCGCTCTCGCACGATGTTCTGCAGCATCCACGAAGCGGCCGAGCCACACAGCACCACCACCAGCTGCCGCTGCTGCACGCCCCAGGCGTTCCAGAAGTGCTCGAACGCAGACAGAAAACCCGACCGGCGCGACGAGAGCCAGGGCACCTCGTCGAAGAACACCACCTGCTTGCCCTTGCGCCGCTTGAAGCGGGCGGCCAGCAAGGCCCCCAGCTGCGCGAAGGCGGCGTGCCAGTCGCGGGGGGCGGTGGGCTCGGCCACCGCCGACGTCGCCTTGCCCAGCGCCGCGGCGAACGCGCGCAGCTGCGTGCCGAGGTCGGCGTCGTGAATCCCCACCAGCTCGAAGCAGGTCTCTTTCGCGTACACCTGGCGAATCAAGAAGGTCTTGCCCACGCGGCGCCTGCCGTAGACGGCGATGAGCTCTGCGTCGGGCGACCGGAGCGCCTCGTCGAGCGTGCCGCGTTCGCCCCAGCGAGCGACGAGCCGCGATGCGCTTTGGTGGCCAGAAGGTGCCTGCGAAGCCATGATATGGCTACTTATAGCTCATTCATAAGTCGCCACAACTCGGCCGCGGCCGCTACTTATGGCCAGCAATGCCATCTTCGTCCCCCGCAGCGCATGCCGCTCGACGTACGCCGCTCTGCGTGCGATGGCGCAGCGCATGAACGCACTGGTCGTGGGGTTGGTGTTGGCGGCAGCGGGCTCGACCGAAGTCGAGGGTGCGGTGACCGTCGGGGGCCTGCTGCGTCAGTCGCAGTCTGCGTCCGTCGGAGCGCTGGCCCACGGGCGCGTCGACCTGTCTGGCGACTTCGGGCGCTTCTTTCTCACCGCGCGCGCCTCGCTGCTCTTCACCGGCAGCACCGCCTCGCTCGGCCTCCAGGACCTGGGGAGCCGCATCACGCTGGGCTACCGGCCGACCGGCTTCGTGGAGCGCGTCTCGCTCGAGGTGATCCCCTTCAACTCGGCGATCCGCCTGCCGAGCTTCGACTGGGCCAACGCCTGGGGGTTCCCCTTCGCGCTGCCGACGCTGGCGCCCCTGGTGACAGGCCAGCTGGACACCAGGGCCGGCGCGCTCTGGGTGGGCCTCCGCTTCAAGACGCTCTTGAACCTGCTGACACAGGTGCAGGAACTCCGCCCCGACTTGTTCATCGGGGTCAACGTACCGCTGCCGGCGGGGTTCCGCCTGGAAGCGCGGGGCGCCTACCTCGCGTATGGCCTCAGCCCAGCGCTGGCCGGCCTCGGCATCAGCCTGGATCAAAAGGGCGCGGGTGGTAGCGCGCGCCTCTCGTGGACCCGGAACGAATACGTGGGGCCGGCGGTCGACCTGGTCACCTACTCGAACGATCCGCTCCGCTTCGAGCGGTTCTTCGCCTCAGAGCCGCGGCGCGCTCCTTTCGCGGCCTTCGTGGCGCTCGAAGGAGGCGCTGCCACACAGTCGCTGGCCGACCCGGAGCGTTTCGGGGTCGCCAGGCAGGAGTGAGGGAAGGCGCGGCAGAGGCCTCCGTGATGACTGAGTTGTGACCGGCAGCATCCCGGCTCTTCAGCGGGAGTCTCCGGCCGTTGGGAGGCAAGGCGACACCGAGCTCGGCGAGTCTGGCCTCTGCGGCGGCGCGGGTGGTGTGTACGGCGTGGATGCGGCGCCGGCCCCCACAGGGGCAGCGCAACACGTCGGTCCCGAAGGTCCGCTGGTGGAGGGTGGCCCACCTCGCGAACGGCGTCCTCTGTTGAGGCGTCGAGCCTCCACTGATACGGCCGAGCCATGGTGCTGCCATTGCTCGTCTCGCTCGTCGGGTCGACCCTCACCTCGGGCGTCGTCGGCCTCAAGACGAACGACCCGCAGGTCATCGAGCGGGCGGTCAAGTTCTTCCTCGAAGACGAGCCAGACCACTGCGTCGAGATGGTGCGGGTCGCCAAGGGCGAGGGAGTCGTGCTCGCCTTCTCTGCGTGCGTGACGCCATCCGGCCGCCCCACGCAGATGGGGGCGTTCACCTCGCTGGACACGTTCTCCAGGTTGGCCAGGGCGCTCGCGCAGCCGGTGTGGGGCGGCTACGCCGTCAGAGGCGCCTCGAGGCAGCAGCGGGCCTATGCCGTCGACGCCGCGGGCAAGGAGCGTTGGACCAGCGACCACTTCTTTGCCCAGTCAGCGGAGCAGCGCCGCGAGGAAAGGGACCCGTTCGTCGACCCGATTGAGTTGAGAGCCCGCTGGGCCCGCAGCCGAAACAGCGCAGGCTATGGCCGGCTCGCCGGTGAGCTCGGCTTCGACTACTGGCTGGTCCTCAACCTCGAGACCGGAGAGCTCGACCTCACCAGGAAGACGCGGCGCATCGTGAAGGGAGACGTGCGTGCTCACGTGGAGTGGTTGCAGGCGCCGTGGTCGGCACCCGAAGGGCCCGACTCCGACCCGCCGCCAGCGCCGTTGCCGGCCGGCGCCTCGGGGTTGGTGGTCTGCCAGGGATGTGGCGCTGAGGCGGCCGCGACCATCGCTGCGGTGGTTGGCGAGTTGGCCAAGCACCGCTCGGTGCCCGCTCCGCAAGTCTTGGTGCGCAGCGGCGACACCGCCAAGCAGCTGGCGCTTCGGCTCGGCGCGCATTCAGAAGGGCCGCTCTGGCCGACGATACGCAGCCGCAACTTCCTGACCCTGCTCGTGCAGCTGCTTCCAGAGGACGCCAGGGTCGAGCTCTATGAGCGTGAAGCTGACCTCGTCAGCCTCGTCATGTCGGCCAAGGGCAACTCGTTGATCGACCCGCGCGCACGCCGAGGCGACGGCATCGCCGACAAGGGCGTGCTGCGCCTGTACGGAGGGGCGTGGAAGCCGCTGTCCGCGCCGGCCGGACTCGCGGGAAAGGTCGCCAAGGCGCGCGAAGCCCTGATGGACGAGGCGTGGTGAACCTCGACGCCTCGTGCGGTGCCGCCGTTCTGGACTTCGAACGTCGGGGTTTCAGGTACCGCACTGCCGTGAACACCAGCGCGCCTTCTGTAAATTCAACTGCGAGGGGCAACGACTCAGGTGCGTGTGCTCGCCGCGGCGCGCGAGGCGTGGACTGAGAAGCGGCGCCGGAGAAGAGTCTCAGGGTACGACGCGGGTCAGTTCTCTCCGGCGCGGGCGACGTTCCGAGCACTGGCAGTCCTCGAACTGCTTCGCGGGGAGATCGACGCGATGTGCGCCGAGCCCTGAGCGCGACAAGAGCCGTGAGACCAAGCGCGCTGCGCGGCTGGCAAGCTGCTCGATCGACGCCGCCCCTGCGGTCAAACCCTCGAAGGCGTCGTCGGCCCGCGACCCGTCTTGAGCGTCTGAGTCCACCATGAGAGCTCGTCGAGCATCGCCTCGAGGCACTTATGGTGAAACGCCTCGGTGGGAACTCCATGCTCGTCGAGGGCACGCATGGCGAACGCGATGTTCACTTCGTCTCGAATCGGAGCCAACTGCAGCTCGATCGCGACCAGTCGAAGCTGTTCGACCGCGCGCACGCCTCCCGACGAACCGCCGTAGCTGACGAAGGCCACCGGCGCGCTGAGCTGAGCGTCAACGCCGCTGAGAGGTCAACGGGTCGAGCGCCTCGATGAACGATCTCACCTTCACGGGGAGAAACTGCCGGCTCGGGTACACCACGTACACGGACCTCGTCGACACGGGGCCGAACAACACCTTGAGCTTGCGCGCGCGAACGGCATCGCGGCTCAACAGCTCAGGCAAGCGCGCGATGCCCACGCCCGCGAGCGCGGCCTCGAACGCCAGCTCGAGGTCGTTCACCACGAGCACCGGCTCGATCTTCACCTGCGCCTTACCGAAGCTCCACGTCTCGCGCGGCCGCACTCCGACGCAGCGCGCCGCGGCGAGCGTCTTGAGAGTGGGCGTGCCTTGGCGCGAGAGGAAGGCCGGGCTCACCACACAATGCAGATGGGTGTCGCTGAGCTTTCTGGCCGTGAGCGTCGAGTCGTCGAGCGGCCCCACGCGAATGGCCAGATCGACCGCATCTTCCGTGAAGTTCACGCGGCGATCCGAGAGCAACAGCTCGACGCGTACCTTCGGGTACCGGGCCAGATACGCCGCGACCACGGGCATCAGGTACTTGCGTCCATAGAGCACGGGCGCAGAGATGCGCAGCAGGCCCACCGGCTGGGCCTGGTGCTTCTGGGCCTCGGCGTTCGCCTCCTCGACCTGGGCGGCGATGGCGGCGCAGCGCTGCGCGTACACGGCCCCCGTCTCGGTCACCCGTAGCTTGCGCGTGGTGCGCTCGAGCAGCCGCGCGCCCAGTCGCTCCTCGAGCTTCGTGATGCGCTCGCTCGCGGTTTGTTTGGTGATGCCCAGCGACTGCGCCGCGCGGGTGAAACTGCCAGCGCGCACCACCGCCGCGTAGAGAACCATGTCTGAGGGGCTGATCATCATCGTCAAGATTATCCTGACAATGAGTTCGGCAACTTCGCATTGTCGCCCTGCCCCTCCGCGCGCATCTTGAGGGTCATGAACGACAAACTGATCGTGATCGTGGGAAGTGCCGGAAAGCTCGGACGCCTCGTGCTGGCCTCGTTGCTGAAGCAGCCGAACCTCAAAGTACGCGCGCTGGTGCGCGACCTCACCAAGCCCGAGGTGGCCGTGCTGGTCGGCCCGCGGGTCGAGCTGAAGGTCTTCGACATCGCGAAGGCCACGGCCGCCGAGCGCACAGCGGCCGTCAGCGGAGCGTTTGCCGTGGTGTCCACCGTTCAGGGGGGCCCTGACATCATCATCGATGGGCAGTTGGCCCTGCTGCGTGCCGCGAAGGCTGCGGGCGCACGCCGCTTCCTCCCTTCGGACTATTCGTACGATTTGTTCGGACTGCCTGAAGGCGTGAACATGAACACCGACTGGCGCAGAGCGTTGGCCACGGCTGCCGCGCCCGAAGCGAGCAGCACCTTCGAGGTCGTTCACCTCATGCAGGGCATCTTCACCGACAAGGCGGTGCTCGGCTTCCTCGGGGTCTTCGATGCCGAGAAGGGCGTGGCGCGCTACTGGGGCGACGGCAAGACCCCCATCGACTGGACCACGTGGGAAGACACCGCCCGGTTCATCGCCGCCGCGGCGACCGACGAGCGCGCCGTACCCGAGCGCCTCCAGGTCGCGGGCGATCGAATGGACCTCCTGACCGTCGCGAAGACCTGGGAGCACAAACACGGCCGCAAGGTGAGCCTCGAGCGGCTCGGCTCGCTCGAAGACCTCGAGGCCCTCACGAAGCGCAAGCTGCACGAAGAGCCGCACAACATGTACGCGTGGCTGCCCCTCATGTACGCGCGCGGCGTGTTCGGAGGGCAGGCCGTGCTCGGCGAGAAACACAACGCGCGCTACCCCGGCATCGTGGCGGAGACCGTGGCGCAGGCCATCGACCGCGGCGCCTTGTGAGCCTGCTGACCCACGTCGTGGAGCACGTCTCGGAGATCGCCGCGCCGCCCTCGCGCCTCTTCGAGGTGCTCACGAAGCACGATGCTCCTCTTTCATGGCGGCACGCTCGAACAGGGCAGAAACGGCCTTCAGGGAACGAGCTCTTCACGCAGCCAGTCATCGCCGGTGCGGGTGAAACGAACCCGGCTGTGGGCGCCGGCCAACCGCAGCCAGTCGACGCGGGCCACCGTGACCGTCACCACGACGAAGTTCTCTGGCGGCTCAGCCGTGTCGGCGGCGGGCGGGAGGCTCGGCGGGCCGACGACTGAGCCCGGTGCAGGGCCCAGCCAGGCCGCGCGTCGCCCGGCCAGGCGTTGCCAGCTCGTCTTGCGCAGCACCGCTGCTTCATCGACAGCACCCGGACCATGCACGGTCGCGAGCCCGTCGAGCCGGAACTGATCCTCGGTGCGCTCCCACCACGCCAACACAGAGACGTGGGGCGATCGCTGGAGATGGTGGATCTTCTCGCTGCGGGCGTCGGTGAAGAACCACGGCTGACCCCCGCGCGTGAAGCCACGCAAGACGACCGTGCGAAGCGACGGGGCGCCTCGTTCATCGACCGTCGCCACCTGCACCCGATTGCCAGGCCGGTTGCGGGCGCGCTGTGTTTCGAAGACTTCGAGCCACTTCATGGGGTCACCGCTGATTATCCCAGGTGCCCCCACCGGTGGCCCACGCATCTATCCACGCCTTCAAGTTCGTTCCGCCATCGCGGCTGCTCACCGGCGCGCCGAGGCCACCATCGGCCAGCAGCGTGCCGTACTTCGGCAGCATCACGTGCTCGCGCCCTGGCAGCCTGAAGTACTTCGCGTTCACCGTCGCCGCGTAGCGATCCTCCACCGCGATCAGGTTGGTGGTGTACGTGCCGAACGGCGGGTTGAGCCAGCTGTCGGTGGAACCACCCGAGTACATGAAGCGGGTGATCACCTGATCTTCAGAGAACGCGAGCAACGCCACGCGCGAAGTGGGTGCGTCGTCGATCATGTACTGGATGATCTCCGGCAGGCCCGCATCGCAGCTGGTGCAGGTGGCAGGCAGCTGCATGTTCCACTCCGTCTTCCACGCCTCGAAGTACGGGGTCTGCACCATGGGCGCCGAGTCCGCGAGCAGGTGCACCGCCGCTTCGGGGAACGCGTCACGCACGCGCTTCAAGTTGAGTGACGCTCCGTAACCGCCGCCGCTCACGCCGGTGAGCCAGATGGTGCGCACCGAAGGATGACGGCCCCGCAGGTTCGCGAGGTACGCGTCCATGTTGGTGGCGCCCGCGAAGTGGTGCACCAACGGCTGCACGGGGTCGAAGGCCCCCGCTTTGGTGTGGTACGTGCGCGTCGTGTTGCCCGAGTGAAGGTCGCCGGTGCAGTACGGCACGAACACGTAGCTCGCGTTGCGCAGCGGGTTCTCGGCGCGCCGGGAGAAGAGCAGCGCGTTCTCGAGGGTCGCGAGATCGGAAGGAAACGCGCCGCCGCCATCAGCCGGATAGGGGTTGCCCGCGGCCACGTTGGCGGCCAACGGTTTGGTCCCACCGGCGTCGTCCCACAGACACAACGAGTCGCTGCCGTAGTTGCACACCGGCCCCCAGCGGAAGAGCGAAGGGTGGCAGGTGCCGTTGTTCCAGCACGCGCCGCCGCCTTGCAGAAAAAGCACGAGCTCGTCGCTCGCGCCGGCGTTGTAACCAATGCCCGCTTGCGACCCGAGCGCGCACTTGCTGCCCGGCACGCCGATGAAGGTCCAGCCCAGGTCAGGGAGAATGGAACCTGCGTCGACGCCGGCGTCGGTCATTCCCGCGTCGACGTCGGCATCGTTGACTCCTGCGTCGACCGCACCGGCATCCACGTTGCCGGCATCCACGCCTGAATCAGCGGCGCTGCCACCTCCGCTGCCGGTTCCCCCACCCACGGGCGGAGGTCCACAAGCGGCCACACTGAGCAGCGCGAGCAACAGTTTCGAATGTTTGAGCGTGGTCATGGGGGCCTGGAACACTAGACACGACGGCCACTCAAAACAGAAAGGCGACAACCGCCTCAGCAGCAGCCTTCGGGGGCTCCGCCGAAAGGAGGGAGGGTCGGTGCGCGATGTAAGCGAAGCGTTGAGATCGGCCGCGGATCGGCCGACCATGCGTTCCATGTCGCCCTTCGTCTTGCTGGTCCTCCATCAGGTCGCGCCGTGCCCCGTTCCTCCCGTGCATTCTCCCGAGGCCATTCAGTTCGCGGTGCAGCGCGACCGTGACCTGGTGACGGCGTTGGATCGCGCGTTGACCTGTCGGCAAGGCGGCGGCGACTGCTCCGCCGAGGTCGCCCAGTGCACCACCACGCTCAAGGGCAACGCCGAGGCCGAGAGCGGCTTCGATGAAGCGCCTTACCTGGCGGATCTCGAGAGCCCGTACCGCGGGGAGATCTTCGCGCCGACCCGCATCTGGGTTCCCGGCACGCCCCTCACGGCGACGCGCTGCCCTGCTTCTTTGTTGGCGCTGCGTGACCTGCTGGGTCAGGCCAGCGATCGACAAGCCCGCCGCGCGTCGTTGTCACGCGAGTACGTGTCATACGTGGGCTGGGCGAAGGACGCGCAGGATCGCTGCTCCACGGGGCCGGCGCTTTCTCCGACTGATCTGCAGGCGCGTACGGCGAGCTCCGCGGTGATGAACGCCGAGCGTGAACGTGCGCTGGCCGCCGAGGCCCGCAGCCTGAGCGCCGCTGCGGAGACCGCGCGCATCACCGCCGAAACGTGGGCGAAGGAGCAGAAGGTGGCCGCTGATCAGGCGCGCGCTCGTGCCGATGCCGCCAAACAGGAGCAGCTCTCGGCGGAAGAGACGGGCCGCCGTGAACGGGAAGCCGCCGAAGCCGCCACCCGCGCTGCCGAGGCCGCTGACAAGGCACGCGTCGCCGCTGAGCTCGAGGCCGCGCGCACCCGCGATCAAGCCGCCGCCTCACGCAAGCTCGCCGCCGACGCGACGAAGCGGCAGCTCTCCGCTGAAGAGCGCACCGCCCGCGAGAAGGCGGCCAGTGAAGATGCCACCCGGGCTGCCGCGGCCGCCTTGAAGTCGGCAGAAGCCGCGGAGGCCGAAGCGAATCGTCAGAAGGAGCAGGCGCAGGCCGCCCGGCGCATCGCCGTCGACGCCACCGAAGCCAAACGGGCCGCCGAGCTGGTCGCCGTCCGCGAGAAGGACGCCGCCGAGGCCGCCGTGCGCACCGCCGAAGAAGCCGTGCGCGCGAAGGAGAAGGCGCAGCAGCAGGCCTCCGCTGATTCCGTGCGCGCCGCCGAGGCGCTCAAGGCCACCGAGCTGGCGCTGGCAGATCAACGCACCGCAGAAGCCGCCGCGAAGACCGCGCGCGAATCGTCGGAAGCCGCCCAGCGCCAACTCGCCGAAGCGCGCAAGGGTCAGACCACCGCGCAGGAGCAAGCCCGGCTGGAGACCGCCAACGCCCAGGCCGCCAAGCTCGCCGCCGAAGAGGCCACCAACAAGAAGGTGCAGGCCGAGACCGCTGCGGCGCAGGCCGAGACCACCCGTCAGCAGATGGAAGCGTTGGTGAAGCAGGAGCAGGACGCCGCGCAGGAAGCCACCCGCCGCACCGAAGACGCCGCGCGCGGCAAGCTCACGGCGCAGCAGCGGCTCCAGCGCGAGAAGCAGCTCAGCGAAGCGGCGAAGAAGACCGCCGAAGAAGCAGCGGCCGCGCAGAAGGAAGCCGAAGCGAAGGTGGAAGCCGAGACCGTCGCGACCCGAGAAGCCCAGCGCCTGGCGGAGGAAGCGAAGGCGGCGCAGCTCTCGGCGCAGGAGCGGGCCGACAAAGAACGCGCTTCAGCCGAGGCGGCGCGGCAGGCAGCGCAGGCGTCGCTTCAGGCGAAGCTGGCCGCGGAGGCTCAGGTGCAGAAGCAGCGCGCGGCGACCGAAGCGAACAAGCGCCTCATCGAAGAGGCTGGGCTCAAGAAGCTCAGCGCCGAACAACGCGCCAAGCAGGAGCAGGAAGCCGCCGCCGACGCCAAACACCGCGCGGAAGCCGCCACCGCGGCACGTGAAGCTGCCGAGAAACAGCTGGGTGAAGAGCAGGAGCGTGCGCGGGTGGCCCGTTCGGCAGCCGAAGCCTCGGACCTCGCCAGCAAGCAGGCGCAAGAGCGCTACGAGAAGGAGAAAGCGGCCGCTGAGCTGGCCGAGCTCAAGGCGCGTGAAGCGGTGGTGCAGGCCGCTCGCGAGAAAGAAGCGCGTGAAAAGCAGGAGAGCGCGGACGCGAAGGCGGCGGAGGACCGCAAGTTCGTCGACGCGCGCGAGGCGAAGAAGGCCGAGCTGCGCAAGCAGAAGCGCACCCTGGTGAGCACCGCCGAGGAGAACTACCAGCAGGCCCTCGAGGTCGCGAACCGCGCGAAGAACGCGGCCTCTGCCGCGGTGGCGCAGAACCCGGGCGGGGCAGGGGAGTTGGTGAAGGTCGCCGCCGACAGCCAGCTCGCCTTGCAGGCGGCCGATCGCGCTCGGGTGGAAGCGCGGCAGAACGCCGACGCCATCTACGTGGACGACAGCGATGAACGCTCGAGCGGCTCGGTGGGCATCACCGCGGGCGCCGGCTTCTTGCGCCTCAATGAAGGCAACATGCTGGGCGCGGCCGGTGGTGGTGCGTTCGGACTGCAGGGTGTGGCGCACCTCGGCTTCTGGTCCACCGCTCCGGCCCGTGGTCTCGCCAACGGCTTCGAGCTGCGGTTGTTGGGCCGGTTGTGGGGCTCGGCGGCTGCGGCGCCCGTCTTCTCCGTCGAGGGGCTGGTGACCGCGCGCTACTTCTTCGGTTTCTTCGGCGTGGGTCTGGCCGGTGACTTCCGCTTCATCGACTGGTCGGCGCAGAGCAAGTTGATCATCGGCGTGGGTCCGTCGGTCTCGGTGGCCTTCATCGACAACCGCACCATGCGCCTGATGGTGGGCGCGCACTGGACACCCTTCATCTCGTCTGACTGGGGGCGGATCACCGGCGACCTCGAGTTCAGCTACAAGCTGTTCACGCTCTCGGTGGTGGCCGGTCGCGCCTCCGATGGCCCGCTCGAAGCGCAACGCAGCGGCTTCTTCGTGGGCGCCTTCGCCGGCATCCGCCTCGCCTGGTAGCGGTGCTTGTTCTGCTAGAACCATCGACGTGAACGACCCGGAACCGCAGGCGACGCTTCACGATCCCGACGACACCGAGTCGGGGCTCAGCGGCACTGCTTCAAGCCGCCCGGTGCGGCTGCTCGTCTTCTCCGGCGAGACCATCAGCAGCCATCCGCTCCTGCCGGGCAGCCACCTGGTCATCGGCCGCGCGGCCGAGTGTCAGATTCAAGTCGACGTGCCGGCGCTCTCCCGAAAACACGCGGAGATCCGCGGGGGGCCGCCGCTCACCGTGGAAGACCTGGGCAGCGCCAATGGCACCCGGCTGCGCGGCGAGAAGCTGACGGCGGGCAATCGCGCCCGCCTGCGCGTGGGCGACGCCATCGAGATGGGCCCGCTCACCATCGTGGTGCAGCGCGACAAGGCCAACGTCGACGCGCGCCCCCGCCGGTTGTGGACCCACGGCTACTTCGAGGGCCGGCTGGAAGAAGAATGCGCGCGCGCCGAGGCCGCGGGCGTGCAGTTCACCGTGCTCCGCCTCAAGCTGCAGGGCACCTCGTCGCCGCAACTGGTGCAGGAGACGCTCGCCGCCCTGCTCGCGCCCACCGACGTCGTCGCCGCCTACGGACCCGGTGAGTACGAGGTCTTGATCTCCGGGAGCAGCCCCCAGCCGCTGATGCAGAAGCTCTCGGCCGCGCTCGACCAACGCGACGCGCACGTGCTGATCGGCGCTGCGATCTACGGCAAAGACGGGCGCGATCCCGACGCGCTGCTCTTCGAGGCCAACCGCCGCGTCGAGCGGGAGCGGGCCACCAGTGAACGCATGGCGTACGGCCAGGTCTCGGTCAAAGGCGTCATCATCGATGATCCGCAGATGCGCGCGCTGCATGCGCTGGTGAAGAAGGTCGCGCAAGGCGACATCTCGGTGCTGCTGCTGGGCGAGACCGGGGTGGGAAAAGAAGTGTTCGCCGAAGCGCTGCACGCCGCTTCACCGCGCGCGGGCAAACCGTTTCAGAAGTTCAACTGCGCGTCGTTCACCGAGACGCTGCTGGAGAGCGAGCTGTTCGGTCACGAGAAGGGCGCGTTCACCGGCGCGGTGAAGGCGAAGCCGGGGCTCATCGAGAGCGCCAACGGCGGCAGCGTATTGCTCGACGAGGTCGGCGAGATGCCGCTCTCCACGCAGGTGAAGCTCCTGCGGGTGCTCGAGGCACGCGAGGTGATGCGGGTGGGTGACGTCCGCGCGCGGCCCATCGACGTGCGCTTCATCGCGGCCACGCACCGTGACCTCGAGGCGCAGGTGGCGAAGGGGAACTTCAGGCAAGACCTTTTCTTCCGGCTCAACGGCATCTCGCTGGTGATTCCCCCGCTGCGCGAGCGCATCGCGGAGCTGGAGAGCCTCGCCCGTCACTTCATCGCGCGGGCAGCGCGGCAGTTCGGCAAGAGCCCCGAGCCGACCCTCACGCCCGAGGCGCTGGCGCTGTTGCAGAACTACGCGTGGCCGGGGAATTTGCGCGAGCTGCGCAACATGTTGGAGCGCGCGGTGCTGCTGGCCAACGACCGGTTCCTGGGGCCCGATGATCTGCCCCTCGACAAGTTGAGCGCGACGCCGCTCACCCGGCCCGCCGGTGAAGTGCACCCGATGGTGGCGCCCGACGTGGAAGGTGAACGCGCGAAGGTGGTGGCCGCGCTCGAGTTGCATGGCGGCAACCAGACGCTGGCCGCGCGGGCGCTGGGCATCTCGAGGCGCACGATGCTCAACCGGCTCGACGCCTACGCCATCCCCAGACCCAGAAAGGGAAAGTGAAATGAGCTCTCCCTTCGGGAGGGTTGGGGTGAGGGGCAAGTCAGCCTGGAGCGCCGGAACATCACGAGCGCCAGCAACAACATTGGCCACGCGCCACCGGTCGAGCACCCGCTGGTTCAGAAGCCCCTGCGCCCGTCACGACACACGTGAGCTGAAGGTCAGGTCAGGTTCATCAGGTCGGGCATGCGCCGGTGCATCTCCTCGGAGGTCAGCTGCTCGACCACCGCGCTGATGCTCCAGCGGTTGCCGCCCTGGTCTTTCACGGTCGCCGTTCGGTGCCCGTAGAGCTCGTCTTGAGGAGGGGAAATCGACGTGGCGCCCGCCTGGAGCGCGCGTTGGTACACCGCGTCGACCGTCTCTTCGCCCGGCACGTAGTACGAAATGGAGATCGGCATCGCGTCGAGGCCGGGCCGAGCGTCGCCGATCATCAACACCGAATCACTGATCAACACTTCGGCGTGCGCGACGCTGCCCCCGGGCCCTTCGTAGCGATCGACCACCTTCGCGCCGAACGCCTCTTCGAGGAAGGCGATCACCTTCGAGGCGTTGGGCACGATGGAGGCGGGGGTCAGGCTGTGGTGGCCTTCGGGTCGTGGATATCCGGCCATGATGCTCTCCTGCAGAAGAAAGAAATCTCCGACTGAGCAGGGCATAACCACCGCCCCCGTTGCGCAACACGGCCCGGCATGAACAGAACGGGTCATGAAGGCGACCGCGGCGAACGACAACCTGCCCGTAGACCCAGCGGCGGTCATCAGCGCCTTGTTGCGCAAGCGGGAGCCGGTCACCGACGAAGCCTTCGATTCCTTGCTCACCGAGCGGCCCCGCAAGAAGTCGCGCACCTACTGGTCGAGCGTGGAGGCAGCCCAGACCGCTTCCCGATTGCTGCGCGAAGCCGGGGCCACCCGCGTGCTCGATGCGGGTTCAGGCGTGGGCAAGTTCTGCGCGATCGCCTCGCTCGATTCTTCGCACCGGGTGTGGGGCGTCGAACGCCGCGAGGAGCTGGTGTTCGAGGCGCGACGGCTGGCCCAGCTGCTCGGCGCGGAGGTGGTGATCACCGAAGGCACGCTCGAGAAGGTCGACGCGAGCGAGTTCGACGGGTTCTATTTCTTCAACCCGTTCGGTGAGTACGTGGCGGCGGATGAAGATCGGTACGATCTCTCCAGCCCCCGGTCGTTCGACGCGTACATCCGCGATGCGCGCCTGGTGGAGCGCTGGTTGCGACAGGCGCCTCCCGGCACGGCGATGGTGACCTACAACGGCCTGGGGGGCCGCATCCCCGTGTCGTACCGGGTGCGTCACACCACGCACGTGCGCGACGACACCATGCGGTTGTGGGTCAAGGAGAAGCCCGACGACTCGCGCGAGGCGTACATCGAGATTGAAGAAGAGCTGATCACCGCCAGCGAGCTGGCCCGCATGGCTGCCGAGAATGGGGCGTGTTTTGCCGACAGCCCGCTGGTGCGCGAGCTCAGCACGCCCGCAGAAGACTGAAACTTCGGGAGAGGCAAGCCTGACCCGGCCCCCCCGCGAAGACTCGGCCAGAACCGCCCAGCACCCCGGGATCGTTCAGCCGCCTGAAGGTACGCAGGCTGCACTGACCGAACGCTCCCTTCTGTCTGAGCGCGCTCGATGTTCCGACTCACCCTGCTGATCCTCGCCGGCAGCCTCCCCGGGTTCGCCGCCGAGCTCACCGATTCACCGCCGGTCGCGCCGCCCACTTCGAGCCGGTGTGCGCCTGCCATCGCCTGCGCAGCGCCGCTGCCCGCCTCCGAAGGCGTCACCGTGCTGGCGGGCTCCGATGGCCGCGATGGTGATGGCCAGCTGGTGCACGCCGGCGAGATGTCCATCACCTACGATCTCGCCCAGAACGTGCAGTTCAACTTCGTGAGCAACACCCTGGTGCTGCCCGAGGCCACCCCGCTGCAAGCCAACGGCGTGCAGGCCGGGCTCAAGCTGTCCCTCATCGAAGAGAGCAGCTGGTGGCCCTCGAACGCCCTCTCGCTGCACCTCACCGTGCCCACCTGGGCCGGCGGCCAGAAGTGGGGCTTCGAAGGCTGGTGGTACTTCTCCAAGACGTTCGCCGCCGTGAAGGCCGCGCTGAACGTGATGGTGGCCGTCTCCGATTTGATGGGCAGGCCTGCACCTCAGGGCCTCACCACGATGACCATCTCCACCGGCCTCCGGCATGGCGTGGGTCTCTTCGGTGAGGCGTGGGCGACCTGGGGTCAGACGCAAGCGCGGCCTCCCGGCGCGGGCCTGTTCGCCGGGGTGAGCCTGGCGCTGGGCGATGCGTTCGTGCTCGATGTCGGCGGTGAAGTCGCGGTGCACCCGAATGGGCCCGTGCTGACCGTCTTCGGTGGGCTGACCTGGAGCCCGCGGTGGCGCCCACCCGCGTCCGAGCGGCCTGAAGTGCCTTCGACCCATGTCGTCGCCGCAGACCTCACGCCTGGGTTCGAGCTGATTTCGCTGACGCCTGATCCAGCTGATCTTCCTCTGAAAACAGAGTCGCTCTTCCGCACGGCCTCTTGGTCCAGGTGATGCACACAAGGGCTCCACCTCACCTGGAGATTCCTTGAGCGTTCCCAACCCAACAGCACTGCTGGAGCAGCTCGCGTCACTGGTGCTCAGTGTCGACGCCGATGAAGCGGGCCTCGATTCACTGCTGCATGCGTTGACCGAGCTCTACGATGCACTCGAGCCCGTCGGCGGCCCGGCGCTCGACACCGCCAGCAAGGCGATCACCCATTTCAAAGAGCTGCGCGCCATCGCCCCTCGCGAGGTGCTCCAGCTGGTGAGCGCGGCCGCGGTCTCGTTGCAGCTGGAGCTCACGCCGTCGGCCAGCAACGCCGCAGCGAAGGCCGTCACCCGCGACCAGGACACGCTCGAGCTGGTGCGCGACTTTCTCCAGGAGTCGGGCGACGGCATCTCGGTGGCCGACGAGATCCTGCTCAACATCGAGTCGGCCGGAACCACCAGCGAGAAGGTCAACGCGCTGTTCCGCGTCTTCCACAGCATCAAGGGGGTGGCTGGTTTTCTCGAGCTGACCGAGATCGTCGCGCTCGCGCACTCCACCGAGTCGTTGATGAACGAGGTGCGCGATGGCCGCTGCTCGCTCACCGGCGACGCGCTGGAGCTGGTCTTCAAGGCGACCACCATGCTCCGCGCGATGTTGGATGATCTCAAGCGCGCCTGCGAGGCGGGAGTGGAGCTCGGCTCGCACCCCGACTGCGAGAGCCTGGTCACCCGGCTCAACGAGTTCCTCGCCGGCCTTCCGCCCGAAGGTGAACCTGCAGCCGTCGTTGCCCCTGTCGTGGTGGTGGCTCCGGTGCCCAGCGGCGCGCCCCTGGTGGCGGCCATCGCCGCGCCGCGTGCGTCCGCGCCCGAGCCCGAGCCTCAGTTCGAGAAGCTGGAGTCGGCCGCTCCCAGCCCCAGCGCGCCGCGCCCCGCGGGAAAGATGCGCGAGACCGTGAAGGTCGACCTCGAGCGCGTCGACAGCATGGTGGAGATGATCGGCGAGTTGATCATCGTCGAGTCGATGCTCAAGCACTCGCGTGAGCCCGGCAGCACCTCGGTCACCATGCGCAACACGCTGGGCCAGCTGGGGAAGATCTCCCGCGACCTGCAGAACGCCGCGATGCGCATGCGCACCGTGCCGGTGAACAACGCCTTCCAGAAGATGGCCCGCTTGACCCGCGAGGTCGGCCGCAAGGCGGGCAAAGAAGTGGTGCTGGTCACCCAGGGCGAAGGCACCGAGATGGATCGCGCCATGGTGGAGCGCCTCGAAGATCCGCTCGTGCACATGGTGCGCAACGCCGTCGACCACGGCATCGAGTCACCCGCCGAACGCCTCGCTGCCGGCAAGCAGCCGGGGGGCGTGCTCACCTTGACCGCCAGCCACCAGGGCGGGTCGATCGTCATCGAGCTCAAAGATGACGGGAAGGGTCTCGATCGTGATCGCATCTTGAAGAAGGGCATCGAGCGCGGGCTGGTCTCGAACCCCGAAGCGCTCACCGAGCAGGAGATCTTCCAGCTCATCTTCGCGCCGGGCTTCTCCACCGCCCCCAAGGTGACCGATCTGTCGGGCCGCGGCGTGGGCATGGACGTGGTCAAACGCAACGTCGAAGCGATGCGCGGCCGGGTGTTCATCGAGTCTCGGCCGGGTGCGGGCAGCACCTTCCGGCTGGTGCTCCCGCTCACCCTGGCCATCATCGACGGCATGCTCGTGACCGTCGGTCGGGAGCGTTACCTGGTGCCCAGCCTCTCCATCGTCGAGGCGCTGCAGCCCACCGCCGCGATGCTCATGACGATCGGCGAGCGTGACGAGCTGCTCTCGGTGCGCGGGCAGGTGCTCCCGATGCTTCGCCTCTCCTCGTTGCTCGGCGTCGCAGGCGCCCGCAAGGATCCCACCACCGCCCTGGTGGTGGTGGTGGAGAGCATGGGCAAGCGGGTGGGCCTGTTGGTCGACGAAGTGCTCGCCCAGCAGCAGGTGGTGATCAAGGCGCTCGGCCAGGGCGTGGGCAAGGCCGAGTTCTACTCGGGCGCCGCCATCCTCTCCGACGGCAACGTCGGCCTCATTCTCAACATCGACAAGCTGTGTGGACTCATCTCTTACAAACACCGCGCCGCGACGGGCGCGCAGCACGAGGCACGACCCTGATGAACGCCATCACTCACAGCACCACTGAAACCACGCGCGGCACGGCGCTCGCCGGCAAGTACATGACCTTCCGCGTCGGAGGTGAAGAGTACGGCGTGGAGATCCTCAAGGTTCGCGAGCTGATCGGCTTGCTCGAGATCACCCGGGTTCCGCATGCGCCTCACGGGGTGCGCGGCGTGGTGAACCTGCGCGGGAAGATCATCCCCGTGGTCGATCTGAGAACCCACCTGGGCATCAGCAATGACAACGCGGCCGCCCGGCCGGTGATCATCGTGGCCCAGCTGCAGACGGCCTCGGGGCCAGTCACCACCGGCGTGGTGGTCGACCAGGTGCTCGAGGTGCGCAACATCGCCGCCGCGCACATCGAACCACCGCCCAGCTTCGGGCGGGAAGATGAAGCGACGCGCTTCATCCTGGGCATCGCCAAGACTGACAAACGAGTCGTGCTGCTGATCGATCTCGATCTCGTGCTCGCAGAAACCAATCTTTCACTTGTCGCTTGAGGAACTGACCACATGTTCGAATCGATGAAGCTCGGAACGAAGATCGCTGCCGGGTACGCGGGCGTGTTGCTGATCACGGCGCTGGTCACGGCCTTCAGTCTCTACGAGGTGACTCTCGAGACGGCGGCCGCCCACGTGCTCGCCGAGGAGGTGGCGCCCCAGGTGAGAATCGGCAACCAGCTCGAGCGCAACGCCCTCTACGCGATGAGGTCGATGAAGGTCTACGAACTCACCAGGGACGTCAGCTTCTACAATCAGGGCGCCGAGTATCTGAAGGTCGTCGACCAGGAGCTCGAGGCAGCACGTGAGCACCTGAAGAAGAACCCCGGGCTTACCGCCTTCGCGGCTTCGGTCGAGACGCTGGCCGCTCGAGCGAGCGACTTCCGTGACTGGAGCGCGAAGACGAAGGTGGCCACCGAGGATCTGCTGCGGGGCCGCGACGGCATGGGCCAGTCGGGGGCCCGATTCGTCGAGAGCATCAGCGCCTACGAGCGCCTCAGGCCGAACGACTTGCGCATTCACAAGGTGCTCGCCCAGGGCACGAATGCCCGGCTGCTCGCCTGGAAGGCCCAGGCGGCCAGCAAGCCGCGCGAGATGGACGGAGCGCTGGCACAGCTCACGGCGCTCGAGCCTCAAATCGACAGCCTGCGCACCGCTCAGTTCAACCCCGAGGTGCTCAGCCAGCTCGAGGCCGTTCGCGCCGCCGCCAAAGACTACGCCTCGAAGGTCCGTGACGTGCAGACGGCCTGGCTGGTGTCTGACGACGTCAGCGCGGCCCGGGTCAAGGCCGGGATCCTCATGCAGGAAGGCTCCAAGGCCGTGGCCACCGCGGGCATCGAGACGACCATCAAGAGCTCCGTCGAGATCGCGTCTTCGCTCTCGAGCGTGCGCATGGTCGTGAGCGTGGGGCTGCTGCTGGCCATCTTGCTGGGCATCGGCATGGCGGTGGTGGTCACCCGGGCCATCACCGTTCCGGTCAACCGCATCATCTCGGGCCTCTCGGGTGCGGGTGAGCAGGTCGCTTCGGCCTCCAGTCAGGTGTCGAGCTCGAGCCAGCAGCTGGCCAACGGCGCCAGCCAGCAGGCGAGCAACCTCGAAGAAGTCTCCAGCTCGCTCGAAGAGGTCACCTCGATGACCCGGCAGAACGCCGACAACGCCCGCAAGGCGAACGGCTCGGCCAAGCTGGCTGCCGAAGCGGCGAACCGGGGCGCGAGCAGCATGGCCCGCATGAGCGAGGCGATGCAGAAGATCCGCGGCTCGGCCACCGAGACCGCGAAGATCGTCAAGACCATCGATGAGATCGCCTTCCAGACCAACCTGCTGGCGCTCAACGCGGCCGTCGAAGCAGCGCGTGCCGGTGAAGCAGGCAAGGGCTTCGCGGTCGTCGCCGACGAAGTGCGCAACCTCGCCCAGCGCAGCGCTGAGGCGGCGAAGACCACCGCGGCGTTGATCGAAGAATCGCAGCGCAACGCAGAAGGCGGCGCGGCCATCAGCGAGCAGGTCAACGGCATCCTCCGGGAGATCGTCTCGGGCGCCGCCGAGGTCACCGCGTTGGTCGCCGACGTGGCCACCGCCAGCGAGCAGCAGACCTCTGGCGTCACGCAGATCAACACCGCGGTCGGCCAGATGGATCGCATCACCCAGTCGAACGCCGCCAACGCCGAAGAGTCGGCCTCTGCCAGTGAAGAGCTCTCGGCCCAGGCCATCGAGCTCAACGAGATGGTGGAGCAGCTCGGCCGCCTGGTGAACGGTGCGAACGCCGTCACCGCCCGGCAGCCGGCCGCTCGCAAGGCCGCGCCGAAGAATGCCCCGCAGGCCCGGGCCAGCGCTCCCCGGGGTCCGATGCCCAGGGCGGCTCCGTCTGCCCCGCGCCGCCAGGCCTCTCCTCCGCCCCCGCCTCCGGGCTTCGAGCACCTGCCGTCGGTCGACCCCAAAGAGCTCATCCCCCTCGATGACAGTGAGCTGAAGAGCTTCTGAACCCATGCGACCGAATGACTTTCGCGCCTTCTGCGACCTCGCCTACGAACAAGCCGGCATCAAGCTGGGCGAGGAGAAGCTGGCGCTGGTCTCGGCGCGGGTGGGCAAACGGCTGCGTGCCCTGAACCTCGCCACCGAAGCGGCGTACCTCGAGGTGCTCAAGGCCGACGATGGCAAGGAGATGATCGAGTTCCTCGACGTCATCTCCACCAACTTCACTTCGTTCTACCGCGAGCCGGCTCACTTCGATCGGCTGAAAGAAGACCTGGGCCGCCTGATGGATCGCGGGCAGACCACGTTCACCGTGTGGTGCGCGGCGGCCTCCAGCGGTGAAGAGCCGTACACCATCGCGCTCGTGCTCGACGAGCTCTTCGCCGGCAAACGCATCGAGTGGCGGGTGTTGTGCACCGACATCAGCACCAAGGTGTTGGCGATGGCGAAGCTCGGCAGGTACCGCGGGGCGCAGGTGAAGGCGGTCAGCCGCGACGCCCTGGCCCGCCACTTCGTGAAGGTGTCCGATGGCACGAGCGCAGACGAGGCGATCTACGAGGTGCGCCGCGAGTTGAAGCAGCACCTCACCTTCGCCCGCTTGAACCTGGCCCGCCCTCCGTTCCCCATGCGGGGGCCGTTCGACGCGGTGTTGTGCCGCAACGTGATGATCTACTTCGACGCTCCGATTCGTCAGGGCGTGGCCACCCAGATGGAGCGCCTGGTGCGCCCCGGTGGGCTGGTGTTCGTCGGCCACGCCGAGACGCTCAGCGGGTTGAACACCGCCCTGCAGGTGGTGGCGCCGTCGGTCTACCGAAGGCCGGGCGCTGCATGAAGCTCACCGTCGACATCGCAGACATGCAGGTGACCGCCGAACCCGACGCGGTGCTGGTCACCTACGCGCTGGGTTCGTGCATCGCGGTGATGCTCCACGACCCCGTGCGGAAGGCCATCGGAATGATCCACTACATGCTGCCGCAATCGAGCACCGCGCTCGAGAAGGCGAAGACGAAGCCCTACATGTTCGCCGACACCGGCATCCCGCTGCTCTTTCACGCCATGTACGACCTGGGCTGTCAGAAGAAGAACATCATCGTGAAAGCCGCCGGGGGCGCCGCCATCACCTCGGCCACCGACGTCTTCGAGATCGGCAAACGCAACCACCTCATGATGCGCAAGCTGCTGTGGAAGTCGGCCGTGCCCATCGCCGCGGAAGACGTGGGCGGCACCACCTTCCGCACCGCGCACCTGTTCAACGACACCGGGCGCATCACCATCAAGACTGCCACCAGCGAGCACGAGCTATGAGCTACTCCATTCTCGTCGTCGACGATTCTCCGGTCATCCGCAAGATGATGAAGCGCTCCTTGAGCCTGTCGAAGCTCGAGTTGGGCACCGTGTACGAAGCCTGCAACGGCCAGGAAGCGCTGGTGGTGCTGCGCCGCGAGTGGATCGACGTGGTGCTGGCCGACATTCACATGCCGGTGATGGGCGGCACCGAGCTCATCGAGGCGATGTCGAAAGATCCGGAGCTCTCGAAGATCCCCGTGGTGGTGGTCTCCGCCGAGCGGAACGCGCAAGCCATCGCGCACCTGAAGACTTTGGGCATCTGCGCCCACCTCACCAAACCCTTCACGCCTGAGCAGGTGCTCCACGCAGTCGACGACGTGCTCGAGCAGGTCGCCCAACGGAGCGTCGCATGAGCCAGGTTCTCCTCGCCGGTCCCCTGGGTGAAGTGACGAAGAGCGTGCTGAGCGAAGCCGCCTTTCTGTTCTGTGACGAGCTGTCGGAGGGCGCTGCGCCCCTCGAGGCGCGGCTGGTGGAGGCCACCATCACCTTCGAAGGCGCCACCCCGGGGCGGATCACCTTGCGCCTGCCCTGGCACGTGGCCTGCGAAGCGGCCGCCAACCTGCTGGGCGCAGAGCCCGGTGATGATGACGTCGAGGCGAACGCCCACGCGGCGGTGGGTGAGCTGCTCAACATGATCTCCGGCTCTGCGCTGGAGCGCTGGTTCGGTTCGGGTTCGCAGTGGTCGCTGGGGTTGCCCTCGGTGAGCGAGCGCGAAGGCCGGCTGCCCTCGAGCGCACCCAGAGGTGAGCTGGTGGCCCTGGCGATCGACGACGCGCGCATCGAGCTCGAAGCATCGCTCGGGTCCGTCACATGATCCGCGTGCTCATCGTCGACGACTCGGCGGTGGTGCGACGCATGTCGAGCCAGATTCTCTCGGCCGAGCCCGACATCGAGGTGGTGGGCACGGCGCCCGACCCCTACGTGGCGCGCGACCTCATCGTCACCCGCAAACCCGACGTGGTGACGCTCGACCTCGAGATGCCGCGCATGGATGGGTTGAGCTTCTTGCGCAAGCTGATGACCCATCACCCGGTGCCGGTGGTGATCGTGTCGACCCTGAGCCAGCGGGGCGGCAAGGTGGCCCTCGAGGCGATGGCCGCCGGCGCGGTCGAGGTGGTGTCCAAACCCAGCAACGCGCACTCCCTCAAAGACATGGCCACTGACCTGGTGCAGGCGGTTCGTTCGGCGTGGCACGCGCGCAGCCGGGTGGGCAAACCGCAGCAGGCCCTCGAGCAGGTCGCGCACGTTCACCAGACGCTGGCCAACACCTCGAAGAACCTCATCGCCATCGGCGCTTCGACGGGTGGCACGGTGGCCATCGAATCGATCCTTCAGTCGTTGCCCGCGGAGACGCCGGGCATCGTGATGGTGCAGCACATGCCGGCGTTCTTCACCAGGTCGTTCGCGGACAGGCTCGGCACGCTGGGCCGGATGCGGGTGCGGGAAGCGGTGGATGGTGACGTGGTCGAGCAGGGGCTCGCGTTGCTGGCGCCGGGTGACCGGCAGATGGTGGTGCGCGCGACGCCGCGGGGCTACGTGGTGACCGTTCTCGATGGGCCGCGCGTGTCGGGACATCGGCCGTCGGTCGACGTGTTGTTCCGCAGCGTGGCGCGCGCGGCGGGCAAGAATGCACTCGGCGTGATCCTCACCGGCATGGGCGCAGATGGGGCGCAGGGCCTGGTGGAGATGCGCAAGGCGGGCGCCCACACCCTCGGCCAGGATGAAGCGAGCTCGGTGGTGTACGGCATGCCGAAAGTCGCCTTCGAGCTCGGCGCGGTGGAGCGGCAGGTCTCCCTCGCGCAGATGCCGCAGCGGATCCTGGCTGCGCTCTAACGTGTCTCCCTCTCCCCACCGGGGCGGTGAGGGGCCATGCCAATCGCCCAGCCCATCGAGTAGCGAGCGTTGATCTCGCTGCGAGGCTGAAACTGAAGTTCACCGCTGGGCTCGCACCACCGAAACGCATCGATGCCGAACGGCCCGAAGTAGCCGGCGCCGTGCAGGGCACGAGCACCTCGTTCTGCCTCGCTGAGCATCAACGCGTGCTCCGCGTCTGACAGCGTTCCAGCCGGAGCGATGACGCTCGACTGCCACGCGCCGTACGAGTCGACCTCCTGCACCGTGATCCGGCCCCACGTGCACCGGCCATCCTCTTCGAGCCACCCATGCAACGCGCAGTCGAGCTGCCGTTCGACCCAGGGCTCGACTTGCAGTCCGTCTCCGCTGCGCAGCGACGCATCGATCCACGCCTGATCAGCCGCCGAGATTTCACCCGCGCGCAGCTTCTTGCGCCCGCGCCCCGCGTAGCCGAGCGCCCGTTTGAGCAGCCAGTCGTGTCCTGCCGGTACGAGCAGCGCGCTGAGTTCGGCTTGGTTCTCCGCGTAGCCCGCACCGGGCAGCGACTGACCGAGCGCGTGCGAGAAGCGGCGGTGATTGACGCGGCGGAGCACGTCGACGCCCGGTGCACGTGGCAGGGAGACCCCGGCGCGTTGCATCTGGGTGAGGGCCCACCGCGTGGGACACCAGGCGCGGCCGATGAAGGTGGCATCGAGGGTGGTGCTGCCGGGCCAGATCACCTCGTCCCCGGGTCGCAGAAGTGCAGACAGTCGCGGAAGCAGCGATTCGACACGTTCGATCATCGAAGCCGTGGGCGTGTGAGTTCCGCCGCGGGCCAGCTCGTCTTCAGCGTCGAGATTGAAGACCCAGGCGCGACGCATCGTTCACTGCGCCTTCAGAGAGCGCGGCTGAATGAATGGGTTGGCGAAGGCGCCACGCTCGAGCAGGCCTTCAGCGCGAGACGTCTTTGACTCACTGAGCGTGGCTTCCCTGCGCGAGGCGAGCGACGCACCAAACCCTTCACCCCCACGTCCCCTGAAGGCGCCTTTCCTCCCACTACTCATCCTGCGTTCCCCACGCTGCGAGTGCCGCGAGGAACGCTTCCGGAAACCCGGCCCGCCGCCGCGCCTCGAGGTTGATGGGCTTGCCGCGCGTCATCGACGGGCTGATCGGCTCCGGCAACATCACCCGCCACTTCTCGAACTCGATCTCCCCCGCGAAGTTGCGA
Organism: Archangium sp.; assembly: GCA_030695565.1. Lineage (GTDB taxonomy): Bacteria > Myxococcota > Myxococcia > Myxococcales > Myxococcaceae > Archangium_A. The sequence continues at coordinate 50,829 of JAUYRZ010000111.1, forward strand.
AACCAGTGGAGCGCAAACGCCGCATGCGCGACCTCCTCCTCCGTAATCTGCCCCTGGATCTCCGCCGCGCGCGCATCACCCGCCGCCGCGAAGAAGCCGGTGAACCGCGCACCGTGATCGAGGTTTCCGCCCTCGAAGCCCACGCCCAGCCGCGCCACGAACTGCAGCGGCGTGACCGACGCCCCCGGCACGCGCTCCCAGAACCAGTCCTTGATGGGCATCGAGCCGAACGGATGACCGAGCGTCTCGAGGTGCGCGCGGTACAGCCCCATGTGCCGCAGCTCATCGCGCAGAATGCCGAGCAGCCCGCGGCGAAACGGCTCCGGAGTCTCCGGAAACGCGAGGATCGCCCACGCCATCAGCTCGGCGGCCTGCAGCTCGTGGTGCAGGAACGTGTGCAGCACCTCCGCGCGTTTGGCGGTGTCCTTGAGCGCGCCGGGTTTGGCTGCCTTCTTCCGCTCGGTGCGTTGCACCAGCTCGACCGGCCGGCCCGGCTGGGTGAGCAACCACCTTCCCGCAGGCGCAGCCCACTTCGAAGGTGGGAAAGGCGGGGCGAGCTTCGACTCGAGGACCGTGGTGCTCACGAAGTCCCAGGCCCAGCGTTCGACGGTGCCCTCGGGGGGAAGCAGCTCAGACATTTCGCCGTTCACCATAGAACGCAGGGGGTTAAGAAGGGTCATGACGAAGAAAGCCGACGCACCCGCCGAGAAGAAGAAGAGCATCGAGCCGAAGGCCGAGCCCAAGCCGAAGGTGCGCACCGCCAGACCTTCCAGCAACCCCTTCACCGAACAACGCCCCGGTTCGCCCAACCGCTCGGCGAACAACGGTCAGCCCGGCAGCCGCCGCGGCCGCTGAAGACTACTGCCCCACCATCGCGTGGAGCAGCTTGAGCTGAATGTTGATCTTCAGCGAGTCACACCGCTGGTGCACCACCTCGCTGAGGTTGTTGAAGAGCAGCGAGGAGTTCTCCTGCGTGTAGTACCCGCTGATGGCGCTGATCAGACTCAGCATGTCGGAGCAGAGGCTCAGGTAGAGCAGGTTCTCGCCGCGCACGCCCACTGGCACCCCGAGCACGTCCTTGTTCGACTGCAGCATGCTCACGATGCTCACCAGCGAGTTGAGCTCGTGAAACTGTTTCCGGTACGCGAACACGTCGAGGCCGAGCAGCGCGAGAAACGCGAGCCCGATGTTCACGATGATGGAGAAGAACGCATCGACGCCCTGGAACAGCTCGCTCGCTTCTCCTGAGCTCAACCGGAAGCTGCCTTCCGAGATGGTGCGCGGGTGCGCCTCGATGACGTTGGCCGCCTGGGTGAGCAAACGTGGCGTGAGACCCTGCCGCGCCACCAGGAAGGTCGACACGGAGTACGTCTCCACCGGCGATGCGGGCAGCGGCGGGTCGGCGCGTACGTGGCCTCGCGGAAGAACGTACGGAGTGAGGTAGTCGAAGCGGCCCGCGCGCGCGCCGAGGGCAGGCGAGGTGAGCTGGAAGCCGGCCTTCACCAGGCGCTCGGCGCCGAGCAGCGCCTTCTCATCGCCGGGATCCTTCACCACGAAGACCGCGTCGATGTCGTCGGGCACCACGGAGTGCTCGTCGGCCGTGACGTCTTTCCACCCGTGCACGAAGACCACCGGCACGCTCCACGCGCCGAAGAACGCCTGGGCGACGGAGTGGCTGCCTTCGCCTTCCACCGAGGTGAGCACCTTCTTCACCTGCGAGGGGCCGGTGATGCGGTCGCGCACGAAAAAGAGCACCAGCTCGCGCGTCGGCGTCTCCAGCCGCAGCAGGCGAGAGGGAATCGGCACGCCGCCCTGGATGAAGCCGAGGTCGACCTCACCCTTCTCGAGCAGCGCGGCCGCTTCACGCGAGCCGGGCACGTCGATGATGGTGACGTTCACCCGCGTGTCGGCGGCGATGTTTTCTCTGATCAACATCGCGTCGCGATCCGGCAGGGCGAGCGAGAGCGTGGAGACGTTGAAGAACTGCCAGTACAAAAACGTGAGCAGCCCCACCATCGCGGCGGTGAGGAACATCACCGGCAGGCGATGAGGGCTCCACGGGCGCTGCATCTCGGCGGCGATTCGTTCGGCTTTCAGCGCGGCGCCTTCCACCATGCGCGTCGCGCGCTGCAGGCCGTCGTGCGTGGGGAGTTCTTTGACCACCCGCGCTGCCAGCGCAGAGGCCTGGCCAATCACGGGTTTGATCAACAGGCGCACCGGCGTCGCGTCTGACGGCATTACGGAAACCTGTACCATGTCTCCCTCTCCCTTCGGGAGAGGGTCGGGGTCTCACGGAGGTTCAACTGCAAGCACTCAGCGCGGCACCCAACTCCGTGCGCTCTTCTTCACTGAGCGCCTCCATCACCTTGGGGTTCCCCGCCAGCGCCTGCAGCGAAGCCTTCAGCACCGGCGACGCCAGTGCCCGAGCGGCCTCGAACAGCGCAAGTCCACTGAAGCCCCGCTCCAGCTGAGCGCGAAGCGGCCCGAGCGCCCGCGAATCACCGCGCAGGCCCAACCCGATCACCGCCTCATCGCGGGTCGCCTCGTGCGGATCCGTCAACCGCGCCGCGAGCGCCGCGCGGATCTCCGGGGCATCGACCAGCGGCAGCTGCGAACCGAGCGCGAACGTGGCCCACTCCCGCAAGTCCTCCACCGGGTCTCGCGACCAATCGATCAACGCGGCGATGGCTTCCGGCTTGCTCGAACGCCGCACCGCATGAAGCACGCCCTCCCGCACCGCCTCGTCCGGGTGCGCCGCGTACGGCACCAGCATCCTGACCACCTCGGGATCATGAAAATCCACGCACGCCTTGGCGATGGAGGCGATCAGCTCAGCCGCCGGATCCGCAGCGAGCATCTGCGCGAACAACGCGAGCGTCTCCATCGCCAGCGGCTGTGCCTCGTGACCCAGGCCCTGGAGCACGTCGGGTACCAGCTGCTGCAGCCGCACGTCAGCACTCGTGGCCAGGGGAGCGACCAGCGCCCAGACCTGCGCGGGGTCGGCATCGTGCAAGTTCGAGACGAGCTCCCAGTACATGCCGGGGTCACCGGCTTCGTTCACGGCCTCGGCCTGCGCGCGCGCGAACAGCTCTGCAGGAGTCATCACCGGCCCTCCAGCAACTCGAATGCCCGGGTGATGGCTTCACTCAGCTGCGCCGGCACCTCGACCCGCTGGCTCTTCGCGAACGCTCGAAGCGCCAACAGATCACACAGCGCCCCCAGCCGTTCCTGCTCGGCCGCGAGCGCCGACGCATCGATCCCCAACCACTCCTGCGCATACCGAACCCGCCGGATACTGCGACGCAGCGCATGCAGCGCGTCGCCCTCGCCCGCAGGCAAGGTGGCGCGGCGCTTCTCGAGCCTGCGCTCCAGCTTCGACGAGGCGCGCCGGGCCCGCGACTTCTTCGGGGCGCGGGTCTGTTCCAGCGCCTGCCGCAGCGCCGACCACCGGGGCGACTCGAGGGCTTCCACCGCCTGCTGCGTGGCCCGCGCCTTCAGCTCCGCCAGTGGTTCCGCCATGAGGGCCTCACCGAAGATCTCCAGATCTCGCAGCAAGGCCAGCTCACCGCACGCCCAGCGCAGCGCCTCCTCCAGCGCCGCGTGGCCCTTGAACCCCAGCCACACCCGAAGCCGCCGCGCCGCGACGCGCACCTGGTGCACGCCCTCCGCATCACCCGCGAGCGCGAGCGTTCTCGCGTCGTCGAGGCGCTCCAACCACGCCTTCGCCTGGAGTCTCATCGGCGCGGCACCCGCGGGGTGTCTTCGAAACGCCGCCGGCCCTTCTTCGAGAGAGGGCGAGCCGCATCATCGGCTCCGTCTTCGGCGATCGCGTGTCGGACGATGGTGAGTTCCATGGCGGGACAACGTTCCTACCCCGAACGATGCCGACTCGATGAAGCAACCGTGAGTGCGGTACGCTGCCCCTCGTGCCCGAAGCCCCTCGGAGAGCCAGGCTGCTGGTGATCGACGACGAGCTCATTCTGGGCCGCTCGTTGGCCCGCGCGCTTCGGCATCACGACGTCGAACTGGTGGTGGGGGGCAACGCAGGTCTCGCGCGGCTCAAAGAAGGTGAGCTGCCCGACCTGGTGCTCTGCGACCTGATGATGCCCGGTTTCGGAGGCATCGATCTCTACCGCGCGCTCGAGCAATGCCGGCCCGAAGCGTTGGAGCGCCTCGTGTTCATGACCGGTGGCATCTACACCGCCGACTGCGATCGGTTCATCGCGGAGAACGCGGTGGTGGTGCTCACCAAACCCTTCGCGACGCGGTTGGTCGACGAGCTGGTCGCCGAGGCGTTGGCGCAGCGCTGACGCTCTCCCTGGCCCTGCGAAGCGCAACGCCTGCGAGCTCGAAGCGTGCCGGTGCAGTGCTTGCCGGGTCGCTCACGGCCGCGCGGCCACGTCGAGCGCCTTGAGCTTCGACCAGGTGCCCTGAATCTTCGCCGCGTACCCGTTGGCCGAACTGGTGCCGCGCACCAGCGCGCCATCGACCGGGCCCGGGCCCCGGTTGTAGGCGGTCAGGGCGAGGTCAACGTCGCGATACATCTGTTGGTAGAAGCCGAGAATCTGAATGCCCGCGCGAATGGAGACCTCGGGGTCGGTCAGCTCTTCTTTCAGGCCGAGCACCTTCTTCCAGTGCGGCATCACCTGCATCAGCCCCACGGCGCCCATGTGGGAGATGGCTCCGGGGTTGAAGTCTGACTCGTTGGCCATGATCGACAGCACCAGGTTCGGGTCCTGGCCGAGGTTCATGCACTCGGTGGCGATCGACTTGGCGATGCGGCGCGCGAGGTTCTGGTCGAGGCTCGGCTTGAGAATCAACATCTTGAGGAAGAGCGACTCTTCACGCGCGTGGCTCGACACCGCGCTGCGCACGTCGACCAGCCCCGACTTGAGCTCGCGTGATTGATCACCTAGCGCCGCAAGGCCCTGCAGGTGCCGCTCGTTGGCCAACGCGTCGGCCTGCGCCCGTTGCGAGAGGTGCTCGAGCTTGTCGTGAAAGGTCATCGCGGCGGCGGTCATGCCGGCGGCCAGCGCCGTGTTGAGGATGAGGCTCGCGATCAGCAATCGCCCGTGTGACGGCAGGTGGGTGGTCTCTTTGACGGCCGGGACTTCGGTGTCGAGTGATGCGACCGCGCTCAGGGTGTGTGCTGGTTCCATGTGCTGCCTCCTGGTGTGTGTGGTTGGAAGCGAACGGCCGTCCGCAACGCCCTCGATGGGTCGTGCGGCACTCTGCCAAGGGGATGCCAGCGATTGCGTCGGATCAGCTCAATGCGCGAACGGCCTGCGTGCAGGGCTCGCCAAGAGCGGGCGGCGTTTCAATGCGGTAACGCTGCGCTCATGTCGCGGCGCTTCGCTCAGCGGTGATCACCGTTCGCATCGAGCGCAGTCGAGATGCCACTCACCATCACCGCTGCAAGACTTGCCGCGAACCACAGCCCTCGCTTCACGAGGGCGCAGCCAATTCACCTCGCGTGCCAGTCCCCAGCTCTCGGTACGTAGAAAATGAAGCGCGCAGGATTCACCAAAGCGCCTCCGCCACCGCAGGAGCTGCGCCCCACGCCGGGGCGCAATGACTCAGTAGACGGGGAGGTGTTCGTCGACCTCATCGGCCCAGCGTTCGATGCCGCCAGCGAGGTTGAACACGCGCTCGAAGCCCACGGTGCGCAGGTATTCGACCGCGCGAGCCGAGCGTTCTCCCACCTTGCAGTAGACGACCAGGTCGCGCGTGGTGGCGAGCTCGTTGAATCGCGCTGCCAGCTCGGCCATGGGAATGCACACCGAGCCTTCGATGACGTTGATCTCCCGCTCACCGGGTTCACGCACGTCGAGCAGCTGCACCTCTCTTCTGTGTTCGGTGAGCCACTGCGGCGTCACGTCGCGCACGGCGCCGGGTGGTGGCGCGCGGGTGCCGCAGAACTGTTCGTAGTCGATGAGCGCCGTGATGGAAGGGGAGGGCCCGCACACGGGGCAGCTCGCGTCCTTCTTCACCTTGAACTGGCGGAAGCTCATCTCGAGCGCGTCGAAGGTGAGCAATCGGCCGATGAGGGGCTGGCCCACGCCGCTCAACACCTTGATGGCCTCGGTCGCCTGCAACGTGCCGATGACGCCGGGCACGATGCCCAGCACACCGCCTTCGCCGCAGCTCGGTGACAGGCCGGGTGGAGGGGGCTCTGGATACAGACAGCGGTAGCAGGGCCCTTCGGGCGTGCAGAAGACCGAAGCCTGGCCCTCGAACCGGAAGACGCTGGCCGACACGTTGGGCTTGCCGGTGAGCACGCACGCGTCGTTGATGAGGTAGCGGGTGGCGAAGTTGTCGGTGCCATCGAGCACCAGGTCGTATTGCGCGAAGAGCGCGAGCGCGTTCTCCGCAGAGAGCCGCAGCGCGTGCGGTTGCACCTGCACGTGCGGGTTGAGTGCGTTGAGGGTGTCGGTGGCCGAAGCGAGTTTGCTGCGGCCCACGTCGGCGGTTCCGTGCAGCAGCTGGCGCTGCAGGTTGCTCAGGTCGACCACGTCGAAGTCGACCAGGCCCAGGGTGCCCACGCCGGCAGCCGCCAGGTACATCGCGGCCGGAGAACCCAGCCCGCCCGCCCCCACCACCAGCACGCGTGAGGCTTTGAGCTTCTTCTGACCGCGCGCCCCGAACTCCGGGAGGATGAGGTGGCGGCTGTAGCGGCGGATCTCTTCGGCGCTGAACGGCTCGTTCACGGCAGCACCTCGATGAACCGGTCGTCTGCGAAGCGGAAGGCCCGGGGAGCGGCCGCGACGCCGCCGATGACCGGAATGATCAGCGTCAAGAACGCCTCGTTCGCGCTGCGCGCGTCGGCCATCGAAGGCACGGCCGGCCCATCGGGGTGCGAGTGATAGAAGCCCGCCACGCCCACGCCTTCTCGTTCGAGGGCCAGGTAGTTCCCGGCCGAGATGGAGAAAGCGACGCGGCGATCGATCGCGGCGTTCTCGAGCGGCCTGACCTGGCCATCACGCAGCAGAGCGCCCACGCACTCTTCGGGAAAGGCCCGCTCGGCGTGCGCGCGCATCGTGTTCAACGCTTCGGTCGTCAAGGTCACCACGGGAGACACGAAACCACGATGGCGCAGACCGTGCGAATGCTCCTCGCCGTCTTGCTGGTGGCTGCTTCGGGTTGTGCGACCCCGGCGCGCGCACGCGGTGACGCTGTAACGGGCGATCCACGCGTGCCAAGGTCTCGTCCATGGCCCTGCCCCTCGTTCGCGACTACATGGACAAAGTCGTTCCCACGTTGTCGCCCGACACGGCGATCCTCGAGGCGGTCGATTTTCTCTTAAGCCACCACGTCACCGGCGCGCCGGTGCTCGATGCGGGGGGCAACGTCATCGGCATCCTCACCGAGAAAGATTGCCTGCGGCTGCTCTCCACCGGCATGGAGGCCGACAAGCCCCGGGGCACGGTGCGCGACTTCATGAGCACGAAGGTCACCTCGGTGCCTTCGCACATGAACGTCTATTTCCTGGCGGGCATGTTCCTCACCGCGAACTACCGGCGGTTGCCTGTCATCGATGACGGCAAGCTGGTGGGGGCCATCACGCGCTTCGACGTGCTCCGGGTCATCCAGAAGAACTTGAAGACCTCTCCGTAAGCGCCCTGGCCCTGCGCACCACGTTCCCCTGGGCGGACTCCCCGAAGCTGGGCATGCCGCGCTGAGCCGGGCCTGTCACTTCACGTGAGGTGGACACGAACCAGGAGATGACGGTGCTCCGGCAGCGCACGCCGGTGGTGAGCTTCGGGCTGGCCGCGGTGTGCGTGAGCATCTTCGCGCTGCAGATGTTCTGGGGCAGTGGAGAGCCGGTGACGGCGGCCACGCGCATGGGTGCGCTCATTCCCAGCGAGGTGTTCGCGGGTGATTGGTGGCGGTTGTTCTCGGTGATGTTGCTGCACGGGAGCTTGCTCCACCTCGCGTTCAACATGCTCGCGCTGCTGAGCTTCGGGCCGTTCCTGGAGAAGTTGATCGGCAGTCCGCGCTACCTGTTGCTCTTCGTGCTCTCGGGTCTGGGGGGCAGCGTGTCGTCCATCTTGCGCGGCACCGAGATCATCGGCGTCGGTGCGTCGGGCGGCATCTGGGGGTTGATGGTGGCGGGCGCGGTGGTGGTGACCTGGCCCCGTGGTTTGTTGCCGGCGGCGCTCGCGGCGCAGCTGCGTCAGCGCGCGTGGACGCCGGTGGCGATCAACCTCTTCTATTCACTGCAGCCGGGCATCGACATGCGGGCGCACATCGGTGGTGGCGTGGTGGGTGGGCTGCTGGTGTTCTTGCTCACGAGCTCGGCTTCTCAGAACGAACCACTGCGCCCCTCGACCGGCTTCAAGTTCGCGGCGGTGGTGGCGGGTGTACTGCTCGCCGTCTCGTTCGGTCTGGCGCTGGCAGACGGCCATCCCTGGCAGCTGCGCAACCAGACCTCTCCCCGGGGCTCTCACCTCCATCGCACCAACTCGTCAGCAAGCGAGCTCACCCAAAAAATCCGCGGCCAGAGACAGCCCATCGAAGATGGCGCCGAAACCCAGAAACATGCCGAGCCCGACGAGCCCGAAGAACGTGCGCATCGGCGCCTCATAGCAGCGGGCGACGCTGCGAGCCTCAGCCGAGGTGTACCTCTGACTAGCGCAACCGCTCGTAAGCCTCCCGAGCGCCCGCCTCCGTCGCGTACACGCCCCACGCGATGTTCTTCACGTCACTGCTCACCGGCTCGCCACCATCGGGCCGGGTGAGACACCAGCCCGCCGGCGTCATGAAGAGTGCCGCCGTCTGCATGTACCGCACGACGGCGAACCGCTCTGTGCTCGAGCCCCGGAGCGCCGCGGGCTGGAAGTAGCAGGCGTGTTGCCCCACGAAGAGATCGCGAGTGCTCCCCACCTCGGTGCCGATCAACCATTCTCCACCCGCGCCGCTGCACTCTTCGGTCGCGCGGAACTTCACCAGGGCGATGCCATCGAACTGAAGCGGCGTGAGGTCCTGCTCTGTGCCCGCATCAGGGCAACCGCTTCCGGTGAACACGAAGATCGGCGCTTCTCTGACTCCGGCATCGGCCACGCCGGCATCAGCGATGAGCTCGAACGGCGTGCGGCCACAAGACGACGCCAAGGCCACCAGCAGGATCAGCTTCCTCATTGAGCCTCCGCACGCAACGAGACTGAGATCGTTGGCTGCGAAGTGAGGCCCGTGCTCGCAGTCAGCTGCGCCGATCGCGCACCACTGGCCGTGGGTGTGAAGGAGAGCTCGACCGACGCCATGCCGCTGATGACGGTGCCGTCGACGGCGCGCGTTGCAGCGGGAACCGTGAGTTCGGAAGGCATCACGGAGAAGACGCTGCTGGTGATGGATCCTTCGCGAAGCGCGAACTCAGAGAGCTGCAGAGGGCGGAACATGAGGTTGGTGAACACGACGGTCGTACGCGCGGTGGCGCCGACTGCGACCGGGCCCAGCTCCGCGGTTGCAGGAGTCCACGCGAGCGCAGACGCCACGCCCGACCCAGCGAGGGCTACCGGTTGCTCTGCGCAGAGTTGATGACGGCTCAGCCGAACGGTGGCGGCGTACGCGCGCGCCTCTGCTGGCTGAAAGGTGAACACCGCCTGGTGCTCGCCCTGCGCAGCCAGCGGGAACGAGCCGCTTTCCGTGGAGAACGCAGGCTCCTGAAACGTCTCCACGGGGCCGACGAACGCGATGCCCTCCAACGAGGTGCTGTTGAGGAGCGCGACCTCGAGCGAGACCTGATCGCCGCGCGCCACGGGACCGAAGTCCAATCGCTGCGGCAGCTCACAATCGGGCGTGGTGGGTGTGCCTTTCACGCGCATCGAGGCGGTCACGTTGCCCAGGCTGGTCGCCACTTCGAGCGTGGCCTCCTCGGGTGCTGCCCCTCCGGGTGCGTAGCGCACCTCGATTTCACGCGTCTCTCCGGCCGAGAACGTCATGCGCGGAGGAAACAGGAGAGAGAAGGAGGGGTGGGTCGAAGAGGCGGTCGTCAGCTCGAGCGTCGCGCCCGTCTGGTTGATCAGCTCGACGCGTTCGCGACGCACCAATCCAGGGACGGCGGCGCCGAAGTCGATCAACTGACGTGAGAAGACGAGCTCGCCTGGTGGCGCGCAGCTCGAGAGCACCAGGAGCAATGTTGCGAAGGGGTAACGCATGGAGTCCTCACTCCGGCCGGGGGCGACCCTACCGCAGCCCGTCTGCAAATGAGCGAGACGTGTGCGCTGCGCGTCTCTCCTGCGCTGATGCTGGTTCGGCCCTCACCCCAACCCATGTCAGCCGAGTTCGATCTGACAGGTCGCATCGCAGCCATCACCGGGAGTGACGTTGCCGTCGTCACACACCTCGCCCTGCTGCATCTGCAGAATGCCGTCGCCGCAGCCTGAACGCGCGCGGCACCCCGGTGCACACTGATTGGGCCCGCCGGTGTTCGTGCCGTCATCACACGCTTCACCCATGTCGACGGTGCCGTCGCCGCAATAGCCACCACGTGAAAGGCAACCCGCCCGGCACCCGCCATACCGGCCGTCGTTGATGCCGTCGTCACACGCTTCGTACCTCGTGACGATGCCATCGCCGCACCGCCAATCGCAGCTCGAGCGGGGCGCGTTGAAACCGCGCAGGGTCAGCCGGTAGCTGGAGCCCGTGGTGTGACGCTCGGCCTGGAACACCACCGACTCGTAGATGCCGCCCACGGTCAGCCCCAGCTGCGCGGCCTTCGCCGCATCAAGAGTGACGCCACCACTCTGCGGGCCATGCACGCCGCCGAGATCGACCGCCAGCCGGCCGTTGATGAACACCCACACATCGTCGTCGCCGCGGAAGTCGAGCGACTCGTTGCCCGCGTAGGTGAACCAGTAGCGCAGCTCGCTGGTGAAGTTGAAGTTGTGCCCGAACCGCGAAGGCTCGGTGCCGTCGCTCTGCCAGCAGCGCCCATCGACGGGAAAGAAGGCGTCGCTGTCGAACACGTACGAGCCGGTGCCGTTCAAGGTGACCACCAGCCTGTCGGCCGCGGTGCGATTGACCCCGGCGGTGTCGCGGTACCACTGGTCGAAGGCCGTCGCGCCGTGCGTGGTCGCGCTGTTGACCGCCACGTAGACGGGCTTGCCGGTGGGTCCCAGCTGCGTGCCTACGATGCCCTGCTCGCTCGCGTTGCCGTTCTCGAAGTCGATGTGGCCGCCCGTCGAGCCGAACGGCAGGAAGTCCCGGTACACCACGGGGATCGCCAGGGTCTGCTGCGCGGTGGGCGTGAGGTCGCCGCACGTGAAGCCCGCCTCGATGGTGCAGGTCGCGCTGCAGCCATCACCCGCCCGGGCGTTGCCGTCATCGCACCCTTCACTGGTGGCGCGAATGCCATCACCACAGCGCCCCAGGCACACGCCGTTGGTGCACCGCGGCTCGGCGTGGCAGCTGGTGTCACAGCCGTCGCCCAGGTCGTTGTTGCCGTCGTCACACTGCTCGATGCCCTCGCGCACGCCGTTGCCGCAGGTGGTTCGCCCGCACAGCACGCCGGCGTCACAGGCGAAGCCTTCTTCGATGACGCAGCTGGTGCTGCAACCGTCGGCCGGGTTCATGTTGCCGTCGTCACACTCTTCGATGCCCACCACCAACGCGTCACCACACGAAGCGGCCACGCAGGCCACGCCCACCGTGGGGCAGCTCCAACCGGCTTCCACGGTGCAGGTGGCGCTGCAGCCATCGCCGCCCGCACCGTTGTTGTCGTCGCAGACCTCGGGGCCGGTGCGCAGGCCATCACCACACACCACCGTCGACACGCACGGACTGCCCGGCGTGGTGCACACGTGGTTCGGCTCGAGCGCGCAGACCTGGTTGCAGCCATCGAAGTTGGTGAGGTTGCCGTCATCGCAGCGCTCGAGGCCGGTCTGTTGGCCATCGCCGCACACGCTCGTCACGCTGCCACCGCCTCCACCTGCAGCACCGCCCCCCGCGCCCCCACCACCGGCGTCCACGCCGCCGTCGGCTCCACCATCCGTTGCGTTCACCCCCCGGCAGATGCCGCTCACGCACACCTGGCCTCGCTCACAGTCGGTGAAGGTGACGCACGTCGTCTGGCCACACTGGCAATCGCTGAGCAGGAGCAGGCTGATCAACCACGCGAGACGGTTCATGCGCTCGTTATCGCAGCGTGGCGCTTCGCTGTCTCTCTCCCGGCACCTCGTGGCATGGTGCGCTGATGCGCGTTCCGATGGTGTTGATCTCGAGTGTGGTGGTCTTCGCCTGCGGCAAGAGCGAGGCCCCCGATGCGGGCGCGGTCGACTCGGGTTCGGTGGAAGACGCCGGCTTCGTCGCGCCCCTCTGCCTGGTCGACGTGGAAGACGCGGGCCCGGGCACGGATGCCGGTCTCGACTTCTCCTGCCGTGGGCGGACGCAACCTTCGGGTGGACAGGCCGAGCTGGTCATCACCGGCAAGACCAGCCGCGCCGGTTTCATGCGCACGCCGATGAGCAACATCCTGGTCGAGCTGCTGCGCACCGATGGCACCGTGGTGGCCAGCGCCACCTCCACCGACGCCGGGCTCTATCGGCTCACCTTCGACGCGGGCTGCTTTCCTTTCGCTGGTGAAGTGCGCGCCACCCACCCCTCACCCGATGCGGGCTTCGCGCTGTCGTACTCCTCGCCCGGCACGCCCTGGCGGTACGATCGCAGCAACCTCGAGCTGGTGCTCTTCGACGAGTCGACCCGCGGGTTGGCCGCCGGCATCGCCAACGTCACCCTGGTCGACGGCGGGGCGGTGCTCGCGATGACCGTGGAGGACTGCGCCGGAAACCCCGTCGAAGGCGCCGTGGTCACCACCGCCAGCGGCGCGGGTGAAGTCCGGTACGTGGGCGGCAGCGGGCTGCCTTCGAGCACCCTGGCCAGCACGGGTGCCAGTGGTGACGTGGTCATCTTCAATCTGCCCGGAGACTCCGTCGACGTGAGCGCGTCACTCGATGGGGGCGTTTTTGCTCGGCGGGTGGTCAAGGTGCACGGCGACGCAGCGACCGGCACGTTCCTCTCACCCTGAAGCGCCCACACGTAGGCGAAGATCGCACTCCACGAATTGACTGCACGCAGACCCCGGCTTCATCACAATGTCATCTGGGCCCGGTACACCGGCTCCAGATTGACCTTGTTGCCCAACGAAGCGCGGAGGCCACATGTCGCAAGCTGATTCCGTTCGTTCTATCGCCAGCCGTCTCGAGACCTACTTCGACTGGTACGTCCGGGTGGATCCCGAAGTGCCTTCGGCCGTGTGGTCACTGCTCACGCGCTTCAACGCTTTGGTCAACGGCCCCGAGAACGTCGCCGCGGCCCGGCAGCTGCTCGACGAGACCAAAGGGTTCTCGCTGGGCAGCCCGTGGGAAGAGCTGCGCCTCGCCCTCGCGCGGTTGGCGCAGCAGCCCGCTTAAGCGGCCGCCTGCTCGGCCTTCTCGATGAACTCCACCGCGAGCGGCTCGGCGACCCCGACCGTTCGCGCGTAGTTTCGCAGCGCGGTCATCAGCCCGAAGGTGACCTCGTGCCCGCGGGAGATCAGCAGCGCCCCCGCGCGGGTGCGCACGTCGCTCGCCAGCACCATGCCCTCCCTCAGGTTCTCGATGGTCACGGTCTGCGAAGCGCCTTGCCCGAACACCAGGCCCTTCATGCGCGCGCAGGCGTCGAGCACCGCTTCGTCACCGGGCCGCGCGACCGACTGCAACCACGACAACGCTTCACTCGAGGCCACGCCCCGGCTGAGGGTCTGCTCCAGCGCGAGCGCGATGCGAATGATGCGCACCTCGATGGGCTGATCAGCCGAGGCCTCACCCAGCGCCGAGAGAATCGCGCGCACCGGCTCGAAGCGCGGAATGTGCCTGAGCAGTTGATCAGCCACCGCCGGCATCTTGTGCACCATCGCCTGCTCGTCTTCGCTGAGCACCTGCCCGTTGGCCCACCGGGCGGCGGTCGAGGGCGGCAGCAGCACGGCGCCGACTTGAGACAACGACGCGGCGATCTCCAGCGCCCAGCGGCTGGGCAACTTCAGCTCGGTGGCCAGCGCGTCGACGATGCGGCGAACGCGGCGCGCGCGCCCATGAGCGCCCGGGTTGGTCAGCGCCAGCACCTCGGACAAGACGTCGACGCTGCCAGTGACCGTTCGTTCGAGCAGCTCCTTTTCGGCGACCACCAGACGGTGTTGTTCGACCGCGGCGTCGAGCGTGGCGATGAGCTCGGGACCCTTGCTGGGCTTGAAGAGAAAACGGAAGAGGTTGCCTTCGCTGATGGCCCGCGCGACCGCGGCGAGGTCGGAGTGACCACTGAGGATGAGCCGGGTGGCGTGGGGCTGCGTCTTGCGCGCGTGGGAGAGCACCTGCACGCCGTCCATTCCCGGCATGCGCATGTCGGAGACCACCACCTGGAACTGCGTGGCCCCGGACAAATGCTGCAGCGCTTCTTCACCGCCGAGCGCGGTGGTGATGGTGAAGCGGCCGCGCAACATGCGGCTGAGCGCCAACAGCACGAACTCTTCGTCATCCACCAACAACACATGGGGTAGCTGATTCATGCGGCCTCCTGGGTCGCGGTGAAGGTGTCGAGCAGCGGCCGGAGCTCCGTCACGCCGAACGGGGCTGCCAGCTGCAAGGTGCGCGCGGCCAGCGCTTCTTTTCGATGGTCTCGCGCGGTGTTGAGATCCTGCACGGCGCAGATCAACGCGAGCAGGGTGGAGAGTGAACGCACGGGCTCCGCGCTGCGCACCTCGTGATGCAACGCGACCGCTTCACTCAGCTCGGCGGGCAGGCTCCACATCGAGAGCAACACCGCGCCCAGGTGGGCGTGATCAGCGCCCAACAACCGGCGTTCGGCCTCGACCCGCTCGTGGCCGGCGAAGACGCGCGCGTCGACCGCTTCGGCCTCGGGCGTCGAGCGCAACAACAGGAGCAGCTGCCCCACGTCGGCAAGGATGACCGCGGTGGCCGCGCTCTCTTTCCACTCGGTGGCTTTCAGCGTGTTGATCAACTTGGGCCAAGCCGCCAGCCGCTCCAACGCCTCGTGCCGCAGCCGCTCGACCTCGGGCCGCGCACCGCTGAACACCTCGGCGGCCAGCACCATGTCGCGCAGCGGCGCAAAACCCACCAGGCGCACCGCTTCCCTCACCGACGCGACCCGGGTTCTCAAGCCGAACCAGGCTGAGTTGACCACGCGGAGCACGTTGGCGCAGACCGACGGATCGCGCTCGATGGCCCGCACGAACTGCTCGAGCGTCGACTTGGGCTGCCCGAGCAGCGAGTTCACCTCGGCGAAGGTACCGGGCAACGACGGCAGGGTGCCCAGCCGGCACACCAACGCCTTGAGCGTCTTCGAGCCCAGCAGGTGGCGGGCGGCCAGCGCCTCTTCCAACCGCGCGTGCAGCACCGGCATCGTCACCGGCTTGGGAATGAAGTGGTGCGCCAGCTCGGTGAGATCCGCAAGGCCACCTTTGGCGGTCTCGCCCGAGAGCACCACCCGCATCATTTCGGGCCAGCGTTCCCGGGCCACCCGCAGCAGCTGGGCGCCATCCATCATCGGCATGCGCGCGTCGGTCACCAGCGCGTCGAAGGTCCCGTGACTGAGCAGCTCCAGGGCGGCGGCGCCCGAAGCGGCGGTCACCACGTCCCACTGTTTGCGGTAGGTGCGCAGCGATTTGGTCAAGCCGTCGAGCACATTCGGCTCGTCGTCGACGAACAACAGTCGTCGGCGCGGCGCGGAGCTGTCGGGCGGAAGCGTCACGCCTCTCCCCCAATGCAAAGGCTGACCCCGGCGCAGAGCTGCGGATCATCGCGGTCGCGGGTGGGTCGGGGCGGCCCTCGGAGGTCAGCCTCACTCCACCAGGCTGGCCTTCTCGATCCGGTCGAGGCGGAACTGGCGCCGCTCGCCCAGGGCCTCGTCGATGCAATTGATCAGGGTCAGGGTGCGCTCCATCACCAGGCTCTCGATGCGCACCCGGCGCCGCGTCGCCTCTCCGTTGGCGTTTCGGTACACCAGCTCGAGCGCGCGTTGAGAGAACCACGCCTCTTCGATGGCCCGGGTCACGCCCGCGGGTGCACCATGCGCGGGCACGCCCACGAACTGGAGCTGCTTGATCAACGTGAGCAGCTCGCGCTGCGCCGAAGACGAGAGCACGCCGCGCACCTTCTCCAACGCGCGGGTGGTCGCGTCGGGAAACGGGATCAACCGCATCGACAACGCGTGGCTGCCCAGCGCGCAGAGCACCGCCGCTTCACGCGCGGTGAGGTTGAGCGGGGGCAGGGTGTAGTGGCGATCGAGCGCGTAGCCGCCGCCCCGGCCTTGCTCTGCCAACACCGGCAGCTCGGCTTCGCGCAGCGTGTCGAGGTCTCGGTAGATGGTGCGCATGGTCACCGAGAACCGCTCGGCGAGCTGCTGCGCGGTCACCCCTGTCTTTCGCGCGCGGAGGAACTCGGTGATGGCGAGGAGCCGGGCCTGACGTTGCACGCGCGCTGCTTCCTACCGGTACTGCTTGAGCCGCCAGAGCATGTCTTTGGGCTCGTAGAAGCTGAAGGCCACCGAGCCCGCCATCAGACGCGCGGTGCTGATCAACGCTTTGGGTTTGCCCGACTCGAGGGGCGCGCCGCTGAGGCTGCTGCCGTTGCGCGAGCCGGAGTCCTGCACCAGCCACCCCGTCTCCGAGCGCAGGAACACCAGGTGCAGCATCGAGACGGTGCCGTCGTTGATCACGATGTCGCACACGGGGTTGCGGCCGAGCGTGACCTGGTCCTTCGTCGTCTCTCGGGGCGCCAGTGAATAGGCCAGCGCTTCGGCCGCCGCGCTCACCGGGTTGGCCAACGGCGCCGGCGGCGCCGCGGTGAGGGTGCGGGCACCACCGGGCTTCCACGGGCCCGCTTCCCACACCAGCCACGCGGTCGGTTCCGAGAGACGGAATGACTCTTCGTCGAGGTGCGCGTGGGTTCGAACGAACGCAGAGATGAGGTAGCTCTTCATGGGCTCACCACTCCAAACAAGGCGCCCACCCCGGCGGTCATCCCCATGGCCAGCGCGCCCCAGAAAGTGACACGGATTGCAGCGGGCCGCACCTTCGCTCCGCCGACCTTCGCGGAGAGGCCGCCGAGCATCCCCAGAAATAGGAGTGCGGTGAAGCCCACCGCGGGCAGCAGGGTTTCGCGGGGGACGACGGCGGTGATGAGCATGGGCAACGCAGCGCCGGCCGCGAAGCTGGCTGCCGACGCGAGCGCGGCCTGCACGGGTTTGGCGGCGTGGGCTTCGGTGATGCCCAGCTCGTCACGCGCGTGCGCGCCTTCGGCGTCGTGGGCCATCAACTGCTCGGCGACCTGCTGGGCCAGCTCTGCGTCGAGGCCGCGGCTCACGTAGATGGTGGCCAGCTCCTTCTTCTCGGCCACGGGGTCGGCGGCGATCTCGGCGCGCTCGATCTCCAGCTCGGCCGCTTCCGTGTCGGCCTGCGAGTACACCGAGACGTATTCACCCGCGGCCATCGACATCGCGCCTGCGACCAACCCGGCGCCTCCGGCGATGAGGATGTTGGTGCGGGTGCCTTGAGCGGCGGCCACCCCGAGCACGAGGCTCGCGGTGGAGACGATGCCGTCATTGGCGCCCAGCACGGTGGCGCGCAGCCAGCCGATCCGCTCGGTGCGATGCCGTTCTTTGTGGATGCGACCCATGCAAAGGCTCTTCAACACCCCGACCGGTGGACCGCAAAGTATCTCCAGAGGGCAAACTCGCTCCGCCGCCCAGCCGGCTTAACCTCTGCGCCCCGTGCTTTTCCCGACCGTCGAGTACGCACTCTTCTTCATCGGCGCCTTCGCAGGCGCATGGGCACTCGCGCGTCATCACCCCAGCCACAAGCTCTTCCTGCTGCTCGCCAGCTGGGGCTTCTACGCGTACTGGGATTGGCGTTTTCTGCCCGTGCTGGTGGGCCTCTCGTTGGAAGCCGCGCTGGTGGCGCAAGCGCTGGAAGCCTCGAACTCAGACCGGGAGCGCCGCCTGATTCTCGGGGCCGGCGTCACCGCCGTGCTGCTGACCCTGGCCCTCTTCAAGTACCTCGGCTTCGGGGCCAGCGTGGTGCTCTGGGCGCTCGACTCGGCGGGGCTGCACCTCGGCTCGCCGAAACTCCCCGAAGTCGCGCTGCCGGTGGGCATCTCGTTCTTCAGCTTCCACGCCATCTCGTTGATGGTCGACGCCTGGCGCCGGCGCATTCCGGTGAAGGTGCGCGTGGTCGACGCGCTGCTCTACGTGGCCTTCTTTCCGCAACTCGTGGCCGGTCCCATCCTGCGCGCCGCGACGTTCCTGCCCGCGCTGGCCCAACCACGCGACCCGACCAACATCGATCTCCCGTTGGCGATGCAGCGCATCGGGCTGGGGCTGTTCAAGAAGGTGGTGTTGGCGCAGTTGCTGGCGAGCGCGCTGGTGGACCCCGTCTTCGAAGCGCCGGGTGAACACTCCAGCATCGAGGTGCTGCTGGGCATCTATGGCTACGCCGCGCAGATCTTCTGCGACTTCTCCGGGTACACCGACCTGGCCATCGGCTCTGCCGCGTTGCTGGGTTACCCGATGCCGGAGAACTTCGACGCGCCGTACTCCGCGAAGAGCCCGCAGGATTTTTGGCGGCGTTGGCACATCTCGCTCTCCAGCTGGCTGCGTGACTACCTCTTCATTCCGCTGGGTGGCTCGAAGGGCAGCGCGGCCCGCACCGCTGCGGCGCTGGGGCTCACCATGGTGTTGGGTGGGTTGTGGCACGGCGCGGCGTGGACCTTCGTGGCGTGGGGCGCCTTTCACGGCGTCGGGTTGATCAGCCATCGAGGCTGGGCCGCCTTGCCGGGCTTGAAGACGCTGCGGGAGAACCGCGCGTGGGGCGTGGTCGCGCAAGTGCTCACGTTTCATTTCGTCTGCGCGGGCTGGGTGCTGTTCCGTTCTCCTTCACTGGGGCTGGCAGGCGAGGTGTTCGCTGCGTTGACGCGGGGCGCGCGGGGGCCGGTGCCGTTCTGGGTGGCAGGCGTGGTGCTGGTCGCGTTGCTCTCGTCGCTCATCTCGGCCGAGGGCCTGGTGGCGGCGCGCGCGCGGTTCTCGCGGTGGCCGTTGATCGCCCAGGGCATCGCCTTCGCGTTGCTGGTGGTCGCGCTCGATGCGCTCGGCCCGCGGGGCGTGGCGCCCTTCATCTATTTCCAGTTCTGATCCGCGATGAGCTCCCCCGTACCTCAGCCTGATGGAATCGCCGCGGCGCTGGAGAGCTACGCGGCCACGCGGCCCGCGCGCACGTTCGGGGTGAAGGACACCGCGGTGGTGCTGCTGGTCGCGTGCGTGGTGGCCATGTTGCTCGACTCGGAGGGGCTGCTCGCGTGGGCGCAGCGGCTCGAGGTGGGGCGGGCGCAGGCGATGTTGTTGCGCACGCTCGCGCCGCTGCACGACGCCTTGTCGAAGGTGGGCCTCGATGCGCCGAGGCGGTGGGCTGCACGCGGCCGGGAAGAACTCTCGCGCCGGGTGGGCGGCGAAGGCGATCCCCTGCTGGCCGAAGGCTGGGTGGCGCCGGCCGCTCCTGCTCCGGTGCCCGTGGTGGAAGCAGCGCCTGAAGAACGTGTGCTGGCAGCGCCGGCACCACCCGAGCCTGAGCCCGTCGCAGCACAACCGGGTGGCGGGGTGTTGTTGCTGGGTGACTCGATGATCGCCGGCAGCCTCGGCGCCACGCTCGAACGAACCCTGGCGCGCAGCTCAGGTCTTCCGGTCACGCGCGCAGCTCAGCTCGGTACGGGTCTGGCGCGGCCCGACGTCTATGACTGGATGAAGGTGGTCCCTGCGCTGCTGCAACGAGATCGGCCGCGCTTCGTGGTGGTCTCGCTCGGGGCGAACGACGCGACCAACCTTCGCGAAGGAGACGACCAGCTCGACTACGGAGAGCCTCGCTGGCGGCAAGTCTACGCGGCGCGCGTCGAGGCGATGATGCGAGCGCTCACGGGTGAATACACGCGGGTGCTCTGGCTCACGCTGCCTCCGATGCGGGACAAGCGGCTGTCGACGCGCGCTGCGTTCTTGAATCGGGTGTTCGCGCAGACCGCGCGCAAGGTGCCGCGGGTCGAGTTCCTCGAGGTGGATCTGCTCATCGGAGATCCCCAGCGGCAGTTCGCCACCTTCGTGCAGGCGCCGGATGGCCGGCTGTTGCGGTACCGGCTCGATGACGGCGTGCACCTCGCGCCCGCGGGCTCGCGTGCGGTGGCGGTGTGGGTGCGCGATTGGGTGCGCGAGCGCGCTGAGAAGAGATGAAGGCGTCGATGGAGATCAAGGCCCGGCCTTCGCGAAGAGCGCAGGTGAGCCAGCGCGCAGCAAAGCGAGCATCACCAACACGATGCCGAAGGTGAGCCGCGTGAACCATCGCCCGGGTCGCTTCAACCTCCGCCTGGGGCCACCCGCAACACGGCGTCGGTCGCCTGGTCGAACCAACGAGGCTCCACCGCGACGGTCACCAACCAACCGCCGGCCTTCGGCGTCACCACGGAGATTTTGCATTCCGTCAGTTCACGCGCCGACGCGCTGGAGATCTCGCACCGCCACGAGGTGTTCGGCGCCTTCCCGCGCACCACGCCTTTGGCCCAGGCCTCGAAGTAGATGATCTCCGCCAGCACCGCGCCGCGTTTCGCCGGGCCGCTGGGCTGCTTGAGCATCGCCAGGCCCACGGACGGTGCGGTGAGCGCGGCGTCTCCACCGCCTTCGCGCGCGAGGGTGCCGAGGGACTGCTTCGCTTTGACGCGTTGTGCTTCTTCGACCGTCCAGGTCACCGCGCCGTTCGCGGCCGCGATGACCTCGCCCATCTTCACCCGGCCACGCGCCTGCAGCTCGGCGGTGAGCCAGGCGGTGGTGTCTTCTTCTCCGCGAAGCTCGCCCGCGTCGGGCGCACCGGCGTCGAGGGGCTCGATGACGGCGACGACGGTTCCCGCATCGATGATCAGCTCGGCGGTGGGCACGGACGCGTCGACCACCCCGGTGGTGGGCGCGAAGGTCTCGGGAAGGGTTTCGCCCCCCGGCCGCAAGGCGAAGGTGGCCACCACGGCGAGCGCGAGCAGGGTGATGCCGGTGAGGGTGAGGATCAACGGCCGCCGGCTGGGAGGCGCCGGAGCGGGCCGGGGCGGAAGGGTGTGCTCCGAGTTGGCCTCGCGCATGAAGGCCGCTTCGTCGAACAGGCTCTTCGCGACTTCGGCGCGGCTGACCTGCTCGGTGGGCTGCGTCTCCAGCGCCTGGCGCAGGTTCTCCTCTTGAGAGAGGAACTTCCCCGAGGCGTCGGGCTGCTCGCCGGCGGGCTGGGTGAACTCCTCCTCGGGTTCCGGGAGAGGAACAGGGAGCTCGAAGGGCGCGAGTTCTTTTGTCTCCGGCTCGTCGGCAGCGGCAGCGGCGAGGGCGGCTTTCAACTCCACCTCGGCCGTGGGCGGGGCGACGGGTGCGATGGTGGGGATCTCCACCATGGTGGGCGCGTCTTCGAGGTCCAGCTCGTAGAAAGAAGGCTCGGCCTTTTCGACGTAGAAGGCCCGATACCGCTCGAGCACCGCGGCCACCTCGGGCTGCTTCGAGTCGAGGCCTTCGTCACCGGCGCCGGCGAGCACCACGTAGTCCACCGCGGGCACCACCAACGAGTCGCCCGTTCTCGAGTCGGTGATGTGGCCCACCCCTCCGGGCACCGGTTGCAGCGCGAAACCTTTCCGGAGCGTGAGGCGGGTCATGTACTGGCCTCGCGCATTGTACTCCCGGTCGAGCAAGCGCCGAGGATTCGCTTCGAGTGCCCAGACGAGTATCGTGTGCGCTTCGGTGATGACGCTGGCGCTGAACCGCATCCTGTTGTGGGTGTTGATGGATCTCGAGCGGCGCGAGGTGAGCGCTTGCGTGGCCATTCAGGCGGGCAAGGCCCGGCGGCTGCTCCACGTTGAACGCGGCCAGCTGGTGGCGTCCGAGAGCAACCTCAAGACCGAACGCATCGGCGACATGCTGGTGAGCGAAGGCCTGCTCGACCCCGTGCTGCTCGAGCCGGTGGCGGCGGAAGCGGCGCGGCGGAAGACGCTGCTGGGTGAGCAGCTGGTCACCGATGGTCTGTTGTCACGAGAGGACCTCGCCGCCGCGGTGGATCGACAGGTCGTCTTTCGCCTGGGCGGGGCGTTGTCGATGCGGGGCGTGGTGACGGTGGATGCTCCGGGTACGGCGCCCGCGGCGGTGCAGGTTCCGTTGACCGTGGCGGTGGCGACGGCGTTCCGTTCATGGGTGCCGTTGGCGGCGATCGAGAGTGAGTTGATGGCCTCGGCTGAGGAGGATGAAGAACCGATGCCGGTCGATGAGAGCGCGGCGGCGTTTGGGCTGCTCGAGTTGGGCCCCGCTGAGCTGCGGCTCGCGAAGAAGTTGGCGAAGGGGGCGCGGCTCAATGAGCTGCTCGAGAGCGGTGCCCCGCGAGAGCCCGTGCTGCGTTTGGTGGGTGCACTTCGAGCTGTGGGCTTGTGGCGCTGATGTCGCTCCCGCTCCCTTCGGGGGTTGGGGTGGGTTGGGGACCCTGACCCTCTCCCGAGGGAGAGGGAAACACCTCAATCGATCCGGGTCTGAGCGATCGCCGTGACCGGCACCGCCCGCACCGACGCCAGATGATCAGCCAGCGCCAGCTCATCTGCGACCGCCCCTGACTGCTGAAGCGCCGCGCGCATCTCCCGGCTCGAAGCAAACCGCTCAGCCGGCTCCTTCGCCAAAGCCCGCCGCAACGGGCTGATCCACTCGGGTCCGACGCCCTCGAGCGCTGGCGCAACCGCCTCCCTGATCCGCTCCATCGTCTCCAACGGAGTCGCCCCATCGAACGGCCGCGTGCCGGTGATCAACTCCACCAACAACGTCGCCAGCGAGAACTGATCACTCGCCGCGGTGAGCGGCCGCCCCGACACCTGCTCCGGAGACATGTACGCCCACGTGCCCTTCCGCACGCCGCCGCGGGTCTGCTCCCTCAACTGCGTCGCCCGGGCGATCCCGAAATCAGCCAGCCTGACTTCCCCCAGCCGCGAGATCAGCACGTTCTTCCGGCTCACATCCCGATGCACGATGCCCAGCTCGCGGCCCGCTTCATCCTTCGCGTCATGGAGGGCATGCAGGCCGAGCGCGAGCTCCACCCCGATGAAGCGCGCGAACTCACCGGGCAGCGGCAGCGGCAACGCCGAAAGATCCACCCCGTCGACGAAATCGAGCCGCACCCACGGCCGGCCTTCGGTGACGCCGAGGTCATGCGCCTGCACCAGGTTGCGATGCGACAGCCTCGCTTGCAGCCGCGCCTCTTCGAGAAACATGCGCTCGAGCTCGGGCATGCCCAGCAGCTCTTCACGCAGCGTCTTGACCACCACCACCTTCTCGAAGCCGCTCGCGCCGAAGACCCGCGCGCGAAAGACCTCGGCCATGCCGCCCTGGCCCAGCTTCTTCTCGAGCATGAAGGGACCGAACGGCCGAGGCAGCTCCATGGCGCGAGTAGAGGCTCAGGGCGCGCGGCGTTCAAGCGTGGAGCCCACCCGTTCCCGATGAGAGAAGCTCAGGGCTCGAAGTGCAACACCGCGCCGCCCGAGCCGGGAGACCAGTAGGTCGCCCCGCCAGCGCTCGTCGACTCGCCGTGAACGAGGTCATTCGCGCCGGAGAAGCCGAGCCCTTTGCCCTGCAACGAGAACGCGCGCCGGTCGCTGTCCCAGCGGTACCTCGCGATGCCCTCCTCCGACCTCACCACCAGCTCGATCTCGTCGGGCCCGTACACGCGAATTCGACTGACCCAGCCGTCGACCGAGCCCACCGTCGCCCACGTCGTGGAGCCAGGGGCGCGCTTCTTGACCTCGTTCCCTTCGACCACATAGAGGTCGCCCACCGAGTCGCGGTCGAACATCGCGAGGGTGGGGCCCGTGCTCAGCTGCGAGGTCCAGGCGGCGCCGTCCCACCGGTCACTGAAGCCGAACGTCGGCGGTCCAACTCACGGGTGCAGCACGCCCCCGCCGATGAAGTCGCCCCGCCACTTCGCGCGCATCGCTTCCTTCACCTCGGACAACGGATAGACGTTCGACACGAAGGGCTTGAGCTCTCCCGATTCGACCCAGCGCCAGATGCGCTCGTGGCGAGGGGCCCGCAGCGTGGGATCATTCACCGCGGAGATGACCGTGGGGCACCCGAGCACGTCGAGGCCCTTCATCATGATCAAGTTGGTGGGCAGCTGATTGGCGTTGGGCGCGCCTCGCTGCCCCTTGCCCTTGGCCACGAAGGGCGTGGATGCCCAGCCGACGATGAGAAAGCGCGCTCCGAAGCGCACGCACTTGAGCGCTTCGATGGAGAGCTCCCCCCCCACGCCGTCGTACACCACGTCGACGCCCTGGCCGCCGGTGAGTGCCTTCACCGCTTCGCGGAGCGCGCCTGCACTGCTGTTGATCACGTGATCCGCGCCTTGCGACTTCACCACCGCGAGCTTCTCGTCACTGCGGCCGGCGGCGATCACCTTCGCGCCCATCAGCTTCGCCACGTGCACCGCGGCCAGCCCCGTCGCGCCCGAAGCACCGAGGATCAACACCGTCTCACCCGCCTTCAGGCGGCCGCGGGTCACCAGGCAGTGGATGGCGGTCTCGTAGCTGCCGAGCAGGCTGGCTGCTTGATCGAACGAGAGCGCTCCGGGAATGGGCTTCACCGCGAAGCCGGGCACCACCGCCCAGGTCGCGAAGCCGCCTGCTGATTGGTAGTTCCCCAGCGAACGGGGGCCCGCCACGAAGCCGTCCACCAACACGCGCGCGCCTTCACGCACGTGCTTCACCTCGGAGCCCGCCCAGGCGATCTCCCCCGCGTATTCGAGGCCCGGCGTGTACGGCGGCTTGGGGAGGTGCTGGTACTGACCGCTCGACATGATCAGATCGACCCAGCCGACCGCGGCGCTCCTCACCGCGACGATCACGTCTTGCGGCGTGAGTTGGGTGGGATCGGGCGGCGCCATCGGCTCGAGCGTGAGGTGCTGTTCGATCGCCTCCAGCGGCGTCTCACCCAACGCGGTGATGAGGGCGCGTGAGCCTGGGCTGTTCATCGACGGGTGCATGGTTCGCATTGTCACAAGTTTCGGAAATGAAGGTCATCAGGAAGGTGAGGCGGGTTCGGCTCTGGAGCTTCGGCGGCCCCTCACCCCGACCCTCTCCCCGCTTCGCAGGGAGAGGGAGATCACTTCTTTGCGTCGGCCGGCGCGTTGGGGTGATGCGCGAGCATGGTGCGCAAGCGCGGCTGACGGATCACCATCGGTTGCCGCAGCAGGTGACTGATCAACGCCGGCGGCGTGGCCGACCAGTGCGCGAGGTTCTGCACCAGCAGCATCGAGCCGTAGCTGCGTGCACACAGCAGCGCGGTGGTCTTCCCGTCGATCGCCAACCCTGACAACCCCGCCAACGCCCGCCCCTCCGTGGAGAAGATCAGCTCCACCCGTTCCTCCGCCGGCGCCGTGGCAAAACGCGTGCGCAACAGCCGCGCGGTGTTCGTGCGCGTCTGCGAGGTGGCCTCCCGGCTGACCGAGAGCTTCCACACCTCGAGCAACCGCTTGGTCTGCATCAGCCGTCGCAGCTGACCTTCGTTCAGCTGCGGATTTCGCCACAACAACCGCTGCACCTGGCCGTCGCGCATCAGCTCTGGCTTGCCGAACAGAAACTCGAGGCCGGTGGTGTTGTGGTGATGCATCGCGATCAACCGTGCTTGCTCGAGCCCGGCATGCGGGTTGTCCATCACCGCACGAATCACCCCGGGCAGCGGGTCGAAGCACAGCGCTGACAAGATCGCGCCATTCGCGTTGGAGGCCCGGGCGGCCCGTGCATCCGCCGAGAGCTGGTGAAACTGTTCCCGGTACAGCGCCAGATGGGTGACTCCAGTGCCCAGCTCAGCAGGCTCTTCCGGGGGCGGCGGTGGGGCTTCGGGGCCCGGCAGCAGCGCACCTTCGGACACCAGGCGCTCGAGCACCTCTTTGACCTGTTCCACCGGCAGGCTGGTGAGCAACGCCAACTCGGGAACGCTGGTCTGGCCGTCGATGCGAGACGCGAGGAACCCTTCCACGTGACTCAAGGTGAGCGCACGCAGGTCGATGTTCGGCGCCCATTTCGGCTTCCAGTCCGTCATCAATCGAGGTCACGGTACTCCGAGTTCGCTGCGCTACGCTGCTCCTCGATGCAGACGCGGCTGACCACTCAGGTGGAGGACTCCGGAACGCCCGTTCGCTGCCAGCTGGTGGTGGTCGAAGGCCCCGAGCTGGGCCGCGCGGTCGCGCTCGATGCCCCGCGTACCGTGGGCACCTCGAGTGGCAATGATCTGGTGCTCTCCGATGATCGCGTGTCGGGCCAGCACCTGCGGCTCGAGCCCGATGGCACCGGCTTCACCGTGAAGGATCTCGAGAGCACCAACGGCACCTGGCTCGAAGGCGCGCGGGTGACCGAAGCGAAGCTCCAGCCCGGCGCCACGCTGAAGGTGGGTCGCACCTTCCTTCGCGTGCAGCCGCAGTCGCGCAGCCTCGATCTTCCGCCGTCGTCTTCACGCCGCTTCGGAGAACTCGTCGCCGAGAGCCTCGCCATGCGCGAGGTCTTCGCGGTGCTCGAGCTCGCCGCGCGCAGTGACGTGACGGTGCTGATCACCGGGGAGACCGGCACCGGCAAGGAGCTGGTGGCGCGCGCGCTCCACGAAGCGAGTGAGCGTCGCAAAAAGCCGTTCGTCACCGTCGACTGCGGCGCGTTGCCCGAGAACCTGCTCGAGAGTGAGCTCTTCGGTCACGTGCGGGGCGCTTTCACCGGCGCGCTCAGCGAGCGCAAGGGCGCCTTCCAACGAGCGGATGGCGGCACGCTGTTTCTCGACGAGCTCGGCGCGGTCTCGGCCACCGTGCAGTCGCGCCTGCTGCGTGCGCTCGAGGCGAAGACGGTCAAGCCGGTCGGCGCTGATCAAGAACGCAGCATCGACGTGCGGGTGCTGGCGGCGACGCCGGTCGATCTGGCCACCCGCGTCGCGAGCGGTGACTTCCGGGCCGACCTCTTCTACCGGCTCTCCGTGTTGTCCCTGGAGATCCCCCCGCTGCGTCAGCGCCGCGAAGACCTTCCGGTCATCGTCGCCGAGCTGCTGCGCCGCCGGGGTTTCGAGACCCGCAGGCTCGCGGGGCCCAACCTCGAGCGGCTGCAGGTGCACGCGTGGCCCGGCAACGTGCGTGAGCTGCGCAACGTCATCGATCGCGCGCTGGCGCTCTCTCCGGGGGCGCGCGACTTCGAGTCACTGCGCCTGGGCTTCGAGCCGATCGCGCCGGGGCAGGGGCTGGCGGTGCGGGTGGATCTCCCGTTCAAAGAAGCGAAGGACGGCGTGGTCGAGGCGTTCGAGGCGAGGTACCTCGCCGAGGTGCACCGGCAGCACGATGGCAACCTCTCCGCTGGGGCCCGCTTCGCCGGCGTCGATCGCAAACACTGGCGCACGCTGCTGCGAAAGTACGGGCTGGTCACTGAAGGCGATGAGTGAGCGGCGTCATCCTCAACGCGCCCCGCTTCGCAAGGAGAGGTTTGAGCTAAGCCACCTCGTCCATGAACCGACTCCTGCTCCTCGCGCTGGTCCTGCCCGTGCAAGCGTTCGCGCAGCAGATCCCGCCGCGCTCCTTCTTCGACCTGCCTTCGTCGAACGGTCACGGCGCGGTGATGGTCGACACCCGCACGGGCCGGCTGATCCACTTCCGCGAACATCTCCCTGCGACGGAGGAGCCCGAGCTCGACGCGATGGGAAACGAGAGGTGGATCGGCAATCAGCCCCAGTGGGTGAAGTCGCGCGATCTGCTCTTCGACGCGTACTTCGGCATCCGCGTGGGTGGCCAACAGCGTTGGCTCGACGGCGCAACAGTCACGGCCAGCAGCTACGCCCCCGGCACCGGCATCATCACCTTCCAGCAGCAAGCGCTGGGGCTGCAGCTGACCACCTCGGTGTTCTCGCCCCGCTCCCTGCCTCACGCCGCCTACGTGGCCGTGCTCTGCGCCAGGAACACCAGCACCGCGGCCATCACGGGCGTGAGCGTGTTCCACTTGAGCAACCTGCACCTCGGCTTCGGCCGGCCCGGCGTGATGACCGACCTCGCGAGCAACGGAGAGACAGTGCTGGTGAGCGCCGCGGGCGACGTCTTCGAGCGCGGCTTCGCGGGTGTGGTGGGGCAGCGGCCGCTCGGCACCGCCATCGCCTCCGCTTGGAATCAGTCGACTGATCAATCGCAGAACGGGTTCTTCATCGTGCGCGATACGCAGGGCTCCTTGCCTGCGCGCAATGGAGATCTCGGCGTGGCGAACGATTGGGCGAGCGCGCTGCAGTTCGAGCTCGGCACGCTGCAGCCCAATGCGGAGCAGTGCGCAGGCCTGGTGACCGCGCATCACGGAGATCCCTTCGCGCAGCCCGCGGTCACTGGCTCGTTCGACGCGTGGGTCGCTGGAAGGACCGCCCGTCAGGTGCTCGACGCCGAGCTCGCGGACTGGGCCACGTTGCAGGCAGGCCTTCACCTTCCGCCCGGCTCGAGCCCCGACGAACTCGCGCTCACCCGGCAAGCGGCGGCGATCCTGGTGATGGCGCAGGTGCAAGAACGTCAGGCCTTCCTCCGCGAGTGGCACACGCAAGACGGCGAAGCCCGGCGCACCCGCTTTCTCGACGGAGGCACACTGCCTGCGACCGTCGTTCATCGGGGCCAGGGCGCCGTCTTGGCGAGTCTTCCCCCAGGCGAGTGGACGTACAGCTGGGTCCGCGATGGCTCTTACGCGGCCGTGGCCATGGCGGAGCTCGGCCTGACGGCGCAGTCGCGCGCTGCGCTGTCGTTCTTCCTCGACGCGGAAGGCGGCCGCTTCAAGAACTGGACTGAGCTCCAGCCCGCGGGTTTTCCGAACTACGTGCTCAGTCTCACCCGCTACTCGGGCTTCGGTGTCGAAGAGACCGACTTCAACGACTTCGGTCCCAACCTCGAGTTCGACGGCTTTGGGCTGGTGCTCTGGGCGCTGCGTGAACACGAGCTGCGCACCGGCGACCTCACGCTGGTCGACGCGCGCTGGGCTGACATCTCCACGCGCATCGCGGATCCGCTGGTCGCGTTGATCGAACCGTCGACTGGGCTGTTGCGGCGCGACTCATCCATCTGGGAGACGCACTGGAACGGCCGCGAACGAACGTGGACGTACACGAACCTCACCGCCGCGCGTGGCCTCTGCGACGCGGCAGAGCTCGCTCAGCGCAAAGGTGATGCAGCACGCGCCACCACCTACCGGACCGCGGGCCAGGCGTTGCGGCGAGCGATTGGGCAGAAGCTGACCGACCCCCGCGGCGCGCTCGTCTCGAATCGGGAAGAGCTGATGGCGGGCCGCGGTCACTTCGACGCTGCGGTGCTCGAGGGAATCGCGATGGGTCTGTTCGCCGCCGATGGCCGGGTGGCGCAGGCGACCCTCGATGCACTCGAGCGTGAGCTCAAGGTTCCGTACGGCCCGGGCTGGGCGCGTAATGACGACCGCGTCGATCACCCCGGCACGACTGATCTGTCGCCGTGGGGCAGCGAGTACGACAGCGCGGAGTGGGTGATCACGGATCTGCGCGGCGCCATGGCGATGCGAGCGGCCGGCCGGAGTTCGCGCGCTGACGCGTTGCTCGAGTTCACGCGCGGGCAGGGCGCGGCCAACGCCCTCGTCTTTGCTGAGACGTACGAAGAGAACTCCGGTGCGTGGAAGTTCAATGCGCCGATGGTGGGGTTTGGTGCAGGTGCGTGGGTGCTCGCGCTGGCGCACCGCGGTGGTCTGGCCATCACGCCCGCGTGTGGCGCGTTCGAGGAGCCCGAGGTGATGGTGGGGGTCGATGCCGGCGTGGTCGACGCTGGAACGATGGCCTCGGACGCAGGCGTGGACCCGCCCCAGCCGCCTTCGGGCTGCGGGTGTACATCGGCTCCGATGGCTTCTCTGTTCGCGCTGCTCGCGTTTACAGGTCGAGCTTCCACACGCGCACGGCAGCGTCGACAGGCGAAGGGCCGTAGCTGACGCGCGGCCGGCTGAGCAGCGAACGCGGGATGGTCTCTCCTTCTTCGGGCGCACGCTCGCGCTCTGCGACCGTCGCGAGTGCGCTGAAGAAGAAGTCGATGGTGTCGGGCAGCTCGTCTGCTGCGGGGCCATGCAGCAGCAGGTCGGGCAACGCGAGCTGCTGCATTCCGAAGCTGAGCACGCTGGTACGGCCCCCGGGTTCGGGCGTGAGGCTGACGCCGATCCACAACGGCAACGGCAGCGTCGTGTCCTTCGCTACCTGAGAGAAGAAGTCGGGTGCGTGCGTGACCGGAGCGGCCGCCCAGTGCACGCCGATGCCGCTGACGGCCCTGGTGACGGCGGCCACCACGCGGGTGAACTGAGAGAGGCACTCGAGCTTCGTCGCCGAACGAGTCGCGCCCGAGAGCCGGTTGATCAGCCCCGCTGGCTTCGTCTGCATCGTGCCTTCGAGGGTGAGCGCCAGGTGCGAGCTGTGTTTGCCCAGGCGCCAACGGCCGTTCACCGCGGAGAGACTCAAGAAGGCCGAGGTGTCTGCTTCTGCGTTGGGCACCGGGCCGGGGATGGCCGTCACCCGCACGGTCGCGCCGTTCACGCCCAGCGCGAGCCCGCCCGCTGATTCTTTCCAGTCGAGCTCGATCTCGAGGTCACGCGCGGCGCTCTCCAGGGCTGAGCGCGAAGGAAGAGAAGGCGTGGCGGTGAGCACCGAGACCTGCGACATCCGGTGACCCTAACCCCTCACCCCAACCCCTCCCAGAGGGAGAGGGAGTTCATTGGTGCAACTCAGAGAACAGACGGAACGACTCGAGCCGCGCCGCGTGGTCGTAGATCTGCCCGGTGACGATCAACTCGTCGGGCTGCGTTCGCGCCAGGAACGCAGCGAGGCCCTTCTTCACCGTGGAAGGACTTCCCACCGCGCGGCAGGCGAGCACTTGATCGAGCAGCGCTTCTTCGTCGTACGACCAGGGCACCTCTGAAGGCGCCTGCAACTTGCCGGGCATGCCGCGTCGCAGGTTCACGAACTGCCGCTGCGCCGAGGTGAACAACTTCTTCGCCTCATCGTCCGTCGCGGCCACGACCGCGTTGAACGCCACCATCGTGTGCGGCCGCTTCCACTTCTCCGAGGGCTGAAACTGCGCCCGGTAGATCTGCAGCGCGCGGTCGAGCTGATCAGGCGCGAAGTGGGAGGCGAACGCGTACGGCAAGCCCAGCGCTGCGGCCAACTGCGCGCCGAACAAGCTCGAGCCGAGAATCCACACCGGCACTTCCAGCCCCGCCCCGGGCACCGCGCGCACCTTCTGCCCCGGCCGCTCGGGAGCGAAGTAGTGCATCAACTCCTGCACGTCCTGAGGGAACCGCTCGGAGCTGCTCATCAAGTCGCGCCGCAGCGCCTGCGAGGTCACCTGATCCGTTCCGGGAGCCCGCCCCACGCCCAGATCGATGCGGCCCGGATACAACGCGGCCAGGGTGCCGAACTGCTCCGCGATGAGCAGCGGTGAATGGTTGGGCAACATCACGCCGCCGGCGCCGACCCGGATGGTCTTCGTGCCACTCGCCACGTGACCCATCACCACCGAGGTCGCCGCGCTGGCGATGCCGATCATGTTGTGGTGCTCGGCCAACCAATAGCGCTGGTAGCCCCAGGTCTCGGCGTGCTGCGCGAGGTCGAGCGTGTTGCGGAAGGTCTGCGTCGTGTCGCTGCCTTCGAGCACCGGGCAGAGATCGAGTACGGAAATGGGAACCAAGGCCGTGGGCTAACCGGCGCCATTGCCGCGCGCAACGCCGGGCCTAAAGTCGCCGCATGCCGCGGTACCGCGAAGAAGACGGCCAGCCTTGTGTCGACGTGCGCGTGCCGGCGATCGAAAACCTCTTCGACAAACGAGATCCCGCGCCGTTTCGAGACCGCGATCTGGATCCCGGGTTGCGCGAATACCTCTACGACTCCGCCGACGACCTGCTCTCCCAGGGCCCTCCGCGGTTGGTCTTCTGGCTGGAAAAACCCTGCGAGCCGAAGTCGCTCGAGGAGCCCGTGCGCGAACACTTCACCTACGAGCTGGAGCGCCTGACGCGCGGCCGTCGCCGAGACGTGCGGTTGGGCTTCGTGACGTTGCTCATCGCCTTCGGGTTGATCGCCTTCTTCATCGGCCTGGCCCAGGTGGTGGCGCTCGAGCTGACCAACGCGTTCGGGTCCGCGCTGAAGGAGGCGCTCACCATCTCCGGCTGGGTGCTGCTGTGGAGACCCGTCGAGGTGCTCATCTACGACGGCCTGCCCTGGCGCCGTCGCCGCAAGGTGCTCGAGAACCTGCTGGCCGCGCCCATCGACGTTCGGGTCGGGTGACCGCCTGCCCGTTCGGAGAGTTCGAAAGAAAGCTGCGCAACGAATGCGCGTGGGGGGCATCTGGTGTCCACCATGAGCGAACTCCTCTTCTCTGAATTCAAGCTGGGCCGGGTCACCCTGAAGAACCGTGTCGTGATGGCGCCGATGACCCGCAGCCGTTCCCCCAACAACGTGCCCGCAGACTTCGTGGCGACCTATTACGCGCAGCGCGCCGACGCGGGGTTGATCATCACCGAAGGCACCTCGCCTTCGCCCGATGGCCTGGGCTACGCGCGCATTCCCGGGTTGTTCGACGACGCTCAGCAGGCCGCGTGGCAGAAGGTCACCGGTGCGGTGCACGCCGCGGGAGGCCGCATCTTCGTGCAGCTGATGCACACCGGCCGTGTGGGTCACGCCGCGAACCTGCCGCCGGGCGCGCGGGTGTTGGCGCCTTCCGCGGTCGCGCTCGCGGGCGAGATGTACACCGACGCCCAGGGCATGCAGCCGCACCCCGTGCCCGAGGTGATGAGCGAGGCCGACATCGAGAAGGCGCTCACCGCGTACGTCACCAGCGCGCAGCGGGCGATCGCCGCGGGCTTCGATGGCGTCGAGCTGCATGGCGCCAACGGGTACCTCATCGAGCAGTTCCTCAACACCGTCTCCAATCACCGCACCGATGCGTGGGGTGGTTCCGTCGCGGGCCGGGTGCGTTTCGCCGCCGAGGCGGCGCGCCGGGTGGCCGCTGCCATCGGAGGTGATCGCGTGGGCATTCGACTGAGCCCGCAGGGTGGCAACGGCGCGATGGAGCCCGACGCCGAGACCGACGCGGTGTACCTCCAGCTGATGAAGGAGCTGCGCGCCGCGGGCCTGGTCTACCTGCACCTGGTGGATCACTCCGCGATGGGCGGCCCTGCGCCGAAGGCCGAGCTGACCGCAGGCCTGCGCGAAGCGTTCGGCGGCCCGTTGATCATCTCCGGTGGTTTCGATGGAGAGAAGGCGGAGGCGGCGCTGCAGGCCAAGCGTGGTGAGCTGGTCGCGTTCGGCCGGCCCTTCCTCGGCAACCCCACCCTGGTCAAGAAGCTCAAGACCGGTCAGCAGCTGCGCGCGTTCGACTTCAAGCTCGCGTACACGCCGGGGCCCGAGGGCTACATCGACTACCCGCTCGACTGAGGGCGCGTGAGGGCGGAAATCAGGCACGCCCGATGCTTCATCACGCCTTCAGGAGACCGCTCGGGGGATCACCCGGGCACCGGCTCCACCACCAGTCCGCGGCCGAGGGGTCGCGGAGAAGGAGTCATCATGAAAACGTTTCAGGGTCTTGTCGTGATCGGCGCGCTCGCCATGTCGGGCTGCTTCATGAAGTCGTCGAACAGCCGCGACTCGCAGGCGCTCACGGCCAGCGGGGATGTGCCCGCGGGTGAAGGCACGGTGATGGCGCGTGAAGGCGGTAACGGAAACACCGCCCTGACCGTTCGGGTCAAGCACCTCGCCCCTGCCTCGCGCATCGAGCAGGACGCGCAGGTCTACGTGGTGTGGGTCGAGCCGCCCAACTCGCCCCCGCAGAACGTGGGGGTCTTGTCGGTGAGCAAGAACCTCGACGGCACGCTGAGCACCATCACGCCTCACAAGAAGTTCCGCGTGTCGATCACCCCTGAGCAGAATGGTCAGGTCGACAGGCCGCAAGGCACCGAGGTGTTCACCTCCGAGGTGGAGCGGATGGACTAACCGCAACGCACCACCACAGCGGTGATGTTGTCGTGGCTGCCGGCTTCGAACGCGGCGCTCACGAGATCGCGGCAGGCCGCCTCAGGTTCGAGGGTCAGGCCCGCCGCGAGCCGCTCTGGCCTCAGTGGATCGTAGAGCCCGTCGCTGCACAGCAGGTACACGTCGCCCCGCTTCACCTCGAGCGTCACCACGTCAGGCATGGAGTGGCCGTCGAGACCCAGCGCGCGGGTGATCTGATTCTTCCAGGCAAAGCCCGCTCGCTCGCCGGCCAGGCCCGCCGCTTCCATCTCGGCCCACACCGAATGATCCCGCGTGAGCGCCTTCACCTCGCCCGCGCGCAGCCGGTAGATGCGGCTGTCCCCGCAGTGCATCACGGTGAGCTTGTCGCCTCGCAGCAGCGCGGCCACCACCGTAGAGCCCATCTGCGAGAGCGTGCCGGTGCGGCGGCCGGCGATCTCCAGGTGGGCCGCGGCGCTGGCGGCGGCCAACAGGTTCTCCTCGAAGGTGCGGCGCTTCGATTCGCGAATGGGCCAGGTGCCCTGCGGGTCGCGCTGGTTGTTCATCACGAACTTCTCCAGCACCGAGACGGTGAGCTTCGAGGCGATCTCCCCGCCTTCGTACCCGCCCAGCCCGTCGGCCACCGCGAACAGGCCCAGGCCCGGCGCCTCGAGCAGCGCGTCTTCGTTGTTGGATCGCCGGCCGACGTGGGTGAGACCCGAGCTCAGTGTGTTCATGCGCCAGGCACTGAGCAGCTGCCGCGCCGCGCCAAAGGCTCGTGATGGCGAGGTGGGGTGGGGTGGCGAGTCTCCAGTCGGCCGCGTGGGGTGGCGACTTCAGGCCCCCGCGCCGTCTTCGTCACCCGCAGGCAGCGGCGCCACCCGATACGGGTTCACACGCCTCCCTGCTGGCTGCGCTGGGTCTGCAGCCGGGCGATCAACGCATCGAGCTGTTCGCGGCGCAGCGGCTTGCTCAGGTACCCATCCATGCCAGCGGCCAGGCAGATGGCTTCATCACCGGCCATCGCGTTGGCGGTGAGCGCCACGATGTGCAGGTGCCGGCCGGTCTGCTTCTCCTCCTGGCGGATGGCGTGCGTGGCGCCCAGCCCATCGAGCTCGGGCATCTGCATGTCCATCAGCACCAGGTCCCACGGTTCTTCGCGGCTCGCCTCGAGCGCCTTCACCCCATCCACCACGTGGCGCACGTCGTGGCCGAGTTTGCCCAGCAGCCGGGTGACCAGCGTCGCGTTGATGGCGTTGTCTTCGGCCAGCAACACGCGCAACGCGCCGCCGCCGATGAACGAAGGCGGCGCCAGGGCCACCGTGCGGCCGACATCTTCCAGCGCGGCCAGCAGCGCCACTTCACTGGCAGGGCGATGCAACACCCGCGCACCCGGAGCGGTCGCCCGCTGACCCGCGCGGCTGAGCAGCACGGTGCGCTGGCCGAGCGCTGCGAGCTCCGCGCTCCAGCCCTCGTCCGGGAGCACCACCACCTCGAAACGTTCCTTCGTCTTCTGGGCTGCCTGCTCGTCGAGGCTGATCACCTCGGCGCCCAGTTCCTTCAGCTGTTCACACACCGCCACCTGCAGCGGGCCCGGCTTGAAGACGCACCCCACCCGCATCGGCCGGCTCACCTTGCGCTCGAGGGCCGCGACGTGAATGGGCAGCCTCAGCTCGACCTTGAAGATGCTGCCCAGGTTGGGCTCGCTGCGCAGGGTCAACGTGCCGCCCATGCGCTGCACCAGCTCTCGCGAGATGGACAAGCCCAGGCCCGTGCCGCCGAAGCGCCGGTTGGTGTTGCCGTCGGCCTGCACGAAGGGCTCGAAGATGGCGGCCTGCTTGTCGTGCGGCACGCCGATGCCGCTGTCGCGCACCTCGAAGGCGATGGCTCCGTCGTGCGCCGTCACCTGCACCTCGATGACGCCCATCGCGGTGAACTTCACGGCGTTGCTCAGCAGGTTGTTGAGCACCTGCGTCAGCCGCAACGCATCGCCTTCCACTTCGGTGGGCACCGACGCGTGCACGCGGCTGAGCACCTCGAGGCCCTTGGTCTGCGCGCGCAAGGCGATGGGCTTGACCACTTCGCTGATCAGCCCGCGCACGTCGAACGGATTGCGCTCGAGCTCGAAGCGGCCCGACTCGATGCGCGCGAGGTCGAGCACGTCGTTGACGATGGTGAGCAGGTTCTGCCCGGAGACCTGGATGAGCTGCAGACACTCGCGCTGCTCCGCGTCGGCCTCGTTGTCGAGCGCGAGCTGGGCCATGCCCAGGATGCCGTTGAGAGGCGTGCGCACTTCGTGGCTCATGTTCGCGAGGAACTGCGACTTCGCGCGCGACGCCTCGAGCGCGCCTTCGCGGGCGGCGTGTTGCTCGCTGAAGTCCTGCAGGGCGCCGTAGAGGCGGCGTTGCCCCGCGGTGTCTTCCACCTGGCCGATGAGCCGGGCCCAGCGCACGGGGCTGGCGGCGTCCAGCTCGACCTCCAGGGTAAAGCCGCTGCCGGTGGCCAGGCTGTCGCGCAGCGCGGCCACCGCCGCCGTGCGGCCCGCGGGCTTGAGCCAGCGCAACAGGCTGACCGCGGAAACCGGTCTGCCCGGTGGATAGCCCAGGGCGCGCAATGCCTCAGGGGACAGCCGGGGCGCGGGTTCCCCCGAGCGGAACTCCCAGCCTCCCAGCTTGGCCACTTCGCTGGTCTGCGCCAGCAGCCGCTCTTGATCCCGCAACGACGCGAGCGCGGCCTCCAACCGGGCGGTGCGTCTGCTCACCACGCGCTCGAGACCGATCAGGCTGTCAAAGAAGGTGCGCGCGACGAACACGCAGGCCACCGTCTCGGCCATCAGGAAGACCGCGTGCACCAGCACCGAGCTGAGCGGCGCCTCGTAGTTGAACACGCTGACCGGCGCGATGACCCACAACAGCAGGTGGTGCACCACCACCGTGGCCGACGCCACGATGATCACCAACGGGTTCGCATAGACGGTCAGCAGGGCCAGGCCGACGAAGAACGCGAAGTGCATCTCCATCGTCCACAACCCGCGGCCGAAGTTCACCAGCAGCGCGCCCAGGAACATCACCGCCACGCCCGTCACGTACGACCGTTTGCGCCCGTGCAGCTGCGCGCGCGAGCCGAGCAGCAGCCCCACCGGGGCGAGCGATGACAGCAGCAGCGCGAGCCCTGCGCCGGTGTCGTTGAGAAAGGCCAGCGCGCCCATCAGCGGCACGCACCCGAACAACACCCACAAGGCGACGGCGTCGACCCGGCGCAGGTAGTTGGTCTCGTAGGCGGTCACCTCCGCGGGCAACCCCAACCAATGGAGCCACGAGCGGGGTTCAACCGACCCCGCGGGGGTCGGCGCTGCCTCCCCGCTCTTCGTGTTGATCGGCTGGGTTGGCTCGCTCCAGGCCATCGCGCGGGAGCAGATTGCACGCGGCGGGCCGCTTACCTGCGCTTCTTCGCCGGGGGCCTGCGGGCCTTGCGCGGGGGGCGAGGCAGATGACGCAGGCCCATCCACCCGAGGGCCGAGACGTGCCAGGCCACCTGCGCCACGGGGAACCGCCGGCCTTCCGCGGCCCACCACTGGCCGACCTGCGTCACCATGCCCACCAGGGCGTTGGCGTAGATGGGCGAGGTGCCGGGGTCGTAGCCGGCGCGCACGAACTCGCGGCGGAAGAGATCGTCGACGCGTTCGGCGAGATCGTCGATCACCCGGGTGAGGCCCCTTCGCCCGTGCGTGCTGGGCGAGTCGCGCGTCAACACCGCGAAGCCCGCCGGCTGTTCCTGGGTGTACGTCATGAACGCCAACACCGCGCCTTCGTACCGTTCACGCGGGGTGCCCCGGGAGATCGCCTCTGACACCCGGCTCACCAGCAGGTCCATCTCGCGGTCCACGATGGCCGCGTAGAGGCCTTCTTTGGCGCCGAAGTGTTCGTAGACGATGGGCTTGCTGACACCTGCCCGTTGAGCAATCTCTTCGATGGGCGCGTCGTAGCCCTGGGCGGCGAACACCTCGCGGCCGATCTCCATCAGCTGGGCTCTGCGGTCGGCGGCGGTCAGGCGCTGCTTTCGCTTCACGTCGTTCTCTTTCGCTGCTACCCGCGGGTAACTTACTCGTGAGTAACCCATGAATCACCCTGACTATCGACACATCGCCCAGTCGATCCGCAACACCACCGAGTGGGACGACGCAGTGCCCCTCGCGTTTCCGGAGGAGGGCGCCGACGTCTACAACCTCGCCTTCCGTTCGCGTCAGGCCGCGCACCTGCTGGGTCAGCCGGCGTACCGCTGCGAGTTCCACGAGAAGGATTTCGGCGGTGAACCGGCCTCTGATGGCACCGCCGACTGCGAGCTCGAGGACAACCTCGAGTTCCGCTACCCGCTGCTCAAGGGGCATGGTGAAGCGGCCCGCTCGAAACATCTGATCATCCTGCTGCACGGTCTCAACGAGCGGAGCTACTCGAAGTACGTGCCCTGGGCGTACCAGCTGTGGCGGCAGACCGGCGCCGCGGTGGCGCTCTTCCCGCTCTCGTTTCACGTCAACCGGGTCGAGCCGAACTGGGGCCGGGAGATCAAGCAGCACCTCGCGCGCCGGCAGGAAGTGGGGCGCAACGAGAACGTGCACGCGTTCAACTGCGTGCTCAGCGAGCGGCTCGACACCCACCCCGAGCGGTTCTTCTGGGGCGGGTTGCAGTCGTATGGCGACGTGACCGACCTGGTCCGCCAGATTCGCGCGGGCGACCACCCCTACGTGGATCCCGCGGCGCAGATCGATCTGCTCGGGTACTCCGCGGGCGGCTACCTGTCGTTGGGCTTGATGCTCGGCGATGAAGACGGCCTGTTCAAAGACAGCCGCTGCGTGTTGTTCGCTTCGGGCGCGGTGCTGCGCAGCACGCACCTCTCGACGCGGCTGATCATGGACATGGCGTGTGAGATTTCGCTGATGAAGCTCTACGTGCGCTTCACGCAGCGCCTCGCCACGCCGCGCCTGGCCCACTGGCTGGAAGAGCATGAAGAAGGGCGCTGGTTCCGCGCGTTGTTCGGGGAAGAGTCGGAGCGCGCCCGGCTGGAGGCCCGCCTGAAGGAGATCGCCCCGCGGTTGGTGGCGGTCGCGAACTCGAACGACGACGTCATTCCCGCGGGGGCGGTGCTCAACACCATGCAGGGCCTGCATCGGGACACCGGCGTGCGCGTCGAGACCATCGCGCTGGGTGTGCACGAACATCCGTTCGTGTGCCCGGACTACAAGCAGAAAGACCGGCGGTTCATCACCGAGTTCCTCGACGTGCCCGTGATGGGTGCGGGCTTCGAGAAGTTCATCGGGGTGGCGGCTGGGCTCTTCACGAAGTAGCGCCCTCTCCCCGAGATGGAGAGGGCTAGATCGATCTCCGAGCCCACCCGTTCAAGCCGCCCGTGCTCTCGACTCTGCTCATTTTCGCCCTCGCCGCGACGCCCAACCCCAATCCCCGCAGCATCACCATGGTGGGTGACGCGAAGCTGACCTTCCGCCCCAATCAGGCACTGGCCACCTTCCTGCTGACCACCACCTACCGCGACGTGGCCGGCGTGAGGAAGGCGGGCGACGACAAACTCGCCAAGCTCCTGCGCGCCTGCCGCGAGGCAGGGGTCGAACCGCGGAACATCGTGATCAACGAAGCGGGTCTTTCGCCCGAGTACCGCGGCAACGAGGTGATCGGCCAGGTCCTCAACCGCTCCCTGCTGCTCACCATCACGGACATGGCGAAGCTCGACGACGCGCTGACCGCCGCGGTGCGCGCGGGCGCAACGCAGTCCGGCCCCGTCTACCTGCAGAACACCGAGCACCGGGTCTACGAGACGAAGGTGCGGGTGCTGGCCGCCGCCTCGGCGCGTGAGCGGGCCAGGGGCGTCATCGAAGCGCTCGGCGCGAAGCTGGGTCTGCCCAGCAGCGTGAACGACCTCACGCCCGTGGTGGAGAACCTGCCCGCCGGCACCTTCAACGTTCCCCCGGAAGGTCCGGTCGTCACCTCATTCGCGAACCGCGAGCTGACGGTGACCTCTCAGCTGACCGTGGTGTTCGATGTGGAAAGTCCGTGACCGTTCTCACTTCCGCGTCGCGCAGGCGCGGCATCTCGACTTCGCTCGATGCGAAATCGGTCAGCATCACCGTCAGACAGCCGGAAAAGGCGAAGGCGCCGCGCGTCGGGGGAGCACGCAGCGCCTTCGGGGCATCCGCTCAACTACGAACGACAGCCGCGGAGGCTTGAGTACGAAGCACGCGCATTTTGCGCATGAGAATCGTCACCGCTTCACCGCGACCACCGATTCGAGTCGGCCACCAGGCGGATGGTGGAGAGTCGGCCCGCGAGCTCCTCGGGATCCTTCGCGGGCAGAAAACGCGACTCGGCGCCTTCGCGCGGCACCTCGAGGAAGGTCGAGGGGAGGAAGGCGGTGAGCTCTCCCACCAGGCGCTCGAACTGCACGGCCGTCGCGCCGTCGACCTTCTTCTCCACCTTGTAGAACGGGAGCGGGAAGTCGCGATCGATCGCCGCCGCGTCCATCACGAAGGTGTTCGTATTGAAGACGGGAATGGAGTCTTGCTCGAAGTCGGCCGGGAAGCGGAAGCCCTCGATGATCTGCGGCGTGCCGTTCAGCCGCGCGGGTGCTCCGCCCTTGTCGCCCTTCGCCTTGCGCACCACCTCGGCCGAGAGCGCCACGCCGCGTTCGAGGTGTGCACCGATGACCGCCGGGTCGAGCGTCGCGCCGAGGTTGTCCACGTTCGACATCATCAACAGCGTGCCGCCCGCTGCGCGGAACTTCGCCAGCAACCCGCTCTTGCGCAGCGCGAAGGTGAGGTCACCGTGGCCCGAGGCGTAGGGCGAGACGTCGCCATCTGATTCTTTGAACAGCTCGCCCTGGGGCGTGAGGCGCAACGAGACGAACTGCGCGAACACCTCGACCTTCTTCGCGCCGAGCTCCTCGACGTGTTGGCGCAACCGTTCGTGGGTGGCGAAGCTGCTCATCACGTACACCGGCACGTCGGGCCCCGCCTGGCGCACGTCGTCGAGCTTGAGCTTCAAGAAGGTGCGGTCTTCGAGCACCGGCACCACCGCCTTCACCACGCCCCCAAATCGCGTGGCCATGCCGCCCGCGAGAATGACCACGCCCACCTTCTTCGCGGCGATGGCGTCTTTGCCGAGCGTGACCAGGCGGCGGTGCGCTTCGCTGCCGGGCTCGGGGAGCGCACGCACGTCTTCGGGAGCAGGCGGGGTGAGCTCGCCGGTGACCGCGTTGCTGGTGGCGGCCTGGGCGAGGCGGGTGATGAAGGTGTCGAGTTGGGTGTTGTCGAAGCCCCAGGGGGCGAGGCGGGCGGCGAGCGCGGAGTCGATCTTCATGGGAGCGCGGAATGTAGTGAGGCGCGAGGCGAGTTCCCAACCCGGAGATGGGGTGGCTACTTCGACTCCGTTTCCTCCAACACCGCCTTGAGCCGCGCCAGGTCCTGCGTGGTCGCCCGCCGCATGGCCATCGACATCAGCGGCGCCATCCACTTCGAGAACCCGCTCGGCTCACCCCGGTTGCGCAAGGTCATCAAGGTCGACGCGCCGCGTTCTTCCCAGGTGTACGTGGTCTCCATCGGAAACGGGCCCTGGGCGGTGCGCATCACCAGCTTCTCCCCCGGCACCAGCTCGACGATCTCGTAGGTGTACTCGAGGCGCCGCCCGAGGAAGTGCGCCACGAAGGTCATGCGCGAGCCGAGCGCGATCGGCGGTGCC
Source organism: Archangium sp. (assembly GCA_030695565.1). Lineage (GTDB taxonomy): Bacteria > Myxococcota > Myxococcia > Myxococcales > Myxococcaceae > Archangium_A. Next base: position 92,618 of record JAUYRZ010000111.1, read on the forward strand.
GTCACCCACACCACCGACTTGATGTTCGAGTACCAGCGCGGCGCATTCGAAGGATCTCCTGCGAACGCGGCCACCCGACGACGGGGCACGCCGATGGTGGTCTCCACTCGAACGTCGACGGGCATTCCTGCGATCTACTCGCTACAAGGCCGCCCGTGAGTGAACACCGGCGCGGCGTCTTGTGGGGGGTGAGCGCCTATTTGATGTGGGGGCTCTTTCCTCTCTACTGGCCCCTGCTCAAGCCCATCGGCGCCCTCGAGATCCTCGCGCACCGCGTGGTGTGGTCGCTGGGCGTGGTGGTCCTGCTGTTGGTGGTCACCGGCAAGCTCGGCTGGTTGCGGCAGGCGCAGCGCTCCAAGCTGGCCTGGCTCACGCTCGCGGCGGTGCTCGTCTCGTTCAACTGGCTGCTCTACATCTGGGCGGTCAACGCAGGTCACGTGGTGGAGACCTCGCTGGGCTACTTCATCAACCCGCTCATCTCGGTGTTGCTGGGCGTCACCTTCCTGGGTGAGCGGCTGCGAAGAGGCCAGTGGCTCGCGCTGGGTGGTGCGTTGGTGGCGGTGCTGGTGCTCAGCGTCGACTACGGAAGACCGCCGTGGATCGCGTTGGGCCTGGCGCCGTCGTTTGCGCTCTACGGCCTGGTGAAGAAGCGCGCGGGGGTCGGCGCGGTGGAGAGCCTGAGCTTCGAGACGGGCGTGCTGGTGACCCCGGCGTTGGTGTACCTGGTGGTGCTCGAGGTGCAGGGCACAGGCTCGTTCGGTCACGGGCCGCTCTCGCGTGAGCTGCTCCTGGTGGGAGCGGGCGTGATGACCGCGTTACCGCTGGTCGCCTTCGGTGCCGCCGCCAACCGCGTGCCGCTGAGCACCCTGGGGGTGTTGCAGTACTTCGCGCCCACGCTGCAGTTCCTCTGCGGCGTGTTCTTCTTTCACGAGCACATGTCGCCGCTGCGCTGGGTCGGCTTCGGACTCATCTGGATGAGCCTGGTGTTCTTCGCCCTCGAAGGGCTGATCAATGCGTCCAGGGCCGCAGCAGTTGTTCGGCGGTGAGCACGCGCGCCGGAGCGCAGAGCTCGTCGGCTGACTTCTCGACCGGATTCTCGTGCAGGCCCTTCTTGATGGCGTGCAGGGTCCACTCGCGTGAGCGTTCGGCGGCTTCTTCGACGCCTTCCGCGTAGATGGCGTGTGCGGTGGCCAGGGAGTGTTCGGCCATGTCGGCCAGCGCAGACTCGGCGGCCAGCTCGGCCTCGAGTTCTCTGACGCGCGCCACCAGCCGGGTGACGTCGTCTGACCACGACCGTGCGTCTTTGGCGACGGCGACCACGGTGCGCAGGTCTTCCACCCGAAGCAGACCGCCGGGCACGACGTCGTCGTCTTTGAAGCGGCCCAACGCTTGTTCAAGTCGCTCCATCGGCGAGTCGCTCATCGGGGCATTCCTTCGTGGCTGCGCGGCGCTCCTTCGTACTGTGCGCTGGTGTGAAGCGCACCCGGCCGAACTGTCGAGACCATCTGATTGGAAACTTACAGGAGCTTCGAGATTCGTTCCGCAATGGCGGCCAACGAAGGCTCGGTCAGCCGGGGCGTGCAGACAAGCTGAACTTCACACATCTCGATCATCCCGTTGGCGCCCCGCTGCGGGTCGTTGAAGCCGGGCTCGTCGGGGGCGGTGAAGACGTGGCCGCGCTCTTCCAACTCGTCGAAGAGCACTTCGATTCCGGGCGCAGCCCGCTCGAGACGGCTGCGGAAGTCGTCTTCTTCGCGTTGGTGGTGGCGCTGGCCGTGTTCGTCCGAGCCGGAGGGGTCCGGCGCCCAGGAGATGCTGATGCCGGCGTTCAGGCTGACGACGCAACGGGTGTAGGCGTGCTGCGCGTGTGAACTTCCGCTCATGAAGTCATCGAAGCGCAGGTGAGTGCATCGCGCTAGACCACCAGCGTCACCGTTGTTTTTCGGTGGTGCCCATGAGGCGATCCCAGACGCTGAGCGAGAGCCCGAAATGGGTGTCGAGCCGCACGTGATGGCATCAATTGACTCCCTCTCCCTTCGGGGCCCTTCGGGAGAGGGTTGGGGTGAGGGGCGAAGCTGCTGATCAACGCCGCTTCTTGGCAACCACCTTCTGCTTCTTCTTCACAGCCGCAGGCTTCTTCTTGGCGACGACCTTCTTCACACTCACCGCCGCATGGCACACCACCTCGAGGCTGTGCCCATCCGCGTCCCGCACGAACGCGCCGTAGTAGTTCGGGTGGTAGTGCTGACGCAGGCCCGGAGCGCCGTCATCGGTCATGCCCGCCTCGAGCGCGGCCTTGTGAAACGCATCCACCTCGGCCCGCGTCTGCGCCACGAACGCCACGTGGTTGTAATCGACCTTCTGTTGGGCCGGCCGAAGCCACAGATCCGGCTTGCCCTTCGTGCCCAGCGCCGCCAGCTGCGCATACGGCAGCTGGGGAAGCTGCTCCCGGGTGAAGCGCCTCAGCACCGAGTACCCGAGCGGCGCCAGGGCCTTCGCCCAGGTGCGGCAGGTGGCATCCACGTCACTCACGGGCAGGGACAGGTGGTCGATCATCCTGCGCTCGTAGTCAGGCCGGCCAGGTCACACAAGGGTTGCATTTCAATTGAACGATCGTTCAATATGAACCATGCCGCGCACGCAGGCCGCGAACGATGAAGTGCGGGAAGCCACCCGCCAGACGCTGCTCGAAGCCGCCGTGCGCCTGTTCGCGCGCCAGGGCTACTCGGCGACCAGCATCCGCGCGCTGGCCTCGGAAGCCGGGGTCGCGCTCGGTTTGCTGTACCACTACTTCCCCTCGAAAGAGGCGGTGCTCGAGGCGCTGCTGGCCGACGGCATGGCCGACGTGGAGGTCACCTTCGAAGCCGCGCGCCAGGGCGTCACGGCCGCCGACTTCGTGCGCGCGCTGCTCTGGAGTGCGGGCGAACGGCTCAAAGCGCACCGCTCGGCGTGGCAGGTCTCGTACGGACTGAGGCATCAGCCGCAGGTGGTCGAAGGCCTCGCTGGAACGCTCGAAAAATCGCGCAAGCACATGCTGAGTTTCCTCGAGGCCGAGCTCCGTCGCCGCGACGTACCCAACGCGCGCATCGAAGCCGAAGTGCTCTTCGCCACGGTGGAAGGCATCGGCCAGCAGTTGGTGCAGCGCCCGCGCGCGTACCCGCTCGAAGAGGTGATCGACACGGTGGCTTCCCGGTACGCCCGAAGGAGAACCCGATGAACTGGATTCCGTCTGCCGAATGGCCGTACCAGACGCGCTTCTTCGACGCGCCCGGGGGCCGCATGGCGTACGTCGACGAAGGGCAGGGCGCGCCGGTGGTATTGGTGCATGGCACGCCGTCCTGCAGCACCGAGTGGCGGCACGTGATGCAGCGGCTGCTGCCGCGGCGCCGGGTCATCGCGATGGATCAGCTGGGCTTTGGCCAGTCGGATCGCCCGCCCGATTGGCGCACGTATTCGTACGCGTGGCACCGCGAGAACCTGCGCGCGTTTCTGCAACATCTCCCTGCGGAGACCTTCGACCTGGTGGTGCACGACGTCGGCGGCCCCATCGCGATGCCCCTGGTGGCGGAGCTCGGAGAACGGGTGCGTTCGCTCACCATCGTGCAGAGCTGGTTGTGGGATCTGGGCCTCGATGGCTCCTTCGCCAGGAACCGCTCGATGATGGGCAGTGCGTTGATGCGCTGGGCGTACCTCTCGTGGAATTTCTCCCCGAAGATGATGGTGAAGCTGGCGTGGGGAAAGCGGGTGCCGTTGACCAGGCCGCTTCACCGCGAGTTCATCGATCAGTTTCCCACGAAGGAGAGCCGCGCCGGACTCTGGGGCTTCGTGCGCGCCCTCGTCGACGAAGGAGCCACTGCTTCACTGGCTCCAGAATCTGCGCGGCTGGTGGCCACGCAGGTGCCCACCACCATCGTGTGGGGGCGGGCAGACGGCCTGGTGAAGCCGCTGCACCTCGAGCATTGGAAGACGACGCTGCCCCACGCGCGCTACGTCGAGCTGGCGGACGTCGGACATTTTCCGCAGCTCGAGGCGCCCGCCGAAGTCGCCGCGCTGCTCTGAAAAGAAAACGGGCCGGCGGGGTTGTCCCCACCGGCCCGAACTCACTTCAACGACGAACTCTTTACGGGCAGCTGCAGACGACCGCGGCCGAGGCGGTGTTGCGCGGCGCCTGGCTGCTGACCATCGCCACGGCGAAGTCGTTGTTGTTCGCGTTGGCGTCGGTGCAGCCAGCGCCCGCGCGGAACGCCGCGGTGGTGGACGAGAGCGTCGCGGTGGGCGCCATCTCGCGGCAGGTCGACGAGGCCGTGCCGTAGCCGACCAGGTCGGCCACCGTGCCCGTCGCGGGGCAGCCCGTGAGCGGGGCGGTCGAAGCCACCAGCGCCAACACGCCGGCGGTGCCGGAGAGCGTCAGCGTCGGTGCATCCTGATCATGCGTGGTGGGCAGCGCGATGCCCACGGCCGCGTTCGAGTTGCCGCGCAGCATGAAGTAGCCGTTGGCCGGGATGGTGCCGGTGAGCGGAATGGTGGTGGAGAAGTTGGTGCCGGCCGACGAGGCGTACTGCAGGCTCCAACCCGCGAGGTTGATGGGGGCGGCGGTGCGGTTCTTCAGCTCGACGTAGTCGTGCGTGTAGGTGGCGTTGGTGTTGCCGCCACCACCGTAGATCGCCGAGATGACCAGACCCGAGTTGCACACGGGCGCGGCCAGACCGGTGAAGGTCGCCGTGTTGCCCGAGCCGACCGCCGTGCCGCGGCTGTCGGTGACCGTGTTGGCCACCGTCACCGTGTAGGTGGTACCCGCCGTCTGAGCCGCCGTGGTCAGCGCGACCGCGCGCGAGTTCAGCACCGTCGCCGCCGAGACGGCCAACGAGCCACCGGTGCTCGCGACCGTGAAGGCGCCCGTGGTGACCGAGGCCGCGGTGAGGTCGCGGCTGAAGAGCACCGTGGCCGCCGTGTTCGAGGTCGAGAAGGCGCTGACCGAAGCGGGGGCGGGGCAGGTGAGGTTCGTCAGCTCGGACTGCGACCAGGTCGAAGGCTGGGCCGCGTTGAAGCTGCGCCAGAGCGGCGCGCCGTTGAGCGAGAACGTGCAGCCCGGCCCCAGAATGAGCGAGTCCATCAGGGCCGTGGGCAAACGCAGGCGGAAGTTGCTGCCGCCGTCAGGCGTGCCGGCCGTGGAGATGCTCGCCGCCTTGTAACCGGCGATCGACGCCACGGGGTCACCGACGATGGTGGCCGTCACGGTGATCAGCCGGCTCTCGAAGAGGTCGACCTGACCCGCAGCGAGGAAGTCGACTGCGTCGATGGCGGCGCGCAGGCCGGAGATGGGATTGCCGCTGCTGGACTTCGTCGCGCTCGTGACGGCGACGACAGCGCGCACGTTGTTGCTGGGGAGCCGCGCGACGGTCTGCACCGTGATGTCGACGAGGTCGCCGGGAACGAAGGGGCCGCCGCTGACGGTGGCCGGGTCGATCGCCACGAACAGCGCGGGGCCGTTCTGTGAGCTCTGAATGAAGAAGCCCGCGGGGTCTGCCGTGCCGGCGTCCAACGCGAGGGGCTTGAGGTAGGTCACCAGCGCGCCCGTGATGGGCAGGCCGATCACACCGCCATCGGTGATGGTCTCGGCTGCCGTCCTCACGGCCGCGATCTGGTCGTCAGTCGAAGTGCCGCCACCCGCGCCGCCGCCGGTC
>JAUYRZ010000011.1 GCA_030695565.1 Archangium sp.
CAGGTGGAGCACTCACGCAGGTGGAGCACTCACGCAGGTGGAGCACTCACGCAGGTGGAGCACTCACGCAGGTGGAGCACTCACGCAGGTGGAGCACTCGCACGCAGCCCTTAGGAACTCGAGATCCAAGGTGCGCGGGACCCACGGGTAGAACGATCAGAAGCAAGGTCGCGTCCCCGTTGTTCCACGTGGAACAAGGGTTCGCGTGCATCACGACCTCGCCAGGGGCAGCGCGTTGAGACCTCGCGAAGGCATGGAGACGTCGCGAAGACGTCGGACCTCGCTTTGGCTTCGCACCTCGCTTTGGGTGTTCCACGTGGAACAACGGTAGGGCAGGGCGCGCCAGGCCCTCACCCTGACCCTCTCCCAAAGGGCCCAAAGGGCGAGGGGACGAGGAGACATGACCCTGTGGGAAACATGTGCGAAACCCCGGCCCCCACCGGGCAGCCGTCACATTCCACCCGGTTGCCCCCTCCTTCAGGACTTCCCGCTGTGGACAACTCAGCCCCTTCGCTCCTCTCCCTCGGCCTCGAACGACTCGGCGTGTCACTGACTGGTGACGCCCAGGCCCGCCTGCTCGCCTACGCGGACGAGCTCCTCAAATGGAATGAGAAGGTCAGCCTCACCGCCATCACCCGCACCGACGAGGTGGTCGACAAACACCTCATCGACTCGCTCGCCGTGCTCCCCGAGATACAGGGTGCCACCCATCTGTTGGACCTCGGGGCCGGCGCCGGCTTGCCCGGCATCCCCCTGGCCATCGCGTTGCCCGGGCTGCGCGCCACCCTGGTGGACGCCGTCTCCAAGAAGGTGTCGTTCATGAAGACCGGCGCGGTGAAGGGTGGGGTGGCCGACCGGGTCAAGGCCATCCACGCGCGCGCCGAAGGGCGCCCGGAGAAAGAAGGGCTTCCCCAGGTCGACCTGGTCATCTCCCGGGCCTTCATGGACGTGGGGCCGTTCCTCCAACTCGCCCGCGCCTACCTGGCCCCCGGCGGCAAGGTGGTCACCATGATGGGCCAGACCCCGCCCGCCGAAACCCTGGCCGCCCACGCCGCCGCCGCCGGTCTGGAGCTGGTCAGCCGCCGAACCTTCACCTTGCCGCACTCCGGTGACCCACGCGGCGTGGCGGTGTTCCACGTGAAACGCTGAGGCGCGCGGTTGGCGGAAGACGTCAGCCGGCAAAACACCCCGCAAAAAGCAGAGGAAGGAAGAAACGCCTGCTGCCGCTTGTCAGACCCATGCGCTAGGAAGCGGGCATGGGTCGAATCGTCTGTATTTCCAACCAGAAGGGCGGTGTGGGCAAGACCACCACCGCCATCAACCTCGCCGCCTCCCTCGCCGCCGCGGAGCGGAAGACGCTGCTCATCGACCTGGACCCCCAGGGCAATGCGGGCAGCGGCCTGGGCATCGACAAGACCCAGCTGACCGGGTCGATCTACGACGCGCTCATCGACGGCCAACCGCTGGCCGAGCTGGTCCACCCCACCGAACTGCGGTTCCTCGATGTGGTGCCGGCCACCAACGATCTCACCGGCGCCGAGGTCGAGCTGGTGAACATCGAGAAGCGGGAACAACGCCTCAAGCAGGCCCTCGATCCGCTCAAGCGCAAGTACGACTTCATCCTCATCGACTGCCCGCCGTCGTTGGGCCTGCTCACCCTGAACGCCTTGGCCGCCGCCGACTCGGTGCTCATCCCCCTGCAGACCGAGTACTACGCGATGGAGGGCCTCGCGCAGCTGATGTCCACCGTCGAGCTGGTGCAGCAGCGGCTCAACCCCAAGCTGACCGTGGAGGGCATCGTGCTCACCATGTTCGACCCCCGCGCGAACATCAGCCACCAGGTCGCCGACGAAGTGCGCCGGGTCTTCCCCCAGCTGGTGTTCACCACCGTGGTGCCCCGCAACGTCCGCCTGGCGGAGAGCCCCAGCTTCGGCAAACCCGTCTTGCTGTACGACATCCGCTCCAAGGGCTGCGAAGCGTACCTGGGCGTGGCGCGCGAGCTGCTCAAGCGCGACAAGGCCCGGCTCCGCAAAGGCACTCCGTCACCGCGCGCCTCGGCGCCCGCCCGCTAAGGAAACAAGGACCACCACATGCCTGGCGTCATCAAGATGTTGCCGCAGCAGAACCGCAAACCCGCCCTCGGCCGGGGCCTGGGCGCGTTGCTCGCCGACGCGCGCACCCCCAGTGAGAAGGGGCAGACCGGTGGGCCCACCAAGCTGCCCATCGAACAGATTCACGCCGACCGGGCCAACCCCCGCCGCAGCTTCGACGAAGCGGCCCTGGAAGAGCTGGCCGCGAGCCTGAAACACCAGGGGCTGCTCCAGCCGATCCTGGTGCGCAAAGACGGCAAGGGCTACCGCATCATCGCCGGTGAACGCCGCTGGCGCGCCGCACAGAAGGCCGGCCTCACCGAGCTGCCGGTGATCATCCGCGAAGCGAGCGACGCCGAAGCGTACGAGCTGGCCCTGGTGGAGAACATTCAGCGCGCCGACCTGAACCCCCTGGAAGAGGCCGAGGCGTACCGCCGCCTGGTGGAAGAGCGGAAGATGACGCAGGAGCAGGTGGCCGACCGGGTGGGCAAAGACCGCTCGAGCGTGGCCAATTCACTGCGGCTGCTGCACCTGCCCAATGAAGTGAAGCAGCTGGTGGCCGAAGGCGACCTCGACATGGGCCACGCCCGGGCCATTCTCGGGCTGGGCAGCAGCAAGGAGATGGTGCTGCTGGCGCGCGACGTGGTGACCGACAAACTCACCGTGCGCGAGACCGAAGCGCGGGTGAAGACGGCGCGCGGGGGCGGGCCGGTGAGCTCCAAGAAGAAGAGCGCGGCCAAACCCGGCACGCCCGAAGCCAAAAAACTGGTGGAAGACCTGCAGCGCCGCCTGGGCACCAAAGTGAAGCTGGTGGAGCGGGGTGGTGGAAAAGGCACGCTGGAAGTGGAGTTCTTCAGCTACGAAGACCTGGATCGCATCGTGGCGCTGATTCGCCGCTGAATGAGTGAGGGCGGCAGACAAACGCCCTCATAGAAAATGAGTGAGGGCAGAAGGCAAACGCCCTCAAGAGAAAATCAGGAGTGGAACGATGGCCCTGTTCGAGAAGAACTCGAAGAACGAGGAGAGCGCTTTGTCGCCGAAGATGGGTGGAGCAGAGGTCGACACGCTGCTGGGTAAGGGCAGCGAGTTCGAAGGCAAGCTGGTCTTCAAGGGCCAGGTCCGCATCGATGGAAAGTACAGCGGGCACATTCAGACCGACGAGGTGCTGATCATCGGCGCTTCGGCCAAGGTCAACGCGGAGATCTCCGCGGGCACCGTGGTGATCAGCGGCACGGTGGAAGGCCTCATTCGCGCCACCAGCGTGATCGAGCTCCACAAGGGCGCCAAGGTGAAGGGCACCATGGAGGCGCCGAACATCACCATGGAGCGCGAGGTGACGTTCGACGGCACCATGAAGATGGACGGGATCTCGGCCGGAAAGGCCGCGCCGCCCGCTCCCGGCACGAAGTGACTTCACGCCGGCTGGCGTGGGTGATGCTGGCGCTCGCGGGGTGTCGCGAGCCGGCCAAACCCACCGCGCCCGCCGAGCCTCGGTCCAGCCTGCGCGTGCCGCTGCCCGACGGGTGGCGTGCCACCGGCTTCTCCGGCGGTCTCCAGGTGGGGCCGCAGGGTCGGGTGGTGCTGCAGCTGGAGAGCACCACCAAGCCGCTGCCTGCACCGGAGGCCTTCATGGCCGCGGTGGTGGCTGAAGGGGTCGAGATACTCGAGAAAGAGTCGGTCGATACTTTCATCGGTGTCAGGTACTCCATGAGCACCGACGGCGTGAAACGCGACGCGTTTCTCGGAGTGCGGCGCACCGGGCCGCGCACCATCTGGTGCTCGACCACCGGCAGTGCGCGCAGTGAAGAGGTGGAGGCTGCGATGACCGTCTGCAGGAGTCTGTCGTGGGAAGGCTGAGCGTATGGGTGGTGCTGCTGGCGGGCTGTGTCACCACGCCGGTGTCGCCCAGGCCGGTGGATCAGGCCTCGTTGCCGTCGCGCCTCGACGCGTTGCCCCGGTGTGAAGCGGGCGCCGATGTGGGGCTGATCAGCGTGAAGGCGAACAGGTGCACCAAGAAGCACTGCCAGACGGCGTGCTGCAATCAGTGCAGCTGGTCGGCCACCTTCGAGAACAAGAGCGCCCAGCCGGTGCCCGTCGATCAGGCCCGCATGCAAAAGCTGCTCGGGGTGACGGAGAGCGCCCTCGATTGCGAAATCGCTGCGTGGTCCGCCGAGCTCGCTCGCCAGTCTGTTTCGCTGGACGGAGCGGGGTGCGTCGTTCGGTAGGGGATTATGGTTGGGCCATGGTGATCGCGCTCGTGGTCGCGTTGCTCTCTGGTCAGGTCATCTACGAGTGGGTCGACGCCAGGGGGCAGTCGCACTTCACGAATGATCAGGGTTCCATTCCGGCGGACGCGAAGCGACGTGCGACCAGCGGGGGCGCTCTGACCGTGACGCCTGCGGTGGCGAAGGTGGATGCCGGGGTGGTGGCTCCCGCTCCCGCTCCCGCTCCCGCTGTCGCGGCGACTCCGGCTCCTGATACTTGCGGGCCCGCTCGCGTGCGGGTCGCTCAGTTGGAGAAGCAGCTCGAGGACTCGAAGAGCGTCCCTGATCAGGTGCAGGAGCAGGAGCGCAAAAGGTGCCAGGAAGTGTTGATGGTGCAGGGGCAGGGTGGGTTTGCTCAGTGCATGGCGACCCGGAGTCAGGGTGGTCAGCCCAGTGAGGCGATGCAGAAGGAGCTCGAGGCCGCTCGAGATGTTTTGCGAAAGGCTCAGATCCGCGGATGCCGGTGAGGCCCTCACCCTGACCCTCTCCCAGAGGGCCCAGAGGGAGAGGGGACCTTGTGTCGCCCTGCGTCTTTGATTCCGTCTAGCGATTGGCTCTGAGCCAATCGAGCGCGTCCCGGAGCGCCTGGCGAACGGGGCCCGGCATCAGCCCCAGCTCGCGCGCCGCTTTCTCGTGACTGACCGTGAACGGCGCCGTCACCGCGTGCACCGCCCACGAGGTGAGCAGCGGGTGATGCCGCGCCAGGGTCTCGATGAACGGCCCCGGCCACGCCAGCGCGCGCGCCAACCACGGCGGCAACAGCCTGGGCAGCGGCGCGCCGGTCTGTTTGGAGACCTCTTCGGCGATGTCGAGCAACGAGAGCCGCTCTGAGCCCAGCAGGTACGCCTCGCCGCAGCGCCCGCGCTCAGCCGCCAGCACCGTTCCCCGCGCCACGTCGCGCACGTCGACCCAGTCGTGACCGCCCGAGAGCAGGTAGGGCACCTTGCCCGCAACGAGATCGAGCAGCAGCCGGCCCACCGCGGAGATCCGCGCATCGAGCGGACCCACCAGGCCCGTCGGCAACACCAACACCGCGTCGAGGTCGCCGGCCCGCGCAACTCCTTGCACCTCGGCGCACGCTTCGGCGCGTGTTTGTGCGTACGCGCTGGTGGACCGGGTCACGTCGAAGCCCGCGTCTTCGTCGAGCACCCCGTCGCGCGGCCCGCTGAGCGCGTGCACCGAACCCATGTGCACCAGGCGCTCGACCCACGCACCCTGACAGGCGGAGATCACCGCGCGCGTTCCGCCCACGTTCACGTCGTGCAGCCTGGAGCGCTGGTTCCACAAGCTGCTCTCGACGCTCGCGAGGTGGAAGACGCGCGTGGCGCCGGTGAAGGCCTTGCGGAGCGCGGCGCGATCTCGAATGTCGGCGTGCACCTTCTTGACCGGGAGCGCTGAGAGCGGCGCCGCGTCGTCACCGGGCTGCACCACCGCGCGCACGGTGCTGCCTCGCTCCAGCAGCTCCCGCACCAGCACGTTCCCCAGATGCCCCGTCGCGCCCGTCACCACATCGATTCCCATGATTCAGCCCCTCGAAGAAACCCGCTCCCCGAATGTCTGCACTCCGCGCGCCAGTGACTCTCCGTTCGCGCAGTGCGCGCGGGAATTTCGGGACCGGGGTTTTGGAGGGCGCGGGGAGGCGGCTCTCGACTCGATGCTCTGAGGAGCGCCCCTCACCCCGACCCTCTCCCCGCTGGCGCAGGGAGAGGGAGAAAATTCAGAGGGCGTACGGCTGCAGCTCGACCACCTCGTCGAGCAACACCGGCGGCGCGTGCAGGTACGCCGTGGTGCGCCGCTTCTGCTCGAGGTCGTCGTACACGCGCTGCACCTGCGTGCCGCTGAACCCCAACACCTCGCCACACGCGTCGGCCGACACGCCGTGGTTCATCGCCCACAGCACCATGTCCAACGAGCGGTAGTGCAGGGAGAAGTAGAAATCCTCCTGCGACTGCGCGAGCGAGAAGGTGTCGGTGGTCGGCTCGCGATCGAGGATCTCGTCGATCACCCCCAGGTGCCGCGCCATCGCATACACCTGCGTCTTGTAGAGCCCCGCAATCGGCTTCACGTCGGCCGCGCCATCACCCAGCTTCACGAAGAAGCCCTGGTCGTACTCCAGCCGGTTGGGGGTGCCGCTGCAGGCGTAGATCAACCGGTCCGCGTGGAAGTACTCCATCATCTTGCGGGTGCGCTGCTTGAAGTTCGTCGCCGCGACGATCTCCAGGTACGCCCGGGGCGTCAGCCGGGTCTTCACGGTTTCACCGTTGGGCCGCTGCACCACCACCGAGAACACGTTGACCGCGTCGGAGTCGAGGCGGTTGCCGTTGGAGACGATCTTCCACGGCATGCCCGGCTGGAAGCCCTTGTCGACCGAGGCCACCGCGTCGTCCCTCATGCGGTAACACCCCGACGCTTCGAGCATCGGCGCGATGTCGACCCGTTGAAACGCCACGCCCATCTTCTCGCAGAGCTTGCGGCCGTACGCAGCGCTCTCACCCGAGCTGTCGCGCTCCGGCAGCAGCAGCCCGAAGACCCGCCTGGGCCCCAGCGCCTTGACCGCCAGCGCCAACACGCACGCGCTGTCGATGCCGCCCGACACCGCCACCACCAGGCCCCGTCGCTTGAGCGTCTTGAGCACCGCGGCCTGCAGCTTTTCGGAGAGTTCTTCCGCCTTCGCCTCGAGATCGAGCTTCAGCACGTCTTGGTTGAACGCCGTCATGGTGCCTCCAGGGGAATGGATGTGGTTTCGCGCTGGCGCCTGGCCACCGGGCGGCCGGCCTTGCGCGCGCGCAGCGGGCTTTTCAGCTGAAGCACCACCCGCCGTTCACGGCGCTGCCGCACGGGTTTGACCTGTCGCGCGGCGATCAACGCTTCCAACTTCTCGAGGGCCTCGTGGAACGTGCTCATGGAATCTCCGGAGAGTGGAGCTCTGCGGCGCGGCGTTGCAGCTCACCGACCAGCACCTTGCCGGACGTGCTGCGGGGAAAATCAGGCACCAGCACCACCCGCCTGGGCACGCGCGGCGCGGGCAGCAAGGCGCGGCAGTGTTTGAGCAACGCACCCGAGTCGAGCTGCGTGTCGTCACTGATCACGAAGGCGATCGCCACCTCGCCCTCGAGCCCATCGGGCGCTCCCACCACCACCGCTTCCCGTACCCCGGCCCGCGAGGTGAGCGCGCGCTCCAGCTCGGCCGGCGCCACCCGATGCCCGCCCAGCTTGAGCACGTGTTTGGCGCGGCCGGTGAGGAAGACGAACCCGTCTGCGTCCCGGGTGGCCAGATCGCCCGTCCACAACCAGCCGTCACGCAGCACCCGCGCGGTCTCTTCGGGCGCATCGAGGTAGCCGCGCATGATCACGTCACCCCGCGCCACCAGGTGCCCTTCGACGCCCGCAGCCACCTTCTCACCCGACTCGTCGACCACCTGAAGTTCCACGCCCGGCATGCCGCGCCCGACGCTGCCCCTCTTCTCCGCCGCGAGGGCCGGGGGGAGAAAGCTCAGCCGCGACGTCGCTTCCGTCTGGCCGTACATCACGAACAGGTGGGCAGGCGCGAAGGCGGCGCGCGCCCACGCGATGGTGTCGGGCTGCATCGCCCCCCCGGCCTGGGTGACGAAGCGAAGGCTGGAGTGATCGATCTGCGACAGATCCACCCGGCGCCGCAGGCTCTCGAAGGTCAGCGGCACGCCGGCGAAGTTGGTGCAGCGCTGCTCGCCGATCGCCGCCATCACCAGCCGCGGGTACATGGAGCGGTGATCCATGAAGACCGAGCCGCCCACCCGCAGGTGTGAGAGCAGCACGCTCTTGCCGTAGACGTAGAAGAGCGGGAGCACCAACATCGCCCGGTCGGCCGCGGCGAGCTGGAGAAACGCCACCACCCCGTCGGTGCTGGCGCACAGATTCTGCGTGGTCTGCAACACCCCGCGCGGCGTGCTGGTGCTGCCCGAGGTGAACACCACCTGGGCCACGTCGGGCACGCGCTCAGGGGGGCCTTCACCCGCGTACTCGGTGTGCCCTTCTTCGGAGATCCACCCGGCGTACCGTTCTCCCAGCACGGCCCGCATCGCCCTGAGCGGCTGCGCGGGGTGCACCACGAGCAGGCGAGCGACCGGCAAGGCCAGCCACTTGCGCGCGTCTCTGCCGCTGATCAACGCGAGGGAGGGCCTGGCTTGACGCACGGCTTCGGCCAACGCGCGCTCGCTCCATTCGCGATCGAGCTCCACGCTGGTGGCGCCCAACGACTGCACCGCCAGCCAGGCCACCACCGTGGCCACCACGTTCGGCAACGCGAGCACCACCCGGCTGCCCGGCACCACCCCGGCCTTGGCCAATTGCGCGCGCACCTTGTCGACCCGGGCCTGCATTTGATCCCACGTCACCCAGCCATCGGGTGTGCCCACGCACGGCGCGTTCGGTGTCCGCGAGGCGTGCTCGCGCAACCAGCTCACAGGACTGCTCAAGGTTGGCTCTCCAGGCTGGGCCGCGACAGGGCCAGGTGTTCGCCCCAGCTCTGCGTCTCGCGGGACACGGGCAGCAGCTGCACCGCGTCGAGGTGCGCCTGGGGCGTCTTCTGAGGCGCGTCGAGGTACTGCCGCCAGAGCAGTTGCAACGAGGTGACCGCCATCAACGCCATCGCGTCGGCTTCCGAAGGCGCGGTGGTGTTCTTGCGCAGCTTGGCCAGCAACTTCTCCACCTTGACGCCGTCGAACACGCCCGCGCTGGCGACCGCGCGTTGGCTCAGCAGCTCTTCGCTCCACGCAGGGGCCGAAGCACCCACCAGGGCCTCCGCGACCGGCGCGCGGTAGGGGAACTTGGCGCGCTCGAGCACCCGGCGGGGCACCCGGCCCGCACCGAACCGTTTCAAGATGAACTTCTCGTCGAGCCCCCGCAGCTTGAAGGAGTCGGGCATGCGCGCCGCCAGCTCGATCAACCGGTGATCGAGGAACGGAAAGCGCCCCTCCACCGAGTTGCTCATCAACATGCGATCGCCCTGCGCCGAGAGCAGGTAGCCGGAGAGCAGGGTGTTGAACTCGAGGTACTGCGCGCGCGCCAGCGGCCGCCAGCTGCGCACCTCTTCGGGCACGGTCGCCAGCATCGAGGCCACCGCGTCGAAGCCGTTGAGCCGCGCCGCGAAGTCGGGCGAGAAGAAACGCGCCACCCGGCCCGAGTTGCTCCACCGCACCTGGTGCGAGAAGTCGAGCGCATCGGCGTGCTCCAGCCCCACCCCGAAGAACGAGCGCAACACCTCGGGCGACTGGTTGGCCAGCGGCAGGTACGGGTAGAGGCGGGAGAACAACTTCGGCCGCGACCTGGAGTTCGGCGCGCGCGCCCAGAACCGCCTCACCGCCGTTTCTTTGAACAGGTCGTAGCCGAGGAAGACCTCGTCGGCGCCTTCACCGGTGAGCACCACCTTGGTGCCCGTCGAGCGCACCAGGCGGGAGAGCGCGAACATGGGCGCGGGCGCCGAACGCAGCAGCACCTGCTCGCCGTGCCACACCACCTTCGGCAACAGGCCGCCGATGTCCGCGTCGCTCACCGGCACTTCGGCGTGGCGGGTGTGCAGCGCGTCGGCCACCTCCTGCTGAAAGGAGCGTTCGTCGAACCGCGCCTGCTGGAAGCTCACCGAGAAGGTCTGCAACGAGCCTCCCAGCTGGCCCTGGGCCATCGAGCACAGCAGCGACGAATCGAGGCCTCCCGACAGGTAGGCTGCGACCGGCACGTCGGCGCGCAGCCGCAGGTGCAGCGCATCGCTCAGGGTCGCGTCGAGCGCGTCCATCGCGTCGGAGAAGTTCATCGAACGATCGATGCGCTCCTCCGAGAGATCGAGGCTCCAGTACCGCCGCTCGGCCAGCACCCCCTGGGAGAACGACGCCACGTGACCGGGCGGCAGCTGCTGCACACCTTCGAAGGCGGAGCGCGGGCTCACCGGCGCCCAGAGCTGAACGGTCTGCGCCAGGGCGCGTGGGTCGAGCCGGGCCGGCACCACCCCGGCGGCAAAGAGCGCCTTGGCTTCTGAGGCGAAGCCCAGCCCGCCTTCCACCGTGCGGGCGAAATAGAGCGGGCGAATGCCCACGCGATCTCTCGCCAGCCAGAGCTGCTTCTTGCGCGCGTCCCAGAGGGCGAAAGCGAACTGCCCGACGAACCGCTTCACGCAGTCGATGCCCCACGCGTCGAACGCCGCGAGGATGACCTCGGTGTCGCTGCGGGTGCGAAACCGCCACGAGGTCAGCTGCGCGCGCAGCTCGACGTGGTTGAAGATCTCCCCGTTGAACACCACCGTGAGCCCGCGTTCGGGGTCGTGCATCGGCTGATGCCCCGAGGCGAGATCCACGATGGACAGACGGGTGTGACCGAGCGCCACGCCGTCGAGCACCACGGCCCGTTGTGCGTCAGGGCCGCGGTGGTGCAGCGAAGCCACCATCGCGCGGAGCTTGTGCTCCACGGCGGGGCGCGGCTCCATCGGGCAGGTGGTGAAGCCGGCGATCCCGCACATGGTTCACCCGCCCTCGGCCCGTCCCACGCCGCCTTCGCCGCGGCGGCTGATCACCGGCCGCACCACCGTCTCGCGCGGGGCCTTCTTGCGCGCGATGTACCGAACCAGGTTGTCGATGGAGTCGAGGTTGTCGGGCACCAGCTCGGCGTCGTCGGCCTTGAAGCCGAACTCACTCTCGATGAACACCACCAGCTCCATCATGCCGGTGGAGTCGATCAGCCGGTTCTTCAGGAACGAGGTGGTGTCGTCGAAGCCGTCGACGAAGAAGGTGTCTTCGATCCAGCTCCTCAGACGGGGTGCAACTCCGCGTGTCTCTTCAGGCATGAGATCCTCCAGTGGTGCAGAGTCGTTGACTCATCATTCGCGCCGGGTTGCCGATGGCCAGCATGCCCGGGGGGACGTTGGTGTTGACGACGCTCCCTGCGGAGACGACGGCGCCGTCACCGATGCTCACGCCCGGGTTGATCACCGCGCCATGCGCGACCCAGACGTCCTTGCCGAACACCACCGGTGCTCCGGGCGCATCGGACACGCGCACGTACGAGCCGAACATGCAGCGCTCGCCCATGCGCACCGACTCTTTGACTTCGAAGTTCGCGCCGTAGTTGAAGTAACAACGCGCACCGACCTCGAGGGTCGCGCCTTTCTCCACTCGCATCGCGGTGGGGAGGGGGCCGCCTGCGAAGACACACGCCGCGCCCACGCTCACCCGGCCTCGCCGCTCGAGCTGCAGGGCGCCGTGCACCAGCACCGACCCGCCCAGCTCACAGCCCACGAAGGCCACCCGGCTGCGGGCCAGCGCCAGGGCCCGGCCGGCGCGTTTGAAGGCAGGCGCCTGGAGCTCCAGCCAGTCGATGAACTCCAACAGCGCGATCCTCACGAGGCCACCACCGGCGGCTGCACCACCGTTCGCGCAGCGGGGCGGAGCACCCTGGTCTTGACCGGGGCTTTGTTCACTGCCCCTTCCGGCTCGACCTCGGAGGGCGCCGGAGCGCTGCGGGCGATCGGCACCAACACCGTGGCGCCGGCTTTCACCCGCCGGGCGATCACCACGCCGGGGCCCAGGGTCACCTTCTTCTCCAGCCAGGCGCCTGGCAACACGATGGCGCGTTCACCCACCTCGACCGCGGCCTCCAGCTTCACCGGGTGCGAGGGGGGGCGGCGATGACGGGAGCCCAGAACGGGGTGGAAGTTGTTGTCCATCAGCTTGCAGAAGGCGCGCAGCCGAGAGCCGGGCCCGATCTCCACGCGCTTCTGCGCCTCGATGGAGACGCCGCCTTCCAGCACGCAGCCGTGCCCGATGATCAGCTCGGCGCCGGGTTCGGCGTGCAGCTCGATCGGCACCAGCCGGCCGTCGAGGATGACGTCGTCTCCGATTTCGATGTGCCCGCCACCGATGACGTAGATGCTCCCGAGCACTTCGACGCGTTGGCCGACCCGGGTGCAGCGCCACAACTTGAGACGAGAAAGAAGGAAGAGCGGAGTCACGGTACCCTGGCCAGGAAAGTGAGGAGCGCTTCGGCGACGCGTCGCGGCCCCACGGACCGGTGGCCGAAGAAGATGCGCCGGCTCGCCACCTGCTGAACGATGTCGTGAGCTGAGAGAACCATTGAACGCCTCCGGGGGGTTCCCCCATGCGCGCGCGATGCCACGTTCGGGCAGGGGCGCGTGCCACGTGAAGTCGCGCAGCCGATGCGATCAGCCGCATCGCGCGCGCAAACCACGCGTCGATACGCAGACGCAGGAGAGAGTCCCCTCAGTCTCGATGAGCGCGGCTCGCTGGCCGTCCGCTTCCAGGGAGCGGAGTACACAACAACCCGCCCGCCCCCTCTCCCCTTGGGAGAGGGCGGTGTGAAAACGAAACCGTCGGGTGCTTCACGCTTCCCGTTTCGCTCGACGAATCAGCACGTCGTCGATGAGCAGGGCATCGACCGGGTGAGCGAGGAAGAAGGCCAGCGCATCGGCCTCGGTGGCCACGATGGGTTCGCCCTGGCCGTTGAGCGACGTGTTGAGCAGCACCGGCACCCCGGTGTCCTGCGCCACGCGCGCGAGCAACGAGCCGAGGTGCGAAGCGCGAACGACCGTCTGCAGGCGCGCGGTGCCATCGACGTGGGTGACCGCTGCGAGTCGTTCACGCGCGTTGGGCAGCACGTCGGCCACGGTGGTCATGAAAGGCGCGAGCCGGGGCGCGAAGGGGCCGAAAAAATCCTGCGCGGCGTCTTCCAGCACCATCGGCGCGAAAGGGCGGAAGGGTTCACGCCGTTTGATCACCCGGTTGAGGCGCTCCTTCACCGCGAGCGGTGCGGGCAACGAGAGAATGCTGCGCTGCCCCAACGCGCGCGGGCCCCACTCGAAGCGGCCCTGAACGAAGGCGAGCACTTCACCTTTCACCAACAGCTCAGCGGCCGCGTCGATGGGCGCGCTCACCCGGGTGGCCGAAAGACCCAGGGCCGACGCGAGCCCGTACGCCACGTCTCCGTTCACGTGGGTGCCCCACGCCGCATGGGTGAAGGTTCCGCGCGGCTCGTTGCGTTCGGAGGCCGCCAGCAACGCCGCACCCAGCGCGCCGCCCGCATCACCGGCCGCGGGTTGTACGAAGAGCTCACTGAACCCCGCCTCGCGAAACAGCCGGCCGTTCGCCACGGCGTTGAGCGCGACACCGCCGGCCAGACACAACGCGTCTGCTCCGGTGAGTGCCTTCGCCCTTTCAGCGAGCTGGAGCAGCGCAGCTTCGAGCACCGCCTGCAGCGTGGCCGCCACGTCGGCCGCCCGTGCGTCGGCTTCGTTGCCGTCGAGCAGCCACGGCGTGCCCGGCCGCCGACGGGGACCGAGCAGCGTCTCGAGTTTGGTGGAGAAGCCGACCTCGGTGTTGGTGTGCGAGTCGAAGTAGTCGAGGCCCAGCGCGAAGCCTTCGGGCGTCAGGCTGATCAGCTTCTCGAACTCCGCGCGAAAGCGGGGCGTGCCGAACGCGGCGAGGCCCATCACCTTGTACTCGCCTTCGTTCACCTCGAAGCCGAGGTACGCGGTGAGCGCGGAATAGAGCAGGCCCAGGGAATGGGGGAAGCCGATGCGCGCCTTGCACTCGAGGGTGTTGCCTTCACCCAGCCAGAGGGCGGTGCTGGTGTCTTCACCCACGGCGTCGACCGTCATCACCGCGGCGCGCGTGAAGGGGCTGGCGAAGTACGCGCTGGCGGCGTGGGAGGCGTGGTGTTCGCGAAAGGTGACGCGTTCACGGCGCACACCGAGCTGGGAAGACAGCGCGTCGAGCACCCAGAGCTTGCTGCCCAGCTGCGAGGCGAGCGCGCGGGGAAACTGCCGCAGCGCGCGGGGGAAGGTGCGCAGCGTGGAGAGCAACACGCGCTCCAGCTTGGCGTAGGGGTTCTCGTAGAAGACCACCTCGTCGAGCGCGGCCGCGTCGAGCTTCGCGTGGTGGAGGCAGGCGCGGGCCGCGGCCAAGGGGAGTGCGGCGTCGTTCTTGATGCGCGTAAAACGCTCTTCCTGCATCGCGGCGATGAGCTGGCCGTCGATGACCAGCGCTGCCGCGGCGTCGTGATAGTTCGCGCTGATTCCGAGCACCGCCGCCATCGAGTCCTTCTGTTTCCCTCTCCCTTCGGGAGGCTGTTGATCTAGTCGGGAGTGGTTGACCACCCGCACCCTGTCGTGATCTTGGGTGCGCGTGAAGCAATCACGACGGTCGACG
>JAUYRZ010000030.1 GCA_030695565.1 Archangium sp.
ACGGCCGGGGAGCCCGGGTGTGGCCGCCACGTTGCACCACCCCTCCGGCCCGGCGCATCTGGCGTCGGCTCACACCAGGGGAGCCAACATGAATTGGGACCAACTGAAGGGGCAGGCCAAGCAGGTCGGCGGCAAGATCAAACAGAAGTGGGGAAAGCTGACCGATGACGATCTGATGCTGCTCGGTGGCAAGAAGGACGAATTCCTCGGCAAGGTTCAGGAGCGCGAAGGCATCACCAAGGAAGAAGCCGAGCAGCAGCTGGACGGCATGATGGCGAGCTTCGACACCAAGCCGCCCGCGCCCCCTCCCAGCCACCCGTAGTCGCTGACGCAACGGCCGCGCGGCACACTTCAAAGCCGCGCGGTCACCACACCGGTCACTTGCCTCACCAGCGCCTGCTGCATTTTTCGTTGCCGCAGCCGCTGAGCGCCGCGATTCAGAGATCGAGATCGGCGCGTGACGAGACGACGGCTCTCCAACGGGCCACCGCACCGCCGCGTTCGGCTTCGGGGCCATCGGCGAAGAAGCCGAAGTTGTCCCCGAAGGTGCGCGAGAGCTCTTCGATGGCCGACAGGCGCAGGTCGAAGTCTTCTGCGTCGAGCGCTTCCACCAGCCACTCGATGCGGCGCAGGTCGCGAGCGCGCGCCCACCAGGCCGTCCACGCCGTGGGGTTGGTGCCGAACCCCGCGCGGGTGATCTCTTTGAGCGCGTCGGCGGCCGACTGTGAGCAGAGATCGTCTTCGCTACCGGTGAGGTTGATGAGGCCCTCCACCGAGACGCGATCGTGCAGCACGCCCAGGGCGCGCGCCGCGAGGCTCCTGCGCAGCGCATCAGAAGAGGCGAGCTCCTGGCGCAACGCCGGCAGCCGCGACTGGAAGTGGGGGAGCAACCGCAACGCCGCCGCCGCCGCACGCGCCGCCGAAGAGATGTCAGGCTCGTAGTCGAACAGGCCGCGCAGCACGCCATCGACCACGTCGGGGTAGCGCAAGCTGCCCGCGGTGAGCAGCGCCAGATAGCGGGTGTCGCTGTCGGGGTGATCGAGCAGCGGGGCGATGGCGGAAGCGCCCGCCTGACCCAGGCGCGCGAGCGCTCCGGGAATGGGGCCGAGCTCATCAGGCTCAGGCAGCTCGACGACCGGCAACCGCGACCAGCCGGTGGGCCCGGGGAAAGAGGTGGCGAGCGCCTGCGCCGAGACGTCGGCGTGCTTCATCAACTCCATCATCGCCATCGAACGTTCGGAGGGATCAGGCCCGGTGAGCAGGGTGATCAACCCCTGGAACCAGTCTTCATCGGCCGGTGCGTGCGGCGCGGCGCCGTCTTGTGCGTACCCCGGGTCGGGAATGATGCCCGACGACGAAGCGAACTGCTGCGGCACGCGCGGGTTCTGCTTCCGGAAGAGGATCAGCTCGTGGAACGCCGAGGGCAGGTCCTGGCAGAAGAGAATGAAGTCAGCGAGGCGGCGCTGCGAGATGGGCCGCCCGCCGCAGTCGCCGTAGAGCATCGCCACCAGGCGCGACTGCACTTCGACCGGCCAGACGAACACGGTGCGCGGCATGCGGCCGAGCAACGCGAGGTAATGCTGCGAGAGCGCGTCGGGCGGGAGCGGGCCCACGTAGCTGCCGCGGGTGAGCGCGACCGTGCGGAACACGCTGGCCGCATCGAGGGGAATGGCGAGCTGGCGGATCGCGCTGACGTCTCCGTCACCACGCGCGTCCCAACCCACCGCGGCGCCGCGCATCACGGCGAAGGAGCCGATGAACTCGAAGGTGCGCCGGGCGTACTCGAGCACCACGTGCATGAGGTGTTCACGATCGCTGACCGCTTCTTTCAAGGCGGCGCGGGCCTGCGCGAGGCTCCACTCGGTGGCCGACGAAGCGATCAGGCCGGGGGGCGAAGGCAAGAGGCCCTGCACCTGCGAGTAGTCGGTGGTGGCGGTGGGCTGGGTGACCAGCGAAGGTTCGGTGGGCGCGACCCACGCTTCGGCCACGGGTGCGGGCGGCGCTTCGTCTTCCACGCGGTGGAGCAGCTGCGCGGGCGCCCGGGTGATCATCGGCACCGGCGCAGGTGAGTGCTCCTGCCGCGTGAAGTCGGGCGGGGTGGGCGGCTCGGGCGGCACGACGGGCACGGGACCGGGTGACGAGACGACCTCGTTCACGTCGGAGAAGTCCATCTCGTCGAGCGCCGTCACGCGCGGCACCTTCGGAGCAGGCTGCGGCGGGGCTACCGGCTCGGCGCGTGCGGGCGCGGACGGCTTGGGCAACGCCACCGGCACGGCCTTGCGTTCGGCCGGGCGCACCTTCTCGCTGCTGGGGCGCGGCGCTGAAGCGGGCTGCACGTACGCCACCGGCTCGGGCTTGCGAGCCGGCGCGCCTTCGTTCGGGCTGCGGCGCGGGGGCAACACGCCACCCGGGAACGAGATGCGCGGCGGCGGGGGCGGGGCAGAGGGCCGGGGCTCTTTGAACTCGCCGCTGGGCGTGTTCGAGATCTCCCTGGCGAAGTTCTTGTAGCCGCTGATGTCCATCACCCGGGTGGAGTGCGGATCGTCTTCCAACGCGACCGGCGGGCCGGCCTCATCGGGCTGGCCGTGTTCGGAGCGCGCGAAGCGGGAGTACGCCAGCGGGTCGAGCACCGAGGTGCGCGGATCTTCTTCGTCACCCAACGCGACCGGGGCGGGCTCGTCGATGACCTCGATCATCGGCCGGCGCGTTTCTTTCTTCTTGGGCCGGTCCAGCAGCACCGGCTCTTCCACGATGCCCTTGGCCAGCCGCTCGAGCACGTCGGTGCTCAACGACTCGGTCTCGGTGGTGGCAGTTTCGTCCTTCAGCTTGCTCTCGGAGAGCGACGCCACGGGCGGCCGCGGCCGGGTGGGATCGAGCTGGTAGAGCAGCCGCTGGTACCGCGGCTCGGCCTTCTGGCCGTAGAGCGTTTGCTGCCAGTCGCGCACGCGGCATTCGAGGGCGACCCACAGCTCCAGCTTGCGCCCGAGCAGGAAGCCCACGTCTTTGAGCTGCGGCTGCTGCAGGGGATAGGCGCAGGCGAGGTGCAACGAGGTGCCGTCGACCGACAGCGGCACCACGTTGAGCTGCCTTGCCATCTTGAAGGGCATCAACGGCCCTGCTTCGGCGTTCGGCTCGAAGTCGGCCAGGTTCACCAGGCGCACGCCGCTCACGTCGGAGATCGCCTGCAGCATGCCAGCTTCCGACACGGCGCCCATCTCGAGCAGCACGCTGTCGAGCGAGCCGCCCTCGCGCCCGAGCCGACGGAGCGCCTCGTCCACGACTCGCGCGGGGAGCAGACCCCGGGCAATCAGGTGTTGTGCGAGGCGCTGAGGCATTCGATCAGGCGTCCTGGAGCTTCACCACGAACGTTCGCGTCAGCTTGTCATGGAGCGTCTGTCCGTGGCGGTCAAACAACGCCAACCAGAACCCGGAAAGAAACAGACCGAACGAGACCAGTGACAACGCGCCCCTGATCAGCGCACGGGTGGGGCCGGGCGCCTGGCCGGTGCTGTCGACCAGGTGAATGCCCATCAAGCGGCGGCCGGGGGTGCGGCCGCTCCACAAGACGGCGAAGAGCGTCGAGTAGACGAAGGCCAACACGGCGGCGAGCGCGAGGCCCGGCACGGCGATCGAGATCAGCTGCTGCAGGGGCGTGAGCGTCTTGGGCGCAATCACCGCCATGGCGATGCTCAAGAAGCTCAACACCAGCACGCCGACGAAGAGCAGGTCGGTGAGGTACGCGCCGGTGCGCCGCCAGAGCGCCGCGGGTTCAGCGGTGACCACCGGGCCTTCGCCGGGGAGCAGCGGCTCTTCGAAGACGGGCCTGGCCTGGGGCGCAGCCACGCGGGGCAGCGCGGGCAACGAAGGCGGCCGCTGGGGAATGGCCTGGTTCTGCGGCATGCCACGGGCCTGCGCGAAGGGGCCGGGCAGGCCCGGCTGCGTCACCAGCATCTCGGCGGGGAGCGCAGCGGGTTTCGGCACGGTGGCCACGGGGGTGAACGAGCGAGCGGGCGCGGGCGCGGGCGCGGCCGCGGCGACGGCCGGTGCTGCGTGCGCGGCGGGCGCGGTGGCGGGCCGAAGCGCGGGCTGCGGCCGGTTGGGCGTGCTTTGACCTTCGGGCACGAGCGCGCCCTGTTGCGGAACGCTGGGTGTCACCTGCGGCATCGCGTGAGGCCGTGACTGCGCGAACTCGACGGGCGAGGGCGGCACGGCGCGGG
>JAUYRZ010000114.1 GCA_030695565.1 Archangium sp.
AACGCCCTCAGTGCCCTCCCTCTCCCCCGCGGGGGAGAGGGTCGGGGAGAGGGCTGACGGTCCACCTCGCTCGACCACCTCCGGCGCACCCGCATGCGGCTGCGGATCGACGACGACGGAAGGAGACGCCGAGTGGGCCGTCGGACCGCGGAGCATCGTCGCGGTGGGCGCGCCGGCGTGCGGACGCGGATCGACGACGACGGAGGGAGATGCCGCGTGCGCAGTCGGTCCGCTGAGGGTCGTCGCGGTGGGCGCGCCGGCGTGCGGGCGCGGATCCACCACGACCGACGGAGAGGCTGCGTGCGCGGTTGGGCCGTCGATCGTCTGCGCAGTCGGGGCGCCGGCATGCGGGCGCGGATCGACGATGACTGAGGGGGAGGCTGCGTGCGGCGTTGGGCCGTTGAGCATCTGCGCGGTCGGCGACGCGCCATGGGCCTGGGGATTGACGGCGATAGCCCTCTCCCCGACCCACTCCCCCGCGGGGGAGAGGGAGCCAGTTGGAGCAGTTGGTGGAGTTGGTGTCTTGGCCGTTGGTGCAGTGGGTGGCTTCTTGGTGGGCGGCGCGGGCTTCTTCTTCGCCTGCACCAACTCCGGCGTCACCGGCAGCGGCTCTCGCGCAGGCGCCTGGGAAAGCGCGCCCGCGGCGATCTCCCGCACCGCGGAACCGCGCGTGAACGGATCATTCCCGAGCACCTTCGGCAGCACCGGCTTCTTCTTCGGCGCTGCCTTCTTCTTCTTCGAAGCCGTGGGCTTGCGAGCGGCCATGTCAGGTTCTCCTCTCGCGCATCGAAGCCATCGCTTCCAGGAACGGAACTCGTGGCTCGAAGCCGAGCTGCTTTCGAGCGCGCTGACCGTCCGCGAGCCAGCTGTACCGCAAGAACGCCAGCAGCGGCACGGGCACCGACGCCACGCCCGCGCTCTCCAGGGCCAGAATCGTCGTTCGGAGCAGCGGCCCCGGCAACGGAACCGTCTGCGCCCCCGCCAATCGGGCGATCGTCGAGAACGGCGCCGCCGAATCGCCCACCACGTTGAAGCTGCCTTCTGCCTTCGTGGAGAGGGCCAGGTGCAGCGCCGTCACCGCGTCGTCTTCATGCACCACCTGCCACACCGGATCAAACCCGAGAATGGTGGGAATGAAGCCCGTGCGCAGCAACCGGGTGAACGGATTGTCGGCCGTCTGCCCCACGATCGGCGCGAAACGCAGCACCACCACGTGCACCTCGGGGTTCCGCGCGGCGAACTTCTCGATTTGATGTTCGACCTCCACCCGGTCGGTCACGAAGCGAACGCCCGTACCTTCGAGTGGATGAGCTTCGGTGCACAGCGCCGGGCCATCGGGTCTCGCCCCGTAGAGCGCGGTGAGCGACGGAATGATCAGCCGCGCGAGCCCGGTCTCCTGCGCCGCGGCGAGCACGTGCATCGAGCCAATCACCTCGAGCTCATGCGCGAACGCTGCCCGGTGCACGCGCGAGTTCACGAAGGCCAGGTGAAAGAGCGCATCGAGGCGCTGCTCTTCGAAGGCGCGGGTGAGCGCAGCCTCCATGCCGGGCCGGGTGAGATCGACGCGCACGAAGCTGCACTTCTTCGTCAGCGCAGGTGGGTGAGCGACATCGAACACCACGATGCTGTCGACGAGCGGATCGGCCTCGAGACGGGGCAGCAGCCCACGGCCTAGATCGGAAGAAACTCCTGTGACCCCCACGCGCATCGCGCTTTGGCGAATAGCGCAATCACACCGGGCTTGAAAGGAGCGGAAGCGCAGGACACGGTGAGGCCATGCGGTGGCTCCTCCCTTTCGTGCTGCTGACGGGCCTGGGCGCCCGCGCGCACGATGCCGACGTCATCTACGTGCTGGTGAAGCAGGGCCCCCAGCCTGATGTGCTGGTGGAGTCCGTCACCCTCACCGGCGCCACCCTGGCCTTTCTGGCGCCCCTCGATGCCGACGGTGACGGCCTGCTCTCTCAGGGCGATCTCGACGCGAAGGGCAAAGCGCTCCGGGCCGGGTTCTGGGACGAAGCCCCGCTCACCGCGGCCGGTCAAACCTGCGCGTTGCTGGAGACGAAGGCCTGGCTGCGGGAGGGCTTCGTGGAGCTGCAAGGAGAGCTGCGCTGCGGGGAAGGTGAGCTGCGGCAAGACTTCAAGATCCTCCGGGTGTTGCCCTCGAACTACCGGGTGGTGCTGGGCAGCCAGCTCGATGGCGAAGGGCGGGGGCGGGGGTTCGCGCAGGGGTCGCTCACCACCGTGCCTGTCCCCCGGCCGCCGGCTCCGGGCAGCTGGGACGCCGGCGCTTACCGGCGCGCGCTGGAGCAGGGGCTCGAACGGGGCCTCTCACCTGAAGTGCTCGCGGCGCTCTGCGCGTTGATGCTGGCGCTCGGCGCGTGGCGCAAGGGGCTCATCGCCATGGCGCTGCTGCTGGTGGCCGTCGCCGTCTCGAGCGGGGCGCCGCTCGAGTGGTGGCCTCCCTCGGTGCTGATGCTGCTGATCGCCGCGGCGTGTGGCTGGAAAATTCCACCGATGGTGGTGCCGCTGCTGTTGGGCGCGGCGATCGGCGCCCGCGAAGGTGGGGGTGGGTGGCCGGTGAGCCTCGGCCTCGCGCTGGGTAGCGTGCTGGTGCTGGTGTTTGCCAGCCCCGTGGCCCTCGCGCTGGGCGTGATGCTCCAGCGGCGGCCGAAGGTGCTGCGGGTGGTTCGCTGGGTGCCGACGCTCGTGGTGGTGGCGGCGATGGCCAGCCGCGCGCGGCTTTCGTGGTGACCGGTTTCTGGGCTTGGGTAGATTCCCGGGCCTATGGCCAAGGAGTCGTACGACGAGCTCGTGTTCCAGCTGGGTGACCTCGCACGCGAGCATCTGGCCGAGGCGAAGAACCCGCCGCGGACGATGGAGCACGTCTTCGCCCAGGAAGATGAAGTGCTCGCCCTGCGCGAGGCGATGGAAGGCATCGAAGAAGAGCTGAACCAGGAAGACGCCGCCTGGCAGGACTTCCTCGACGCGCAGGAAGCCGAGAAGGCCGAGCAGAAGGCCATCGTCACCAAGTGGCGCGGCGCGGTGCTCGGGGTCGAAGGCCGATCGCGCGACATGAAGAAGCGCCTGTCGTCGATGAAGGCCGCCTTCCGCTACCAGCGCGACTCGCTCAAACGCGCCGAGGTCTCGCACAAAGAGATGGAGCTGCGCGAGGGCCACGACGTCAAGAAGATCAACCTGTCGCGCGAGAACCTGAAGAAGTCGCGGCTCCACATCATGCGCGAGCAGCGGAGCATCGAAGAGCTCGAGTGGGAGTTCAAACAGGTGCTCACGCCGCGTTCGGGTCAGCAAGGTGCCCAGGGCATCCTCGCCCACGCTCGCATTCTCGAGATGGAAGACGAGTTCGAAGAGCGCGAGCACGAGCACAAGGCGCGCATGAAGGAACTCGATGCCGCGATCGCCGCGAAGGAAGAAGACGTGAAGGCGGCCGAGGCCGAGCTCGATGGGGTGCTCTTCGAGCTGGGTGAAGAGTGTTACGCCGAGCGCATTCCGCACCCGCAGCTCAACCCGCTCTACCTGCGCCTCGACAAGGCGAAGTAGGGGTTTCAGAAGGTCTGGTTGGCGAAGTCAGGTGGGTTCGGCTCCGCGCGGATCGATGACGATCGCGCCGTCATGAGGAGGGCGAGAAGGATCAGGCGCGTGAATTTTGTCTCCCTCTCCCTCTCCCTC
>JAUYRZ010000054.1 GCA_030695565.1 Archangium sp.
GTTTCCACCGAGTTCGCCCTCATGTGCTCAGCCCACAACATCAGACTCTTCGTGGGTCGCTGGAGGGCTGCTGTCGTCGTTTTTTACGCCGTCCGCCTTCGCCACGGCGCTTGGTGCTTCGGTTTTTCCGTCAGCGTGGAAATGGCCTCCTGAGCCACTCCAGATCCACTTACCTTCGTCACCCGCCGCGACCTGTCCGCGACGGGCTATTTCACCGCTCTCTCTGGGAGAGGGTCTGGGTGAGGGCCGAGTGGCCTGCATAGGTCCGAATCCGGTGCTATGAATGGACCATGTCGACTCTTCCGGTTTCGCAGGTCAAGGCGCGTCTCTCCGAGGTGATCGAAACGGCCCGCGCAACGGGTGAGGCGGTGATCATCACGCAGAACGGAGAGGGCACGGCGGTGCTCCAGGATCTCGCCTCCTATGAGGCCACTCGCCGATCACTTGCGATGTTGAAGCTGGTCGCACAGGGCGAACGTGACCTGGCTCGAGGAAAGTCGGTGTCGAACGCTGCCGTCTTCCGCGACCTCCGCAGGCGGCTGAGCGCCAAGTGAAACGATTTTCGGTCCGTTGGGCGGCAGTGGCCCGAGACGACCTGGAACGAATCGTCAGTTACGTCGCGTTGAGCAGCGTGAAGAACGCCCTCGCGGCCGCTGATCGCCTCGAAAAGTTGGCGGAGAGCCTTCACACGCTTCCGCATCGCGGAAGGGTCGTTCCCGAGTTGGAGCGCCACGGCATCCGCGAGTGGCGTCAGGTGACCGAAGCGCCCTGGCGACTCATCTACAGAGTCGACAAGGTCGAGATCGTTGCTCTTGTTGATGCACGCCGGAGCCTCGAGGACTTGCTCTTCGAGCGGCTCATGCATTCTGACTAGGCCCTCACCCCGACCCTCTCCCGAGGGGAGAGGGAGACAGTTAGAGGAACAAGGCTCTCTCGGCGAGCAGCACCGCCAAGCCGATCACCAACGAGATCAGCGTCGCGGGCGCGCCGATGCGGAAGTACTGCCAGAAGCTCACCTTGATCGTGTCCTTCGCGCCTTCGAACACGATCAAATTCGCCACCGAGCCAATCAGCGTCAGATTGCCCGCCAGCGTCGAGGCAAGCGCGAGGACCTGCCAGCCCAACCGCGGGTCGACCATGCCCGGCACCCACACCCGCGCGAGCATCACGAAGGGCACGTTCGAGAACAGGTTGGATGCCACCAACGTCAGCGCCGTGAAGCCGAACGACTCGCGAATCGGCCCACCCACCATCAACGGCGCAAACAGATCGCGCATCGCGATCGCCCAGCCCTCCTTGTTCACCCCGTGCACCACGATGAACAAGCACGCGAAGAACAGCAGCAGCCCCAGGTCGAGCTTCTTGTACTGCTCCTCGGGGTTGATGCCGGCCACCACCATTACCGCCGTCGCCCCGACCAACGCGCTCCACGACAGCGGCAGGCCCACGAAGAACGCGATCAGAATGCCCACCACCGCGATGCTGCAGATCACCAGCAACCGGCGATCCACCAGAGGCGGCGGACCATCAGGATGGATCGACCGGTGCGGCAGTTCTTTCCGGAACGCGTAGAGCAATACCAGGAACACCACGCCCATCGAGAGCAACGCCGGCAGCGCCATGAACGCGATGAACTGCGCGTAGGGCATCTGCGACGCGACACCGATGATCATGTTCTGCGGGTTGCCCGTGAACGTGGCCGCCGAGCCCGCGTTCGACGCCATGCACAGCCCGAGCAGGTACGGCAGGGGAGGCAGGTCGGCGCTCTTCACCAGCATCAACACCAGCGGCGTGAGCATCAGGCACACCGTGTCGTTGACCAGGAAGGCTGAGAGCACGCCGCTGATCATCACCAGCGCGAACAACAACCCTCTCGGCGTCTTCGAGTGCCGCAGCACGTAGTACGCGGTCGCCCGGAAGAAGGCCGCGCGCGTCAGGTACGCCGCCAACAACATCATCCCCAGCAGCAGGACGATGGTGTCGACGTCGACGGCTTGCGCCACTTCGTTGGGCGGGATGATACCCAGGCCGACCATCGCCGCGGCGCCGACCAACGCGGCACCGGTGCGATCGAGTTTGATCCAGGGAAGCTTGAAGCCAGCGAGGAAGACGTAGGTGAGAAGGAATACGACGAGCGCCAAAAGCGATCTCCGAGCGTGTTTGCCCTCTCCCCGACCCTCTCCCCCGCGCGGGGAGAGGGAGGACCGCGAGGACGGTGCCGGTTAGCCCTTGGCCTTCTTCTTCTTGGCCGGCTCGGCCGCTTCGTCGGAAGCCGCGGCCCGCTTGGGCGGCTTGCGCTCGGTCTCGACGGGCGCTGCGGCCGGAGCAGCCGCGCCACGCGCGAGCGAGGCCTTCAGCGCCTCCATCAGGTCGACCACCTTCGCGACCGGAGCCGGCTGCGGCGTGAGATCCACCGCCTCGCCCTTGATCTTGCGATCGAGCATGTCGCGCAGCCGCTCGCGGTACTCATCCTTGTACTGCGTGATGTCGAACTTCGGCTTGGCCATCGCGGTGATGAACTGTTTGGCCAGCCCGAGTTCGGCCTCGGTGACCGTCGCGTCGGGGATCGGAATCTCACCGAGCGTCTTCACCTCTTCCGCGTACCGAAGCTGCTGCATCACGATCGAGCCGTTGAGCGGGCGGAACACCACCAGCTGCTGCTTGCCGCGCGCCACGTACTTCGCGACCGCCGCGTAACGCGCATCGGTCAACGCCGCCGCGAGCAGCTTGTACGCACGCTCAGCGCCCTTGTCGGGCCCGAGGTAGTAGCCGTTCTCGAAATAGAGCGGGTCGACGCTGTCGAGCGGCACGAACTCGGTGATGTCCATCGAGCGCGAGGTGGCCAGCTCGAGCGCGTCGAGCTCTTCCTCATTGACGATGAGGTACTGGTCTTTGGCGTACTCGTAGCCCTTCACGATCTTCTCGCGGGGCACGATCTCGCCCGTCTCCGGGTCGTACATCTGCTGCTTGAGCCGGGTCTTCTTGTCGGCGTGCAGTTGGTTGAAACTGATTTTCTCGGTGGTGTTGTTCGCGGAGAACACCTTCACCGGGATATTGACCAGCCCGAAGCTGATCGTTCCTGTCCCCATCGCACGTGCGGCCATGTTCGGTACCGTACCTCCAAGTGGCTGATTCGAAAATGACTGCCGACGACATCGTTTTGCAACTCGCCGAAGCGCGGCCCACTGCCTTTTCGAAGGATGGCTGGGGCTTCGAGCTGAAGTTCGATGGCTTCCGCCTGCTGGCCGAACGCATTGGCGGCAAGGTGCGGCTGGTCCTCCGGAGAGGTCGGGAGGCGACCCGGCAATTTCCGGAGATCGTCACCGCGCTTGAGCAGATTCCCGGCGGAGATTTCATCGTCGATGGGGAGCTGGTCATTCAGGATGAACACGGCCGGCCGATCTTCCAGCGGCTGCTCACCCGCGGCACCCTGACCGGCCAGCGGGAGATCGATCAGGGCATGCGGGCAAACCCAGCCGTCTTCTTCGCGTTCGATCTGCTGATGGATGAAGGCGCCGATCTGCGCGCGCTCAAGCTGCGAGACCGGAAGGCCCGGTTGATGACCCGGTTTCCCAAACTCGAGCGCGTGCTGCCCGTCGAGTACGTGGAGCGCGAAGGCGAGGCGCTGCTCGAGGCCGTGCGCGGTCAACAACTCGAAGGCATCGTCGCGAAGGATCTCTCGGCGCCGTATCGTGGTGGCCGCAACCCCACCTGGCTCAAGATCGCGCTCAAGCACGTCGCTGACTTCGCGGTGATTGGGTACGCCGACGACTTCAACGCGCTCTACCTCGCCACCTGGGATGGGCTGCAGTTCGTCTTCGCCGGCAAGGTCGGCTCGGGCATCACGCCGAAGATCGGTGAGAGCATTCGACCGCTGCTCGAGGCCACCACGCTCAAGGCGCCGCCGTGCATCGGGGAGGTGCCCAGGGAGAAAGAAGCGCGCTGGTGCACGCCGCAGCTGGTCGTCGAGGTGCGCTTCAAGAATTGGCCTGAAGGGATGTCGATTCGCGAGCCGGCCTTCTTGCGGTTTCGGGAAGACAAGCTGCCGACCGAGTGTCCCACGCCGAACTTCGGGCACGCGCCTGCTCCGGCTCAGGCGGCGCAGGCTCCGAAGATCTCGAACACCGACAAGGTGCTCTTTCCTGAGGACGGCATCACCAAAGGCGAGCTCGTCGAGTACTACCGGCAGGTCTCGAAGTGGCTGCTCCCGTATCTGGTCGATCGGCCGCTCATGCTCACCCGGTATCCCGATGGCATTCGAGGGAAGAGCTTCTTTCAGAAGGGTGCTCCGCTGAAGGCGCCCGACTTCGTGCGCACCATCCGTGTTCGCAACGAAGAGGAGCAGCGCGACATCGATCAGATCGTTTGTGACGACCTGCGCACGCTCGAGTGGTGCGCGAACCTGGCCACCTTGCCGCTCCACATTCCGGCAAGCAGAGTGGGTTCACTCGACAAGGCCGACTGGGCGGTCATCGACTTCGATCCGAAGGGGGCTCCGTTCGAGGACGTGATGACCCTGGCCCGCGCGCTTCATGAGCGGTGCGAGCGGGCAGGGCTGCCGACCTTCGTGAAGACGAGCGGCGCGAATGGTTTGCACGTGCTCATTCCGCTCGCGGGGCAGCTGGATCACGCGGGGGCGCGGCAGCTGGCGGAGTTGTTGTCGCAGTTGCTGGTCGCGGAGTTTCCGAAGCTCTCCACGCTCGAGCGAGCGATTCCGAAGCGGCAGGGGCGGGTGTACGTCGATGCGCTTCAGAACGGGCAGGGGAAGCTGGTGGCCAGTCCGTTCTGTGTTCGGGCTCAGGATGGGGCTCCGGTGTCGATGTCACTCGACTGGAGTGAGGTCGTGAGCGGGCTCACTGCGCGAACTTTTACTTTGAAGAATGCGATCGAGCGGCTCGAGAAGATCGGTGACCCGATGGCTTCGGTGCTCACGATGAAGGTCGACATTGGGTCGGCCCTGGGCAAGCTGACCTAGCGAGCGCGGTGCGAAAGGGTGAGCACATGAGTGAGGTCGTGTTGCTTTTCGCGGGGTCCCGAAAGAATGGGTCCCCGGTGCAAGAAGAGGTCGTTCTCGAACGCCTTGGCGGGGACAGGTTCCGAGTGGTGCAGTCACCCGGATTGGTGCTTGGGATCGCCGCCGGCGATGTGATCACCGTGGACGGAGATCGCCCCACAGTGGTCGTACGCGGCGGGAATCTGTGCGTTCAGATTTTCTCGATCGCAGATATTGCCAGGATCGAACCAGTCGCGACCGAGCGACTGCGTGGGCTGGGCGGCTATCTCGATGGCAGCGCAGAAAAGGAGCTGGTCTTCACTCTGCCGCTCACCGCGGGCTGGCAGAACATTGAGAGAGTCTTGAATGAAGTTGTCGCTCAGTTCCCAGGGGCCGAGTGGCTCTATGGAAACGTCTACGATGCCGTGGACGGAGTGACTCCGCTCAATTGGTGGGTGAAGCCAACTTCGTGAGGCCCTCACCCCGACCCTCTCCCGGAGGGAGAGGGGACCTCGTTTCCGTCTTCTTCTTTCTATCGGCCCTGCGCGATTCGGCGGATGGCGACCCCGGCGATGTGCATGCCGAAGATCGAGGTCACGTAGGCGACCGAGCCATCGATCTGATTGCGGTGCTCACACGAGTGGAACTCGTTCTCGCCGTGCGGACAGACGCACATGAACCCGCCCGACGCCTCGTCGTACTTGAGGTCGAAGGGATCTCTCCGCGGCTCGATCGAGAACACCGCCGTGATGCCCGTCGGCTTGTTCGTGTCGATGCCGTGCTTGCGCTTGAGCAGCTTCCTCACGTCCTTCGCGAACGGATCCATGTGCGTCTCGCACAGATCGTCCACCCGGATGTACGTCGGGTCGAGCCGGCCCGCCGCGCCCATCGAGCTCACCACCGGGATGCCGCGCTTCACGCACTCGTTGAGCAGGTGCAGCTTCGCCTTGATGTTGTCGATCGCGTCGACGACGTAGTCGATCTTCCCCTCGAGCATCTGCTCCGAGCACTCTTCCCGGTAGAACTCTTTGACCGCCGTCACCTCGCATTCCGGGTTGATGCTCTTGCAGCGCTGCGCCATCAGCTCGGCCTTGCCCTTGCCGACCGTGCTCACCGTCGCGTGCAGCTGGCGGTTCGAGTTCGTCACGCAGACCACGTCGAAGTCGACCAGGGTCAGCTTGCCCACGCCGCTGCGCACCAGGCCCTCGACCGTGTAGCTGCCCACGCCGCCCAGCCCGAACACCACCACGTGCGCGTCTTGAAGCCGGCGCATGCCCTGGTCACCGATCAATCGCCCCGTGCGATCGAACCTTCGGTGCAGGCGAAACGGCTTCTCGACGGGGGGAGCCTGAACTTCGACGGGCGGGGGAACTTCCAAGGCGGGCTGCATGCCGCCCCTCTAGCGCGACTCGAAGGTGCACCGGAAGAAGCGGCGCGCATTCTCCGCAGTCCGTTCTCGCAGTTCGACGCCCAGGTACGTGGCCATCGAGTCGATGATCAGCGGCAGGTATTGCGGTTCGGAGCGCTCTCCGCGGTGCGGATGCGGGGCTTGATCAGGCGCGTCGGTCTCACCCATCAGCCGCTCCAGCGGGATCTTCTTGAGCGCCTCCAGCGGCCTCCTCGCTTCCGGAAAACTCACGGGCCCTGCGAAGGAGAAGTGACAACCCGCCTTCACGTAGAACGGCGTCAGATCGGCCGAGCCTGAGTAGGAATGCATCAGCAATCCGGCCTCCGGGATCGGGTGCTCCTTCAAGTAACGCTGGAGATGGGGATGAGCGCGGTAGCAATGCACCAGCAAAGGCAGCCCGTGCTTCTTCGCGAGCTCGAAGTGCGCGTGCAGAACCCGCAGTTGGCGTTCGATCGGCGCACCCGCTTCGCTGGGTCCATCGAGCCCACATTCGCCGACAGCAATGGCGGTTCCGGGGAGAAGTGAGTCCAACGTGGCGAGGTGCCGCTCGTCGTCGGCCTCAGGCAGCGAAGGCAGAAGCTGAGGGTGAATGCCCAGGCCGACCTGCACCCGCGCGTCGCGCTGGGGCCAGGCGAGCAGGGGCTCCCAGGCGGTCGGTCCAATGGCGGGAATCACCATGCCGGTCACGCCTGCGGCCCACGCGCGTTCGAGCACGGCCTCGCGGTCTGCATCGAAGCGGGGCACGTCGAGGTGGCAGTGGGTGTCGATCACAGATCGCCGCTCGGGAGGAGCGGTGGCTTTAGAAGTTGGGCTTCACGCCGTCACGCTGGGCGAGCGCGAGCAAGCGCTCATGCTCCGACGCATCGGCGGGTTTGGCTTCTTCGATGAGCATCTGGGGGACGTCGTTCTCGACGCGATACTTTCGCTTCAGGCGCGGGTTGTAGAGCACCTGTTCGGTCGCGAAGAACAGCAACGAGCCCTTGTCTTCAGGGCACGCAAGAATCTCGAGCAGCCTGGGGTCGAGCGCCATGGCCTGAGGCCTACCACACGTCACTTCAGATGAAGACGAGCTTGCGGCCCACCCGCTCCGACAGGCGCGCAGAACCGAGCACGCGCATCACTTGCCCCGTGTCTCCCAGCGCGTCGAACGCGGCGGTGATGAGGTCTCCGACGGTCAACGTCTTCGCCTCCACGGTGACCTTCATCTTGGTGCGGATCTTCGGCATCGGTCGGCGGCCCTGCATTTTGCTGTTCTTCATGGTGTTCCCTCCGGTGAGACCCGTTACAGAGCACCGCTCGTGCCACTCCCCCCGCGGCGAACTTCCGCGTACTTGAGACTCATCCCCATGGTTTGTTTTCGACCCACGCTCGGCTATTCCCCGAACCCGGTGAGTCGCTTCCACGTCTTCTGGGTGTTGGTCGGGCTCGTCTCTGCCCCCGCGTTCGCCTTCGAAGAGACGGTGCGCCGCCAGGAGGTCGATGCTGGCGTGCACATTCCGGTGCTCACCAAGGCCCCCACGCTGGTCACTTTCGTCGCCGCGCAATACCCCGAAGAAGCTGAGAAATCGGGTCGCACCGCGCAGGTGAAGTTGATGATCACCATCGGCGCTGACGGCCTGGTGAGCGAAGCGGTGGTGACCGGGCCCGCGGGTGAAGGGTTCGACGAAGCGGCGAAGGCGGCGGTGCAGCAGTTCGTTTTTACCCCCGCAGAGGTCGACTTCACCCCAGCTGCCGTGCAGGTCGAATACGTCTACAACTTCGTGCTCCAGGTGGTCGACGCGGGCGTCGAGGTGGTGCCCGACGCGGGTGCGAAGGCCAGGCTCGAAGGCCAACTCTACGCCCGTGGCAGCCGCGGCTTCGTCCCTGGCGCCATCGTGCGTTGCGACAACGCCCCCGAGTACGAGACCTTCTCCGACGAGAACGGGAAGTTCGCGCTCGAGACGCTCGCTGGCATCTGCGAGGTGCGCATCGCCGCCGCCGACTTCGAGGTCTTCAAGACCAAAGAGCCCCTCGAGCCCAACGAGGTCAAAGAGGTGAAGTACTACGTGCTGCCCAGGCCCAGCGGCTTCCAGACGGTGGTGCGCGACTCGAAGGAGAAGAAAGAGGTCGTGCGTCGCACGCTCTCGCGCACTGAGATTCAGAAGATCCCCGGCACCTTCGGCGACCCCATTCGTGTCATCCAGAACTTCCCCGGCGTGGCCCGAGCGCCCTTCGGCCTGGGCCAGTTGATCGTTCGCGGCGCCAACCCCAACCAGACGCTGACCTTCTTCGACGGCGTCGAGATCCCGCTGCTCTTCCACCTCGCCGGTGGTCCCTCCATCGTCAACGGCGAGTTCCTCGATCGCGTCGACTTCTACCCAGGTGGTTTCGGCGCCCGGTACGGCCGCGCGGTCGGTGGTGTGGTCGACGTGGCCAGCCGCCGGGGAGCCGCCGACACCTGGCACGGCGTCGCCAAGGTCGACCTGCTCGACACCAGCCTCTTCGTGGAAGTGCCGCTGACCAAGGACGTCTCGGTCGCGGCCTCTGCGCGCCGCAGCTACATCGACGTGCTGCTGCCCCTGGTGCTCCCGAGGGATCCTGCCGGTGGCTCGTTGCTCGTCTTGCCCGCGTACTGGGACTACCAGGTGCGCCTCGACGTCGGCGGTAAGAAGGGCGAGAAGCTCAGCGACGGGCAGTCGAGCTATTCACTCTTCGCGTTCGGCTCCGACGACACGCTCAAGATCATCGCCACCGGTGGCGGCCGCAACGTCGACGTCTCGCTCGAGACGCAGACCACCTTCCACCGCGTGATCGGCACCTGGAACTACCGGGGCGGCAACACCACCTTCAAGCTCACGCCGTACCTCGGCCTCGATCTGGCCAAGGTCGACTTCGGCATCGCGAAGCTCAACGTCGATCGCTACATCACCGGCCTGCGCGCCGACCTCGGCATCGAGGTGAGCGACTTCTTCACGCTGCGTGCGGGCGCCGATATCTTCAACCAGACGCTGGTGGGCAAGGCCGAGATCCCGGTGATCAGCGGAGTGCAGTTCATCGGCTTCCCCGGCGCTGAGCCCAAGGTCGGCACGCAGCAGATCAACACGGTGATCGGCAGCTTCGACGGTGCGCTCTACGCCGAGGCCGACTTCTCCATCGGCAAGTTCACCGCGACGCCCGGCATTCGGGTGAGCCACGCGGTGATCAACGGCCAGGTGCGCGACGCGGCCGATCCGCGCTTGTGGGCGCGCTGGCAGTTGCTCGAGAGCACGTCGCTCAAGGGCTCCATCGGTCTCTACACCCAGCCGCCCGCGGGCACCGACATGGAGCCGCCTCCGTTCGGCACGCCGGGCCTCAAGCACGAGCGCGCGTTTCAGAGCTCGCTGGGCGTGGCGCACAAGTTCACCGACTTCATCAACATCGACCTCACCGGCTTCTACAACCGCCGCTACGACAACGTGGTCTCCCCGGGCACCACGACGGTCAACCCCGATGGCAGCGTGACCACCACGCGCGCAGCGAACTTAGGCCTCGGCCGCGCCTATGGCCTCGAGGTGATGCTTCGCCACGAGGTCTCGAAGAACTTCTTCGGGTGGATCGCCTACACCTTCAACCGCTCCGAAGAGCGCCGGGCCGGCTCGGGGCGCGACTACATTCAGAGCACGTTCGATCAGACCCACATTCTCACCGCGGTCGGCAGCTACAAACTGCCCTGGGGTTTCGAGTTCGGCGCCCGTTTCCGCTACGTGACCGGCCGCCCGAAGACCGCGCTGCTGCACCAGTTCGACATCTACCAGGCCGACTCGAACAGCTACTCGGGCCAGTTCGGCGTGGCCAACGCGAGCAAGATCAAAGATTTTCACCAGCTCGATCTGCGCCTCGACAAGAACTTCCTCTTCGAGA
Organism: Archangium sp.; assembly: GCA_030695565.1. Taxonomy (GTDB): domain Bacteria; phylum Myxococcota; class Myxococcia; order Myxococcales; family Myxococcaceae; genus Archangium_A. Next base: position 10,281 of record JAUYRZ010000054.1, read on the forward strand.
GCTGGACGCTCAGCGTCTACCTCGACGTTCAGAACGTCTACAACCAGGCCAACGTCGAGGCCTCCTTCACGGACTACCGGCAGCGTCGGGAGTACGACGTGCCGGGTCTTCCCATTCTCCCGGTGCTGGGCATCAAGGCGTCTCTATGAAGCGTGCACTCGTTCTCAGCAGCGCGGTGACGTTCTGTGCCTGCGTCACCGCCCAGGACAACCCGACGAACGTTCACGACCTGCGCGTGCTCGGCATGCGCATGGAGCCGCCTGAGGTGTTGATGCGCGGTTGCAACGTGGAGCTGCTCCTGGGGGTGGTGGGGGGAGGAGGGTCGCTCGACGGGGGCACGTTCATGCTGCCTCCGCAGGCCGTCGCCGCGCTCGGCAGCTCGCTCATCACGCCCATCAATTTCTCCGCGCTGATCGCCGATCCCGCGGGGGCAGGGCGCTCGCTCGACTACCGGCTCCTGACGTGTGCGAGCCGTGGCGACCGCGACTGCAACAACGAAGGTGATTTCCTGGAGTTGGCTGCAGGCACGACCACCGGCGGCGAGCTGAAGCTCAACAACGTGTCGCCGGTCTTCTATCTGGGCCCCGACGCAGGCATTCGCACCCTCGACGACGGCAGCGCGACGCCGCTCTTCTTCGAGGTGATCAACCAGGACACCTTCAAGGGCCTCGGCGGCATTCGCATCCCGGTGGTGCTCGAGCTCTCCGCTGCTGACACGGGCGAGAAGATCTACGCGCAGAAGCTGATGATCTACACCTGCAACCTCTTCCCCGAGATGAAGCAGAACGTGACGCCCGTATTGCCGGGGCTCACCTTCGACGGCGACCCGTGGCTCGAAGGCGAAGTGAAGAAGGTGAAAGGCAACGCAGCGATCCCATTCGAGGCGATGAACTTCACTGACCTCGAGGAGGACTACGTGGTGCCCAGCCTCGAACTCAAGCCGGTCGCGCTCAAGGAGAGCTGGAAGATCAGCTGGATGACGACCAGCGGCACCATGAGCACCTACAACACGGGCGGCACCGGGTTCGACGGCGAAACAGAGCGGCACTTTTCATCGTGGCGCCCCAACCCGGCCGACGACGCCGAGAAAGACGTCGAGTTCTACTTCGTGGTGCGTGACGGCCGCGGCGGCAACTCCTGGACGAAGAGAAGCGTCCGCTGGATCCCCTGATGAAATGAGCTCCCTCTCCCTTCGGGCCCTTCGGGAGAGGGTCAGGGTGAGGGCCTCAACTCAACTCAACTAACTCTGAGTGACCCGCACCGTCGTCTTCATGTCTTTACCGGTATCGGGATCTTTCGCGGTCATCGTCAAAATCCCCTCGATGTTCACGTCGAAGGTGATCTCCACGCGGACATTCCCCGAAGGCCCCTGGCGAATGCCCGAGAACGTGAACTCACCCAGCTGCTCATTGTCACGCGCCGCGTCGTGATCGCCTTGCCAGATGCGCATGATCAACTCGGTCTGGTTGTTCACGCTCGTCGTGCCGGTGATCTGCTTCGCGTTGGGAATGGGCGAATTGCGAGGGAAGACCACGTGCATCTGCCCGTCGGCTTTCTCCAGCCCGATGCCCATGGGGATCACGTCGAGCAGCTGCAGCTTGAGGTTGGTGTTGTCGGTCAGCGAGAACGCGTAGAGCGCCGCGCCGATGGCCACGGCCTCGTCGGGGTGCACGCCCTTCGAGGGCGCCTTGCCGAAGAACTTGGTCAACCGATCCTGCACGGCCGGCATGCGCGTCTGCCCGCCGACCAGCATCACTTCATCGATCTCACGCGTCGACAGGCCTGAATCCACCAGCACCTTGGCGACGATCTTCAGCGTGCGGTCGACGTGCTCGGAGGTCAGCTTCTCCAGCAGCTTGCGGCTGAACTTCATCTCGATGTTCAGGGGCTGGCCCTGCGGGGTCATCGTGATGAAGGGAATGTTGAAGGGCGCCTCTTCACGCGCCGAGAGATCGATCTTGGTGCGCTCGGCGAGATCCTTGATGCGTTGCATGGCGACCGGGTCGGTCGACAGGTCGATGCCCGTCTTCGACTGAAACTCGGTCAACACGTAGTGAATCATCGCGTTGTCGAAGTCGATGCCGCCCAGGAAGATGTCGCCGCCGGTGGCCTTCACCTCGAAGACCTGGTTTCTGATCTCGATGATCGAGACGTCGAAGGTGCCGCCGCCCAGGTCGTAGATGCAGACCTTCTGCTGGAGCGACTTGCCCAGGCCGTACGCGAGCGCCGCCGAGGTGGGCTCGTTGATGATGCGCACCACCTCGAGCCCGATCAGCTTACCGGCGTCCTTCACCGACTGGCGCTGGCGATCGCTGAAGTAGGCGGGCACCGTGACGACAGCCTTGTTGATGGGCTGCTTGAGGTGGTTGCTCGCGACGTCGCGGATCTTGTTCAAGATGCGCGCAGCGACCTCCTGCAGCGTCATCTCTTTCTTGGCCACCTCGATGGTGACCTCTTTGTTGTCCGCCGAGGCCTTCACCCCGTACTGGACGATCTTCTTCATCGATTCGACGATGTCGGAGGTCGCCGTGCGGCCCACCAGGCGCTTGCTGCCGTAGATGGTGTTGCGTGGGTTCAGCTGCCACTGCCGCTTGGCCTCGTAGCCGATGAGCTCGTTGCCCTTGTCGTCGACCGCGAAGATCGAGGGGATCGTGTACTCACCGCCCTTGTAGGGGATGAGCTTCACGTTCGGAACACCGTCTTTGTACCCGTCGACGTAGGCAGCGCAGCTGTTGGTGGTGCCGAGGTCGATACCGATGATCGGTTCTGAGCTCACGGCGCGGAGTGTAGGCGAACGGTTTCACCTGTCGAGGCGCGAGTAGCCATCGATGACCGAGGACCAGGTCGAGAGGGTCACTCCTGACGCATCGAAGACCTGCTCCACCGCCACCCCTCCGATGAGATCCACCGCAACCACCTCGAGTTTGGTCATCGCCTGTGCCGAGGGATCCTGCCCCGGTCCGACGGGGGCGCTGGGCCAGGTGAGGGCCGTTTGGCCGCTGGCCATGGCGAAGTAGATGACGTGCCGGGTGTCGGTGCCTGTAAGTGCGACCCGCCCCAGCTCACCGCCGGTCGAGAAGACCGATGACCAGGCGGGCTGGCCGGGGTTCAAGGTCCTGTTGCCGGGGGTGTAGGTGGCCATCGCGGGCGCCGGGAGCAGGGGCGTGATGAGCACTTTCGAACCCAGCACGGTGGAGCGCACCAGCCGCGAGCTCGACGCGGTGCCGGCGGCATTGCCCGCCAACACCCAGATGCCCGGGGTCGCCACCTCGAGGCCGTTGTACGCCGGGCCGCCACGCAGGATCACCGGGCCGACTTCTCTCAGGCCATCGGCTCCCGCCATGCCCGGCGTCTTTGAAGCGAACCCGGTGGGCAACATGCCCGCGCGTTCATCGAACAAGGCCGAGGCGATGAGAACGGTGTCGAAGGTGCTGGGCACCTTGGGCATCACCACCTCGGTGCGCAGCTTCTGCTGCCGGCGCGGCTGGAAGGCGAGCGGGGTGAACCGCGCATAGTCGGGCACGTCTTCCGAGCCCATCGGGCAGCGCTGCAGGTTGCTGCACAACCCATCGGAGTCGACGTCGGCGCTGTCGGCCACCCAGGGCCTGGCGGTGAAGCCGATGCCGGGCAGCTGCGCGTAGTCGAAGGCGCCCAGGTACGAGAGCACGTCGACGGAGCGCAGCGCAAAGGCGGACTCGAGATACGCGCGGCCCGCCCACGCTTGAACGAAGCGCGAGTTGCCCGGCTGCGCGAAAGCGAGTGAGCGCGGCTTGACCTCCTGGGGGAAGCCGAGGCCGGGCGAGGTGTAGAGCACCAGCGCTCCGGGCACCGGCACCTGCTGGCCCACGCCGGGGATCTCGACCTGGAAGTTGTCGCCCAGCAGGCCGTTCGCGGTGAGTGAAGGAACGTCTGAAGCGGACGCGGTGACGAAGCCAGCCCAGTAGGTACCCACCGTGCTCACGTCGGAGAACGAGACGCTGGCGCTGAACCCCGCAGCGTTGCGCACCGGGTTTTCCCGCAAGGGGATCATCACGTCGGTGGCGGTGGTGTTGAGAATCGAAGCGCGCTCGAGCGCGGGCAGGCCGTCGGTGCGCAGCCCTGCGGGGACGGCGGTGAAGGTGGTGGCGGTGCCGTCGAGCAGGGGAAACTCGGCGATGCCCTGCGCGGTGGTGACGACGTCGGTGGGCGTGGTGCAGTCGTTGGCCGGGCAGGCGCGCACGATGACGCCGGCCACCGGGCCTCCGGTGGAGGTGTCGGTGATGATCACCCGCCGGCCCATCATCACGCGCGGGATGATGGTCAGCTGCACTTCGTTGGTCATCAACGCGCTGCCGGTGACCGACGCGCGAATTCGAACTTCACCGGCCATCACCGCGCTCACCAGACCAGAGCTGCTCACCGTCGCCCCGGTCGAAGGCATGCCCATCGCGTCCTTCACGTCGAAGGTGGCGGACTCCAGCGGGTAGCTGGTGCCATCGAGGCGGAAGACGATCAGATGGAGGCGCATCGTGTCGCCTTCGATGAGGAAGCCGGTGGTGGGCGACAGGCGCATGCCGTCGATGTCTCCGGGATCAGGAGCGGTGACACACGCCCCATCGACGCACGCCTTGCCCGCGCCACACTCGAGGTGACCGCGGCAGACGGCCGGAACACAGAGCCCGCCGATGCAGGTCTTGCCCGTGCTGCATTGCTGGCTCACCACGCAGGTGGGGCTCGGCTGGCAGTGACCTTCTTCGCAGTAGCCGGTGGGCATCGAGCCCATGGTGCCCGGTACGCCGGAGACACAGTCGCCGTCAGCGAGGCAGCGCTGGAGCTCCTGGCAGATCGACTGCGAACAATCGAAACCCGGCGGGCACTGGTTGTCGGGGAACCGTTTGCACTCGTAATTCCGCATGCAGTCCGGAGTGCTGGTGCAGGTGCTGTACGCCTCGCAGCGGCCGAAGGTGGCCGAGGTGCAGAACTGACCTGCGGGACAATCGCTGGCCTGCGCGCAGTCGGCCTTGGTGCACAGGCCGTTGCGGCAGATCAGCGCCTGCCCACCACACTGGAGATCCTGCGTGCAGCGCCGGGTGCAGGTGCCCATGCTGCAGGTGTAGAGCGCGAAGGCCACGCGGGGATCGAGGGTGGGCGCGCAGTCTTGCGGCATGTTGCAGATCGGCAGACACAGCCCTTGGGTCACTTCGCAGCGCGCGCCCGTGCCGATGCAGTCAGCGTCGTCGGTGCAGCGGGGCCGGGTCTGGCAGGCGCCGTTGGTGCACTGCTGATTGGCCGCGCACGCGCTGTCGTCTTCGCACTGGCAGCGGCCCTGCGTGCAGCTGAAGCCGCTCGCGCATTCATTGGCGCTGCTGCACTCGGGGCGCGCGCCGCACGTGCCGTTGGTCAGACAGACCTGGGTGTCGCCGCAGTCGGTGTCGTCGAGACAGATGGGCCCGCACGCGCCCCGGCGGCAGCGTTGATCGGCGCGGCATTGCGAGTCGTCGCTGCACGGCGTGGAGTTGATCGGAGGGCAGCCACTCCAGAAACACAGGCACACCAGCCAGCCGAGACGCGACATTTCGCACCTATATCTCTGAGGGCGTGGGGCAGGTGAGCGCGCCGTCAATTCTCAGCAGTTGAGAGGGAATTCCAAGCGAGAGCAGCCACTTGCAGCCTCGCTTGTCGTCGTGGTCTACAGCGAAACCTTCTTCGCCAGAGGTTTCATGATCGCTCGTCTCCTCACGCTCTGTCTCCTCACGATCTCCGTCGCCTCCCGAGCGCAGGTCTCCCAGGTGGGCGACATCCTCGTGGTGCAGGACCCCGGTGGCTCCATCAACGCGCTCGTCGGCATGGAAAACATGGCGATCTTCCCGAGCAAGCAGGAGCAGTTCTGCCGCGCGGCCTTCAACGCCGCCCGTGCCGCCGGCGTGCCCGATCTCTTCGATGGGGTGATCAGCTTCACGGCGTCGGAGACGCTGAGCGACATCGACAACGTCTGGCAGGGCTCACCCGTGCGCAGCGACGGCTCCGGGTACGCGCGCGCCAACTCGCCCGTGGTCAACAGCTACAACTCCACGAAGGTGAGCCAGTGCGTGTTCATGGGAACCCTGGGTCGCACTCAGAGCTTCTTCGGAGGCCAGGGGCCCGAGGCGTTGCCCTCGAACCCCGACGCCGATTGGTCGCCGTCGCTGGGCGTTCAGATCCCCGGCGTCACCAGCCTGACCGGCATCGAGATGCTGGGCCACGAGTACGGCCACCACTGGTTGATGGGCGTCGAGTTCGATCAGAACGATGGGCGCATGCGCCAGCACTTCATCCGCGGCTTTTCGGGTGCAGACGATCAGGGGCAGGGTGGTTCCCCCAACCAGCACTACAGCCAGTTCGCCGACTCACGTTCGGTCATGTACGGCAACTGCATCACCGACCTCGGCAACGGCAGCTTCCAGGTCAAAGGCTGCGCGCGAAAGTACAGCCACATCGATCAGTACCTGATGGGCCTGCGCTCGCCGAACGAAGTGGATCCGATGATGGTGCTCGAAGATCCCGCCAACCCCGGCAAGGGCAGCGACGCGATCGCGTTCGGGCGCACTTCGAGCGGCACGACGGTGAACGGGTACACCCGCCACGACATCACGGCAGACGAGGTCGTTCGTGCGATGGGCGCCCGTATTCCCGCATCACCGGCCGCGCGGCGTTGCTGGCGGGTGGCGTTCATCGTGGTGCTCGCGCCCGGGCAGACCACGCTCTCGCAGACGATGCTCGACAAGGTGAACCGCTACCGCAACCGCTGGGGCCCGTGGTTCAACATGGCCACCGACGGCCGCGGCACGATGGACTCGCGCGTCACGGGCAACGGCTGCGTGACCTTCCCCAGCGATGTCGATGCGGGCGTGCCCGTCGACGCAGGCTCGATGGATCCCGATGCGGGCATGGTCGAGGTCGACGCGGGTGAGCCCGATGCAGGGCCGATGGAAGCGCCCGATGCGGGGCAGACGATGGAAGAAGTCGATGCCGGCACCACGGGTCCTTCCAAGGAAGACACCCGCGTTCCGTTCGACACCGGCAAGATTCGCCCTGGCTGCGACTGCAGCGCGGTGAGCGGTGGCGAATTGTTCGCGCTCCTGGCTGGGGTGATCGCGCTGGCGCGGCGGCGCGCGCGGGGCTGAGGCTTTGGGCACATTTCGTTGCGCATGTTTCTTCTGCGCCGTGTCAGGAGAGACATGAACGCACGCACGATTTTCCTCGCGGTCCTTCTTCCTCTCGCCGTCTGGGCCGAGGGCCCCGACGCCCAGGTGCTCGCGCTGGTCGCCTCGCCTGCCGAGCCGGCGGCCACGTTCAAGGGCCGCGCGCTCAACTCGTCGGCGAGAAGCGATGACGCGATCGCGCTCTTCAACGCCGCCCACCCCTCCCGGTTCGTCTTCGCGGGCGTCGACATCGACGAGGCGCGCAGTCACTACGGCGCGCAGTCGCGCACGGTGAAGCGGGGTGAGGCGATGCTGATCAACGCCATCAGTTGGTCGTACATCACGGCCTTCACCATCGACGGTCAGCTCATCGAGGTTCCCCCAGATGACTTCCTCATGGAGCCCTCCGCGAAGGCCAAGCTGTTCCCGATCGGCGCGGGCGATCTCCCCGTCACCATCGTCAACCCCATGGGCGAGGAGGCGACGATCGCCAATGAGCCCGTCACCGACTCGGGGCTCCGCTTCGCAAACACGCCCACGTTCCTTCAGCTGTTTCCGGTCGATGACGATCGCAAAGAGAAGTTCATCGCCGAGCGGGAGAAGGTCGTCGGCTGCTACGAGAAGCAGATGGCGAAGCTCGACCCCGACAACAAGCGGGCGAAGTTCGTTCAGGAGACCTACAACGCGAAGACGGGGCAGACGCAGAAGCTCGAGTCACTGGCCACGGTGCTCGACCGCAAGGCGTGCGGTGTCTGCAAGTGCAAGGCGTTCAACCAGAAGGAAGCCAAGCTCAAGGCGTCGTTGCTCGCGCCTCGCCAGGCGGAGCAGATGAGCGCGCTCAAGCCGGTGATCGAGAAGATCACCGCAGCCCTGAAAAAGTAGGCACCGGTCGTTCGAGGGGCCTGGTTTGGTTTTCTGAGTCAAGGCCCTCACCCCGACCCTCTCCCACGAGGGAGAGGGGGTAGACTGGGGGAACCATGGACGCGCGACGCTTTCTGCAGGACGTTGGCAGCACCGTCTCCAGTGACTTCAGCAAGAACCGCTCACTCCTCTCCTTCGAGGAGTACCTGCAGCTCTTCAGCGGCGCCTCGCATCTTCAGGCCCGTAACGCCGCGCAGTACCTCAAAGACGCCATCGACTCGTTCGGCACCGAGATGGTGCAGCACCCCTCAGGCCAGGTGCGGCGCTTCAAGGTGTTCGACGCGATCAAAGACGGCCACCAGGTGCGCGTCGCCGGCCAGGAAGAGGTGCAGAACGCGCTCTACCGGCTCCTGGGCAACTTCGTGCGCGCCGGCCGCATCAACAAGCTCATCTTGATGCACGGGCCCAATGGCTCGGCGAAGTCGTCGACCGCGGAGTCGCTCAAACGCGGCCTCGAGATCTACAGCCAGACCCCCGAAGGCGCGCTGTACACCTTCAACTGGGTCTTCCCGAAAGAGAAGCTCGTCAAAGGCAGCATCGGCTTTGGTGATCACGTGCCCAGTGGGGCGGTCACCACCTACGCCCACCTCGCGGCCGAAGACATCGAGGTGCGCCTCACCAACCCGCTGCGCGAACACCCGCTCTTCCTCATTCCCCGCGAAGAGCGCCGCAAGCTGCTCGACGACGCCTTCGGGAACAAAGACTCCGACGCCAGCGCGCCCGCGTACCTGGTGGAGGGTGAGCTCTCGACCACCAACCGCAAGATCTTCGACGCGCTGCTCGCGAGCTACTCGGGCGACTGGCTCAAGGTGCTGCGCCACGTGCAGGTCGAACGTTTCTACGTCTCACGCCGCTACCAGGTGGGCACCTTCACCGTCGAGCCGCAGATGAGCGTCGACGCGGCGTACCAACAGGTCTCTGCCGATCGCACGCAGGCCAATCTGCCCTCCGCGCTGCACAGCGTGGTGCTCTTTCAGCCGGTCGGCCCGCTGGTCAGCGCGAACCGGGGCCTCATCGAATACACCGATCTGCTCAAGCGCCCGCTGGAGGCCTTCAAGTACCTGCTCGGCTTCTCCGAGACGCAGGAGGTTTCGCTCGAGCACATGGTGCTGCAGCTCGATGAGGTGCTGCTGGCCTCGTCCAACGAAAAGCACCTCGCCGCTTTCAAGGAGCTGCCCGACTTCAGCTCGTTCAAGGGCCGCATCGAGCTGGTGCGCGTGCCGTACCTGCGCCGCTGGAAACTGGAGCGCGAGGTCTACGACGCGCAGGTCACCCCGCGCACGGTGGGCCGTCACGTCGCGCCGCACGCCACCCGCGTCGCTGCCATGTGGGCCGTGCTCACCCGCCTCAAGAAGCCCATCCCCGATCGCTACCCCTCCGAGTCACGCTCCCTGGTCGAGCGGCTCTCGCCCATGGAGAAGCTGCGCCTGTACCAGGACGGTGAAGCCCCCGATCGGCTCACCGTGCAGCAGCAGCGCGAGCTCAAGAAGCTGGTGCCGTTGCTCTACGAAGAGTCTGACTCGTACCCGAACTACGAAGGCCGCTCCGGCGCCTCGGCGCGCGAGATCAAGACCGCCCTGTTCAACGCGGCGCAGTCACCTGAGCACGACTCCCTGCACCCGTTGGCCGTGCTCAAGGAGTTGATGGCGCTCACCCGCGACAAGAGCGTCTACGAGTACCTGCAGCAGGAGATCGTCGACGGGTACCACGACCACGCCGAGTTCGTTCGGATCGTCGAGAATGACTACCTCGACGTGGTCGATCGTGAAGTGCGTGACTCCATGGGCCTCGTCAGTGAGGCGCAATACGTCGAGCTCTTCGAGCGCTACGTGCAGACGGTCTCCGCGTGGATCAAGGGCGAGCGGGTGCAGAACAAACACTCCGGCGCGCAGGAAAAGCCCAACGAGACGAGCCTCGCGGAGTTCGAAGGCTACGTGATGCCCAAGGGCGAAGACGCCACCGGTTTCCGGCGCGCGTTGATCTCCACCGTGGGCGCCTGGCGCATCGACAACCCGGAGATCCCCGTCGACTACGCGCGCATCTTCCCCGACCTGTTCAAGCGCCTCTCCGATCACTTCTACGAAGAGCGAAAGCGGCAGCTCAAGCACAACGTCGAGAACATCTTGAAGGTGCTCTCCGACGAACGCGGCTCGCTGTCTCCGAAGGAGCTCGCCCAGGTGAAGAAGACGATGGACGAGATGGTCGCGCGCTTTGGCTACACCCAGGCGTCTGCGAAAGACGCGATCGTCTTCCTCGTTCGTAAGCGCTACGCGTGAAGAACAACCTCGCCACGCACGTGCACCTCGAGCTGTGGGGGGTCGAAGGGGCGCTGCTCGACGATCCACCGCGCCTCGAGCAGGTGTTGCTCGCTGCCGCAGCCGCTGCGAAGTGCACGGTGATCGGTTCGGTGAAGCATCAGTTCACCCCGCACGGGGCCAGCGTGGTGGTGCTGGTGGCCGAAAGTCACCTCTCGATCCACACCTGGCCGGAGCACGGATACGCCGCCGCGGACATCCTCACCTGCGGTGAAACGCTGCCCGAAGAAGGGGTCAACTCGTTGATCGCGCTGATGAAACCGGCTCGACACGAGGTGCAGAGGTACGAGCGTGGGCTCGTGCAACCCCCCTGAAAATCAAGGTCCTACCTTGACCGACAGGGGTCAGTTGAACGAAGATCCGCCGCGCAAAGGCCGGGTCGTTCTGTAGCACTCACCAGTTCCCGGTCAGGCCAGCTTCCAGGAAGGCGTTTCTCAATGAGTCACGGACCCGTGATCCACTTCTTTGCCGGAAAAGGCGGCTCTGGCAAGTCCACCCTCGCGACTGCCTATGCGATGAACTTGCTGGAAGCCAACGGCAAAGATCGCGTGCTGCTGTTGTCGCTCGAAACCCCCGGAGGTGTGGCGGATCTGCTCAAGAAAAAACTGAGCAACAAGCCCACCAAGATAGCCCTCGGGAAAGGCACCGGCGGTCTCTTCGCCGCCGAGGTGGACTTCCCCGCGCTCGGCGAGGCGTACCTCAAGTTCGCCAAGCCGCAGCTGATGGCGGCGGTGACCAAGGGCGCCGTGCTCTCCGAAGACGACCTGAAGAAGGTCCTCGAGGCGAGCCTGACGAACCAGGGCGAGGTGGGCTTCCTCTTCAACCTGCTCGAGTTGGCTGAAGCGAAAGAATACGAGAAGGTCGTCATCGATGGCTGGTCGAGCACGCACACGCTGCGCCTGCTCGATCACGCGACCAACGTGCGCCGCCTCGTCGGCCTCGTTCGCGCCGAGCGCACCCAGCGCCCGTCGAAGACCACGCCTCGCGCCGCCACGCCGGTCGACGAGCTCGCGCTGCGCGCCGACGCGGTCAACGCGATGCTCAAAGATCCGAAGCGCTTCGCCATGCACGTCTGCGCGGTCGCAGAGCCCGTGGGCGAGTCGCAGATCAAGAACCTGGTGAAGGGCCTCACCGAACGCGCCATTCCGGTCGCCGAGATCATCGCTGACATGATCGAAGACGGGAAAGGCAGCCGCGAGGTCGAGAACCGCCGCGGTCTGCAGGCGCCTCACGTGCGCAAGTTCCAGACGATGGCCTCGAAGGTCGAGCTCATCCAGCGGCGCATCCTCGGGCCGCGTGGCCAGGAGGAAGTGAAGAAGTTCGCCAAGGAGTGGTCGACCGGCAAGGAGACCAAGCAGCTGCAGTTCACGCCGGCCGAAGCGCCTCCTGCCCTGGTGCGCGCGCCTTCGATGCCTCCGATGGCTGCTCCGCCGATCCCGCCCACCCGCTTCATCTTCTTCGTGGGCTCCGGCGGCGTGGGCAAGAGCTCGTGCGCGGCCGCGGCGGCCGTGACGCTGACCGAGAAGGAGGGGCCGGTGTTGCTCCTCTCGATCGATCCGTCGCACTCGCTCTCCGACGTGCTGCAGAGCCGGCTGACCGACACCGAGACCCAGGTGAAGGGCACCAAGGGCCTCTACGCGCGCGAGATCGACTTCGCGAACTGGTTCGGCAACCTGAAGAAGAAGCTCAAGGAGCTCGCCGAGCCGATGTTCGGGCCCGAGGCGAAGGGCGAGACGTTCTCGCTCGACAAGGAGCTGTTCCGCAACCTGCTCGACCTCGCCCCCGTGGGCATGGACGAGCTGGCCGCCGTCAGCGCGCTCACCGATGCGCTGGTGCAGGAGCGCTTCAAGCGCATCGTCATCGATCCCGCGCCGTCGTCGAACTCGCTGCGCATTCTCGAGCTGCCCGGCATCGCGCGCCCCTGGCTCGCGTCGATTCACGCCGTCGCCACCAAGTACAAGGCCAAGGGTGGCCAGGCGCTGCTCACCTGGGTCGAGGCGCTGCAGGCGCACCTCGATCGTTTCGAGAAGGCGACGCTCAACCCCAACGAGTGCCGCTTCATCGTGGTCACCCGCGGTGAAGAGCTCTCGGTGCCGGCTGCCGAACGCATCGTGGAGTCGCTCAAGGCGAAGTCGTTGCCCGTCGAGCGCGTGTTGGTGAACCGGGTGTTGCCGAAGACCACGTGTCTGGTCACTGAAGAGCGAAGGAAGAACGAGCTCGAGGTGGCCAAGCTGGTCGAGAAGAAGATCGGCCTGCCGGTGACGATGGCGCCTGCGCTGGGCCGTCATCCGGCTGGGCTCCGCGAGCTCAAGGGCTTTCGCACCAGCTGGTACGCGGCGGCTGCGGTGCTCAAGAGCAAGGCTGCCTGAAACCTTCCCTGAGGGGCGCTGTCTGGCCCCTCATGCTCGAATCAATCGTGTTGCCGTGTCTCGCCGCGCTCGCGCTGTGCTGGAGCGCGGTCAATTTTTGGCGCAACCAGGCGGCAGTCGCTGCCGGTGCAGCGGTCATGAGCCTGGTGGTCGGCCTCGCGTTCGCTGCCAGTGAATTGAGGATCGACGCGTGGCTGGAGGGCGGTTTCGGCATGGCCGTACTCGCCATCGTGGGTGGCTACGGGTTGGGCTGCGCCGTCGCGCATCGCCGCTCGAAGAGCCCTTCCTCCTTCCTCGCCTCGCTCGTCGCGGTCGGGGGCCTCGCCGTGCTCAGCGCAGTCTTCTTTTATCATGCGACCAGCGTGCCCGAAGCGTTCCTCGAAGGCGCCGAACCCGAGATCCGCGAGCTCATCCTCTCCGCCGCGCGGGGAGAGGCAATGCGTTTGCTTCAGCTCGGGACCGCGCTCGGCGTGGCGACGGGCATGACGCTCTTCGTGCCCCCCCGGGCGGGTGAAGACGCGCTCGCGCCGCTCATCGAGTCGAGCCGCTCTGCGTCAAGCCAATCCGCTTGACGACGCGGCCTGTGTCGACGACACACGCCGCTCATGGCCATGAACATCGCCCACTCCCTCGAGTTCGAGCGTCCGCTCCTGCTCCTCGAGAAGAAAATCGACGAGCTGAAGACCCTCTCGTCCTCAGGCTCGGTCGACATGACAGCCGAGATCGGCCGCCTCGAGAAGAAGGCCCGAAGGCTTCAGGAAGAGATCTTCAGCGACCTCTCCCGGTGGCAGATAGTTCAGCTCTCCCGCCACAATGCGCGCCCGTACTTCTTCGATTACGTCGCGCACGGCTTCACTGATTTCTGCGAGCTGTCGGGCGATCGGCTCTACGGCGAAGACCCCAGCATCGTGGGCGGCTTCGCGCGCCTCGATGGTGAGCCGGTGATGGTGATGGGCCACCAGAAGGGCCGCAGCACCAAGGAGAACATGCTGCGGAACTTCGGCATGCCCCGGCCCGAGGGCTACCGCAAAGCCCGCCGCCTGATGGAGCTGGCCAACCGCTTCAAGCGCCCCATTTTCACCTTCATCGACACCCCCGGCGCGTACCCCGGCATCGGCGCCGAAGAGCGTGGCCAGGCCGAAGCGATCGCCGCGAACCTCGAGGTGATGGCCGGCCTCGAAGTGCCGGTGATCTCCACCGTGCTGGGCGAAGGCGGCTCGGGTGGTGCGCTGGCGATCGGCGTGGGCAACCGCGTGCTGATGCTCGAGTTCTCCATCTATTCGGTGATCTCGCCCGAAGGCTGCGCGTCGATTCTGTTCCGCGATGCCTCGCGTGCCGACAAGGCCGCCGAAGCGCTCAAGCTGACCGCGCGCGACCTGCTCAAGCTGAACATCGTCGACGAGGTGATCCCCGAGCCCCGCGGCGGTGCGCACCGCGATCCCACCACCACCGCCGACTCGGTGATGGCCACGCTGCGCAAGCACCTGGCTGACCTGAAGAAGCTCACCCCCCGCCAGCTCGTCGCCGACCGGTACGCGAAGTTCCGCGCGCTCGGTTCGTTCCTCGGGAAGTGATCGACTTGTCTCGCCGCCCTCTCATTGTCGCCATCGACGGCCCTGCGGGCGCTGGCAAGTCGAGCGTCTCGAAGATCCTCGCGCTGCGCCTCGACTTCACGCTGGTCGACACCGGCGCCATCTACCGCTGCGTGGCCTTGAAGGCCCAGCGGAGCGGGGTGGCCTTCGATGATCTCACCGGCCTCCAGACGCTGCTCGACGCGGTGAAGGTCACCTTCCGCATGGACGTGGACAAGAACCACGTCTTCCTCGACGGCGAAGACGTGTCTGACGCCATTCGCACCTCCGAGATCTCACTGGCGGCCAGCCAGGTGTCCGGCCAGCCGGTGGTGCGCAACGCGCTGTTGGGTCTGCAGCGGCGGCTCGCGCTGGCGGCCGAACAAGGGGCGATCCTCGAGGGGCGCGACATCGGCACGGTCGTTTTCCCCGACGCCGACATCAAGATCTTCCTCTTCGCAGACCCCTCCATCCGAGCCACCCGGCGCTACGAGGAGCTCTTTCAGAAGGGCCTCGAGAAGCCCGTCGGCCAGGTGCTGGAGGATCAGAACAAGCGCGACAAGGAAGACTCCGAGCGCGAGGTGGCGCCCCTCAAGCCGGCCGCCGACGCCGTGAAGATCGACTCGACGCGCCTGCCGCTGTCAGAGGTGGTCGCGCAGATCGAGACCCTGGTCTCTTCAAAACGGGTGCCCTGAAGCGCTCGTTTCTTTCAGCCACGGGTTCGCCGCCCTAGAGTGACGCCACTGTCCCCATGAAGTGGACCACTGACGAATTCACCGGAAAGCGCTTCGGCAAGTACGAGGTGCTGTGCAGGCTCGCGATTGGTGGCATGGCCGAGATCTTTCTCGGCTTCGCCCGATCCGGCCCGTTCGTCGGCCGTCCGGTGGTCATCAAGCGCATCCTGAACGAGCAGCGCGAAGACTCGAACGCGCTCCAGATGCTGCTCGACGAGGCCAAGATGACGGCCACGCTCAGCCACCCCAACGTCGCGCAGGTGATGGATCTCGAGTCGGACGGCGAAGAGATCCTCCTGGTGATCGAGTTCATCACCGGGGCGAACGTCGAGGAGATCGTCGAGGCCTACACCACGCGCCAGGAGCCCGTGCCGCTGGGCTTCGCCATCGCGGTGATCCGCGAAGCGGCGCAGGGCCTGGGTCACGCGCACGCGCACAAGAACAGCCGCGGTGAGTCGATGCCGATCATTCATCGCGACGTCACGCCGCGAAACGTGATGGTCGACTTCGAAGGCGCCACCAAGGTGCTCGACTTCGGCATCGCCCGCGCGAAGGGCAGCGAGCGGCGCACCCAGGCCGGCATGGTGCGCGGCACCACCGCGTACATGTCGCCCGAGCAGGCGGTGGGCAAAGAGCTCGATCCCCGCACCGATCTGTTCTCGCTGGGCACCATCTTCCACGAGCTGCTCACCGGTCAGCGCCTCTTCTACAAGGGCAACCCCGGGCAGGAGATGGCCGCGGTGTACGAAGGCGAGATCCCGCTGCCCTCCAAGGTGAACCGCCGGGTGCCCAAGGCGCTCGACACCGTGGTGATGCGGATCCTCGAGCGCAAACTCGAGAAGCGCTACCAGACCGCGACCGAGTTCATCCGCGATCTCTCGCTGGCCGCCGGCTCGACCGCGTGGGCCAAAGATCGCTGCGCCGATCTGGTGCGCGAACGTTTTTCGGCGCGCCAGAAAGACATCGAGAAGCTGGTCGTCCGCATTCCCCGGGCGGCACCTCCCGCGGCTCCGAGTGCGCCGGCGTACCCCGAGGGGCGCACCATCGTCTCGAAGGCGCAGCCGGCGCCCATCAACGACACCGACAGCGGCGCTCGCACCATGGTGGGCGCGGCCCCGCTGGCCGATCGGCGCCCGACGCTCACCACCGAACCGGGCCGCGAGGTCGCCACCGATCCCGGCCGGCCGGCCATGCGCCCCGCCACGCCCGCGCCCCAGCCCCAGCCCCCGACCAACCCCGTGAGCGCGGGCTTGATCGCGTCGGAGTTGTTCGATCACGACGATGCCGAAGACGTGGGCGCGCGCACGCGGATCATTCCCGGCGGCTCGATGCGTTCTCTGCCGCGCATCTCGGAGCAGCCCACCGACCCCCGCCGCGCTGCGGTGCCGCGTGAGCCGCAACCGGCCAGCGCAGGCTCGTCGAAGGGCGTGCTGATCCTCTCGGCGATGGTGGTGTTGCTGCTGGGCGCCGTCGGTGGGGCGTTCATCTTCCGCCAGATGCAGGCGCCTCCGCCGGCCCAGGCCTCGGTGGTGCGCCTCTCGCTGAGCGCTGATCGGCCGGTCGCCGTCTGGCTGGGCAAGCAGGAGCTCGGCACCACGCCCATCTCGGTCTTCGTGCCCTCGGGCCGGCACCTGCTGGAGCTGCGTGAAGAGGAGGGCCCGCGGCGTTCGCTGGAGCTCAATCTCCCCGCGGATGAGACCGAGGCGAAGATGGTGGTAACGCTCGACTCGTTGCCGCAGCTGCCGTAATCCGGCGGGCATGCACAACCTCCTCATCGTCGTTGCTGCGCTCCTCGCGCAGACCCCGGCCGCCAAACCGGCCACCGCCGAAGACGCGAAGTCGTTCGTGAAGAAGCTCGATGGTGACCTGCGCAAGCTGTACGTGCGCCAGTCGACCGCCGAGTGGATCAAGTCGACCTACATCACCGACGACACCGAGCGGAACGCCGCCGCCTTCAACGAAGACCTGATGGCCTACCTGAACACGGCCAACAAAGAAGCCGCGCGCTTCAAGGGCCTCAAGCTCGACGCTGAGACCGAGCGCATGTTGTACCTGCTGCGCATCAGCTCGGCGCTGCCCGCGCCTTCGAACGCCGAGAAGCGCACCGAGCTGGCGAGCATCGCGGCCAGGCTCGAGGGGCTCTACGGCAAGGGCAAGGCCTGCAAGACGGGTAAAGACGGCAAGCAGGTCTGCCGCGATCTGCAGGAGCTCTCCGACGTGATGGGGAAGATCGCCGACAAGAAGAAGCCGGCCAGCTACGACGAGCTGCTCGAGGCGTGGTCGAGCTGGCACGAGACCTCGAAGGAGATGCGCCCGCTCTACGAGCGCCTGGTCACGCTCTCCAACGAAGGCGCCAGGGAGTTCGGCTCGGAGGATCTGGGCCAGCTCTGGCGCTCGGCCTACGACATGCCCCCGGCCGACTTCGAGAAGGAGACCGACCGCCTGTGGACGCAGGTCAAGCCGCTCTACGACGACCTCCACTGCTACGTGCGCGCGAAGCTCGCGAAGAAGTACGGCGCCGACAAGGTCTCTGCGACCGGCGGCATTCCGGCGCACCTGCTGGGCAACATGTGGGCGCAGGAGTGGGCCAACATCTACCCGCTGGTCGAGCCGTACCAGGGGCAGAGCAGCCTCGATCTGAAGAAGCAGCTCGTCGCGCAGAAGTACGACCCCCAGAAGCTGGTCAAGCTGGGCGAGCGCTTCTTCACCTCGATGGGAATGGACCCGCTGCCGGCCACCTTCTGGGAGCGCAGCCAGTTCGTGAAGCCCCCGGGCCGCGACGTGGTCTGCCACGCCTCGGCGTGGGACGTGACCTTCTCGAACGATCTGCGCATCAAGATGTGCATCAAGATCGACGAGGAGGATCTGATCACCGTCCACCACGAGCTCGGTCACAACTACTACTTCCAGAACTACTACACGAAGCCCGTGCTCTTTCAGCAGGGCGCCAACGACGGCTTCCACGAAGCGATCGGTGACGCGCTCACGTTGTCGATCACGCCCGAGTACCTGAAGTCGCTCAAGCTCATCGACGCGCTGCCCAAAGACGAGAAGGGCCTCATCAACGTGCAGATGAAGGACGCGCTCGAGAAGATCGCCTTCTTGCCCTTCGGGCGGATGATCGACCAGTGGCGTTGGGACGTGTTCACCGGGAAGGTGAAGCCGGCCGACTACAACAAACACTGGTGGGCGCTGCGCCTGAAGTACCAGGGCGTCGCTCCCGCGGGCGGCGCGCGTGGTGAAGACTTCTTCGACCCGGGCGCGAAGTACCACATCCCCGCGAACGTCCCGTACATGCGCTACTTCCTCGCGCGCATCCTCCAGTTCCAGTTCCACCGCGCCATGTGCCAGGCCGCCGGCCACAAGGGCCCGCTCCACACCTGCAGCGTGTACGGGAACAAGGAAGCCGGTTCAAAATTGAAAGCCATGCTGGCGATGGGCGCCTCCAAGCCCTGGCCCGATGCGCTCGAGGCCCTCACCGGTCAGCGCCAGATGGACGCGACCGCGATTCTTGATTACTTCCAGCCACTTCAGGCGTGGCTCAAAGAGCAGAACAAGGGTCAGCAGTGCGGGTGGCAGTGAAGACCCGCCCGAAGCACCTATGATCGTCTTGGCGCGTCATCTTTCACTATTGAAAGGTGAGCTGTAGACAATGCGCGCAGGCGTCCTCTAAAAATGTCCATCCCTCCCGCTTGTGGGAGGGCAACTGAAGGACATTTGACGCATATGGCGACTGGTACCGTGAAGTGGTTCAACGACGCGAAGGGCTTTGGGTTCATCACGCAGGACGGTGGGGGCGAAGACGTTTTCTGCCACCACACCGCGATCACCATGGACGGGTTCCGCACCCTCCAGGAGGGTCAGAAGGTGGAATTCGATGTGGCCCGTGGCCCGAAGGGTCTGCAGGCCCAGAACGTTCGCTCCGTCTGAACGCGTAGTTTCAAATTCAGCAACACACCTACGCGGCCCGACGGGGGGGATAACTCGTCGGGTCGTCGTCTGTCCGGAGATCGTTGAAATCGGTCTCGGCATCCCGCAGCTTCCGCCGCCATGCTCCTCATGACGCTGGTGTTGGCCGCGGCTCCCATGAACACGAAACCAATCGAAGAGGCCCTGACGAAGCAGTTCGGTGAGCCCCAGCGCGCCCGGGTGGTTCAAGGCGTTCGCCAGGTGGCGGCCCTCTGGCGCAAAGAAGACGGTGACCTCGCCGCGTTCGCCAAAGACAACTTCATCGTCGAACAGAAGGATCTCGACGCCACCTTCGCGCGCTTCGAAGCGAACTTCGAACAGCTCGATGGTCACCTGCTGGAGATCGGCCGCGAGCTGCAGAAGCCCACCGCGCTCGACGTGGGCCCGCTGCTGAAGGTCGACCCGCTCTTCGCTGAGTACGATCCTTCGGCGCACCTCACCGAAGACCTCTTCAACAACAAGCTGGGCTTCGTGGTGCTGCTCAACTTCCCGCTCACCACGCTCGAGCAGCGGCTGGCGGCGAAGGACTGGTCGCGGCAACAGTGGGCCGCGGCGCGATTGGCAGGGCGTTTCTCCCGGCGTGTCCCCGCGGCGGTGCAGCAGGAGATCACCAGCGCCCAGGCGGCCGCGTCGCTCTACATCGACGAGTACAACGTGTGGATGCACCACGTGCTGGCGGAGACGGGCGAGCGGCTCTTCCCCAGGGGCAAGCGCCTGATCAGCCACTGGAACCTGCGCGATGAGCTCAAGGCCCAGTACGCCGACAAAGACGGGCTCGCCCGCCAGCGCACCATCATCAAGATCATGGAGCGCATCGTCACGCAGACGATCCCCGCTTCGGTGATCGACAACCCGACGGTCGACTGGAATCCGTTCAGCAATACGGTGGTGGCAGCGGCTCCCGGGACGGTCGAAGAAGACGCTCCGAAGAAGAAGGCGCAGGCCGCGTCGACCAAGCCCGAGCCTGACGTGCGGTACGCCAGGCTGCTGGCGAACTACGCGTCGCAGAAGAAGGCAGACCCGTTTTCGCCCATCGCGCCCACGGCGATCGATCGGGCGTTCTCGATCGGCGCCGAGATGCCTGAGGCGCGGGTGAAGGAGCTGCTCGAGTCGGTGCTGGCCAGCCCGCTGGTTCCGAAGATCGCCGCGGAGATCGAGAAGAAGGTGGGGCGCAAGCTCGAGCCGACCGACCTCTGGTTCAACGGCTTCCTGCCTCGCGGCTCGATCCCCGAGAAGGAACTCGATGCGAAGTTGGCGGCGAAGTACCCCAACGCGCAGGCGTTCGCGAAAGACATCCCGCGCATCCTGCAGGGCCTCGGCTTCCCGGCTGATCGCGCGAAGTACCTCTCGGAGCGGATCCTGGTCGATCCTTCACGAGGCGCAGGCCACGCGCTGCAGGCCGCGCGGCGCGGCGACTTCCCTCATCTGCGCACCCGCGTGGAGAAGGAAGGCATGAACTACAAGGGCTACAACATCGCGGTCCACGAGCTGGGTCACAACGTGGAGCAGGTGTTCTCGCTCTACGACATCGATCACACCTTGCTGGCCGGCGTGCCGAACACCGCGTTCACCGAGGCGATCGCCTTCGTCTTCCAGGCGAAGGATCTCGAGCTGCTGGGGTTGGGGAAGCCCGACGCCGAGGCTGAGCGGCTGCGCGTGCTGAACGACTTCTGGATGACCTGGGAGATCGCCGGTGTGGCGCTGGTGGACATCGAGGTCTGGCACTGGATGTACGATCACCCGAAGGCGACGCCGGCGCAGCTTCGCGCCGCGACGGTCGAGATCTCGAAGAAGGTCTGGAACAAGTATTACGCGCCGGTGCTGGGCGGGAAAGACACGCCGCTGCTCGGCATCTACTCGCACATGATCAGCTACCCGATGTACCTCTTCAACTACCCGCTCGGTCACCTGATCGCGTTTCAGATCGAGGAGCAGGTGAAGAAGACCGGGAAGATCGGGCCTGAGATCGAGCGCATGTCGAAGTTCGGCGCGGTCACTCCGGATGCGTGGATGCTGAACGCGAGCGGTGAGCCAGTTTCTTCAGGGCCGCTGCTCAGAGCCACCGAAGCCGCCCTCAAAAAGTGAAACTGTCTCCCTCTCCCTGCGCAGCGGGGAGAGGGTCGGGGTGAGGGGCGAGGGCAACCAAGTCGGCCCCGCACCCGGCCTGCGGCCGACCTCTCCCGCCAGCAGGGAGAGGTTACAAACCTTCAATCACCGTGCAGTCACTCGAAGGTCCCGAGCTCATCCCGCCAATCCAGCTCTCGGCGTAGTGCACCACCGCAAAGCTCTTTCCCCAGCACTCCGTGATGTTCGCGCCGCTGTACAACCCGCGCTTCACCACGCCGATCGCCTTGCCCTCACCGCTGGGCTTCCACGCCGCGTTGATCTCGAGCTCCTCCACCTCGGGCCCGCTGAGCGCGTAGACGAACCGCATCGCCCCGGCCCCATCGGCCTGCTCGCGAGCGGTGTACCCAATCGACGAGAAGCCCGACGTGCTGCCCGGCCGCAGGGTGAACACCATCTCGGACCGCTTCGGGAACATGTCCGTCACGTACCCGACCGCGATCTCATCCAACTGCTTGAACTCATCGCTGACCTTCACGACATCGCGAAAGTCTTTCACGTGAACGGTGAACGCCCCCCGGCCTTTCCTCGCCGTATCGGTGGCGACGAAGTTCCCGGTGAGGATGCGAATGAACGCCGCACCGACCGCACGCGACTCGATGCGCCACGCGAAGTTCACCTCGTCGACCTGCTCGATCACCACCTGCACTTCACGCCCGGCATTGTTCGAATCGGAGAACGGGCCCCAGGTGCGCGAGTTCGCAGTTCGCGTGGTGGGCGGCGCCGCACGAACCTGATCGACCACGCCGAGCACCAGTGACAGCACGTTGTTGTAGTCCGTGGCCGCCCTCCGGGTCGCCGCCCACGCGCCTGACGCATCACCGACCGACAACCCATCACGCCGCGTCGACACGCCTTCGAGCGGCTGCGAGGTCGAGCTGGCCGGTAACTTCGAGCTCAGGTCATCCCGCCGCGGCAACGCGTTGGCGAACGCGAGATCGGCGTTCGACCAGTTCCCACCGCAGCCCGCCAGCACCAGCACACAGCAGAGAATCGCTCGCATGGGTCAGTCCTTGAATTCGTAGTCGAGCAGCGCACCGAAGTCGGCGCTCCCCAGGCTGCGCGTTTCGTCGACGTTGTAGAGGAGGTAGTGCACCCGAGCGCGCGCGATGACCGAGACGTTCTTGGTGAGGCGAAGCTTGAGACCGCCCACGATGCCCGGCGTGAAGGTCGAATACGTCTGCTTGGCCAGCGCGCTGTCGGTGAACTCGCGCGACATGATGTTGAAGCTCAGGTGCACGCCCGCGTAGGGAACCCACCGGCCGTCCTGGAACCACTCGTAAAAGAGCGAGGCCCCGAAGGTGATGAGCGCGTACTGGTAGCCGAGGTTCCCCAGGAGCGGACCCGACACGCTGCTGGTGGTCCACCCGTAGCCGCCGTCGACGGACAGCGCGAACCCACGCCCGAAGAAGTTGTGCAGGGTGGCTTCGGCGCTCAGCAGCGGCGCAGAAGGGAAGTAGCCCCCCGCGTTGGTGGGGCGATCGAAGACCGCCTGGTACTGGCCGGATGCCGAGAGGCTCCAGTGCCGTGAATAGATCGAGGTGACGCCAGTGCCCTTCACGGGGTCGTCGGAGAACTTCGCGTTCTGAAACGTGGTCTCGTCGATGGTGACGATCTGCCCGCTCACGATGTCGACTTCACCGATGCGGAGCCGATCGGCGAGGCGGCGTTTGATCGTGTAGTGCCCCGGTGCGAGCGCGATCAGCCGTTCGGTTTCGGTCTTCACGGCCTCGGCCACCACGACGCCGCGGGGATCGATGATGAAGTACGGCCCAATCGGAGCGCTCACTGGAATGCGAAGACCTTCATTCCGCTCGGCCACGTCGGTGAGCACGAGATCTCCGTTACCCGCGAGATCGAAGCTGAACGTCGGGTGCTGCGGCCCCGCTGCGCTGTCGGCCGTGCTCGCCACCGTGCGTTCGTAGGCCCACGCGTAGGCCTCGGAGAGCGTCACCCGGCCGTCGCCCCCGGTGTCAGCGCTGCCCAGCAGGCCAGTGGCGAGGTGGTACGAGAAGTAGCTGGCGCCGATGAGATCTGACTCCTGCGAGTCTTCGTCGGAGGCCGAGGAGGTGAGGATCACCAGGCCCTTCGCCTGCCGGGTCGCGTCGGTCTCCACTTCGAAGGCGGGCGCCCGGCGAACTCCTTTGGTGCGAGTGACGGCACCAGAGCGGCAGGCGTCGAGGAAGGCGACTCGCATGTCCGCGGGGCCGGCAGCGAGCCTCGACTTGATCGACTCGAGCGGGAGTTTGGTGGTGCCCAGCCGCAAGGAGCCGTCTTTCGCGTGGCCTGAATAATAGAAGAGCAGGGTGGTGCGTTCGCCGCGGGCCTTCGCGTCGCGGATGCGTCGCTCGAGCTCGGTGAGCGCCGTCGTCACGTCGTCGGCCGTCTCGTCGAGGATCAGCATGGCGTCTTCGGGCTTCACGCCACCGAGGCGCAGGAAGACGTCGTGAAGACGGCGGGCGTCGTCACGGGCGTAGAGAAGGGGTTTGGTTCCTTCGCCTCCTTCGTTTTGACCCACGAAGAGTGCGAAGCGGTGCAGGGGGCCCGTTTGTTGTGCGGCGGCTGGCAAGGAGAGCAGGCACAGCGCCAACGCCCTCACCCCGACCCTTTCCCAGCGGGAGAGGGAGATATTTGATTTTGGATGGGCGCTCACGGTTTCAGGAACGTGCGGTGTACCTGAACTCCGTTCACTTCGAGGGCACCGAGTTTGTTCAGATCGCCGCCGGCCGCCTTCCACGCCCCCTGGAGCTTCACCGAGAGGGCTTCGGTCTCCAGCGGAGCATCGGAGAGCAGCACCACCACGTGCTCACGACCTGCGCCGGTGAACTCGATCGACTCAGGCAACCAGGTCTGCGCCTCTCCTTGCAGCGTCTCCGAATAGACCATCGACACCTCCCCCGCGTCGTCGATGCTCAACGCCAGCACGTGCCGGTGACCGCTCACCCCGATGCGCACGCGCTCACCCGTCGCGAGTTGCTCGAGCTCAGCCGCCGGGCGTTGACCACCCGGTCCCGCGACCACGAAGTCCACCTTTGCGCCGCCCTTGATTCGATGGCCGCCGTCGTCCTGGAAGACCTGCTTGCCGGCGAAGAACGCCACCAGACAGGCCGCGATCGCGACGAACACGCCCACCAGCGAACGCGCCTTCGGTGCCTTCTGCTGCCGGGCCGCCCGCTCCACGCCCGGGGCGAAACGATCGAACGGCACCTCGGCCTCGAAGGCCCGCTGCTCCTCCCTGAACTTCGACAACCGCGTCGCGCACTCGGCGCAGCTGCCCAGGTGTTCGGTGGTGGCGGCGTCGAGCGGCTCGTGCGCGAGGAAGCGGCGCAGCTTCAGCTCTCCCACGTGTTTGATCGCCAGGGTCATCATGAAAGCTCTCCAGCCAGGGTCTGCCCGGTGGCGTCCGCGAAGGCGCGCAGCCGTTTTCGAATGGTCGGCACCGAACGCTCCAGTGTCGCCGCCACTTCTTCCAACGTCAGATCATCGACCCAGTAGTGAATGACGGCCTGCTGCGTCTCGAGGTCGAACTTGTTCAGGCTCCTCCGCACCAGATCACGCGCCTCGAGCTCGGCCGCGCCCCCGTGGGCTTCACCACGCACCACCTGCATCGCGGCGTATTCGTCGTGCCACCCCGCGCCCTTGCTGCGGATCACGTTCAGACAATGGTGCGTGGCGATCTTCATCAACCAGGTGAGGGGTGAAGCCTCTGCCCGAAAGCTGTTCTCGTTCACCAGCGCCCGGGCGAAGACGTCTTGCAGGGCGTCTTCCGCGGCGCTTTGATCCTTCAGCAGGTAGCGGCAGCGGCCGTACACCGCGCTGCCGTACTTCACGTACAACGAGTGCAACCAGGCCCGGCCCGTCGTCTTGCCTCCGTCGATGACCTGAAGCGCGGGCCGCATGAGTCGTGTTTTACAACGGGATGCTCCTGTCGAACGGCGGGTTCACCGAAATGGACACCGCGGGCGTGGAAAACAGAAAGCACCCCCATGGCCGGTCTTGTTATGGGTGGTTGATGCTCCGAACTTCGCTCCTGTCCCTCCTGGTTCTTTCCCTGGCCGCCTGCACCGCCACGCAGCGCCGCGACACCGAGAAGGCGGTCGCCCGCACCCTGATCTCCGACGAGCAGGAGTTCCAGCTGGGCTTTCAGGTTCACGAAGAGCTCAAGAAGCAGAACATTCAGTTCCTGAACAACCCGCAGGTCGAGCTCTACGTCGAGCAGATCGCCAAGAAGCTCACCACCGAGGCCAACAAGGAGCGCGCCGTCGAATGGCGCACCTACGTCATCGACGACCCGAACACGGTCAACGCGTTCGCCACGCCCGGCGGGCGCATCTACGTGTACACCGGCCTGCTGCTCGCGGCGGACAACGAGGCCGAGGTGATCGGCGTGATGGGCCATGAGATCGGGCACGTGGTGGCCCGGCACAGCGCGCGGCAGTTGGTGGCGGCCAACGGTCTGCAGTCGGTGATCGACATGGCCCTGGGCAAGAACACCAACGAGCTCGCCAAGCTCGGCGCGGGCCTGGCGGGCAAGGGAGCCCAGTTGGCCTACGGCCGCGACATGGAGCTGGAGGCCGACCAGTACGGCGCCCGCTACGCCTCGCGTGCAGGTTACGACCCGCGCGGGCTGGCCACTTTCTTCGAGAAGCTCAAGGCGAAGTACGGGGACACGGGCCCGGTGATGACCTTCTTTTCCACGCACCCGGCGAACTCGCAGCGCATCAACGACGTGACCGCCCTGATCGCCGCCGAGCAGCTGGGGGGGGCCGAACTGGGGGTGGCCCCTCTCCAGGCGGTGAAGGCCCAACTCGGGAAGAAGTGACTTGCGGCGGTCGTCGGCCTAAAAGCCCGCCTTCATGAAGCGATATTTCGGGATCATCGTGGCCGTCCTGGGTGTCTCCGCCAGCATCGTGTTCGCGATGCGAAAGTGGGACACCAAGACCGCTGAGTCGGCGCGCGACTTGAACGTGGCGCGCATCAAGGCGGACTACCTCGAGCGCGCTGCTTGGCTCCGCGTCATTCCTGACCAGAAGCTCTACATCGACGAGCAGCAGACGTTCATGAGCTGGTACTTCAAGGAAGTCACCAAGCACTTCAATCAGCACGGTGGCAACCGCGACTTCGACGACTACTTGAAGGAGCTCGATGAGCGCTCCGCCAAGAGCAAGAAGGACGACGACGGCACCGGCAACGACAAGAAGAAGGAGGTCTACGCGTACACGCGCAAGGTCTTCGATCTTCTCAACAAGAACGGCGCCTACTCGCCCTGGTGGACGGCGACCGACAAGGGCATCCGCCTCGACATCCTCTCGGCCGACACCGGTCCTGACGGCCGCATCCACATTCCGCTGGTGGTCTGGGGTCTGCCCCGCGACTCGCGCACGGATGACAAGAACATCACCCGCGTGACGGTCAACGCGAGCTTCAAGTTCAACTGGAAGCTCTACGACGAGAAGCAGAAGCTCATCGGCGAGATCCCCGGCGAAGGTGGCCCCGACAGCCGCGTCGATTGGCCCGATCGTTTCGTGAAGTTCTTCCCTCCGATGACGGTGCTCGGTCACTACGACATCGACAAGCTCCCGGCCGAAGTGAAGACCGCCGACATCGAGTGGACCATCTCGGCGCGCAGCACCACCGGCGGCGACATCGTGGCGACCTACGCGTGGAAGGGCGAAGTGCCCGCTGCGTGGAAGATGGGCGCCGGCGAGACCTGGAAGGGCGCGCAAGACTCGATTCGCCCCGAAGAAGAGATCAACCCGGTGGCCGACAAAAAGAAGAAGTAACCCCTCAGGGTGAGGGCCTCAAGAGAAACCCCGGAACTCGAAAGAGCGCCGGGGTTCTTCATTTCCACTCAGTCGTGAAACCCAACCACCTGCCACGCCGCGCCCGCCTGGTGCAGCACCAGCACCGTCGCGTGCCCTGACAGATTGCCGACCGCCACGTAGGTATTGGGCGCCCGCCAGCTCCAGCTGCTCAACCGTGCCGGCGGCTTGCCGTACTTTTTCTCCATGTCGGCGGGCAGCAGCACCTCGAGCGAATAGAGCTTCAACAAATCGGCCCGGCGCGATCGCAGGCTCTTGCCCCACTGCGTGCGCAGCTCCTCCGGCCGATCGATGCGCCGTGCCTCCATGAAGAACGGAAACCCCGAGCGGGCGACCAGCTTCCCCGTGTCCGCGGCGATCAGATCCAGAAAGAAGCCACGGGCCACGACCTCGACCTGCTCGGCCGGCTTGAGCCCCAGATACGCATCCAGATCGATGTCGCTGCCGGGCAGCACCGGGTTCGATTCGACCTGGCCGTACTGCCTCGCCAACGCCTCCAGCGCCGCGTCGCGCTCTTCGGGCTTCATGGTGGGCAGCTTGGCGAGCAACCGATTGACCTCATCGGCCCCCTTGGGACGAGCGGGGCCCGAAGGCGCAACAGGCGCGGCGGCAGGTTCACCCTCCGCGCTGGCTGCTGGGGCCGTTTCCGGAGGGGCCACCTCGGGCTCCTGACTGAGCGCGAGGCAAAGGGCGTAGGCGGCGACGTTCATCACGTCGTGCGTCTTACTCCGTCACGGCCTCTTTCGGCAGCGCTCGCGCGCTGAAGGTCAGGTGCGCCACCGCCACCACGAGGCCCACCCCGAAGCACCCGAACCAGAGCGCCCGATGGCCAATCACCGGAATGAGTGACGAGCCGATCAACGGCGAGAGCATCGCAGCGGTGCTCCAGGTGATGGTGAACGCGCCCTGGTAGCGGCCGCGCAGGTGCGTGGGTGAGAGCGTGGCCACGATGCTCGCGTTGACCGGAGAAAAGAGGATCTCGCCCCAGGTCCAGATCGCCACGGTCAATATGTAGGTGGGCAGCGAAGTCGCGAAGGTGGTGAGCCCGAAACCCAGGCCGGTGAGCGCCGCCGCGAGCGCCAACACCCGCGCGCGGGTGTAGCCCGACGCCCAGCGGGTCGCGAGCGGCTGGAACATCACGATGAGCAGCCCGTTCGCCGCGATGCTCAAGCCGAACTCCTCGGTGCTCAGCCCCTTGAGCCGCATGTCTTCAGGCAGCGACGAGAGGTGCTGAAAGAACAACAACGCCACCAGGAAGTTCAGCAGGAGAAACGGCGCGTATTTCGGATCGGTGAAGGGCGTGAGCGCATGACCGCCCGGAGGAGGACGCAGCGGATCGGCGCTCGGTTCAGGCCGGCTCTCGGGGATCGCGCGCCACACGATGAACGCGAGGACCAACGTGGTGATCGCGTCGCCGATGAAGAGCGCACCGAAGTTCCGCTTCGCCATGAAGCCGCCGATCACGCTGGCGAAGGTGAACCCCAGGTTGATGGCCCAGTACTGCATGCCGAACGCCTTCATCTGGTGCTTCGGCGGAACGATGTCGGCCACCAGCGCCTGGCTTGCGGGCCGGTACGCGTCGGCGGTCAACCCCAGGAGGAACGTGGCGAACGCCAGCTGCCACAACTGCTCGGCCAGGCCGAGCACCAGCGCGAACGCCGCTCCGACGAGCAGCGAGGTCAACATGGTGAAGCGCCTGCCGTAGCGATCGGCCATCACGCCGCCCAGCAGTGAGCCGAACAGCGAGCCGAGGCCGTAGAGCGAGGTGATCGCGCCGGCCAGCGGCAGAGGCAGCAAACGCGCCTGGGTCAGGTAGACGAAGAGCAGCGGCATGACGAAGCTGCCGGCCTTGGTGATGAAGGTGCCCAGGAGCAGCGCCCAGAACGGCCGCGGGATCCCCTCTGAGAGCTGCTCCCAACGACTCGGCCCGGTCACGGTTGCGGGGTTCATGGCGCGCTGACGCGCTGCATACAAGGCGGCTGACGGCTAAGTTGTCGGCACCAGATGTCGGAGATTCGAAGGTTACTGAGTGACGCGCAGGACGCCGAACGACGCGGCAAGAAGGAGGAGGCCGTTCGCCTCTTGCGAATCGCTGCGGCGTGGTACCGCGATCGACAGATGCTCAAGCGGGCGGCGCAGATGCTCAGGCAAGCGAGGCGGGTCGAAGGTGTGACGGACGAAGAAGAGTCGGGCGAGGCCGTGTTCGGCTTCGAACCGGAGGACGAAGCCACGCCCGAGGTCGCCGAGGTCAGCGAAGGGCGCATGCTGGTCGAACAGCGATCGCCCCAGCTTGCCGACCCCGCGCTCGATGCGTGGTGTTCGTTCTGCTGCAAGCCGAAGGTGGAGGTCGGTGCGCTGGTGGCAGGACCTGCCGGGGCGTACCTCTGCGCAGGCTGCCTGGGCCTCTCGGCCACCTTGCTGGGGTCGACGGCGCCGAAGGTCAGCCCCCCGTGGGAAGTCAAAGCGCTGGCCTTCGAGTTGTCTGCGCAACGCAGGGCGCGCGCGCGTTTCACCCGCGTTCGATCCCGCCTGGCGCTGGTGATCGGGCCCGAGGGCACGGGGAAGTCGGCGTGGTTGCAGTCGTTGGGTTCTCAGCCGGATCTGCGCCATCTCGAGATCACCCGGCCGCTCACGCCCGAAGAAGAAGACGAGCTGCTGCGGTGGCTCGAGCCTGCAGGCCGCAGCGCGTTTCTGGTGGTGCGCGCCGCGGTGCCGCCCCCTGCGCTGGTGTTGCAAGGGGAGCACGGCGAAGAGCCGCTCCACGACACGGCCTCGCTGGTCGAGTCGGTGCCTCAGCTCTCGCCGCGGGTGCTCGCGCGCGTGGACGCGGTGATTCCGTTTTCGCCGCCCCATCCCGAAGAGCTCGTCTCGCTCGCGCAGGCCCTCGCCGAAGCCCGGGGCGTGTGGCTGCCGGAGAGCGCGTTGACGCAGTTGGTGGCGCTCTCCCTCAGGGCGCAACGGGGCGTGCATGAGCTGGCGACCCTGATCGCCCGAATTCCTCCAGGGAAATACGGCCCGTGAATCCTCCCGTCCAATGGCACCGGTTGGGCCGCGTCGAGTACGGCGACGGGCTGGAGCTCCAGCGGCAGTTTCAGGAGGCGCGGCGGGTCGATGAGGTACCTGACACGTTGTTGCTGCTCGAACACCCGCCGGTGCTGACGCTCGGCCGGGGCGCGAAGGAGAACAACATCATCACCCCGAAGCCTCAGCTCGAGGCGCTCGGGGTCGAGGTGTTCGAGACCGATCGCGGAGGCGACGTCACCTACCACGGGCCTGGGCAGATCGTCGGTTACCCGCTGCTTCACCTCGGGCCCGGCCGGCAGGATGTTCGGAAGTACGTGCGCGCGATCGAAGAGCTGATGATTCGCACGGTGGCCGACTGGGGCATCACCGCGACCCGCATCGAGCAGTGGCCGGGCGTCTGGGTGGCCGAGAGCCGGCGCGGTGGCCCGCGGAAGATCGCCGCGCTCGGGGTGCACCTGTCGCGTTGGTACACGAAGCACGGCTTCGCGCTCAACGTGCGTACGGATCTGAGTCACTTCGAGTTGATCGTTCCGTGCGGCATTCGTGAAGCGGGCGTCACTTCGATGCGCGATGAGCTGGAGCGGGATGTTCCGGTCTTCGAGGTGGAAGACCGCATCGTTCATCATTTTCGCGAGGTGTTCGACTGCGAGGTGACCGTGGCGGAAGAACCTCGGCGGACCGTGTCGGTGGTGGTGACGCGCGAAGACGGGCGGGTGTTGTTGCTCGAGCGCACGGCGGCTCGCGGCGGGTTCTGGCAGCCGGTGACGGGCAGGGTGGAGGCGGGCGAGTCACCCCTGCAGGCGGCTCAGCGGGAGTTGATGGAGGAGACAGGGCTCGAGAGTGTGGTGGTGCCGCTCGACTATGAGCACTGCTTCCCGTTCGGGGAAGGCCGTCCGCCGCAGGTGTTTCGGGAGACGGCGTTCATGGCGAAGGCGCGCGGCGAGGTGCGGATTGATCCCGGCGAGCACTCGGCTTGCGGTTGGTTCACTCGCGAAGAGGCGATCGCGAAGGTGCCTCATGCAGGGTTGGCTCGAGCGATTGCGATGAGCGCGAGGCCCTCTCCCTGATCACAGCTTGATCACCAGGCCCTCTTTGGCCGCGATGGTCGCTTTGCGCTGCTTCTTCACCAGCTTCACCAACGCATCGAGCGCGTCATCGGTGCGCGTCGGATCGTGGTGGAACATCACCAACGTTCCGACCTCGGCTTCGGCTGAGACGCGCACCGCGTTCTGCCACGTGGAGTGCCCCCAACCGATCTTCGGGCTGCCTTGCCGGCCGAGGTATTCCTCCTCGGTGTACATGGCGTCGTAGATGAGCACGTCGGCGCCGCGGGAGAACTCGATCAGCTGCGCGTCGCGTTCGTTCCCGTGTTCGGTGTCGGTCGCGTAGACCACCGACTTGCCCTTGCAGTCGATGCGGTACGCGAGGTTGCCGCCGGGGTGATTCGCTTCGATCGCGCTGACGGTGACACCGTTGAGCTTGAGCCGATCGCCCGCTTCGAAGCCCTGGTATTCGAGCTGCGCGCGGAAGACCATTTCGACGGTCACCGGGAAGAACGGCTGCTGCATGTGCCCGCTCAACACGTCCTTCACGGACTTGCCGTTTCGCGTCGGCCCCCGAATCGTGAAGCGGCTGCGCGGATCGAAGATGGGGCCGAAGAACGGCAGGCCCTGCAGATGATCGTAGTGGTAGTGCGAGATGAAGATGTTCGCGTGGAGCGGGCCCTGTGCTGCAGCGCCCAGCTCACGGACACCGGTGCCCAGATCGAAGATGAAGGTCTCACCCGCGGCCCGAATCTCGACGCATGGCGTGTTACCGCCGTAGCGCGCCGTCTCTGGACCAGGGGAAGGGATCGAACCGCGCACGCCCCAGAAACGGACGGACAGACCGGCGGAAGGCGCTGCCTTAGCCCGCTTTGGCTTCCGACTTTTCGTCCTCGCTGAGGAGCTCAATCAGGTGACCAGACCGATCCCGCTTCGTCTTGAGATAGTCGACGTTAAGCGGGTTCGAGAGGGTCCGCGATGGAATTCGCCGACGGACCGGAATGCCTTCTTCCACCAGCCCGGCGATCTTCAGCGGGTTGTTGGTGATCAGATCGGCGCTCAACACGCCCAGGCTGCGGAGGATCTCCGCGGCCACGTCGTAGCGGCGCAGGTCGTCGGCGAAACCCAGCTTCAGGTTCGCTTCGACGGTGTCGAGGCCCTGCTCCTGTTGCAGGGCGTACGCGCGGATCTTGTTGCCCAGGCCAATGCCCCGGCCTTCTTGCCGCAGGTAGACGAGCACGCCTTTGCCCTGCTGCGAGATGAAGTCGAGCGCCCGGTCGAGCTGCGCGCGGCAGTCACACCGCAAGCTGCCGAAGACCTCGCTGGTCAAACACTCGGAGTGCAGCCGCACGGGCACGCCTTCGAGGTTGCGGATGTCGCCTTTGACCATCGCCACGTGCTCACGGCCGTCACGCTTGTCGCGGAAGACCACGATGCGGAACAAGCCGCGCTCGGTGGGCAGATCTGATTCGGAGTACCGCTCCAAAAGGTGGGTGTGCTTCCGAGTGGGAAGGAGCTGGGTATGGTCTGTCATCGAGCCCTCGTCGCCCTACGAAGAGTGTCCGCACCATGCGTACCACTCCCAATCATCCGTCGAGGCAGAGTGTTGTTGCCCGACTCCCTACAGATGCGGAGCTTGAACAAACGTTGCACGGTCAGGCAGGTGCCCACGACACAGGTAAGACCGCGCAATTATTGCCGGTCTCGACATTGCCGGCATCTTCTCCCAGCTCGATCAGGCAGGTCGCTCCTGACGCAGAACTCAAAGATCCGGACGATTGCGATTTTAGCGGCGTCGCCCAGAGGGTGTCGCCGCGGACCTCCCAGGTCGCCCGAACGAAGAGCCGGAGCCCCGGCTGTTTGGCGATCGGCGCGCCGAGCCGGGCCGGAAGGCGAGGGATCAATGCGGGCAGTCCTTGCATCGCCCGGAGCGCCGGCCGCACGAAGATCTCGAAGGTCACCATCGCGGACAGCGGATTTCCCGGCAGCCCGAAGATCAACGTCTCGCCCTTGCGGCCGAAGGCGAGCGGCTTGCCCGGCTTCATGGCCACCTTCCAGAAATCGAGGTCGACGCCCAGGCCCATCAACGCTTCGCGGGTGAAGTCCTTCTCGCCCACCGAAGCGCCGGCGAGGGTGATCAACACGTCGTGCTCGAGCCCCTGCGCGAACAACGAGGTCAACGAGTCGAGGCGGTCGGCGGCGCGACCGATGCGGGTGGGCAGCCCGCCCGCGCGACGCACCAGCGCGGCCAGCACCGGCGAGTTGGTGTCGACGATCTTTCCTTCTCGAAGCGCGCCCACGTCACACAGCTCATCGCCGCTGGAGACGATGGCCACCCGCGGCCGGCGCCGTACCTGCACGCGCTCCAACCCCTGGCCCCAGAGTGCGCCCGCGTCACCGATCGACAGCTCTTTTCCCTCGGAGAAGAGCAGGGCGCCCTGTTCGATGTCTTCACCCCGGCGGCGGATGTTGGCGCCCGCGTCGGGGTGCTCCAGCAACTCCACGCGATCACCTTCGAGCGCGCGCGTCTTCTCCTGCATCACCACCGCGTCAGCGCCCGGCGGCAGCGGTGCACCCGTCATGATGCGGGCGCAGGTGCCGGCCACGATGCGCTGCCTGGGGGTGTCGCCCGCGAAGATCCGCTCGATGATCTTCAGCGGCGTGGCCCCATCGCCGGCGATCACCGCGTAGCCATCCATTGCTGAGTTGTCCCAGGGCGGCAGGGTGCGACGCGCGTGGATCGGCGCCGTCACACTGCGACCGATCGCGTCTTCGATCTGCACTTCTTCAGGAGCGAGCGGGTTGAGCAGGCTGAGTATCCGCGCTCGCGCTTCATCGACGGGGATCAGCGGCATCCGTGCTCCATGCCGATTTCACGCTTGAAAACCAATAGGAATTGCAGGGATTTGGCTTGACGCGACCCCTCAAGATCAACTACGGGGACCCACCCCAGCCCAAGGAGACAGCGTTGGCCAAGAAGAAGGCGAAACCCGCTGCCGCGCAGAAGAAGGCGAAGCCGGCCCCCCAGAAGAAGGTTCAAAAGCCCGCCAAGGTCCTGAAATCCAAGGGCAAAGCAGCCAAGCCTGAAAAGGCTCCGCCCCCGCCCAAAGCGGCGAAGCTCCCCCCTCCCGAGGTGGTTCCGGAGCCGGTGAAGCTGGCTGGCAAGGGTCCGAAAGGCGCCAAGGGCCAGGTGCCCCCGCCTTCCGTCAGCGCCCCTCCGCGTCGCGCCGATGGCTGGCTGGGGCCCATGCCCGACAAGCCGATGCCCCGCTCGACCAAGCTTCCGCCCGAAGCCAACCTCCTCACCAAGCGCGAGATGGAGCAGGCCCTCACGGTCGGCGAGCGCGGCGTGATCGGCGAAGGCAGCATGAAGGGCAAGCTGGTGCTCTACCAGGGCTTCCCGTACCTCGAGGTCATCGGCCGCGACAAACGCGAGCTGTGGTTCCTCTTGCAGGGACCCGACCAGGAAGTGCTGCCCGCGTACGCGGATCACAAGGTCTCCGTGTCGGGCCTGGTGAAGCGTTTCCACAACTACGGCGGCTCGGTCGACGTGCGGAAGTACTCCGCCAAGAAGCCGGAAGCTGAAGTGGTGGCAGAGGTCGATGTGCCCGAGGCGGTCAAGCTTCGGCTGCTCTCGCCCGGTGAAGTGGCCACCATCGCCAACCCCGGCATGTCGGTGGGCGTGAAGGGCTTCGCTACGCTGCGGGGCCGCCTGGAGATGAACGCCGAGGAGTACTACCTGGTGGTGTCGAACCCCGGCACCCGCCAGCAGGTCGCCTTCACGCTCGAGGGCAAGGCGAGCAAGGGCCTCAAGAAGTACATCGGCGAGGTGGTGGTCGCGACCGGCGTGGTGGAGAAGTCCACTGGCTGGGGCGGTCGCATCGTGTGCGAGATCTGCGAGCCCCGCGCTCCCGAATATCCGCCCGTCGCGCGTGAGACGATCGAGGTGGTCGAGGTCGAGGCGTCGGGTACGGGTCAGGCACGTGAAGCCAACGTGAAGCTCAACCACGGCCTCACCGTGAAGCTGCCCGAGAAGCAGGGCCACGTCTGGGCCATCGAGCCGCAGACCGCCAAGCGGGTCAGCTTGCGCGAAGTGAACGTGAATCACCCGAACTCGGGCTCGCCGGTGCGCGAGTTCTTCTTCACGCCCAGAAACCCGGGCATGCAGGAGATCGAGTTCTTCCTGGGCAAGGTGCACAACCCCATGCAGGTCGCGCGCACCTTCAAGGTGATCGCACACGTGAAGTCTCCGGAGGTCGTCTCGTGAAGCAGCTCGTCGTGGCGCTGGCAGTGCTCGTCTCGGGCAGTGCACTCGCGCAGGAGATCGGTACGGAGATCACCCCCAGCACGCCGTCGTCGGGCGTGCAGCAGCAGCCGGCCCAGAACAACCCGCCCCCGGCCGAGCAGCAGCCGAAGAGCGGCTACGTCTACAAGCCAAAGGGGGCTGACGGCAGCACGCCCGCCAGCGGCGAGCCCACCTTCACCGGCAACAAGGTCTCCGCCTCCAGCGGCGACTTCGGCATTCGCGCGGGTTTCGGCTCGTCGGCCACGCTGCCTTCCCTGGCCACGGGCGCCGGTACCACCGTCGCGGCGCCCACGGTGGGCATCGCGTACTTCGCAGGTGACGCCTTCAAGCTCCTGTTCGATCTGGGCTTCGGGATGATCATCAACAGCAGCACGCCGTTCGCGCTCAACGCGTCGGTGGGCTTCGACTACATGTTCCGCACCCCGGCCGATGCGATGCGCCCGTTCTTCCACGCGGCCGCCTCGTTCCTCATGGCGGGTGGCGGTTCGAACATCGGGGTGGGGTTCGGCGCTCAGCTGGGCTTCGGCGCGGAGTACTTCTTCGCTCCTCCGTTCTCGGTGAACGCGCGCCTGCTCCTGGCGGTGCCCATGTCCGTCGCGAATAATTTCGTGCTCGGGCTCTTCACGGTGACGCCCGGGGTGGGCGCCACCTGGTACCTCTGAGCTCCCCGGTCAGACATGCAGGACCGGCCGCGTCAAAGCGGTCAGGCGGGCCAGACGACCTCGCAACTCGCGAGGACGCTGGCCCGTTTTACTTTTCCTCAAAACTTCTCAAATCGTGTCCCGCTCACCTTCGCGTGGCGGCCAGGCACTTCGAAACGGATACATCTACACGTGGCAATCGACTCTGAACAAATCTTGAAACTCGTGAGCACCGCTGGACGCCCTGTGGGCATCCAGGAGCTCCTCCGCGCCGGCGGCTTCAATCCCGGCGAGCAGACCGCCGTCAAACGCGTCTTGCGCGACCTCGTCAAAGCAGGGGCGCTCACCCGCGACGGCAAACGTTTCGTGCCGGCTGATGAAAAGCCGAAGGCGAAGTCGGGCCCCGCGTGGGGTGGCAAGCCCCCCGCGATCGTCCGGGCAACCCACGGCGTGAAGCCGAAGGCGCGCAAGTTCGAACCCGAGCCGCCTCCCAAGCAGCCGCAGAAGAAGGGCCCGCCGCCCACCCGTTCGACCCGGGGCGGCAAGACGGTCATCGGCATCATTCACCACCACCGCGATGGGTTTGCCTTCGTGAAGCCGATCGTCGGGCAGGACTCCGAAGATCTCTTCATTCCGCCCGACGAGACGCGGAAGACGCTCGATAACGATCAGGTGGTGGTGGAGATCGTGCCCGGGCAGGGCGGCCGTACCGCGGGCCGGGTGATCGAGGTCACCTCGCGCACCCGTCAGTTGGTGGTCGGCACCTACGAAGAGAACGCGCGCCAGGCCTGGGTCGAGCCGCGTGAAAAGGAACTCGGCAACATCCGCGTTCCCAAGACGCAGCTCGCGCGCCCCGGTGACGTGGTGAAGGTGCGGCTGGGCGTGGGCACCGCGTTGTTCCAGGGCTCCAACGAGTTGACCGGTGAAGTGGCCGGCTCGCTTGGTTCGGCCGACGATCATTCGATCGAAGTGCTCTCGGTGGCCTTCTCCAAGGGCTTCCACGACGAGTTCCCGCCTGAGGTGATGGACGAGGCCGACGCGATCCCGCTCGAAGTGAGCGAGACGGAAGCCCGAACCGAACACCGGCGCGATCTGCGCAAGCTGCCGCTCATCACCATCGACGGTGAAGACGCGCGTGACTTCGACGACGCGGTCTATTGCGAGAGCCACGCCCGTGGCACCCGCCTGGTGGTGGCCATCGCCGACGTCTCTCACTACGTGCAGCAAGACACCGCGCTCGACGCTGAAGCGTTGCGCCGGGCCACCTCGGTCTATCTGCCCAGCCGCGTGCTGCCGATGTTGCCCGAGCGGTTGTCGAACGGCATCTGCTCGCTCAAACCCGACGTCGATCGCCTCTGCATGGTGGCCGACATGGTGATCGATCCCAGCGGCGTGACCCTGGAGACCGAGGTCTACCCGGGCGTGATGCGCAGCGCCGCGCGGTGCACGTACACCGAGGTGCACGATGTGTTGGCCGGTGAAAAAGTACCGGGCCGCACCGAGCTCAAGCCCCAGTTCGACCGGCTCTACAAACTGTCCACCACGTTGACCGCCATGCGGCTGGCGCGTGGGGCGATCGACTTCGATCTGCCGGAGCAGAAGGTCGAGCTCAAGGAAGACGGCCTGCCCGACAAGCTCGTGCGGCGCGAGCGCTGGGAGAGCCACCGCCTGGTCGAAGAGTGCATGCTGGCGGCGAACGAAGCCGTCGCGCGTTTCTTCCGCGAGAAGGAGCTGCCCACGGTCAACCGCTACCACGGCGATCCCGATGAAGAGCGGCAGGACATGTTCCTCAAGCTGCTGGGCGCGTACGGCATCACGCCTCCGCCCGGAGACTTCACCTCGAAGTCGATGAACGAGGTGCTCAAGCAGCTGGAGGGCCACCCCGAACAACGCGCGCTCAACCAGCTCGCCCTGCGCTCGATGATGCAGGCGGTGTACTCATCGAAGAACACCGGTCACTACGGCCTGGGCGCGGAGGATTATCTCCACTTCACTTCGCCCATTCGCCGCTACCCCGACCTGCTGGTGCACCGGCTGCTCAAGGAGCTGTGGGGCCGCGGCAAGAAGCGACCGTCTGACGAGCAGCTGGAAGAAGAGAGCGAGCGGCTCGAGGCGTTGTCGGTGCAGTGCTCCGAGCGCGAGCGCGCGGCGATGCAGGTCGAGCGTGAGGTGAACCAGCTCTACTCGTGCCTGCTGCTGAAGGATCGTGTCGGCGAAGAACACCCCGGCGTGGTGTGCGGCTTGTCGGAGAACGGCTTCTTCGTGCAGCTCGACGAGCTGTGGGTCGAAGGTTTCGTGCGCGGCGAGTCGGTGTTCCCGGACTTCGAGTTCGATCAGTCGACCTACCGGATCAACTTCGGCAACGGCCTGGTGGTGAAGGTCGGCTTGCCCTGCAAGGTGCAGATCGCCTCCGTCAACATGGAGCGCAAGCAGATCGACTACGCGGTGGTCGAGCTGGAAGGTGCGGAGGTCGAGGTGCAGGAGTTCGACTCGTCCCGTCCTCCTGCTCGCGGCAAGTCGTCGCGCGGCGGTGAGCGTGAGCGCGGTGGTGGCCGGGCCGCGAAGGGTGGCGGTGGCCGCTTCGGTGCGAAGGCCTCGCAGTCCCGCGCGGGTGCGATGAAGGCAGTGTCGGATCGGTTCGCCGGGCCCAAGCCCAAGTCGCGTTTTGGTGCGCAGAAGCCGAGCAGCCGGTTTGGCGGCGAGGAGCGCGGTGCTCCGAAGTCACGCTTCGGTGGTGAGGATCGCGGAACGCCGAAGGCGGGACGTTTTGGGGCGAAGCCTCAGGGCGCGGCGAAGTCGTCCAGCCGGTTCGGCGACAGCGGTGCTGATCGCAAGTACCGCTCGCAGGATCGGGGCGGGCGGTTCGGGAAGAGTGAAGTGCCTGCGTCAGCGCGGCCGACGCATCCCAATCCGGGCCGTGGCGGCAGCAGGACTCCGGGGTCCGAGACGGCTGATTCGGGCTCGACGCGGCGGTTCGATCGCGCTCCGGCGGAGGACACGCGTCCTTCGCGCCGGTTTGGCGAGAAGAGCGGTGGGCGGATGGAACAGCGTCGCCGTGAATCGCCGCCTCCACAGGCGTGGGAGAAGAAGAAGCCGGCGGCCGAGTCGAGTGAAGAAGAGTTGAAGCCGAAGGGGGGCTTCGATGTGCGCGCGACGCTCGATCGTCTCTGGAAAGAGCGCGGCGGTGGCGGCGGCAAGAAGCGCTAGCCGAACGAAACTCCCGCTGGAAGCGACCTCGCGATTTCAGCGGAGATCAACGCTGGCTGGATTGCTTCGAGCTTGCCATGCAGGTGAGACCCTCACCCTGACCCTCCCGAAGGACCCGAAGGGAGAGGGGACTTAGCCTCGGGCGCGCAGCGCGCTCACGATCATGCGCGACGCGGGGCTGCGGTTCAGCGTGTAGAAGTGAATGCCCGGCACTCCGCGCGCCAGCAGCTCTGAACACTGCAGGGTGGCGTGCGCAACACCCAGCTGCATCACCGCCTGCGGATCGTCCTTCACCTTCTCCAACTCGAGCTGCAGTCGCATCGGCACCGTCGCGCCGCACATGCGCACGAAGCGGTTGACCTGCTCATAGTTGGTGATCGGCATGATCCCCGGAACGATCGGCGCGTTCACCCCCAGCCGCCGCGCCCGCTCGACGAAGTCGAAATAGAACGCGTTGTCGAAGAACAGCTGCGTGACCACGAAGTCCGCGCCTTCATCGACCTTGTGCTTGAGGTTCTTGAGGTCGACCTCTTTCGCGCTCTCGAGGTGGCCTTCGGGGTTGCCCGCCACGCCCACCGAGAACCCGAGGTCGCGCTCGCGGATGTAGGAGACCAGCTCGCTCGCAAAGGAGAAGCCTCCTTCCGCCTTCTGAAAGTTCGCCTGACCCTTGGGCGGATCACCGCGCAGCGCCAGCACGTTCTCGATGCGCGCCGCGGCCAGCCGTTCGAGCACGCTGCCGATCTCGTCGCGGGTGTGGCCGACGCAGGTGAGGTGGGCCATCGGCTCGATGCCGGTGCGCTCCTTGATTTGCGTGACCAGCTCGATGGTGCGATCGCGCGTGCTGCCGCCGGCCCCGTAGGTGACCGACACGAAGCCGGGCTCGAGCGAACGCAGATCTTCTAGCGTCTCCCAGAGCTGCTTCTCTCCCTCGGGCGTCTTGGGAGGGAAGAACTCGAACGAGAAGCATGGCTTCGAGGGGTTGAGGCGGGTGCGGATCTTCACGCCGCTTTCTTCTCACGTTGAAGAAAGTGCGTCACTGGGTATGGTGCCCGCGGCTTTTCCAGAGGAGAAATCATGGCTCGCAGCACCCCACTCAACGCGGCTCACCGAAAGCTCGGCGGCCGCATGGTCGACTTCGCGGGCTGGGACATGCCGGTCCAGTACGACGGCCTCATTCAGGAACACGAACGTGTGCGCACCGGCGTCGGCCTGTTCGACGTCAGCCACATGGGCGAGATCGAGTTCACGGGCCCGGGCGCGCTCGAAGAAGCCAACCGCCTCATCACCAACGACCTCGCGAAGTGCGCTGATGGCCAGGCGGTCTACGCCGGCCTGCTCAACGAGAAGGGCACCTTCGTCGACGACGTGGTGGCCTACCGCTTCTCGCCCGAGCACATCTTCATCTGCGTCAACGCCAGCAACGCCGACAAGGACTTCGCCTGGATGGCGGAGAACGCGAAGAAGGTGAAGCCGGTCAACCGCTCCAACGACTTCGCGCAGATCGCAGTCCAGGGTCCCAAGGCGTTCGGGGTGGTGCAGCGGCTCTCGCCCAAGTCGCTCGAGGGCGTGGGCACCTACCGCTTCACCACCGGCGACGTGGCCGGCGTGCCCTGCATCATCTCGCGCACCGGCTACACGGGCGAAGATGGCTTCGAGCTGTACTGCGCGCCCGACAAGGCCGAGGCCCTCTGGTACGCGATCCTCGAGGCCGGCAAGCCCGAAGCGGCCGCGCCCGCGGGCCTCGGCGCACGAGACTCGTTGCGCACCGAGATGAAGTACGCGCTCTACGGCAACGACATCGACGACGCGCACACGCCGCTCGAAGCGGGCCTGGGCTGGATCGTGAAGCTCGACAAGCCCGACTTCATCGGCAAGTCGGTGCTGGTGGCGCAGAAGGCCGCCGGCGTGCCGCGGAAGTTGGTCGGCTTCGAGATGCTCGACACCGGCATCCCCCGCGCGCACTACGCGATCACCCAAGACGGCGAGAAGGTCGGCGAGGTCACCAGCGGCACCATGGGGCCGTCGATCAAGAAGGCGGTGGGCATCGGTTACGTGCCCACGGCGCTCTCCGCTGAAGGCAGCACCTTCAACGTCGACATTCGTGGCCGCGCAGCAGCGGCGCGCGTGGTGAAGACCCCGTTCTACAAGAAACCCTGAAGAGGATTTTCCAATGAGCAACTACCCGAGCGATCTCAAGTACACGAAGGACCACGAGTGGGCGAAGAAGGCCGGCTCCAACATCGTGGTGGGCGTCACCTTTCACGCGCAGGACGCGCTGGGCGCGGTGGTCTACGTCGAGCTGCCCAAGGTGGGCTCCACGGTGACCGCGCACGCGTCGTTCGGCGTGATCGAGTCGACCAAGGCCGTCTCCGAGCTGTTCGCTCCGGTGACCGGCAAGGTCGCGAAGATCAACGACGACGTGACCGCGAACCCCGGTTCCGTGAACGACGATCCGTACAAGGCGTGGCTCATCGAGATCGAGCCGGCGACGGCGTCTGACTTCGACGCGTTGCTGGATCAGCCGACGTA
Organism: Archangium sp.; assembly: GCA_030695565.1. Lineage (GTDB taxonomy): Bacteria > Myxococcota > Myxococcia > Myxococcales > Myxococcaceae > Archangium_A. The sequence continues at coordinate 52,016 of JAUYRZ010000054.1, forward strand.
CGTCGCTTCTCTCGACGCGGCGAAGTGATTCATGCGCCGCGCGCTCTACGCCGGCTCGTTCGATCCCACGACGAACGGGCACATGTGGGTGGTGGAGCAGGGCGCTCAGCTCTTCGATGAGTTGGTCGTCGTGATTGGTCAGAACCCTTCGAAGAAGGGCCATTGGCCGGTCGAAGAGCGCGTGGCGATTTTGACCGAGTGCTGTGCGCACTTGAAGAACGTGCAGGTGCGGCGGTTCGATGGCCGGTACCTCGTGCGCGTCGCGGCGGAGCTGGGCGCGAAGTACCTGCTGCGTGGCGTGCGCAACGCGACGGACTTCGCGTACGAGCAGACCATTCGGAACGTGAACAGCGATCTCGAGCCGTCGGTCGAGACGATCTTCGTGATGACGCCGAAGGAGATCGCGGAGGTCAGCTCGTCCACCGTGCGCGGCATGGTGGGGTTCGAGGGCTGGGAAGAGGTGGTGAAGAAGTTCGTCCCCGCGCCGGTGTTTGCGCGCATGACGAAGAAGTGAACCTGTCTCCCTCTCCCCGAGGAGGGGGAGAGGGTCGGGGAGAGGGCTGTGATCATCGGAGTCACGGGCTGCGTCGGCGCCGGAAAATCCACCGCGTCCGCGATCCTCGCGGGCTTCGGTGCGCGCGTGCTGGACCTCGACCGGGTCGCCGCGAACGCGGTCAAAGAGAGCTCGCTGGGTCTCACTGCCGCCGAAGCGCTCGCAGCCGTCGTCAAGGGCGGCCCTGACAAAGCGCGCATCGAGGTCGCGCTGATTCCCGTGGTGCACGCTCGCGTCGCGGCCTGGTGCGCTGAATCGGCTCAGCCCGGGGTGCTCGACGCGGCGCTCTTGTTCGAACACGGGCTCGAGCGCTTCTGCGACTTCACCATCTGCGTGTGCTGCCCGATCGAGGAGAGGAAGCGCCGGGTTGAGCTCAGATCGACGGCGAGTTCTGGGTTGTTTGCTGCCATCGAGGCCGCTCAATGGCCTGAAGAGAAGAAGGCGTCGTTGGCCCGGCTGATCGTTCAGGGTGACGGCGACCTGACCGCGACTCTGTTCACGGCCTGGAACGCCCTCTCCCCGACCCTCTCCCCCTCGGGGAGAGGGAGGACTTGAGGGAAGGGTGCGGGAAGGTGTTTGGAGGTCTGACGGAAGCTGAGGTGCATGAGTTTCACTGATTGACCCAGCAACACGGCGGTGGAGAGCCGCGGGGCAGGGCGATAGAAGCCGCCCGCCATGCTCGAGTTCATCGATACCTTCCTGCGTCGTCACGTCGGCCCCTCCTCCAACGACATCGAGGAGATGCTGAAGACCGTCAACGCGCCCTCCCTCGACGCGCTGATCGATCAGACCGTGCCGAAGCAGATCCGGGTGAAGAAGCCCCTCTCGTTGCCCCCCGCGAAGGGCGAGAGCGAACTGCTCGCCGAGCTCAAAGGCATCGCCGACCAGAACCAGGTCTTCAAGAGCTTCATCGGCGCCGGCTACTACGACACCATCACCCCCGGTGTGGTGCTGCGGAACGTGCTGCTCAACCCCGGCTGGTACACCGCCTACACTCCGTACCAGGCTGAGATCGCCCAGGGCCGCCTCGAGGCGCTGCTCAACTACCAGACGGTGATCGCCGACCTCACCGGCCTGCCCATCTCGAACGCCTCGTTGCTCGACGAAGGCACCGCCGCCGCCGAAGCGATGCACATGCTGCAGTCGGCCGGCAAAGACACCGACGGCAAGGCGTTCTTCGTGAGTCACCTCTGCCACCCGCAGACCATCGACGTGGTGAAGACCCGCGCGAAGCCGCTCGACATCGAAGTGATCGTCGGTGATCACACCACCTTCGACTTCACCAAGAAGTGCTTCGGCGCGCTGGTGCAGTACCCGGCCACCGACGGCGGCGTGCACGACTACAAGGCGTTCATCACCAAGGCCCATGCCAGCGGTTCGCTGGTGGTGATGGCCACCGACCTGCTTGCGCTCACCATGCTCACGCCTCCGGGCGAGCTGGGCGCCGACGTGGCGATCGGCTCTTCGCAGCGCTTCGGCGTGCCGATGGGGTTCGGCGGCCCGCACGCAGCGTTCATGTCGACCAAGATGGAGTTCGTGCGCTCGATGCCCGGCCGCCTCATCGGCGTCTCCGAAGACGTGCACGGCCACATGGCGTTGCGCATGGCCCTGGGCACCCGCGAGCAACACATCCGCCGGGAGAAGGCGACGTCGAACATCTGCACCGCGCAAGTGCTGCTCGCCGTGATGGCCTCGATGTACGCGGTCTACCACGGGCCTGTGGGGCTCAAGGCGATCGCCGCCCGGGTGCACCTGCTGGCCAAGAGCTTCGCGGCGGGCTTGAAGAAGCTCGGAGTGAAGGTGAAACACGATGCCTTCTTCGACACGGTCGCTTTCTTCACCGCTGACTCGAAGGCCGCCGACGAGCTGATGGCGAAGGCAGAAGGTCTTCGCATGAACCTTCGGCGCATCGACGCGACCACCTTGGGCGCGGCGATGGACGAGACCACCTCGGCCGAGCAGCTGGAGACCCTGCTGAGCCTGTTCGGCAAGGCGAAGGCCGAAGAGCTGGCGACCGCGGCCGCGAACACCCACATCGTGCCGGAGGCGCTGCGCCGCACCAGCAGCTACCTGCAGCACCCGGTGTTCAACAGCTTCCACACCGAGCACGAGATGCTCCGCTACATTCGCGGCCTCGAGGCGAAAGACCTCTCTTTGTGCCACTCGATGATCGCGCTGGGCAGCTGCACCATGAAGCTCAACGCCACCGCCGAGATGGAGCCGGTCACCTGGCCCCAGTTCAACGCGCTGCACCCCTTCGCGCCCGCCTCGCAGTGGAAGGGCTACGCCACCCTCTTCGCCCAGCTCGAGGGCTACCTCTCGGAGATCACCGGCTTCGCGGGCTGCACCTTGATGCCCAACGCCGGCAGCCAGGGTGAGTACGCCGGCCTGCTGGTGATCCGTGCCTTCCACGAAGCGAGGGGGCAGGGCCATCGCAAGGTCTGCCTCATTCCCGCTTCGGCGCACGGCACCAACCCGGCCACCGCGGTGATGGCGGGCTACCAGGTGGTGGTGGTCAAGACCGACGCCTCGGGCAACGTCGACGTGAGCGATCTCAAGGTGAAGATCGAGCAGCACAGAGATCAACTCGCCGCGCTGATGGTGACCTACCCCTCGACGCACGGCGTGTTCGAAGAGGCGATCACCGAGATCTGCGACCTGGTGCACGCGGCCGGCGGTCAGGTCTACATGGACGGCGCGAACATGAACGCGCAGGTCGGGCTGTGCCGCCCCGGCGACTTCGGCCCCGACGTCTGCCACCTGAACCTGCACAAGACGTTCTGCATCCCCCACGGTGGTGGCGGCCCCGGCATGGGCCCCATCTGCGTGGCGAAGCACCTGGTGCCGCACCTGCCCACGCACCCGATGCAGAAGGTCGGCGGAGAGAAGGGCACCGGCGCCATCTCGTCCGCCCCGTACGGCAGCGCGAGCATCTTGCTCATCTCGTGGGTCTACATTCGCCTGATGGGCGGCGAGGGCCTCACGCACGCCACCCGCACCGCGATCTTGAACGCCAACTACATTGCCGAGCGGCTCGAGCGCAGCTTCCCCGTGCTCTACCGCGGCAGCCACAAGCGCGTGGCGCACGAGTGCATCATCGACGTGCGCCAGCTCAAGGCCTCCAGCGGCGTCGAGGCGGCAGACATCGCCAAGCGCCTGATGGACTACGGCTTCCACGCTCCGACCGTTTCTTTCCCCGTCGGCAACACCATGATGATCGAGCCCACCGAGTCGGAGTCACGGGCCGAGATCGACCGCTTCTGCGAGGCGATGATCTCCATCCGCACCGAGATCTACGACGTGGAGCAGGGGGTCTTCGACAAGACCGACAACCCCTTGAAGAACGCGCCTCACACCGCCGATTCAGTCACCGCCGACGAGTGGAAACACCCGTACACCCGGCAACGCGCTGCTTACCCGCTGGTCTGGGTCAAGAAGCACAAGTTCTGGCCTTCGGTCGGCCGGGTGAATGACGTGTTGGGCGATCGCAAGCTGGTCTGCAGCTGCCCGCCCATCGAAGACTACATGTGAGGTGGGTTTGGGCTTAAGGTGCCGCCGCTCCGATGGCTCCTTCAGAAGCGAAAAAGCCCATCCGTTTCGGCAAGTACACGCTGATCGACCGCATTGCGGTCGGTGGCATGGCCGAGATCTTCCTTGCGCGTCAGGCGGGTCTGGAAGGCTTCGAGAAGACCATCGTCATCAAGCGCATTCGACCGCACCTGTCGAAGCAGTCGAACTTCGTGAAGATGTTCCTCAACGAAGCGAAGCTGGCCGCTCAGCTCAATCACCCGAACATCGTTCAGATCTACGACCTCGGGAAGATCGGCGAGTCGTACTTCATCGCCATGGAGTACATCTTCGGGCGCGACATGCGTCGCATCATCCCGAAGGCGGACGCGCTGGGGATCCCGTTCCCCATGGTCTACGCGCTGAAGATCGCCTCGTCGGTGTGTGAAGGCCTCTATTACGCCCACGCCCGCACTGACATGTACGGCAACGCGCTGAACATCGTTCACCGCGACGTGACGCCCGAGAACATCTTCGTGTCGTTCGACGGCACCGTGAAGGTGCTCGACTTCGGCATCGCCAAGGCGGCCAACCAGATCGAGCAGACGCGCGCCGGCGAGATCAAAGGCAAGCTCTCGTACATGTCGCCCGAGCAGTGCATGGGCAAGCCGCTCGACAACCGCAGCGACATCTTCTCGCTGGGCGTGGTGCTCTACGAGTGGCTCACCGGGTTCAAGTTGTTCACCGGTGATTCAGAGGTCGCGATCCTCAAGTCGATCACCGAGGGAAAGATCTACGCGCCCTCGTACTTCAAGGCCGACATCCCCGAAGGCGTCGAAGCGATCCTGATGAAGGCGCTCGAGAAGGACCGTGAGAAGCGGTACCAGACCGCGTGGGAGATGCAGTACGACCTGGACCAGTTCCTCAGCCAGTACGAGTTCACGCCGTCGAACATCCACCTGTCGAACTTCCTCAAGCAGCTCTTCAACGACGAGCTCGAGGAGGAGAAAGACAGGCTCCAGACCTTCCGGCAGCAGAACATCATCGGCCCCGATGAGGTGATGCAGGAGGAGGAAGACATCGTCTCGGTGATCGAGGCGATCTCGGACATGGCCGAGATGGATGAGCCCGCGACGAAGCTGGGCCCGGAGCGAGCGCTCACCTTGAACCTGCCGGGCGGGGTGATGGATCAGCTCACCGCGATCGCCAAGCGCAACGGGATGACGGTCAATTCGCTCGTGCGCGACGTGCTCGGTGGGTTCATCAAGTACCGCTGAACTTTGAACTCTGAGCTCCCTCTCCCCGAGGGGGAGAGGGTCGGGGAGAGGGCTGAGGCCTTCTACGCCTGCCCCGGCTTCTGCTTCCACGTGCGCCGAGTCGCGCGAGCCACGCCCGCCTTGCCGTGCCAGCGCAGGTCGTGAACCGCGCCGACCCCGTCGCCATCTTCCAGCACCTGCAGCGCCGGCATGTCGGCCATGGGAACCGTATCCAGCGTGACCACCCACTCGTCGCCTTGCGGCTTGAGGGTCATCACGCTGTGGATCATCGCATTCGACAGGTTCACCGCGCACTCCGGCATGACGGGCAGGGGCGGCGGGGCCTTCTTGCGCGTCGGAGGCAGGCAGAACGCGACGGGCGCGGTCTCCTTCTCGACGGGCGCGAGGTCCTCACTCACGAAGAACAGGAGCGAAGCCACGAAGGTCAAACCGCTGCTGGCGAGTACGAGGAAGACGTCAGGTGGCATCGCGAGGCCTATGACAACGCACCCCGCAACCCGGTTCCATGTGGGATAGTCACTCGGCCATGCCCCGCGTGAAGTTGGTGCTCGAGTACGACGGGACGAACTACGTGGGCTGGCAAATTCAGGAGAATGGCCCGTCGGTGCAGGGCCGGGTGCAGCGGGCCGTGCAGCAGTTGCTGGGGGCGCCGGTGACCTTGATGGCTGCGGGCCGCACGGATTCGGGCGTCCATGCCAAAGGCCAGGTGGTCGCTTTTGATTCACCGCGTCAGCTCCCGTTGAAGGCGTACTGGATGGGGCTCAATTCGCTGCTGCCCGATGACATCGCGGTGGTGAAGGCCGAGCTCGTTCAAGACGACTTCGATCCCCGAAGGTGGAGTGGGGGGAAACGTTATCGGTACATGGTGAGCAACCGGCGATCGCGGTCACCGATGCGCCGATTGACGCACTGGGAGATCTTCCTGCCGCTCCACGTGAACGCGATGGTCGAGGCGTCGCAGCACCTGCTTGGCCACCATGATTATTCCGCGTTTCGCGCGTCGGACTGCCAGGCCGCGCATGCCACTCGCAAGTTGTCGCGGGTCGAGGTGATCGGCGCTCCAGGAGATGAGATCACCTTCATCGTCGAAGGCACCGCGTTCTTGAAACACATGGTGCGCAACCTGGTCGGCACGCTCATCGACGTCGGCCGCGGCAAACATCAGCCCGGGTGGGTGAAGGACGTGCTCGAGGGGCGTGATCGCACCAGGGCCGGGCCGACCGCGCCGGCGCATGGGCTCAGCCTCGACGAGGTCTTCTATGGTGCGGGGCCCCGGGAGACCGTCGATGACGACTGAGCAGAAGGCACCTTCCGCGTACATGCGCGCCGAGGCGGGATCGCGGCAGGTCGTGATTCAGATTGGCCTGGGGGTGGTGGCGTTCATTCTCGGCAGCATCTTGTCGGTCGGCGCGTCGGCTCGAATCGGGGAGCGGCTCGGGCCCATCGAGAGCGACTGGGGCACGCTGGCGTTCAGATGGGTGTTCGAGCGGCTGTGGTTGATCGCCGTGTTGCCGGTGTTCGGGTACGCGATCGGGCGGTTCACCGAGAGCACTCCGAGCCGGTTCGCGCTCACCGCGGGGATCGCGGGCGAGACGTTTTCGGTGCTGCTCGTCACGGCGATCAATGGGTTTGATTATTTGATGGAGGACACTGCGGGGTTGATCGCTCGCGGGTTGACGTTGTTCGTCGGGATGGTTTTGACGGCGAAGGCTGTGCAGGTTGGAGGCGAGGCTTCTGGCGAGGCTCAGCTCGCGGCCGATCTGATCGCGGAACAGCGCAAGGCTGAGTACGCGGCGTTTTTGGCTGCGGCTGAGGGGAAGCCGGCCCCTCACCCCGACCCACACCCCGCAGCGCAGGGAGAGGGAGACAAGACTTAGGCCCTCGGTTGCACTGCGAGTTTCAGGCCCGTCGCCGTGGCGTCGATCGTCACGTGATCTCCGGGCACGAACTCACCTGCAAGCAGCTTGAGAGCCAGCGGATCTTGCACGTGCTTCTGGATCGCTCGTTTCAGCGGCCTCGCTCCGTAGATCGGGTCGTAACCTTCCTTCGCGAGGAACTCGCGGCCCTTCGGAGTGAGCTCGAGGGTGATGCGTTTGGCTGCCGCCAGCGACTGCAAGCGCGCCATCTGGAGATCCACCACCTCCGCGATGTCCGACTGGCGCAGCGGCTCGAAGATCACCGTCTCGTCGATGCGGTTGATGAACTCCGGCCGGAACTGCTGCTTGAGCTGGTTCATCACTTCCACCCGGGTGGCCGCGTCGATCTCCTGCTTCTCGGCCACTGAATCCTGCAGCGCCTGCGCCCCGATGTTCGAGGTGAGGATCAAGACGGTGTTCTTGAAGTCGATGGTGCGGCCCTGCCCATCGGTCAGCCGGCCTTCATCGAGGATCTGCAGGAGCACGTTGAACACGTCGTGGTGCGCCTTCTCGATCTCGTCGAACAGCACCACCGAGTAGGGGCGCCGCCGCACGGTCTCGGTCAGCTGACCGCCTTCGTCGTACCCCACGTACCCCGGGGGCGCGCCGATCAGCCGCGAGACGGAGTGTTTCTCCATGTACTCCGACATGTCGATGCGAACGATCGCCTGGTCGGTGTCGAACATGAACTCGGCCAGCGCCTTCGCGGTCTCCGTCTTTCCCACGCCCGTGGGGCCCAGGAAGATGAACGAGCCGATGGGCCGATTGATGTCCTGCAGACCCGAGCGCGCCCGCCGCACCGCGTTCGACACGGCCTCCAAAGCACTGCGCTGCCCGATGACGCGCTTGGCGAGCCGGTCCTCCATGTGCACGAGCTTCTGCAGTTCACCCTCGAGCAGCTTGTTCACGGGGATGCCCGTCCACTTGCCGACCACCTCGGCGATGTCTTCGGAGTCGACCTCTTCCTTGAGGAACTTCTGGCGGGTCTGCAGCTCACCCAGGCGGGAGGTCAGCTGCTGCTGCTCCTTCTCGAGGGAAGGCAGCACGCCGAACTTGATCTCGGCCGCCTTGTTGAGATCGCCGCGCCGTTCCGCGGTCGCCTGATCGTTGCGCGCCAGCTCGACCTTCTCCTTCACCGCGCGGATCTTCGCGATGGCCGCCTTCTCCGACTCCCATTGCGCCTTCATGGTGCTGAACTGCTCGTTGAGCGTGGCGTGCTCCTTCTCGATCACCGCCAGCCGCTCACGCGAGTGCACGTCGGTCTCTTTCTTGAGGCCTTCCCGCTCGATCTCGAGCTGCATCACCTTCCGGCGCACCTCGTCGACCTCGGTCGGCATCGAGTCGATCTCGATGCGCAGCCGCGAAGCCGCTTCGTCGACCAGGTCGATCGCCTTGTCGGGCAGGAAACGGTCGCTGATGTAGCGATTGCTCAACGTGGCGGCGGCGACGAGCGCGGAGTCTTGAATGCGCACGCCGTGGTGCACCTCGTAGCGCTCCTTCAAGCCGCGCAAGATCGAGATGGTGTCGTGCACCGTGGGCTCACCGACCATCACCGGCTGAAAACGCCGCTCGAGGGCCGCGTCTTTCTCGATGTGTTTGCGGTACTCGTCGAGCGTGGTGGCGCCGATGCAGTGCAGCTCGCCGCGCGCGAGCGCTGGCTTGAGCATGTTGCTCGCGTCCATCGAGCCTTCGGCCTTGCCTGCGCCGACCACCGTGTGGAGCTCGTCGATGAAGAGGATGATCTCGCCGTTTGCCTGCGAGACTTCTTTCAACACCGCCTTGAGGCGTTCTTCGAACTCCCCGCGGAACTTGGCGCCCGCAACCATGGCGCCCAGATCGAGCGTGATGAGCTTCTTGCGCTTGAGCCCTTCGGGAACGTCGCCGTCGATGATGCGCCGCGCGAGGCCTTCGGCGATGGCCGTCTTGCCCACGCCGGGCTCGCCGATCAGCACCGGGTTGTTCTTGGTGCGCCGGGAGAGCACCTGGATCGCCCGGCGGATCTCCTCGTCGCGGCCGATCACCGGGTCCAGCTTTCCGGCGCGGGCCAGCTCGGTCAGATCCTTGCCGTACTTCTCCAGCGCCTTGTAGGTGCCTTCGGCGTCCTGGCTGGTGACCCGCGAGCTGCCGCGCAGATCCTTGATCGCCGCCGAGATGCGCTCCTTGGTGACGCCCGCCGACTTGAGCAGCTCACCAGCCGTGCCCTTGTCTTGCGCGAACGACATCAACAGGTGCTCCGAGCTGGTGAACTCGTCTTTGAGCGCCTTCGCGTCGTCTTCCGCGCGCTCCAGCAGTTGCACGATGCGGTTGGACAACGACGTGTTGGCGCCTTTGATCACCGAAAGGCGGCCGAGCGCCTCGTCGACGCGCTGACCGAGCAGCTTCACGTCGGCGCCGATCTTCTGGAGCATCGGCTGCACCACGCCATCCTGCTGATCGAGCAACGCGCGGAGCAGGTGCTCCGGCTCGTAGTTGCCGTGGTTCGCGCGGCGGGCGAGCGATTGACCCTCTTGAATTGCTTCCTGCGCCTTGAGCGTGAACTTTTCGATCCGCATGCCATCGACAGTAAGGGCCGATCTCCCACACGCAAGGCGCGCCCCCACCCCTGAACCGGTCGCTCCAATCCATGAGTTTGACTACTCACGGCGCATTGCGTCACGAATAACGGAGGAAATCGTGGGGTTTGGGCCTGTCTGTGCTTGTAGTGAAATCGGTCCTCGGGTAAGGGCGGCGCGAGTTCTGCAACCGGCCCTTGGGGGGACCACTTTGGAATCGCACGGCGGATATTTGTGCCAGTACTCGGACGTGGACGCGGCGTGGCTGCAGCACATCGCCCGTCTCTCGCTCGCGGAAGATGGCCAGTCCGGCGACGATGCCGGCTTGTTGGTCACGGTGCTGGGCGGCCCGCGAATCGCGCGCTTCGCCTGGGATGCGCCGTTCACGTACGGGCGTCAGGGTGCGCGCTGGTACCTCACGCACCATGCCCTCGCGCGGCGGCTGTCCGAGCACCTGCGCGTCACCGTTCACGCGTATGCCTTCGACCCCGATGAGGTCGAGCAGGTGATCGCGTACGCCAACGGCAGGCGAGTCGGTGGAGAGATGCTCCGCTACGAAGACGCCGAACTCCCGGAAGACGAAAACGACGACACCGCGTTCGAGAAGCTGCAGCAGAAGTGGCCTCTGGGGTACGTCGCGCGGGTGTTGGGCATCGATCGCGCCGAGCTGCTGCGCATTCCGCGCAAGTCGTCGGCCCTCATCGACCTGAACCGCTACCAGGAGCCCAAGCCGTTGTGGCAGCTCTTCCCGGAGCGGGTTCAAGCCCTTCGAAGCCAGCAGCCCGTCGAACTCCCCTGAGTCGAAGACTCAGGGCTCGGCGCGCGCCAAAGCCGTGCGCAGGGTCTCGGAGCGGAAGTAGTTCCCCAGCATCACGAAGCCCGCGACGATCACCAGCGTCCACCCGGCGCTGGCCGCGGAGCAGATGAACAACACCACGCCCGACATCGCCTCGGCGTCGTGCACGCCTTCCCGCACGATCGCCTTTCCGACCTCGGTGAAGACGGTGCGAACGATCACCAGGTTCTCCGCGCCGTCGATGGAGCGCAACGCCGCCGCCGCCAACGCCGCGATGCCCAGCTGCTGAGCGGTGCCCGGCCTGTGTTCCTGGGTGACCCGCAGGCGCATGCCGAGCACGAAGACCAGGCCTGAAGCGATCGCCAGCAGCAGCGAGCTCACGATGCGCCAGGGCACCAACGACTCGAGGGCGGTCTGATGACCCGAAGCGGCCGCGAGCACGATCTGCCGCTGGGCGAGGGGAGAGAGGCCCAGGCCGGGCAAGGCCGACTCGCTGCCCGTCAAAGAAGGCGGCTCAGCGTGGTTGAAGGCGGCCTGCACGTCGAAACCGGCGGCCAGGGAGACCTGAAAGCCGACGACCACCGCGGCCACGAGGGCCCAACGATACGAGCCGGGGAGCGGGGTTTCGGTGCTGCTCACTTCAAGCCTTCGTGTTGCTCTTCTCGACGAAGCGCAACCGGAGGTCGGAGAGAACGGAAGAGAACAGCTGCTCTTCTTCGGCGGTGAGGTTGCCGCGCGTCTTCTCACGCAGCAGCGCCAACACGTCGATCGACTCGCGCGCCTGCATCAGGTCGACGGTGGTCTTGCCGGTATCGGGGTTCTGGTGAACCCCGAGGTGAATGAGGGCCGACGAAGCGAGACCGAGCACGAACGCGCTGAACGTCAGCTGCTCGCCGCTCTGCTGCATGGTGAAGGTCTCGCCCGCCTTGCCCGCCATGATGACTACTCAGCGCCTTCGTTGAGGTCTTCGTCGAGGATGTACTCGTCAGCCTCGGCCTGCACGCGTTCGCCCTTTTCGGCGACGTCGGGCAACGACTTGAGGTGCTTCTCGAAGGCCTTCTCGTCGACAAGGCCGAACTTCATGTAGCGCTCCACGGTGCGCTTGTCGGTGTAGCGAGGGTCGACGTCGGTCACGGGGTACTTCTCCTTGGGTGGGGCAGAGCCGGGGGCTTATAGCAGGGTCGCATGCCTCACAAGCTCCCTCGTGGGCTGTACGCCCTGCTCGATGACTCAGTCCGCGCCGAACTGCCGATGATGGAGAAGGCGCGCGCGGTGATCGACGCCGGCGTGGGGGTGTTGCAGCTGCGCCTGGAGCAGACGGCCGACCGGGTGGCGCTCCCCTTGATTCGGGAGGTGGTCGCGCTCGCCCGGGCTCGAAACGTGTTGGTCATCGTGAACGATCGGGTCGACCTGGCCCTGGCAGGCGGCGCGCACGGGGTGCACCTGGGCGCCGATGATCTCCCGGTCGACGTGGCCCGCCAGCTGTTGGGGCCCGACGCGCTCATCGGAGCGACCTGCCGTTCGCTGGAAGGCATCGAGCAGGCGAGGGTGCTGGGCGCCGATCACGTGGGCCTGGGCCCGATTTTTTCGACCACCACCAAACGGGTCAGCCACGCGCCCCTGGGCCTGGCGCTCTTCGAAACGATCGCCCGGAAGGCCCCGCTCCCGGTGGTGGGCATCGCGGGCATCACCCTCGAAAACATCGGGCAGGTGGCGGCCGCGGGGGCCTGGTGTGCCGCGGTGGCGGGTGACCTGCTCCGTTCGGAGGACCTGGTTTCTCGCGCTCGTGCGCTGCAGGGGGCATTCTCCGGCACCAGATGATGAAGCACCACGCTCACCCAAGGCGTCCGTCGATCGCCATCACGCCTGATTCGAGCCTCGCGACCCCGGAGTCGCCGTTCGTGAAGTACGACCTCAAAGCGGCCTACGCCGACGCCGTGCTGCGCGCGGGGGGCCTGCCCTTCATTCTTCCGTACACCGACGATCGATCGCTCATCGAGCAGTACCTCGATCGGGTCTCGGGGTTGTTGATCACCGGCGGCGCCTTCGACATTCCCCCGGAAGCGTACGGAGAACAGTCCAGACCCGGCCTGGGCGTGCTCAAGACCGGGCGCACGAACTTCGAGATGGCGGTGCTCAAGCTCGCCTTGCACCGCAAGCTGCCGGTGCTGGGCATCTGCGGCGGCATGCAACTGCTCAACGTGGCCTTCGGGGGCACCCTGATTCAAGACATCGCCACCGAGCTGCCCGCGGCCAAACCCCACGAGCAGAAGCACGACCGCACCCAGCCGCACCATCCCATCGAGGTCAAAGACCAGTCGGTGCTGGCGGAGTGCCTCGGGGGCAAAGGCCAGCTGATGGTGAACTCGACCCACCACCAGGCCGTCAAAGAGGTGGGTCCTGGGCTGATCGCCAGCGCCAGCGCGCCCGATGGTGTCGTGGAAGCCATTGAAAGCATTGCGAAAGATCAGTTCGCCCTGGGCGTTCAATGGCACCCCGAGCTGATGCTCGACACCGTGCCGCCGCAGCTGGGCATCTACAAACTCTTCGTTCACCGGGCCCGCGATCGTCGTCACTGATCGAGGACCCCGAGATTTCAAGCCCGCACCACTGCAATACTGCCCGCTGGTCGTTCGGGGCCGACGACCTGAGGTTCATCATGCACCGATTCAACTTTGCTTCGCGTTCGCGTCTGTTTTCGGCGTGTGCAGTCCTCTTCATCGCCGGTTGTGAATGCACTCCGGTGAACCCCAACGTGGGGGACAGCGGAACGGGTGGCAACGGCGGTGGCTCCGAGGTGGGCGGCGGCACGGGCGGCAGTGGCAACGGCATCGGTGGTGGAAGCGGCCAGGATGATGGCGGCACCATCAACCCGACCGATCCCAACAACGCCACCAAAGACTCCGACTGCGATGGCCTGAGCGATCAAGACGAGTTCAGCAACATCTACGCAGGCGGCATGCGCACCAACCCGGGCAACCCCGACACCGACGGTGACGGGATCCTCGACGGGGTGGAGGCCGGACGGATGACCTCGGTCGACCCGGCCTGCGTGTACGCGGGCGACCCCGACCCCCTCTCGCGCACCAACCCGACCGTGGTCGACAGCGACGCCGACGGCATTGCCGACGGCGTGGAAGACACCAACAAGAACGGCCGCGCCGAGCCCAGCGAGACCGACCCGACCAACCCCGACACCGACATGGACAGCCTGAGTGACGGGGTCGAAGACGTGAATCGCAACGGTGTGGTGGACAGCGGAGAGACGGATCCGCGCAAGCGCGACACCGACGGTGACTTCATCGCCGACGGCATCGAGCTCAACACCACGCGCACCAACCCGCTCTTGCGCGACACCGATGGCGACACCTGCTCCGACGGAGCGGAAGACTTCAACCAGAACGGCACCGTCGACCTGGGTGAGTCAGACCCCAACATGGCGGGCGACTGCGGCCCTTCGGTGAACCCCGACACCGACATGGATGGGCTCCCCAACCGCATCGAAGATCGCAACGGCAACGGCGTGGTCGACCCGGGCGAGACCGACCCTGCGCTGCCAGACACCGACGGCGACGGGCTGAGCGACGGCATCGAAGACGCGAACCGCAACGGCCAGCGCGAGAGCAACGAGACCAACCCGCTGCGCCGCGACACCGACTGCGATGGCCTGCTCGATGGGCCGACCGCCGGCGCGGTGCGCGGTGAAGACCAGAACGCGAATGGCATGGTCGACCCGGGCGAGACCGACCCGCGGCGGGCTGACTCCGACGCCGACGGCGTGTCGGACGGCGTGGAGACCGGCCTCATCACGGCCAACATCGCCGACCCCGTGAACTGCATGAACGTGCAGGTCGACGCCGATCCCACCACCACCACCAACCCGACGAACGCCGACAGTGATGGTGACGGCATCAACGACGGCGCAGAAGACACCAACCAGAACGGCCGCGTCGACCCCGGAGAGCTCAACCCGAATGACCCCGCCGACGGCGTGTTGCCTGATGGCGGCGTGGCGCCTGCGGGCGCGGTGTGCACGGTGATGAACCTGCGGCCGGTGCTGTTCAAGGCCGAGGGCGATCCCGACATTCAGCTCGGGTTGCCGGCCGGCTTCACCGAGGTGAACACCATGTCGGTCGGAGGCGTGAAGAAGGGCCTCATCGGCTTCGATCCCACCACCAACGTCGCGTTCATCGCCTGGCGGCAGGCGGCTCCCACGGGCGCCACCACCCCCACCGCCGACGAGAGCGCGCTGCGGCCGACCTTGAACGGCATCGGCGCGTTGACCAACACCACCACGCAGACCTTCACCAGCTGGGACAATCTCCCCGCGCTGCAGGCCTTCTACGACATGGCGGGTGGCGCCGATCTGAAGGAACGGGCCAACGCGATCGCCGATGGCATGGTGGGCGCGGGCGCAGGCACGCTCCCGGGCATGGCGGGCCTGACCGGCCCCTTCAAGATGCAGGTCGAGTACCTGCACCGCACCAACGCGGCCGTGGTGGTGATCGTCGCCTTGACGCCGCTGGCGAACTACTCGGGCGGGGCGCTCTTCAACATGAGCGACACCGCGGGCGGCTCGGCGCTGGCGCAGTTCGGAGATCCGAACGCGTACCAGTGCGAGGTCTTCGCGCCGGGCAGCGGCAAGGTCGACTTCCTCTTCGTGGTCGACGACAGTTGCTCGATGGCCACGTACCAGAACGCGCTGGCCAGCACGGCGGCCGCGGTGCAGACGCAGCTGGCCAACTCCACGCTCGACTGGCGCATCGCGCTGGTCTCGTCGGCCTATGCGTACGGCGGCAACACCCTCAATCAGAACGTGGTGCGCGGCTTCACCCGCGACATCAACCAGTTCAGATCGTGGCTCACCACCAACTCGACCTGCAGCGGCATGGTCTGCAGCAACGTCACCGGTGCGATGCCCGCGTGTTGGGGCAGCGGCGCCAACAACGGTTGCTGGGTGGGCACCGGCGGCAGTGGCACCGAGCGCATCCTCGAGTCGGGCGCGCGCGCGATGGACACGCTGACCCCGGTGCCGGCGGCAGGTGCGCCAGACGTGGCCGGCAAGTTCCGCAACGGAGCTCAGGTGGTGGTGGTGCTGCTGGGCGACGCCGACGATCAGTCGACCTACAACGCGACCCAGCTCTCCACGTTCTTCGGCACCCTCAACGCGACGGTCGGTACCCGCACCAACCGGATCGGGCCGGTGCCGGTGCACGGCATCATCTGCCCCGACAACCAGACCTGCGGAGAAAACCAGAACACGCCCCGGCGCAACCCCGCGGTGATCACCGCGCGGGGCGGCATTCGAGGCGACATCACCACCCCGGCGGCGATCACCAACGCGGTGGGGCTGATCATCAACTCGGCCATCGCTTCGGCCGGCTACCGCATGCAGAAGCCGCCCATCGGCGCTTCGGTGAAGGTCGCCATGGACTCGGTCACCGACGCCGCCATGTGCAACAAGGACAACATTCCCCGCAGCCGTGCCGACGGTTTCGACTTCGACGGCATCAACCGCTCGCTCTCGTTCTTCGGCGCGTGCCGGCCCGGTTCGGGTACCACCGTGGCGGCCGTCTCCTACCGGTACTGGATCGACACCACGCCGAACGCAGGCGGCAATCCGCCTCCGTGCAGCACGGACACCACCTATTACGACCCGATGGATCCGGACTTCTGCCGGGGGCGGTTGGCGTGTGATCGCGCCACCAACACCTGCGAGTGCCCGGCAGACTGCGGCGGCAACGCGCCTCCCGGCAAGGTCTGCGACACCAACAAGCTGGTCTGCGACTTCGTGTGCACCAGCGACTGCGCGGGCTCGTGCAGCCAGTTTCAGGTGTGCGACGTGGCCAGCTGCACCTGCAACTGCCGCCAGGCGGCTTCCTGCCCGGTGGGCTACACGTTCCAGAACAGCGGCGGCACCTGCGGCTGCGCCTGTGACACGGCGGCGCTCAACTGCGGCCCGACCTACACGGCCGATCCGCTCTCGTGCAGCTGCGCGTGCAAGTCAGACTGCGGTGGCTGCGCGGCGGGCACGACCTGCAACCAGTCGACGTGCAGCTGCTCGGGCGGCATCAACTGAGCTGAGTGGAGCTGCTCAGACCCCCTCTCCCGTCGGCAGAGGGGCAGGGTGAGGGCCTAAAACACGTGCCGTTGAGCCGCCTGCAACGAGCGGTAGCTCTTGTTCGTCTCGCGGAGCAGATCCTCGCTCGTGCGAACGGGCTCCGAAGGAAACACACTGCCACCACACCGAACGGTGACGCCCAGGGGCCCATTGGGCCCGTCGGCCACGATGTCCTTCATCACATCGAAGATCCGCTGAGCGACCAACCGGCCACCGGCCAGGTCGGTCTCAGGCAGCAGGATCACGAACTCATCACTGTCGATGCGAAACAGCCGGTCAGCCGAGCGCAGGCACGACAACACGCCCTGAAACAGCCGGGTCAGATACGCATCACACGCGTCGCGGCCGAGCTTGTAGCGAAGCCCGGCGTAGTCATCGAAGCCGAACATCAGACACGCCGCCGGCCGCCCGTACCGCCGGCTGCGAGCGAGCTCTGCGTCGAGGCTGGCCTTCAATTGGGAGTAGGTGCCCGCCCCGGTCACCGGGTCGACCGCGCGGAACTGCGCCAGCTCTTCTTCAGCGTCGATCAGCCGCCGCCGGTACTCGCGCACCATCAGCGCCGAGTTGATGCGGGTCTGCAGCTCGATCAGCTTGAAGGGCTTGGTGACGAAGTCGTCGGCGCCCAGCTCCATGCCGCGGATCTTCCCGTCCATCTCGCCCATGGCGGTCAGGATGATGATGGGCAGGTCGGCGAAGCGGGTGTCTTCGCGGGCCCACTTGAGCACCGAGAAGCCATCCTTGAGCGGCATCATCAGGTCGAGCAGCACCAGGTCGGGCTTGTGCTCGGAGATCTTCTCGACGGCCTCCAGGCCATCGGCCGCGGCCATGACCCGGAAGTTCGATGACTCGCAGAGATCCTTGAGCAGCATCCGCGTGGGATCGTCGTCGTCGACGACGAGGATCAGGCGGTTGCTGAAATCGAGGTCTTTCCTGATCGGGCTCGCCACGCAGCCCCAGTCATATCAGGCATTCATCACGGCGCCTTCGGGGACCTCGTCGGCGATGCGGCGCGTGCGGCCCTTCAAGAACTCGATGATCTCGGCGTCGGTGCGCGTATCGCCGGGCAGCCGCACGAAGGCCTTCGCCAGCCAGTCGTAGCGCTTGAGGAAGAGGAAGACCGAGACCATGGCGAAGTCGATGCCCTGGAAGACGATGCAGCCTTCCTTGAGATACCGCTCGGCGTTGGCCTCGAAGTCGCCGGGCATCTCCGTCCAGTGACGGGTCTGCTTGATGTGGTGACCGATGTGGTACCCGTCGTTGAAGCAGCGCTTGTTGTAGCCGCTGTTGATGCAGGTGATCGAGTTGACGTAGCTGTCACCAGGGCGGCTGGGGTCGATGAAGGCGTGCTGCCCCCAGTTGCCCAGCATCATGGCGAAGCGCATGAAGAAGTAGGGCACCACGAAGGCGGCCAGGGTGGCCTGCCAGTTCACGAACGACATGCCGATCATGAACAGCACGTGCAGGCCGTCACTGGTCATCGCGCGGCGGGCCATCGCGGGGCGGTTCTTCTTGAGGAAGTACCGGGTGAGCCCCACGTGCGAGGTGAAGAGGAAGCGCATGAAGTACATGAACCACTCGGGGAAGCTGTCCCGCTGGTAGCGCATGGTGCTCGACAGATCGTTGCGCAGGTTGTTCTCGGCGTGGTGCATGCCGACGTGGTGCTCCATGTACCCGGTGGGGATGCCGAACATCAGGCTCATCGTGTACGGGATGACGCGGTTCAAGATGCGCGGCGACTTGATGAAGGGCCGGTGCATCGTGTTGTGCAGCATCAGGATCGCCGGGGGCGCGAACCAGGCGATCTGGATGGCCCAGGTGGCGACGGCGAGCCACCACGAAAACCGCACATAGAGCGCGAGCTGCAACGGGAGCACGATGGCCACGCTCTTGATCGCGGTGCGCACGAACACGGCGTCACGGGGCTCGTACAACATGCCCTCGATCCAGCGCTGCCAGGGGGTGTCGGCGTACTTCGGTTCAGCTTTGGGATCGGTGATGACCGGGAGCGTCGTAGACATAGGCGGCCGAACACCTAGGCCACCCCCGGGAAGGGATCAACTGCCCTGCCAGTCCTTCACCCGGCTCTCGAAGCGGGTGTACTCGGCGAGAAACACGAGGTCGACCGAGCCGACCGGGCCGTTGCGCTGTTTCGCGACGATCAGCTCGCAGGGGATGACGTTGCCGCGGCTCTCCTGGGGCGGCGCGTCTTCGCCCAGGTCTTCACGGTGGATGAACATGACGACGTCGGCGTCCTGCTCGATGGCGCCCGACTCGCGGAGGTCGGAGAGCATGGGCTTACCGCCCTTGCGCTCTTCGACTTTTCGGTTGAGCTGGGAGAGCGCGATGATCGGGCAGTCGAGCTCCTTGGCCAGTTGCTTGAGCGCGCGGCTGATCTCGGAGATCTCGAGCTGGCGGCTCTCGACCTTGCCCTTCTGGTGCATCAGCTGGAGGTAGTCGATGACGATGAGCCCCAGCTTGCCCTCCTTCTGCTTGAGGCGGCGGCACTTCGCGCGGAGGTCGAACGACGACAGGCCACCGGAGTCATCGACGTAGAACTTGGTCTTGAAGAGCTCGTTGGCTGACTCGCTGATGCGCTCTTCGTCGGCGGGTGAGAGCCGCCCGCCACGGAGCTTCTTCATGTCGACCTTCGCGTGCGTCGCGAGGAGCCGGGTGATCAGCTGCACCGAGGGCATTTCGAGGCTGAACACGGCGACGGCGAGGTTCTCGGGGCCTGCCGCGTGCAGCGCGAAGTTCATCGCGAGCGAGGTCTTACCGATGCCGGGGCGGGCCGCGAGGATGATCAACTCGCCGCCGTGGAAGCCGGTGAGCTGGTTGTCGAGGTCGACGAAGCCCGAGCCGACGCCCGTCACGCCGCCGCCGCTCTGCTTCATCTTGTCGAGGAGGGTGAGGGCCTCCTCCATCAGCTCGGACATGGGCCGCAGGTCGCCTGCGCGGCGCTTCTCGGCGATCTGGAAGACCTTCCGCTCGGCCTCATCGAGGAGCTCGGCGACGTCGCCGGTCTCCTGGGTGGCGAGGTCGAGGATCTCGCGGCCAGCCGTGGCGAGCAGGCGCCGGGTCGACTGGTTCTTGATGATGTTCGCGTACTCGACCGCGTTCTGCGCGAAGGGCACGGCCTGGTCGAGCTGCGCGAGGTAGCCGGGGCCACCAGCTGCGGCGAGCTTGCCGTCGGTCTTGAGCTGCTCGGCGACGGTCAGCGGGTCGACGCGCTCGTTGCGGGCATCGAGGGTGCAGATGGCCTTGAAGATGTCGGCGTGCGCGGGCACGGAGAAGTCGTCGGCGATCAGGATTTCCTGAACGTTCGACAGGATCGCGTTGTCCATCAACACACAGCCGAGCACTGCACGCTCGGAAGCAACGTCCTGCAAAGCCGACGGCGAAGTCATTGCGGTGCGTCTAGTCGACGATGGCGGGCCGAGGAAGGTCGGACCTGCTGCAGTGGCAGGCCCGGCTTGCGGCAGTTCTCAGCGGTCCGCGCACTTGTAACCACGAGTCCCCCGTCACCCGTGCCGCAATGTCTTGCGCGTCGCTATGGTGAGCCTACCCGCTCGTTTGGGACTCACACTCAATGTCGACCTGGCCGCCCGACGAACCCACCGATTCCCAGCTGCTGACTTCGCCGGGATCCATCCCACGAATCAATTTTCAGCCCAGGCTCGTTCAGCTCAGCGGTGGCCGGGGGGAGGTGGGCCGGGTGTTGTTGCTCGACCGCGATCAGGTCGTCATCGGCCGCGCGAGCGGGGGCGTACAGTTGTTGGTGAACGATCAGGGTGTCTCGCGCCGCCACGCCGCGGTCGAACGTCACGCCGACGGCTTTCGGGTCGTCGACTTCGAGTCGCGCAACGGAACGTTCGTCAACAACGTTCGGGTCAAGACCGCCGAGCTGCGCGACGGAGACCGCATTCAACTCGGCGGTGCGACGCTTCTGCGCTTTACCAGCGCCGGCACGGACGACGAGTGGCTGCACCAGTCGCTGGACCACGGCAGCGTCGCCTTGTGGGATTACGCGTTGGGAAGCCGTGAGGTGACCTGGTCGGAACATGCCGACCGCGCACTTCACCTGCCGGCCGGGACGCTCGCCAACCGGCGCATGCTCTTCTCCTCGATGCTGCACGCCGATGATGAGGCGCAGGTGACGGCGGCCCTGCTGCTCACCATCAATGCCCACCAGCCCTTCGAGCAGGAATTTCGGCTGGTGGTCGGCCCCGAGTTTTCCCGCTGGGTGTTGTGTCGAGCTCACCTGCTGCGCAACGGGGCTGGGCAGCCAGAGCGCATCACGGGAACCGTGATCGACGTGAGCGACAGGAGACGGCGCGAACTCGACCTGCGGCGCATGGCGCTGATGTTCGAGAGCCTTTCCGACGGCGTCTTCCTCATCGACGGTGCGGGTGCCGTCGTGGATCTCAACAGCGGGGCGCAGCGACTGTTCGG
Organism: Archangium sp.; assembly: GCA_030695565.1. Classification (GTDB taxonomy): domain Bacteria; phylum Myxococcota; class Myxococcia; order Myxococcales; family Myxococcaceae; genus Archangium_A. The sequence goes on from JAUYRZ010000054.1 coordinate 73,187, forward strand.
GGTGACCAAGCCCAGGGCCCTGGGTGCCCGGTTGTTCGAGTTGCTCGGTGTGCCGAACGCAGGCGAGCTCGAGGTGCAATCGCAACGCACCTTCACCGCTGAGGGTCGGTGGTCGATGGACCTGTGTTTGCCCGGCGTGGGGGGCGATCGCTCTTTCGAGGTGGTTGCCTTCCCGCTCCGCAACGACGCGGGCGCCCTCGGGGCTGCATTCCTCTTTCGGGACATGACCGAGCGTCAGCGGCTGCAGAATCAGGTCGCGTTCTATGACCGGCTGGCGGCCCTGGGCACGTTGAGCGCCGGCATCGCGCACGAGATCAACAACCCCCTGTCCTTCGTCCTCGCGAGCATCGAGTTCGTGCTGACCGAACTTTCAGAAAGGAAGGAGGGCGCGTTCCACCTCGAGTTGGAAGCCCTCGGCGATGCGCTCGAAGGTGCGCGGCGCATCGCCCACACCGTCAGAGACATGAAGTCATTCTCGCGCGACGACGCCTCTCCGCAGCCCGTGCCCACCGATGCGCGTGCCCCCCTCGAGCTGGCTTTCAAGATGACCCAGAAGCTGACCTCGAGCCGGGCCGTCGTGATCCGCGAACTCGAAGAGGGGCTTCCGCTCGTGCTCGCGACCGAGTCGCGCCTCTCTCAGGTGTTCATCAACCTCCTCGTCAACGCAGCGCAGGCCATTCCCGACGAGAAGCGGGGGCACATCACCGTTCGCCAGCGGCTCGAAGGTGACTTCGTCTTGACTGAGGTCGCTGACGACGGCGTGGGCATTCCCCGGGAGCAGCTCACCCGCATCTTCGACCCCTTCTTCACCACGAAGCCCGTCGGGGTCGGCACCGGCCTGGGCCTGTCCATCTGCCACAGCCTGGTGACCGGCTTCGGAGGCGCGCTTTCCGTGAGAAGCGAGCTGGGGAAAGGAACCACCTTCACCGTGAAGTTGGGCGTCTCCCGCGAGGTGCCCCGCACCCCCAGCGCCATCCGGAGGGCCGAGCAGCGGCGAGGGCGTATTCTCCTCATCGATGACGAGCCGCTCGTGCTGCGCGCTCTGTCGCGAACGCTGGGCGCCGTGCACGACGTGGCGACCGCGCGGAGCGCCGACGAGGCGATGGCGCTGCTCGAGGGGGAGGACTTCGACGTGATCCTGTGTGATCTGATGATGCCCGGACGCTCGGGAAGCGACTTCTACGAGCAACTCACGAAGGATCATCCCGAGCTCGTCACTCGCGTGGTCTTCGTCTCGGGAGGCGCCTTCACGGATTGGGCCAGAGAATTTCTTGCCCGGGTGCCCAATGCCGCGCTGACCAAGCCGGTCGATGGCGTGGAGCTCGCCAATTTTGTCCAGGCGCGGCTGCGCGACAGGACTGGAGGAGGTGGAGTTCCCCTCCACGAGCAGACATGAAAAAGCCGCGCGCCCCCGAAGGAACGCACGGCCTTTTCGAGCAGACCCGAAAAATCAGGCCTGCGCTTCGCCCACGACCGTGACCGTCAGCTTCGCGGTCACTTCACGGTGGAGACGGATCTCCACGGCGAACTCACCGACAGCCCGGATGGGCTCGGGGAGGTGAATCAGGCGGCGGTCGAGCTTGTGGCCCGCGGCAGCCAGCGCTTCGGCGATGTCGAGTGCCGTGACCGAGCCGAACAGCTTGTCCTGCTCGCCCGTCTTGCGCTTGATCGAGAGCTTCACGCCTTCGAGCTTCTTGGCCTGCTCCTGGGCGCCGCCCTTGAGCTTCTGCTGGCGAAGTTCGATGACCTGCTTCTCGTGATCCAGCTGGCGCACGTTGGCGGTGCTCGCCAGCATCGCGAGGTTCCGCGGCAACAGATAGTTGCGCGCGTAGCCCTCTTTGACGGTGACCAGCTCGCCCGACTTGCCCAGGTTGTACACGTCTTCTCGGAGGATGAGCTTCATGGGTCAGCTCGCCAGAACGAGGTAGGGGATGAGTGCGAGGCCGCGCGACTGCTTGACGGCCTTCGCGACGGCACGCTGGTGCAGCGCGCAGTTGCCGGAGATGCGGCGGGGAATGATCTTGCCGCGCTCGGTCACGAAGTACTTGAGGGTCGACTGGTCCTTGTAGTCGACCTTCGCGTTCTTGTCGGCGCAGAAGCGGCAGACCTTCCGGCGGGCGAAACCACGGCCGCCACGCTTCTCGTCGCCACCTTCCATGTCCCCGTCGTTGTCCTTCTTCGCGGGGCGCTTCTTCTCAGGGCTCATCGTGCTCATGCGCTGTAACCACCTTCGTCGTCCATGTCGTTGTCGAAGCCGCCGAAGCCTTCGCGCTCAGCGCCGCCGAACGGCTTGTTGTCGTCCTCGCCGGCCAGCTTGAGGTCTTCCTGCGGCTGGTGCGACTCAGGGTTCACGTCGTCAGCGAGACGCTTGGACATGAAGCGGGTCACTTCGTCGAAGTTGCGCATGTTGCGCTCGACTTCGGCGACCATCGCGGAGTTACCCAGATAGTGAGCGTGGATGTAGATCGCGCGGGGCTGCTTGGCGACCGGGTACATGGTCTTCTTCTTGCCCCAGATCGTGAAGCGCAGGAACTTGCCGCCATCGCGATTCACGATGCCGCGCAGCTTGTCCTTCACCTTGTCCACGTTCTCGTCGGTGAGATCGGGCTTCACGAGGAAGACCGTCTCGTACTCACGCAGCTTCGCTGCGCTCTTCACTGCTTCTGCCATCTGATGCCCCTTGGGTTCTGCCCATCGCCTGAGGCGGTGAGCGGGGTGTTCGACCACGAAATGTGACCGAAGGGCGCCGCTCGTACGTGCCGGGCCCCCTGGTGTCAAGCGGCGTGCCCTCAAGCCGTTGGTTTCCCTCGGCTGGAAGGGGGGAGAATGCTATTGCGCGCCCGGCCGCAGTCGAGGGCTCAGGGGAACTCGCATGAAATCGATGATTCTGGGCCTGGCGCTTTGTGCAGCCACGCCGGCGTTCGCGCAGACCGATGCCGGTGCACCCGCCGTGGAGCCGAAGGCTGCCAACCCGGGTGACGACGTCAACCCCACGTTGCTTCGCGAGCTGGGCCCTGCGGGTGACGACGCAGATGCAGGCATGGCCTCGCCCACCCCGATGCAGGTCGATCTCCCGCCTGCCGCCGCGCCCGCGAAGAAGGAAGAGCCGAAGAAGCCCGATGACCCCGCGTGGGAGCTCACCGCGAAGTTGGCCGCCTCGATCCGCCTGAGCTACGCCGGCACCACGCCGTTCCCCTTCGACGCCGATCGCACCACCTCGACGATCGCTCCGCTGCAGACCCGCGTTCGTGTGTCACCCGAAATTCACCTCGGGGGTCTGGGGCTGATCGTCGAAGCCGACGCGGCCACCGGCGCCATCATCGGCATTCCCCCAGACTCGCTGGTCGGTGATCGCCAGCCCGTGCCCGCGATTCGCGCGCTCGAGCTGCGCAAGGTCTACCTCGAGTACAAGTGGGCCAGCGGCGCCTTCCGCGTGGGTCAGCAGACCTCGCAGTGGGGCCTGGGTCTGCTCGCCAACGACGGCGCCCAGGATCCACAGGCCGGTGATTTCGGTCAGCAGCACTTCGGCAACCTGACCTACCGCGCGATGTTGGTGGCCCGGCCGTTGTTCGGCAAGGGCGGCGCCTTCCGCGCGTTCGAGACCGCGATCGCGGCCGACCTGATCGTGCGCGACAACTTCGGGGAGTTCTCCCGCGGCGACCGCGCCTTCCAGGGCGTGCTGGCGGTGCGCTTCAACAAGGATCCCGAGAACAACTTCGGCGTCTACGCGGTGTACCGGAACCAGCGGAACATCTTCAGCACCGACGGCGGCAGGGCGACCGACGCGGTGGTGATCGACTTCGCGGGCCGCTGGCAGTTCCTCAAGCGCCGCAACCGCGAGTTCAAGGTCGGCTGGGAGTTCGTGGGCATCACCGGCACCACCACCCAGGCGCGCAACGAGAACGCTGAGTTGCTGAAGATCGGCCAGTTCGGCATGGCCATCAAGTCGCAGTACCGAATCGGCCGCACCTCGATCTACCTCGATGGTGGTTACGCCTCGGGTGATCAGAACGCCGCCGACGATCGCGTGGAGAACTTCCGTTTCGACCGCGATTACAAGGTCGGCCTCATTCTCTTCGACCAGGTGATGGCGTACCAGTCGGGCCGCTCGGGCGTGCGGGCGAGCGATCCTTCGTTGACCGGGGTCGCTCCGGAAGGCGCTGACCTGCTGGGCACCGCGGGCTCCATCACCGGGGCCTGGTACCTGTTCCCCCGCGTGAAGATCGCCATGTCGGACTGGCTCGACGCGTTCGGCGGGCCGCTGTTCGCCTTCGGCACGGCGAAGCTCGCTGACCCGTTCAACACCCGCATCGGCGGCGGCACCCCGTTGAATCCGCTCGGTGGCCAGCCCGGCCTCTACCTCGGCACCGAGGTCGATCTCGGCGTGCAGGCGCGGTTCAAGCCCATCCCCGAGCTCACCATCTCGGTCACGGCCGAGGGGGGCTTGTTCCTGCCGGGTGATGCGTACACGCTCCCGGGCGGCGGGGTGATGGCTCCTGTTGGGTTTGGTCGTCTGCGTCTCGGCGTCGCGATCTAAGGCACTGCAATGAAAATGAGCTTGAGCTGGGCTGTGGTGGCGGTGGTCGCGGGCTGTGCTTCGCCCGAAGGCAGAGGCCTGATGGAGAGCGGCCCCGGCACGGGCTCAGAGGTCGTGTTCGACGTGTTCGCCAAGCCCTTGCCGAACATCCCGTTGCCCAACGACTTCGCCACGCGCTTCGACGCGAGCTCGGTGACGAAGAAGCGCATCAACGCTTCGATGATGGCGTCCACCAAATGGGAGCGCTCGACGCGTGAATCGCTCGATCAGCTCGACGGGTGGGGCACCTACCAGAGCATCACCGTGGCCTTCAAAAAGCCGCTCGACCTGCACAACATCATCCGGCGGCACCAGGGCGACGACTACGACGCGCGGGATGACGCGGCGTACCTGATCGACATCAGCCCCGACTCGCCCGACTTCTGCGAGCGCACGCCGCTCGACATGGGCGAAGGCAACTTCCCCATCGTGCTGGAGCGCCCGGGCTACTTCGACAACGACCGCCAGGGTGACCAGCTGCTGTTCGACGATCGCGAAGAAGATCTGAACCGCAACGGCAAGCTCGACCTCGGCGAAGACCTGGACATGGACGGCGTGCTCGACCACCCGAACACGCTCTACCCGGGCGACTCGTCGTTCAAGGCGCTCACCTTCTACGAACGCGAGACCAACACGCTGATCATGAAGCCGGTGATGCCGCTGCGGGAGAAGAACACCTACGCGGTGGTGCTCACCAAGCGGCTCGTCGATGAGGACGGCAGGCCTGTGAAGTCGCCTTTCGCCTTCATCAACCACACGGCGCAGACGAAGGCGCTCGAGCCGCTGGCGCAGTGCCTGCCGAACTTCGGCCTCAGCCTCGAAGACGTGGCCTTCACCTGGCCGTACAGCACGCAGAGCGTCAGCGACGACTACGTGGCGATTCGTGACGGGCTCTACGGCCTGGGGCCGATGAATCGCCTCGCTGCCGAATACCCCGCGGTCGCCAAGCTGATGACCCTGCGCGACAGCACGCCCGGCTCGTCCATCAACGTGCGCATCGTCAGCGGCGATCAGTTCCGCTCGGCGGCGGTCGACCTGCTCAAGCAGCTCAACGGCGGCGGCCCGCTCACGGCGTCGATGGCGGCGGTGGCCGAACACCACAAGTTCATCGACTTCCACGTGGTGTTCCAGTTCGTCTCGCCGCAGTTCTTTCCCCGGAGAGACTCGGAGGACAAGCTGCTCCCGCTTTACAAGCAGCTCTTTCAGGTCGACCCGGTGAGCGGTGCGGCGTTCACCCGGCCCGAGACGATCACGGTCTGGCTGACGGTGCCCAAGGCGAGAACGACGGGCCCCGCGCCGGTGGTGATCCTCGGCCACGGCTACACGGGCAACAAACTCGACCCGCTCTTCTACGGCGGCTTCTTCGCGCGCTACGGCCTGGCCACCATCGGCATGGAGAACGTGAGCCACGGCGTGGGTCTCGACAAGACCGACCTCGAGCTCGCGCGCGGCCTGCTGGCCGGCAAGGGCCTGGGCAACATGTTCGACGCGATCGCCAAGAACGATCGCGCGTTCGATCAGAACGGCGACGAGATCAAAGACTCCGGCGCCGACTTCTGGACCTCGTACATCCTGCACACGCGTGAGGTCGTGAAGCAGTCGGCGCTCGACTACATGCAGCTGGTTCGCTTGCTGCGCGGCTTCGACGGCAAGACGTGGGACTACGACGCCAACCGCGACGGCGTGGACGATCTCGCTGGCGACTTCAACGGCGATGGGGTGATCGACGTCGGTGGCACCGCGCCCATCCACATCACGGGCGGCTCGCTGGGCGGCATCATGAGCGCGATGATGTCGGGCCTCGAGCCGCAGATCGACGTGTCGGTGCCCGTCTCGGGCGGAGCGGGGCTGCCTGACATCGGCGTTCGTTCGATTCAGGGCGGCGTTCGTGAAGCGGTCAACCTGCGCATGCTGGGGCCGTTGTTCACCACCGTGCGCAACGTGGACACGGGTCAGCTCGAGGCGTGGCAGGTGCTGCCGAACCTGAACGATCTGGGCCGGGTGAAGCTGGGGCCGGTCAACGTGGAGTTGCTCGAAGGCGACACCGCCGTGCTCTCGAACCTCACCAGCGGCGAGCACCGCTGCGCGCGCGTGGGCGCCGGCGGCTTGCTCAGGGCCGCGGTCAGCTCGGATCAGAACGATCAGTGGAAGCTCGACGTGTACTCAGGCGCGTTGCCTCCCCAGGAGCGTTCGGGCTGCGCAGTGCCGGAAGGCGCCACTCCGTACTGGACGATGGACACCTTCGCCCTCGACTCGAAGTTCCAGGCCCTCGAGCACAAGGCGGGCGACCCGTTGATCGCGCTGGGCGACGGCTTCGGCCTGCGCCGTCAGTCACCCGAGATCCGCCGCTTCCTGGGCCTCGCGCAGTTGGCCATCGAGCGTGGCGACCCGGTGAACTTCCTGCCGTACACCGAGCGTCACCGCATCTTGCGCTACGGCACGGGTGAGGAGGTCGGCACGCGCATGGTGGTGGTCAACACCATCGGCGACATGAACGTGCCCGTGGCGACCGGTGTGTCTCGATCGCGCGCGCGGCCGGCATGGTCGAGCTCTTCTCGGCTGACCCGCGGTACGGCAAGACGCCCAACCGCGTGCTCATCGACAACGGCGTGCTCGAGTCGGTGGAGCGGGTGGGGCGTTACAAGAACTCGTTGGGCGCCGACGTGCTGCTCGACGTGGATCACTTCTCGGCGCTCTCGGGCGACGGCACGCAGGATCTGTTCGACGTGCCGCGGCTCAACCCGCCGCTGCGGTTGGTGAAGCCGAACGATCGTGTGGGTGGTGTGACGGGGGTGATCTTCCCGATGGTGGTGCCGACGGGCCGGCACGGCTTCGACACGCCCGATCCTTCGCTGCCGTTCAACCTGGGCTCGGTGATGCTGAACATGCTCGGGCGCTACCTCCAAACTGGTGGCGAGGAACTCCCGATGGAAGGCTGTCTCGAGTCGAGCAGCTGCAGCTTCGTGCCGCCGATCCCCGCTGACTGAGGAAATCCAGGGCGCTCGAATCAACCCAGCGCCTGATACACGACCCTGTTCCGACCCTGATTCTTGGCCGAGTACAGGGCCTTGTCCGCCGTCTCGAGCAGCTGAACATCGCCCGTCGCCGTCCCCGCCGTGAGCGAAGTCACCCCGATGCTCACGGTGACCACCACCCGCTGATCCGAGTGCATCAGGTCGAGCTGTTCCACGCTCTGCCGGATCCGCTCGGTCACGCGCTGCGCTTCGTCCTCGGGGCACTGTCGCAAGATGAGGGCGAACTCCTCGCCACCGACTCGCCCGAACGTGTCTTCGCTGCGAATCAACGTGCCGACCGCGCGCGAGAAGTGCCGCAGCACCAGGTCGCCCATCGCGTGGCCGTTCTTGTCGTTGATCTGCTTGAACGAATCGAGATCCATCATGGCCAGGCTCAGGTGCTGCTTGTGCCTGATGGCCGACGACACGTCTTTGCGCAGCAGATCGAAGAAGTAGCCCCGGTTGTACGCACCGGTCAGCGAGTCGCGGATCGCGTTGTCGACCAGCATTCGATGCGCGGCCTCGTCGAGCTGATCCTGAAACACGAAGCGCAAGATGTGGCTCGCGCCGATCTGCACCAGGTCGCCTTCTTTGAGTTCGGTCTGGGTGATGCGAGTGCCGTTGACCCAGGTGCCGTTGCGCGAGCTCAGATCGATCAGCTGGCCGCCCTCCGCGGTGCGCACCAGCCGGGCATGTTTGCGGCTCACGCCTTCTTCATCGAGCCAGGCATCTGCCTCGCCGGCGCGACCGATGAGCAGCTCCTTGTCGAGCTGGTAGGCGCGGCCGATGGAAGTGCGGGGGCCGCCCACCACCAGCAGCACTGGCGTTCGGCTTCCCTTCGAGTCGGGAAGAGTGGGTACAGGCAGGCCCGCGGTGATCTCGTCGAACGCGCTCACTCGACTGCCGAGTGTAGCAACGAATGAAGGCCGGGTTGGAACGGCCACCTCTGTCAAAAGGTCGCCCGTGAAGGTTTCCCTAGAGGTGCCGGAGCAACATGGTCAGCAGTCGTTCCTGGGTGATGGGCTTCGCGAGAAAGTCGTTCATGCCCGCGGCCCTGCAGTTGTCGACGTCGGCCTGCGCCGCGGAAGCAGAGAAGCCGATGATGCGCAGTGCGTCACCGTCACGCGCGCGGATCTGTCGAGTGGCCTCGAGCCCATCCATCTGGGGCATGTGAACGTCCATCAGCACCAGGTCGAACTTGTGAAGTGACGACGCTTCGAGCGCTGCGCGGCCATCGCAGGCGCACTGCACCTGGCACCCGTTCTTGTCGAGCAGGCGTTGCGCGACGAGGCGGTTGATGGGGTTGTCGTCGACCACCAGCACGCTGAGCCCCTGTGGCAGCTGCCGCGTGTTCGGCAGTTCGATCGCCGGCAGCGCGGTGCGTTCGAGTGGCAGAGAAAGGGTGAAGCGGGAGCCCACCCCCTTCTCCGACTCGAGCACCAGCGAGCCACTCATGTGGCGCGCGAGCTGTCGTGAGAGCGCGAGCCCCAGGCCGCTGCCCTGATGCCCCCGGGCGTTCTCGTCGTCGGCCTGGGTGAAGCGGGCGAAGAGCTTGATCTGCTCGGTGTCAGAGATGCCGATGCCCGTGTCCTGCACCACGAAGGAGAGGTTCTCTTCGGAGCTCGCGAGGCGCAGCCAGATCTGACCGGTCTGCGTGAACTTCACGGCGTTGTTGATCAGGTTGTTCAGGATCTGCCTGGCGCGCAGCCCATCGAGCATCGCGGCAGGCGGCACGGCCCCGTCGACCTCGACGGTGAGCCGCAGCCCCTTCCGTTCGGCGACGGGCGCCCACAACTTGTCCAACTCGGTGGTGAGCTGACGCAACGCGACGGGCACCGGGCGCAGCACCAATTGGCTGGCTTCGAGGCGCGCGAGATCGAGCACGTCGTCGACGAGGCCGAGCAACACGCTGCCGCTCGAGCGAATGACCTGCACCATCTCGCGATGCTCCCCAGCGAGCGTGGGCTGCTCCAGAAGAACGTCGGCCATGCCCATCACCCCGTTCATCGGCGTGCGGATGTCGTGGCCCACGTTGGCGAAGAAGGCGGTCTTTGCGCGCTCCGTTTCGCGGATGCGGGTGATGGCGCGTTCGCGGTCGCTCGCAAGGGCCTTGAGCAGGGCCATCGCCAGCGCGAGACCTCCGATGAAGTTGAGGAGGTGTGTGAAGAGCGGGTCGGGATCGAGCTGATGGCTGGTCAGGCTGAAGTGGCCCGCGATCAACGCGAGACCGCCGCCCAGCATCGAGCGCCGAATCCACGGGAAGGTCTGCTGCGGCTCGAGCATGAGCGCCGCAACCAGCGGCAACAGGAAGAGGAAGCAGAGCGTGGTCGCGTCCATCGGGTCGACGGTGAGCGAACCCAGACTGAGGGACAGGGTGTAGAACCCGAGGAAGAACTTCACGGCGAAGCGGCGGCGCCTGGGGAACGGGCTGCGGAACAGCCAGATGATCATCGCGGCTGCGAGCACGTCGAGCGCATTGAGCATGGCCAGCCAGCTGAGGCCCTTGAAGAACGCGGCCACGCACGAGAGCAGACTCAGCGCGATCGCGAGCCAGCCGGTGATCAGGAAGACCTCGGCGCGAGGAACCTCTTCAGGTGGCACGTCGGCGGGCACCTGCCGGCTGATCCATCCCGAGACTCGCCGCCACGCGTGCATCGTCAATGTGTATCGCGGCGCCAGAGGGTGTTTCAGCGAGTCAGCTCGGACACTGAGTTTCGCCGCGAGTCGTCAGAAGTCACCACGCTTCGCGCGATGCGTTCAGGGGACGACACTTTACGGACGGCGGCGGTGGGTGATCCGCGACGAGGCGCCGCCGGCTGACTCACCCGAGGTGCCGTGAATCGTCAGGCCGGCCTGCGTCACGCAACGAGCAGCACGCTGCGCCTGACCACTGGGTTCTTTGGGCTGATCACCCCGCGGTTCGCGTTCGGGGTGATGCTGCACCAGAGAGCAGCTCGCCGACCACCCGGCGCGCACCCCACGCGCAGGCAGGCACGCTCTGGCCGGGGAACACGGTGTCGCCCACCCGGGCCAGGCCGCGCACGCCGGTGCGCCCCGTCGGGTAGCCGCGCCGGAGCGTGGCGAAGTCGAAGGGCAGGCCACCCACCCGGCCGCCCCAGCGCCCGGTGAATCCCTGCCAGGTCTTCGGCGTGCCGGGCAGCACCACGGGCTTCGCGGCGCTCTTGACCTGGGGGAAGGGCCCGGCGAGCGCGCTCAACAGCTCCTCACCCACGGCCGCCTTCCTTTGGCCATGTTCGGCGTCCGAGAGTCCCTCCCATCCGCGCGCGGGCGCATGGCAGCTCATGGTCACGGATCGGAACCCGGGTGGCGCCATGGAGCGATCATCGCGCCGGGAGAGCGTCACGAAGGCCGAGTGTGCGCCGCTCACAGGCAGCGTCTGTTCGAGCACGAGCTGGTGATAGGGCGCCACGTCGTCGCCGAACACGTCCTCCACGCCGAGATGAAGCGTGCAGGCCGCCCAGGCATCGGAATGCCGCGCGACGGTGCCGGCGAATTTCCCAGCCAGCTCCGGAGCCGCCAGCCGCTTTGCATCCCAGTGGGTGAGGTTGAGCACGAGGTGCTCTGCGTCGAGCACTCCCTCCCGGGTCTGCACGCGAAACCCGTCACCCTGGCGCGCGAAGGCGCTGACGGGCGTCTCGAGCTTCAGGGTGCCGCCGCGGCGCACGAAGACCTCGGCCAGCCGTTCGAGCAGCGAGGCCATGCCTCCCTCTGCGAGGTAGAGCGGGCGCTGCAGGTACTCCATGCCGAGCGCGCCGAAGAGCCACGGGGTGTTCGCCGCGCGCGCCTGGGTCGAGACGAGCAGCAGTTCGTCGAGCATGGCCTTTGCGGCATCGCTGATGAGCCCGCCGCCCAGCTTCGAAGCGGTGCTCTGGAGCAGGGCGGGCAGCAGCCCCCACGCTTGCGGATTGCGCGCGGCTCCGAGGAGATCGCCCGGGCCACGGGGCGGAAAGTGGAGCTGGGTGATCAACCCCCAACCGCGGGCGCCGAGCTGCACGGAGCGGTTCCAGAACTGCGCGAAGTGCTCGCCGTGAGCCCGGGTGAGCGCCTCGGTGTTGGCGCCCGTGTCGCGAGAAAGAGTCAGCGGTTCACCTCGTTGCCAGACGCTGATGTTCTTCTGCGCGATGGGCGCAGCGAAGGGCACCTCGAGTTCGGCGAGCACGCGCCCCAGCGGCATCTCGGGCTCCAGCCCAATCAAGGTGGTGGCGCCTGAGAGAAACCGAAAGCCCTTTGCAGAAAAGGCCGAGGCGCACCCACCCACGTGCGCCTTGCTCTCCAGCAACATGACGTCATGACCGGCCTGCTGCAGGTAGAGCGCGGCGAAGAGACCGCCTGCCCCGGCTCCGACGACGATCGACGAGCGTTTCACCGCCGGTGTTTAAGGAGGTTGGTCTTTTCCCGCTTGCCTCACTCGGCCAGTCGAGCCCGGTGCACTTGACGATCGTGCGTGTGAACGGCTCTCGATCGGTCAGAACCACTGTGGCGAGGTGATTTAAACGCCGTTCTCGACGGGCGGCGCGCGCCAGGCGCGGAGCTCAGCCAGCGCGGTGCCGATCACCAGCACGGCCAGCATCCAGGCGACGGCGTAGCCCTCGGTCAGGCCGCGATTGAGGTGTTGGTACAGGTAGAACACCATGAACACCGCGTGCAGCCCGATGAGCATGCCGAACGCGGGGCGCTGGTTCGGCCGTTCCGATCGCAGGAACAGACCCAACGCGAGCAGCCCGAGCATGTTCCAGTAGTACATGTTCACGGTCAGCCAGGTGAAAACGAACAACGGCCCGAGCAAGAACGCCTCGACGTCATCGGCGCGGCGCAGCAGCACGAGCAAGAGCAGCGAGAACAACACGCGCGCGACCAGGAAACCGAAGGCGTAGTCCGTCGGGTAGCTGCACTCCTTCTCGAACATGCGCGTGCGCTCTGCATCGCTCTGCGCGCAGGGGAGCTCGCGGGTGAACGTGCGGGTGCTCACCCCATCGCGAGAACAGGTGCACGGGCCTTCAAGGGAGCAGCTCAAGGCAAAACGGTGGCCGTCACCGCAACCTTGGAGCTCCTTGCTGCAGACCGAAGCCGTCGCCGAATCAACGCTGCTCTTGCACAGCTCAACATCAGGGCGCCGTTGCGCGACGTCACCGGGGAATATCGTCTCGATCCACCGACCCACCGGGTTCGCGGCGTGCTGCAGGTAGACGGAACGGAACGAGTACTGAATGGCGTAGAACTTCTCGACCTGCGCCACCTCGATGCGCTGGGCGTACTCCTTCCACGCGCCGGTGCCGAACATCGCGGTGCTGATCACCACGCACGCAGCGCCGGTGGCGGCAGCCGAAATGCCGAAGCGCAGGTACTCCTTCTGGAAGATCTTCGTCTCGCGCCACACGAAGAGCGCGCGCAGGCCGAGGGCGACTCCAAAGAAGAGGGGGAAGAGCTTGGTGGCGAACGCGAAGCCGAAGAAGCCGCCCGCCCAGGCGTACCGTTTCTGCTTGAGAAAACACGCCGCGAGCCCGACGGCGAAGAGCCAGTCCCACCGCAGGAAGCTGCCCGAGAGATAGTCGAACACCTGCGGCGGAGCGGCCCACATGAAGAGGCCCACGCTCGCGGCCCGGTGCCCGAAGCTCTGCCACACGGCCAGCCAGAGCCCGAGCATGAGCAACATGTCGATCCACCCGAGCAGCGCCTGCCCGCGCGCCGACAACGGAATCAGCTTGGCGATCGGCGTGGCGAAGATCGCCCACGCGGGCGAGTTCGAGTTGCCGTGATCGTTCATCACCGACGTCCAGTTCATCGGCCAGAGCCGGGCCATGGTGGCCCAGTCGTTCTTGAACGCATTCCACTGATCGTCACTGAAGCGCGCGCGCACCTCGGCGGCGTCACGCAAGGCCACGTCGAGGGGCACCTGCTCGAAGTTGGTCAGGTCGCGCGTGGTGGGCATCGTGCCCAGCACGTTGACGGTCTCTTTGTCGGCCAGCACCGCCGCCTTGTAGAGATTGAACCAGCCGACTTCGCGCTGGTACTTGGCGCCCAGATAGAAATGAAACTGCTCCCACTGGTGAATGAGGGGCAGCTTGCCGGCGGCGACGCCACCACCCACCCAGGCGCCCGAGAGGACCACCACCAGGGCCACCGCGAGGGGCTTCGAGACCCGCTTGCCGGCCGCGGCCCGCCAGCCCTTCCACGCAGCGATGCGTTCTTCGCGTTTCGGGTCGAAGGCGAGGCCGATGAGGAAGCCGCAGAAGAGGATCAGCGGAACGCTGGTGAGCACCTGCAGCACGTCGACGTCGTGTCGCAACGAGCCGTAGTTGCACCACGCGAAGACCATGAGCCCGGCCAACACGCCGTGCGCGCGCGAGCGTTGCTTCTCGAACCGATCACCTGCCACGGCGTCGATCAGCAACAGGGCGATCGAGCCCTCCAGGAGGACGATCTTCAGAATGCCCGAGATGAAGTGATTCATCGGCTCCCGACTGTTCGGACGCTTGCTTAGCGCGGCCCCCGCCCGTATTGGACGGCTGGCCTTTAGCGGAAAAAAGGAAGCGAGCCACCATGAGCGTGCAGGAACGAGATGTTCTCGCGGCGATGTCGACCGTGATGGACCCCGACTTGAATCAAGACATCGTCAAGGCGGGGATGGTGAAGGACCTGAAGATCGACGGGAGCTTCGTACAGCTCCGCATCGAGCTGACGACCCCCGCGTGTCCGCTGAAAGAAAAGATCAAGGGTGACGCCGAGACCGCGCTCAAGAAGGTCGCGGGCGTGGAGCGCATTCAGATCGACATGTCGGCTCGCGTGCGCGCGCAGCCCAAAGGCGCCTCGAAAGACCAGCTGCTCCCTCACGTGAAGAACGTGCTGCTGGTGGGCGCAGGCAAAGGCGGGGTCGGCAAGTCGACCGTGGCGATCAACCTCGCCTGTGCGCTCGCCCGTCACGGCGCGACCGTGGGCCTGCTCGACGCCGACTTCTACGGCCCTTCGATCCCCGTGATGACGGGCATCAACAAGAAGCCGGTCTCCAAAGACGGCAAGCTGCTCGAGCCGCTCGAGGCCCACGGCATCAAGGTGATGTCGATCGGGTTCCTCATCGAGGCCGACCAGGCGTTGATCTGGCGAGGCCCCATGCTGCAGGGCGCGCTGATGCAGCTGGTGCGCGACGTGAACTGGGGCGAGCTCGACTACCTGGTGGTCGATCTGCCGCCGGGCACCGGTGACATTCCGCTCACCGTCGCGCAGCAGCTCAAGAGCGCAGGCGCGGTGCTGGTCACCACGCCGCAAGACGTGGCGCTGGCCGACGTCATCCGCGCCAAGCAGATGTTCGACAAGCTCAACATTCCCATCCTGGGGATCATCGAGAACATGTCGCAGTTCATCTGCCCGCATTGCGGCAAGGGCACGCACATCTTCGACACGGGCGGCGGCAAGAAGGCCTCCCAGATGATGGACATCCCCTTCCTCGGTGAAGTGCCCCTCGAGCTGTCGATTCGCGTGGGTGGTGATCGCGGTCTGCCGATCGTGGTGGGCAAGCCCGACGGCGTCGAAGGCAAGTCGTTCATGGAGCTCGCCCAGAAGGTGGCCCAGCGCGTGTCGGTCGAAAACGCGTCGCGCACCGCTCCTTCTGTGACGATTCAGTCGGCCTGAGTAGAACTGGAGCCAAGCCCATGAACCCCGACGACCTCCCTCCGGACGATCCCCTCGATGAGGATGCAGACGTTGGCGACGAGAAGAAGGGCTTCGTGCCCGACTTCGTGCGTCGCATGGCCTGGGCGGGCATCGGCGCCGTGTTCATGTCGGAAGAAGGCATTCGCCGGCTCGCGGGCCAGCTGAAGCTGCCCAAAGAGGCGCTCGGCTTTCTGCTGTCTCAGGCCGAGAAGACGAAGGACGAGATCGGCAAGACGGTCTCCGACGAGGTGCGCAAGCTGCTGCAGTCCGATCGCCTGCGCGACGAGATGTTGAGGATGATCGCCGGCATGACCATCGAGGTGCGCGCCGAGATCAAGCTGGTGCCCGATCGCGTCAAGGGCGAGGCTGCTTCGTTGCTCCCCAAGGTGAAGGTGAGCGACCTGAAGACCTCGTACGACAGCAAGAAGAAGAAGAAGGGCGAGGAGCCCGAAGGGGAGTGAAGCAGCGCTCCGGCCGGTTTCTCGCGATGGCTGCAGTGCTCGGTGGCGCGCTCCTGTTCTGGCGCACCGGGCTGTTTGGCCTCCTCCCCACCGATCGCACCGTCGTCTGGCGCTTCCCCGTCTCGTACGGAGAAGTGCGCAAGCTCGAGCTGCAAGTCTGGGAAGACGCCGAGCTGCTCAAACGCGAGGAGCAGCGCTTCGCCGCGGGCATCGTGGGCGAGCCGAGCATCAAGGTGCCGCTCGCCAAGGGCCCTCACCGGGCGATCGCCATGGTGTGGCTGATGAACGCAGGCACGCCGGTGGGCTTTCAGCAGGACTTCGATCCCCGGTCGGACGAGACCGTGGTGATCGACATGAAGAAACCGTGAAGCACCCGGCGGGGTGATCGGGCCGACAATCTTTTCGTGCGCTACCTGCTCCTGCTGGTGCTGTCGGGGTGTCCCATCGTCGTCACGCAGGTCACCCAGGACTACAATACCCTGTGCGCGCGGCTGATCGTCGCAGGTCAGCTCGATGAAGCCGACGCCGCCTGCGATCACTCGCTCGAGTACCAACCCAGCTACTGGGACGCGCTGCACAACAAGGGGCTGATCGCCCAGACCCGGGGCGACAAGAAGGCCGCCAGGAAGTTCTACATCCTCGCGCTGCGCGCCAACCCCAACATGATGAGCTCGCTCAACTCGATGGGCGCGCTGGCGTTGGAGGAGGGCGATTTTCAAGGCGCGATCACCTATTTCCGTGGCGCCCTGCGGGTGAACCCGGAGTACCTCGAAGCGCGCCGCAACCTGGGGGCTGTGCACCTGCAGCAAAAAGACTTCGCAGAAGCGATACGGCAGTTTCGGCTGCTGCTGCAGAGCGAGCCGAACCTGGTCGAAGGGCACCTGGGCCTCGCTTCAGGGCTGATGGCGCAGGAGAAGTTCGACGACGCCACGGTCACGCTGGAGCGGGCCACCACGCTCGACGTCAACGACGATCGGGCCTGGCTGATGCGGGGCGCCTGCGAGCAGGCCCGTGGACGGCAACCGGAGGCAAAAGACGCGTTCGAAAGATGTCTCCTCGCCAACGAGAACAATCTCGAATGCCAGCGGGCGCTGAAAGGCGATTGATCGGGGCTGACGCGGCACTTACAAAGCCGCGCATGTCCATCAATCACATTCTCGTCGTTGGCGCCGGGCAGATGGGCGCGGGTATCGCGCAGGTCGCGCTCCAGGCTGGGTTTCAGGTCACGTTGACCGACGTCTCCGAAGCGGCGCTCGCCAAGGGCAAAGCTGGCATCGAGAAGGGCCTGACCAAGCTGGTCGAGAAGGCGAAGATCGACGCGGCCGCGAAAGACGCTGCGCTCAAGAACCTCTCGCTGGCCACCGCGATCCTCGACGTGAAGAACGTCGACGCGGCGATCGAGGCGGTCACCGAGAACGAAGAGCTGAAGAAGAAGATCTTCAAGGACCTCGATCAGGTGGTGCGCCCGGGCGGCCTGCTGGCCACCAACACCTCGTCGATCCCCATCACCCGCATCGGCGCTTCCACCAAGCGGCCTGAGGCGGTGATCGGCATGCACTTCATGAACCCGGTGCCCATCATGACGCTCGTGGAGATCATCCGCGGCGCGGCCACCAGCGACGAGACCTACGCGATCACCCGCGCGATGGCCGAGAAGATGGGCAAGACCACGGTCGTCTCGAAAGACTTCCCCGGCTTCATCATCAACCGCATCCTGATCCCCATGCTCAACGAGGCGTGCTTCGTGCTCGCTGAAGGCATCGCCAGCGCCGAAGACATCGACGCCGCGATGAAGGGCGGCACCAACGTACCGATGGGCCCGCTGACGCTGGCCGACTTCATCGGTCTCGACACGGTGCTCTCCATCGCCGAGGTGCTCCACAAGGGGCTGGGCGACAGCAAGTACCGCCCGGCGCCGTTGCTGCGGCAGTACGTGGAAGCGGGCTGGTTGGGGAAGAAGTCGGGGCGCGGTTTCTACAAGTACTGAGGGGACATCATGGACTTCGTCAAACTCGAACTCGACGGCGCGATCGCCGTCATCACCATCGACCGGCCCAAGGCGCTCAACGCGCTCAATCGGCAGGTTCTCACCGAGCTGTCCGAGGCGATTGGCCAGGTCGCGGAGAACAAGACCACGCGTGCGCTGATTCTCACCGGTGGTGGTGAGAAGGCGTTCGTGGCGGGCGCCGACATCGCCGAGATGGCGGGCCTCTCGCAGGCTGAATCCACCGCGTTCGCCGAGCTGGGCCACCGGGTGCTCGATTCGTTGGAGCACCTGCCGGTTCCGGTGATCGCGGCGGTGAACGGTTTCGCGCTGGGCGGCGGCACTGAGCTCGCGCTCGCGTGTGACTTCATCTACGCGTCGGAGAAGGCGAAGTTCGGCCAGCCCGAAGTGGTGCTCGGGGTGATCCCCGGCTTCGGTGGCACGCAGCGGCTGACCCGCATCGTGGGCCGGGCGCGCGCGAAGGAGATCATCTTCACGGGCGACATGCTCGACGCTCAGAAGGCGAAAGAGATCGGGCTCGCGCTCGAGGTGCTGCCGGCAGCTGAGTTGATGGCGCACTGCAAGAAGGTCGCGGCGAACATCGCCAAGCGGGGGCCGCTCGCGGTGGCCCAGGCCAAGCGGGTGATCGATGCGGGCGCCGACCTGCCGCTCAAAGAGGGCAACTCGATCGAGCGAGAGGGCTTCGCGAAGCTCTTCGGCTCGGCGGATCAGAAGGAAGGCATGGCCGCGTTCATCGCCAAGCGTCCGCCTGAGTTCAAAGGCCACTGACGATTTCGCTCACGATTTCGCCGACAAACAAGGCGACAAACAAGGCGACAAACAAGGCCCTCCCTCTCCCCGCGGGGGAGAGGGTCGGGGAGAGGGCTTTCATGAAGACCGACCTGTACTGGGTCGAGACGGGCTCGACTGGCCGGCTCGCGACCATGGCGCGCCCTCGCGCGGGAGATTGGCTCGAAGACGAGATGCGGGGCCTGCGCGCGATGCGCGTGGACGTCGTTGTCTCACTGCTGACCGATGACGAGGTGAGTGAGCTCGACCTCGGCGCGGAACCTCAGGCCTGCGAGCTTGCCGGTCTGACCTTCCGCCGGTTTCCGATACCGGATCGCGAGGTGCCTCCGCTCGACTCGGCGGTGACCTCGCTGGCTCACGAACTTCGCGACGCGATCACCACCGGAAAGTCGGTCGCCATTCACTGCCGGATGGGCATCGGTCGTGCGTCGCTGATCGCCTCGGCCTCCGAACGCTCGGCGTCGAGCCGAACGAAGCGCTCCTTCGCCTGACGAATGCCCGCGGACTGGCTGTCCCCGATACCGAAGAGCAGCGCCGTTGGATTCTCGAGTTTCCCGGTTAGCCCTCTCCCCGACCCTCTCCCCCGCGGGGGAGAGGGAGGCATGTACACTCGCCGCGTGCGTCCGGTTCTGTGGCTGTTGCTGGCGAGTGGTGCGAGTTGTGTCTCCCTTCACGAAGCCACGGGAGACATCCTCCTGAAGCAAGGCGACGAGAAGGGCGCGATCCTCGAGTACGAGGAAGCCTCGAAGAAGCGCCCGATCATCGACTGGGAATTCGAGCGGCTGCGCGACAAACGCCTGCGCATCGTCGAGGGCAAGTGGTCGCCCATCGTCACGGAGAACATCAAGCAGGCGCAGAAACTCGAAGCCGCCGCAGCCGTGCGCCATTTGCTGCGCGTGCGGAAGGACGCGCGTGCAGACGACGCGACCCAGTCGTTGATGAAGCGCCTCGACCTGGCGATCGGCGAACACCTCGTCGCAGCGAAGTGGCCAGCACCCACGAGCTCCTCGATGGTCGACGCGGTCGAAGCACGCCTCACTCACCTCACCGAACTGCGTGATGCCTCGGCGACCGTCGAGCACATGGCCGCGATGGCCAAGCGCATCGACGAAGCGGTCGCCGTTGGTCTCCCGCCGATCCCTCCGAAGGGTGATCGAGACCGCCTGCGGCTGTTGCTTCGCTGGCGGACGACGTTCCGAAAACTGGGTTTCCCTCCTGAGACCGATGCACGCCTCGACGCCGAGTTCGCCCGGCTCAAGCCGGACGGATTCTCACCCACGCCCCTCGATGCAGCCGTCGCGAAGCTCGAAGAGGCGCACGCGCTTCGCCGCGAAGTGCGCCAACTGAGCGCCGGGCCCGCCGCCACCGCGCTGGCTGACGCGGCGTGGGCCGCCACGTTTGCGCAGGCCCTCGTCTTCGTTCAGCAACAAGCCGATCGGGGCGAGTTCTTCCAGGCCGCTGAGACCCTCGGTCGATGGTCTTCCCGCGTGGAACAGGGAGTCCTCCACGAGAAGCTCGCGGCGTACGCCAGGGAGGGACGGGAGCAGTCGTCGCAGCGGGCAGGGGAGCTGGGAACGAGTGGCCGCGCCTTCGTGCAACGTTCTCTCGCGCTCGCGCTGGGTGGTCCTTCAGATGAGCGTGCGCGGTTGCGTGATGCGCTCGGTGCCAAGACCTCGCTCGCCTTCAAGCCCGAGACCGTTTCGCCCGGTGGCTGTGCCTCGGTGGCGAACACCCTCGCTGGTGCCTTCCCAGCCGATGGCATCCCCGGGCGGCTCACGTTGCGAGTCGATTCGTGCGTCATCACCCAGCCCGATCGAACCGAACGTCGCACGGCGCAGTACCCGTTCATCGAAACCCGTGAGGAAGAACGACAGGTGCAGGTGGGCACTCGCCGCGAGCGCGTGCAGGTGGGCTCGCACAAGGAGCAGTGCACCAAGCCCAGCTCGCTCGACAACATGGTTTGGCAGGGTGTGTGCGATGTGCCGGATTTCGAGAACCGCACCGTGCCCATCTACGAGATGCAGAAGTTCACGATCGAGACCGAGGTGACGAGGCAGATCTCGTACACCGCCGTGATCCATGTCTTCGAAGCGAGGGTGCGGGGGCAGGCCCTGCTCCAGACCGAAGAAGGCCCCGCGCTGAGCGTCTCGTTCGAGGAAAAGCAGAACACGAGCGCCGACACCTTTTCCTACGTGTTGCCCGGGCGAAGGCAGGGAGACCCCGGCACGCCCGTTTCGAACTCCTTGTCGTCGAGCTTCTCGGGCAGCGCGCCGCTCGCCAGCGCGGCTTCGATGGCTCGCGCAAAGGTGGAGAAGGAATTGCTCGCCGCGTACATCGCGCATCGCACTGCGGTGGCTCGGGACAAGGGCGCGAAGGCGGTCGCCGCCGGCCGTACGGATGACGCGATCGACTCGTATGTGCAGTCGGTGCTCATCTCAGGCGAGGCGTCGAGCGAGGCGAAGGTCGTGCTCGCCCGCGCGCTGCTGGTGGATGGCACGCGCGTCGAAGCGATGTTGTCGCCTGCGGGTCTGTCGGTG
The DNA here is from genome assembly GCA_030695565.1 of Archangium sp. Classification (GTDB taxonomy): domain Bacteria; phylum Myxococcota; class Myxococcia; order Myxococcales; family Myxococcaceae; genus Archangium_A. The sequence goes on from JAUYRZ010000054.1 coordinate 94,237, forward strand.
CTCGGCGAACCTTCGAAGGTGAGCTGGCCCACGTCAGCTTCGTATGTCTCGAGTGGATTCAAGCCGGCAAACGATGGTTGGGCGAGCCGCGCGAAGGGCTTCGAGCGCGACGTGAGCGTCTCCACCGAGACCTACCAGGAGGGCATCTACCCGCCGAATGAGTTCGTCGACTTTCACATCGGCATCGTGCCCGGCGAGATCCAGAACGGAGGCCCCATCGGTTCACGCGTCGGGGCGATGGTGGGCTTCGACGGGCACTACAGCTTTCTGGAGATGCTCGGGCTCAGGTACTTCTTCGCGGTACACGACGAGCTCGGGCTGCGGTTCACCATCGGCGTCTCGACTGCGAAGAAGCGCGACTTCGAGTCGGGCGACAATGAGACAGGTCTCGCGATGTCGATCGACGGCGCCTACTCGCTCGTCGCTGGTTTGCGCTTGCCGTGGTTCAGCGTGATGGGCGGCGCGCGGGCGGGCGTTCAGCACATGGCGATTGGTGAGCTCCAGGCGACGGGCTTCCACTTCGAGCCCGCGGTGCGCGTGGCGTTGCGGCTCTTCGAGCAGAAGCAGCTCATTCTCGAAGCGTCCGGGCTGGTGGGTATTCCTGGAGTGCCGTTCAAGAATCGCCTGTCGATCTCCTTTCCCCTGCTGGGCAAAGACGGCATCGACATCAAGCTGTCGGTCGAGCAGACGATGTTGCCCGCGACCGACCTGGCGCCTGATGGGAAGACTCGCGTTCAGCTGGGTCCGTTGCCGTCACATCAGGCCGGCCTTCAGGTGGGCGGGCGGCTTTGAGCTCACGTGGCGAGCGCGGATTTCATCGCCTCTTGGACCTTGACCGTCGCGAACAGACGACCGAGTCGTGAAGCGCCATCCAGTGCGAGCAGGGGAGCGATCGACAACAACCCCACGTCGACCAGCCGCAGCTCGGCGCCTTCAGCGAACATCGAGAACGCCTGCCAACCCAACATCGCCAGGCTGGTGATGGCCCCGATCCACGCGGCGGTCGGTGAGAACCGGCGCAACACCACGCCCGCGCAGATCACCGGCACCATCCAGACGATCCACTCGACCGGTAGTTCCTTGCCGCGCTGAAGCCACAGCGCCGCGCTGCCGATCAGGAACATCGGCCCCAGCAAGAGCTTCCACGCCACGCTCCGGGCGGTCGACGGCAGGTGTTCCTTCATCACCATCAACGCGCACGGCTCGCACCACGCTTGACTCAGGCAGTCCGCGCAGCAGAACGACCCGCAGCGGGCGCAGGTCGCCCCCGCCGGAGCGTGTGGGTGACGAGCACACTGGGGCTCGGTTTCAAACCAATTGCTGAACTCAGCCGCCATGACGGCGGCAGACACTACCGGCTCCCATCAAGTTCCCTTGCTGTACGCCTTTCCCGCCCGTTGATAAGGGCAACCTCATGAATTTCGAGCTCACCGAGATCCAGCGGGACATCCAGAAAATGACGCGCGAGTTCGCTGCCCGCGAGCTCATTCCCAACGCCAGGCGCTGGGACGAACACCACGAGTGGCCGACCGACGCGATCGACAAGCTGGGAGAACTTTCGCTCCTGGGCATCGCGGTGCCTGAAGCGTGGGGCGGGGCCGGCCTCGACAACGTCAGCTACGCGCTGGCGATGGAAGAGATCAGCCGCGGCTGCGCCTCGACCGGCGTGATCATGTCGGTGAACAACTCGCTCTACTGCGACCCGGTCTCCAAGTTCGGCACCGAGGCCCAGAAGGAGAAGTTCCTCAAGCCCTACGCCTCAGGTCAGAAGCTCGGCTGCTTCGGTCTGACCGAACCGCAGGCCGGCTCCGACGCCGCCGCGCAGCAGACCGTCGCGGTCAAGAAGGGCGATCGCTACATCATCAACGGCTCGAAGAACTGGATCACCGTAGGCCCCAAGGCCGACGCGATCGTGCTCTTCACGATGACCAACAAGGAAGCCGGCAACCGCGGCATCACGGCCTTCATCGTGCCGACCGACACCAAGGGCTTCAAGCGCATGGCCCCCGACAAGAAGATGGGCATCAGCGCCGCGTGGAGCTGCACCATGTACTTCGAGGACATGGAGGTGCCCGCGGAGAACCTGCTCGGCAAAGAAGGCGAAGGCTTCAAGGTCGCCATGTCGACCCTCGACGGCGGCCGCATCGGCATCGCCAGCCAGGCCCTGGGCATCGCCCGCGGAGCGTACGAAGAGGCGCTGCGCTACTCCGGTGAGCGCAAGTCGTTCGGCAAGTTCATCCGCGAGCACCAGGCGATCCAGTTCATGCTCGCCGACATGGCCACCGAGATCGACGCGGCGCGCCTGCTGATTCACCGCGCGGCCGTGATGAAGGACAAGGGGCTGCGTCACTCGACCGAGTCGGCCATGGCCAAGCTCTACGCCTCGGAGATGTCGGGCCGGGTGACGAACAAGGCCCTGCAGATCTTCGGGGGCATGGGCTACTCGAAGGAGATGGACGCCGAGCGCCACGTGCGCGACGCCCGCATCACCGAGATCTACGAAGGCACGAGCGAGATTCAGCGCATCGTGATCGCCGCCAACCTCCTCAAGGATTGAACATGATCACTGCCCTCGTCATCGCCTTGTCGCTCGCCGCGGATCCCGCGCCGAAGAACGACACCATGAAGAACCTCCTCAAGGACGCCGCGACGGACAAGCCGAGCGAGGGCCCTGACGTGAGCAAGATGCCGTTCACCGCCGACTCCATCAAGCAGGTGGTCATGGCGTACCAGCCCCGCATTCAGGGCTGCTACGAGGATCACATCTCAAACAAGAAGAAGGCACCCGAGGGCAAGCTGAAGACCGCGTTCACCATCACGCCCGATGGCCTGGTGAAGAACGCGAAGGTCGATCGCAAGGGCAGCACGCTGAAAGATGCCGCCCTGCACGACTGCGTGGTGGCGGTGCTCTCGACGATGGAGTTCCCCAAGCCGCCCGACTCGAAGGATCACCCCATCGAGTTCCCGTTCAACCTGAAGGCTGTGCACTGATTCATGAATTTCGAACTCAGCGAGACGCAGCTTCTCATTCGCGACACCGCTCGTAAGTTCGCGCGCGAAGTGGTCGCTCCCAAAGCGCGGCAGACCGATCGCGAAGAGATCTTCCCCGCGGAGGCCTACCGCCAGATGGGCGAGCTGGGCCTGCTCGGCGTGAACGTGCCCGCGGAGTACGGCGGCGCGGAGGCCGGCGTGGTCTCGTATGCGCTGGCGGTGATCGAGCTCGCCGCCGCGTGCGCGTCGACCTCGGTCGGCATGTGCGTGACCAACATGTGCGCCGAGCTCATCTGCCAATTCGGCAGCGAGGCGCAGAAGAAACGCTTCGTGCCGAAGCTGTGCAGCGGGGAAGCGATCGCAGGCTCCTTCGCCCTCTCCGAAGCGCACGCCGGCAGCGACCCGGGCGCGGGCAGCACCAACGCCGTGAAGAAGGGTGATCGCTGGGTCATCAACGGCAGCAAGCAGTGGATCACCTCGGGCGCGTACGCGGGCGTGATGGTGGTGTGGGCCCGCACCTCGAATGCCGGCAACAAGGGGCTCTCCTGTTTCCTGGTGGAGCAGGGCACGCCCGGCCTGACCATCGGCAAAGCAGAAGACAAGATGGGCCTGCGTGGCTCGAACACCGTGCCGCTCGTGTTCGAGAACATGGAGGTCGGTGAAGACCGACTGCTCGGCCGTGAAGGTGACGGCTTCAAGTTGGCCATGGTGGCGCTCGATGGTGGCCGGGTGGGCATCGCGTCGCAGGCCTGTGGGGTGGGCCGCGCGGCGATCGAAGCTTCGGTGCGCTACGCGAAAGATCGTCACGCCTTCGGTCAGCCCATCGGCGACTTCCAGGCGCTGCGTTTCATGCTCGCCGACATGACCACCCAGCAGCAGACCGCTGAGCTGCTCACCTTCCGCGCTGCGTCGATGAAGGAAAAGAAGCAGCCCTTCACGCGAGAGGCCTCGATGGCCAAGCTCTACGCCTCCGAGATGTCGAACCGGGTGTGTGATCACGCCGTGCAGATCCACGGCGGCTACGGCTACATCGACGAGTTCCCCGTCGAGCGGTACCTGCGTGACGCTCGCGTGCAGACGATCTACGAAGGCACCAGCGAGATTCAGCGCATCGTGATCGCCCGCGAAGTGATCAAGGCCGCCGGGTAACGCGAGGGCGGAAGGCCAAAGCCTCGTCGAAGAACCAGTCTTCCCCAGGAGTCGTCATGTTCCGCATCGCCACCTGCTGCCTGTTCTCGGTCTGCCTGCTCGCTTGTGGGCCCCGCCCGAAGCCGATGTTCGACGCCGGAATGGAAGAAGACGCCGGCATGGAGGTCGACGCCGGCCGTCAGCGCGGCGACGATCCGCCCAACGGTTGGCAGGTCGCGCTCGAGCTTCCCGCGGGGGCTGCGGTGTCCACCAAGCTAGGCATCTCGGTGGCCGCGATCGGGGACCAGTTCAGCCACCCGGTGATCGCCGCGCTGTACGAAGATCCCAACGGCGATCTCAACTACGACGACAACCGCGTCGTCTACACGCGCTGGGACGGCGTGGCGAAGGCGTACGAGCCGATGAAGACCATCGAGGTGGTCGGCGGCAGCTTTTTCACGCACCCCAACAGGCAGATCTCCATCTCGCGTGACCCGGAGAGCGGCCGCATCGGCATCGCCTACGTGAAGCCGCAGAACAACACGGTGCGCCTGGCGATCTCGGATGACGAAGGGCTGAACTTCTCGCTCTCGAACATCTCTGACCCGAACAACGGGGAGCTCGTTTCGAACCCTTCGGTCGTGCTGCAGGGCGGCTCCACGCACCTCGGTTGGCTGCAGGGCGCTGAGGTTCGGTACGGCAAGAAGACCGGCACGGGCGCCTTGATGGAGCAGAACCCCGGCGCGCTCGTCGCGGGCGGCAAGTCGCTCTCGCTCGCGGTCGACTCGGCGGGCAACCCCGGCGTGGCGTTCTTTCAGGCCGTGGCCGGCGTCTCGGCAGACCTGATGTTCTGGCGGCCGGGCACCACCGCTGCAGCCATCGCTTCGGCCGACATGCTCGATCTCACCGTGGTGGGCCGCGAGCCCTCGGTCACGCTCACCTTCGTGGGCACCACGCCGCACCTCGCGTACCACCTGCGCAAGCTGGCCGACGCCGATGCCACCGAGCTCTGGTACCTGAAGTCGAACGACACGGGCACCACCTGGGCCGCGCCGATCGCCATCCCGCGGAACAGCAGCAGCGCCACCGAGCTCCACTCCACCCGGTACTACCAGGCGCTCACCATCGAGCCTTCGGGCCGGGTGTCGGTCGCTGCGCCCTGGTCGGCCACGGGCACGCAGTCGAACTGCAATGGTCCCAAACTCTCCCGGGCGAGCGACGGGGTGAACTTCACCACCTGTTCGCCGATGAACTCGCCCATTCAGCGGGGAGGCGAGTGGATCAGCCTATGGACTCACAAGCCCGGGAAGCAGACCCTCGTGTTCCACTACGACGCTCGGACCAACCCGAGCATCAAGGCGGGCGTGGTGCTGTGGCGTGAGCTGTAGAAAAAGCGTGACCAAATGTTCTGCCTTTTCGTTGGGACCGCTCCGTAGTGGTTGGGTAGTTCGCAGCATCACTCCGGAGGTCCCCGCGTGTTGCACCTTCATGCCCTCGGGCACTTCCATCCTGAAAATCTGATCGACAACGCCTTCCTCGAGGCGCTCGGCATCGACACCAACGACGCCTGGATCATGGACCGGGTGGGCATCAAGAGCCGGCACACCGTGCTGCCGCTCGACTACATCCGCACCACCAAGAACCGCGATCCGCGGGCGGCGATCGAAGCGGCCCAGATGTCGAATGCCGAGACCGGCGCGCAGGCAGGGCGCATGGCGCTCGAGCGGGCAGGGCTCGAGGCCAGCGACATCGGCATGGTGATCGCGGGCAGTTGTTCTCCCGACGAGTGCATTCCGGCCGAGGCCAATCGCATCGCGGCTGAGCTGGGCATCGACGCGCCGTCGCTCGACATCTCCAGCGCGTGCTCGAGCTTCGCCTCGCAGCTGTATTTCCTCGAGGCCATGCGGCCCGAGAAGTTGCCAGACTTCATCATGGTGGTGAACCCGGAGAACTCGACGCGGGTGGTCGATTATTCGGAGCGTTCGGCCTGCGTGTTGTGGGGCGATTGTTCGAGCGCGGCCATCGTGTCGCCGCGTCTTCCGGGGCCGTGGAAGATCACCAACACGTACTTGAACGGTGATCCTTCGGGTGCCGACAAGGTGAAGGTGCCGCGGTTCGGGCACTTCGTTCAGCAGGGCGCTGAGGTGCAGAAGTTCGGCGTGAAGCGCGGGTGCGAGACGTTCGAGGTGCTGCGCGAGGCGTGGCTCAAGGGCGGCGAGGGGCGAACGGCCGACCAGCTCAACTTCATCGGGCATCAGGCGAACCTGCGCATGCTCGAGGCGGTCGCCCGGCGGTCTGAGGTTTCGCCTGAGCGGCATCTGTACAACGTCGATCGCCGCGGGAACGTCGGCGCGTCGGGCGCGCCTTCGGTGCTCAGCGAGTACTGGGGCACGGAGAAGCTGGGGAAGGCGATCGCGATGTGCGTCGTCGGCTCGGGGCTGACCTGGGCGGGCGCGTTGTTCGAGCGCTCGTGACGTGGCTCCCTCTCCCAGAGAGGGAGAGGGGACCTTCTTTCGCTACTTCTTCTTCGGATTCGCCTTCGGATCCTTCGCGGCCGCGGGCGGCGCCGGGAAGTTCGCGGCCAGCACTCGCTGCGCGCCCCCCTTGATGCGCTCGCTGGTCGACTTCTCACCGATCTCCGTGAGCACCGTCTTCGCCGCCTCGTACTTCACGTCATCGAGGTAGCTCAAAAACTCCCCGCGGAAGTCCTCGGTGAACGTCTTCTCATCGAGCACCACGTCCCTCACCAGCGTCGCGAACTCCTGCGTCTCGCGCATTTCCTTGTTCTGCCGAAACCCGTGCGTGGCCGAGCGCGCGAGCTCGTTGTTGCCCGCGTTGCCCTTGAGCACTTCTTTCAAGAGAAAGAGCACCTCGACCGAGTTGCTGTGCGAGAGCGCTTCAGCGGTGCGCCGGTAGTACCCCGCGCCGCGGCCCTTCTGGGTCACCAGGGTCGCCCGCAGCTGACCCAGTGAAGACGACGACCCGATGCGCGCCGCCGCCGCCGCGTAGCCAGACAGGAAGTTGATGTCGATCTCGCGCTTGCCGAGCTCCTCGAGCACCCACTTGTGCCCCTCGGGCGAATCGACCCGACCCAGCGTCTCGATCGCCGCGCGACGAACGCGGATGTACCCGGCCGGATCTTCGTTGAGCCCCTCGGGCCGCTTGGCCAGCGTCAGCAGGGGCGCGGCGAACTCACCGGGCAGCTTGCGGAACCGCGTCTCCGCCAGCCGCTGCAGCACGGCTTCACGCACGTACGGCGACGGATCCTTGGTGAGCACATCCAGGATCGCGCCCATCGCGGAGTCGGTCGGCTTCGTCTCGGCCTTCATCATCGGGTTGCCGAGCTCGCCCAGCAGCTGCCAGGCCGCCAGCAGCCGCCAGACCGGGTCTGGATCGTACCGAGCCGCGTCGACCCACATGTCCTCGCTCACCGAGGTGGGGTTCAGCTTCGCCAGCGCCCCAAAATCCTTGTTCCAGTTGATCCACTGCGGTGCGGCCGGCACGTCGATGCTGATCTTCACCTCGGGCTTGTCGACGGTGATGACCTCTTCCTTCGTGTACTTCGGCTCGGTCTCGCGGTGGATCACGATGGGCAGCTTGAAGACGAACGCCCCCTTCTCACCCGCGTGGTTGTTCTGCTGGCGAATGGTCACGTTCAGCTTGCCGCCCCCGAAGGAGTACTCGGTGGAGATCACCGGGTAGCCGCGGGTGTTGAGCCACGAATCCTTGAAGGCCTTGAGCTCCTTCTCCTTCTTGGTGATCTCGAACACCGCCTTGAAGAAGTCGTTGCTGGTGACGGTCTTGCCGCCGTTCTTCTCGAGATACGCCTTCATCACCTTCTTCATCTCGGGCTTGCCGATCCACAGCTCGAGCATGCGCAGCACGTTGGCGCCCTTGGTGTACGTGGTCGCGTCGAACGCCTCTTCACCGGGGATGCCCTTGACCACCAGCGCGTGCGAGCGCGGGCCGTCTTCTTCGGGGAAGTACCGGCCGACCAGGTTGCGGGTGCGGCCGATCTCGATCTCGTCGCTGTCGTTGTAGTCGTCGGTCGCCGCGTTCCCCAGGTACGTGGCGAAACCTTCGTTGAGCCAGATCTCGTCCCACCAGGCGCAGGTCACCCAGTCGCCGAAGTACTGGTGTGCCATCTCGTGCGCGAGCAGGCCGACGATCTGCGAACGCGCGGTCTGATCGTTCTTGTGATCGACCAGCAGCAACGAAGTGCGCTCGAAGATGACCGAGGTGTTCTCCATGCCGCCCCAATAGAAGCGGGGCACCGCCACCACATCGAGCTTGGAGAACGGGTACTTCGTGCCGGTGAAGCCGACCTCGAAGTTGTAGAGCCCCTTGAGCACGTCGGCCGCCACGAAGGCGCGATCCTTCGAACCCGGCGGCACCCAGAGCGTCGAGGGAATGTCTTCGTTCACCACCACCGGCTCGAGCTGCGCGATGGCCAGCGCGATCAGGTACGGGCTGTGCGCCTGCTCCTGCTTCCACGACACCCGGCGCAGGTTCTTGCCGTCTTCAGCAAAGGTCTCGTCCTTCTCCTTCCTCCCATTGGAGACCACCGTGTACCTGCCGTCGACGATCGCGAGGATCTCGCTGGTCGCCTTGTCGGCCGGGGTGTCGTTCACCGGCATGAAACGCTGCGCGTAGTTCGGCTCGAGGTGGGTGAAGAAGCCGGGCAGGGCGTTGGCCACGTCGGGTTCGGTGGCGGTGAAGAAGCCCGCGTTCGCGACGCCCGCGGTCACCTGGTAGGTGATCTCGACCACCACGTCTTTACCGGCCGCGACGGGCTTCTTCGGCTTGATCTTGAGCAGGCCGGTCTTCGACTCGGGCGCAGAGGTCTCCTTGAACTCGGCGGTCTCTCCATCGACCTTCGCCGACTGGATCTTCAGGTCGTACGCGTCGAGCTCGATCTCAGGCAGCGCCTTGGTGGCCTTGAGCGTGGCGGTCAGCGTGTTGGTGAACACGCCGCCTTCGCCTTGCCGCACCTCGAGCTTGTAGTGCTGCGCGTCGTACGGCCGGTTCTTCGGCTGCAGCCCAGCGGGAGGGGCGGCGGCCAGAACGCACAGCGTCGTGAGGATGGGGATCATGGCGGCGAAAGTACGCGAACGCGTACCGTGTTTCATCGCCAATGCGCACCGGCCCACACGTGTAAGGTGCGCCGGTATGGCTCAGGTCAATCCCCTCAGAGAGCTGGTCGACGCCTTCAGTGAGTTGGTGGCGCAACACGTGCGCCTCGCGCGCCTGGAAGTGAAAGAAGACGCACGGTTCGTCGGTATCCGGGTGGGTGTGATCGCCGTCTTCACCCCCTTGATCCTCGTCGGCTACGGCTTCTTGTGCGTCGCGTTGGCGCTCTCATTGAGGCGGTTCCTGGGCGACGGTTGGGCGTTCCTGCTGGTGGGGCTGGTCAACCTCCTCGTGAGCGGCATCGGAATTGCGATCGCTGCCAACCAACTCTCCAAACGCAAGCTGATGAACGCCACCGTGCTCGAGCTCGAGACCTCGAGTGCCATGGTGCTGCCTCCCCCCAATCAGGATCGATCATGAGTTCGCTCATCAAAGCCCCCCCGCAGGCCCTCACGAAGCTGAGCCCGGCAGAGGATGCGCGGGCCCAGATCGCGATCGCCCGCGAGCGCCTGGTCGACAAGCTCGACGTCGTTCAGCGGGCGCTCTCACCGGTGCTCCACTGGAGAGCTGTCGTGAAGCGGCACCCGGTGGCCACGATCGGTGGAGCGTTTCTGTTCGGTTACGCAGTCTCCAAGTTTTTCTCCCGGAAGTGATGAAAGGACGGCGACGAAAATGACTGAAGCCACGCAATCGAGGCCCGAGATGCCCAAGCCCCCGCCGCAAAACCAGAACCAGACCGAGGCAGCCGATCCACTCCGCGATCTGCAGGAACGCCTGGGGCCCCAGTTCGAGCAGGCCACCGCGCAGCTGCAGCAGGTCAACGAACGGGTGAAGGACTTCGTCAAGAAGAACCCGGGCAGCACGCTGTTGGGCGCGGCCGTTCTTGGCTTCCTGGTGGGAAAGTGGGCGTCACGCCGATGATCGACGAAAACGTTCCTTCCGAGACGACGATGCCTCCGCAGGTGATGGAGACCGTCACCGAGTTGGCCAAAGACGCGAACTCTGCGCTCAACGGCCTGTCGGACGCCGTGGGCCTGACCGACAACGTGGAGAAGGCGCCCTACGCGATGATCGGCGCGGCCCTCGGCGTCGGGTACATCGTGGGCGGAGGGCTCTTCACGCCCATGACGGGCCGGCTGCTTCGCCTGGGCATGAAGCTCGCCGCGATTCCCCAGGTGCGAGATCGTTTGCTCGACGTGGCCGAAGCGGCCATCGACGGCGTACTCGCCAGTAGCAAGAACAAGTAGGCTGCAGCTTCCTTTTCCGAAACGGAGACTCACCCATGTGGCGATCACTCAGGAACAACCTCCCCGACGTGGACAAGGACGAACTCCTCGAGATGATCGGTCTCGAATCGCGCCGCTCTTCGGCCGAAAAGATGGTGCCGACGCTGGCGCTCTTCGGCGCAGGCGTGTTGCTGGGCGTGGGGCTGGGGCTGATGCTCGCTCCGAAACCCGGCCGCGAGCTGCGTGAAGATCTCAAGGACCGGCTCGGCAAGGGCAGCAATGGCGCGCCCGAGCCCAGGTCGTCGGCCCCTGAGGCCCGCACCACCACGGCGTGATGAAGAGGCAAGGTCTCCCGCGCGACACGCCGGTTGATTCTCCGGCGGTGGGTGCAGGCGCGTTGATCGAAGCGGCGGAGCTCGGGCCCGACCCTGAAGTGCTGGGGGCGCAAGCCCTGCTCCGCGCGCGATCGGTGGAGACCCTCGAGGTGGCCTACGGCGCGTGGGCCGAGTTGCAGGACGCCCACCGTGCCGCGCGCCGCCGGTGGGAAGAAGAGCGGAAACGCTTGTCGGAGCAGGGCAGCCTGCTGCTGGGCGCCGTGAAGGCCGCGGGCGTCGCGCCGAGCACCGGTGAAGCGGGCCTGGCGAAGACGCACGCGCTCGACGCGTTCCTCACGGATGCGAAGGAGAAGCTCGCGGCGGCGCAGCTCCAGCTGGAGGAGCGCGCGCGATCGGCTGAGCAGGCCTTCGTGAACGAGCTGAAGAAGGTGCGCGAAGAGCTGATGGCGCGCATCGCCCGGCAGGCCGCGACGGTTCGGCCGGTGTTCAAGCTGATGATTCGGGTGCTGGCGGGTGAACGTCGCATTCTGCACGCCCATCGACTGGGCGGAGACGAGAGCGTGATCGCGCTCTTCGCCTTGAGCGGGCGCATCCCCAGCCGGTATGGGTTTCTGTTCGACGACTCGACGGAAGACGCGATGGCCACGCCCCCGGTGCTCTACGCCGATGAGGGCGTCCGTGAGCTGCGGCCCCGGGCGAGCGCGCTCTCGGCGACGCTCTCGGGGCTCGACGAGGTGTGGCCGGTGAAGGGCATGTTGCCCATGGCCCTGCCTGATGGAACCTGGCTGCGCTGGATCTCGCGGGGCGCCGTGCTCGAGGCCGAAGTGCAGGACGGCGACGGCTTTCGCAACGTGCTGACGCACACGGAAGCGGAGCGGATCACCGGGCTGCTGCTCTCGCACAAGCTCGCCGGCAAGCTCGAGCTCGAGCTCGTCCGCGAGTGACTACTTCCGCGTCTTGATGATCGCCACGTCAGCGGTGCCGGCGAGGATCGCCGAGCCGCTGAACAGGTTGTCCGTCTTCGGCCCGCCCAGCTTCGCGCTCTGCAGCACCACGATGTAGTTCGAGTCGGGGTTGGGGAACGCCGTACCGGGAATCACCACGTTCGTGCCGATCCAATCCGTCGGCGCCAGCAGCAGCTTGAGGAAGCCCAGCGGCGTGGTGGGAATGTTCGTGTACGTGGGCTGGCCCTGCGCGCCTTCGTTGCTGATGGGGATCACGTTCACGAAGCCGAAGTTGCGGTTCATGCCCTGCGGCGGGTCCGGCCGAATGAAGGACATCGACTCGCCCGCATTGAGCTCCACGTAGCCCGCGGCCGGGTGGAACTGGTCAATGGTCTCCTTCGCAGGCACCTGCTCGACCTCGGCGGTGTAGGTCTGCGCCGCGTGCTGGAACTCGAACTGGTACGTCGCGTTGGGCCGATACACGAAGCCCGCGTCAGGTGAGAGCGCGTACGCACCGCCGCCCTGATCATCGAGCGCGAAGCTCGGGCCACCGACCTCGATCAACTTCGCCGAGGCGCCCGCCGTACCCACCGGCGCTGAATCAGGGCTGTCTCCCTGGCGCTTGCCGAAGAAGACGAAGGCGAGGTTCTGCGCCGGAATGGTGAAGCCCGCGTCGTCGAGAAAGACCCCCGCGTCGAACAAGAGGCCCGCATCGATTGACGGCAGGCCTGCGTCGAAACCATTGCCGGCGATGGCCGCGCCCTTCACCTCGACGGCCGGGGTGGTGAGCAGGGTGGAGACCGCCACCGTCCTGGCCGCCGCCTGGTTGCCGATCTTCTGCAGGTCGCACGCCGACCCGACGAGGAGAAGGAGCGCCGCGAAGGCCAGGCGGAGGATTGTGGGTGACGTGTTCATGTGCCGCGCAGCATAGTCCCTCGAACGTGGCGACCAACCCTCTCCAGAGCGCAGGAATGCGCTTCGTCCAGAAGTTCGGAGTGGCGTTTCTATGGGCCACCGTCATCGGCTTCCTTCTCGGAGGCGCGGCGTTCTTTCGCGTCGATCGCCGGGAACTCGAGGGCGAACCCCGCTGGCACGTGTATCCCCGGCTCTGGCTCGAACAACTCGAGGCGCGCACCGTCGACTGGCGCTCGCGCGAGCTGGGCCGCGGCGATGAACGCGCAGACGGCGTGGTGCTGGTCAACGTCGACGAAGACACGCTCTCCAACGCGCGGGCCTCGGACCATCCCGAGTGGGCCATGCGCCCCTGGCCGCGCGAGCTGCTGGGTTCGGTCGCGGAGCAGGCCGTGCGCGAAGGCGCCTCGATGGTGTTCATCGACGAGTCGTTCGCCGACGTCTCGCCCAGGCAGTGTTCGGCGTGCCGCGGTGAAGACGTGCGCACCGACGATCAACGTTTTGCAGAACGCCTCCGCGCACTCGGAGGCAAGGTGGTGCTCGGCTTCGAGTGGCGCCGCGACACGCGCCGGGCTCCCGATCGACCCCTGTTGCCGCTGCTGCTCCGGGTGGCCGAAGCCGACAAGGAGTCAGAGGTCTTGCCGTGGGTGCGCAAGGTGCTGCTGCAGCGCACCACCGCGTACGTGGTGGAGAGCGGCGGCAAGCTCACCGTGTGGGCCGGCTCGACGAGTGAAGCGCACACGAAGGAGCTGGCGAGCGCGCTCGAGCTCAAGGGCGCTCCGCAGAGCCGCAGCCTGACCCCGGCTGATGACGCGGCCGAGCTGACCGCCGAGGTGCTGCTGCAGAAACTGGCGCACGTGGCAGTGCAGGGCTTCGATCCCGAACTGGCGCCGCGTGCGGGGGCGGTCGACGCTCCGGTGCCGGCGCTGCTGATGCCCGAGGTCGCCTTTGGCAGCATGCAGCTGATCCCCGACCGAGATGGGCTGGTTCGTTCGGTGCCGTTGTTGGTCAACACCTCGCGGAGCAACGACGGCTCGGGGCTGGTGCCGGGCATCGCGCTGCGCAGTCGCCCCGGCAATGCGGGGGTGTTCTCGGTCGTGGGTGGGCTGCTCAAGGGCGACGAACAGCCGGGCGTGCCGATCGATCCGCAGGGTTTCCTCGCGCTGCGGTGGAGCTCAGATGAAGCGGGCCGTTCGGGCCGCGGCACCTTGAAGCGCGCGGTGCCTGCGTGGCGGTTGCTGGTGAATCGTGAAGATGACGAAGCGGGCCGGGGGGTTCGGCATCACGACAACGATCTCGCCGGGCGGGTGGTGGTGTTGGTCGATGAACGTTCGTCGCCGGTGATGGCCACGCCCGTCGGCTCGCTCACGCGGGGTGCGATCTGGGCGCAGGCCATCGCGAACGTGGCGCGCGGGCAGGGGATCAGCCGGGTCGAGCCGCAGGCCGACTTCTGGCTCACCGGCGCGTTCGCGTTCGTCGGAGCGATCCTCGCGGTGGCGTGGTCGAGCCTGATGCGCAGGCCAGGTTGGCTCGCGTGGGCGGCGACCATCGCGTTGGTGATCGTGGTGCACTCGCTGCTCGCGCGGCAGCTGTACGTGACGCAGTACCGGCAGGTGGTGATGGTCGCGCCGATTCTGGCGTGCAGCCTCACCTTCCTCGCGTCACTGGGCTACGCGCGCACGCTCGAGCAGACCATGCGCGACTTCATGCTGCGCGCGTTGGGTGGTGCGGTGCGCGCCGACGTCTTCCGCCGCGTCGAGCGCGATCTGGCGCTGATGCGGCCCGAGCGCCGAGAGCTGACGATCTTCTTCTCGGACATCGAGGGGTTCACCTCGGTCTCGAACGAGAAGGACCCCGCGGTGGTGGTCGACGTGTTGCGCGACTACCTGTCGCAGATGACCACGCTGGTGCTCGACCGTGGTGGCCACGTCGACAAGTACCTGGGCGACGGAATGATGGCGTTCTGGGGCGCGCCCGTTGCGACGCCCAATGACGCCGAGTCGGCGTGTGAAGCCGCGATCCTGATGCAGGCCCGCTTCGACGAGAAACGCGCGGAGTGGGAAAAGAAGTGCGGTCACAAACTCATGCTTCGCGCGGGTCTCGAGACCGGCGACACCGTGGTGGGCGAGATGGGCACGATCCACCGGGTCAACTACACGGTGATGGGTGAGCCGGTCGCGACCGCGTCCCGCCTGGAGTCGTTGGCCAAACGCTACGGCGTGCGCACGCTGGTGGGCGAGACGCTGGTCGAAGAAGCGAAAGACGCGTTTCTGTTTCGCACGATCGACACGGTGCGCATGGGCCGGGACGGGCAGCCGATTCGCATCTTCGAGTTGCTGGCGCCGCTCGCCACGAGCGAAGGCTTCGAGTGGACCAAGGACTACGAAGCGGCGTGGCTCGTCTGGCAGGAGCGCCGGTTCTCCGACGCGCTGGCCGCGTTCAACGTGCTCGCCGCGCTCCGGCCCGGCGACGAGGTGATCGCACGCTACGTGAAACGATCTGCCGCGCTCGCCGCCAAAGCGCCGGACGCCACCTGGGACGGAATCTACGACGCTGACTGAGTGAGGAGACGCTCGAGGTCTCGGGTCGGACACCGCGCCCAGTGCGCGGCTGGGTTGACCTGTTGCGGAGCCTGCGTTGCCTTCACCAGTCACGCCACCGCGACCTCACCTGATTTCAGCCCGTTCTTCACGCCGCTCAGTCGCTGAAGATGCACGAGCACGGGGTCGTTCCGGTGCAACTCCCAAAGTTCTGGTCGAGGCAGGCCAGGCCGGAGCAGCAAGGGGTGGTGCGCGAGCAGGTCTGGGCGGCCCCTGCGCAGGACGAGTTCAGGCAGGTGCCACCGATGCAGGCCGCACCCTCGCAGCAGTCGCTGCCGGTGGTGCACACGCCGCCCACGGGCTGGCAGCTCAGGCTGCTGCAGCTCAGCCCGCCGTCCGCACCGGGCAGACAGGGATTCTGGTTGCAGCACTGGCTCGAGAACTGGCAGCTCTGGCCCGAGCCAATGCAGCACGGAGCCTGGCCGGTGTAGCCCGTGGGGCAGGTCGTGCTGAAGCCACCGAAGCACCGGGGAATGCCCGCCAGGTCGAGCTTGCAGACCTCCTTCAGGCCGTTGCAGCAATTCTGGGAGGCGTTGATGCTGCCGCCGTCGGGCAGCACCTTCGCGCCGCAGATGTTCCCCACGGGGTTGCAGGCGCTGCCGTTGTCGCAACGGCTGCCCGAGCAGCTCACGCTCCCGTTGGGGTTGGTGCCACCGCCGCAGCAGTCCTGAGCGACTGCACAGGTGTTGCCGGTGAGGCTGCAGCCGCTGGCCGGAAGACAGACCTTCGCCCCACTCCCGAGGTCCGCGCAGAGGCGGGAACAGCAGGTGCTCCCGCCCGCGCAGGGGTTGCCATCTTGAGTGCAGCCACCGCCCGCCGTGCAACGGCCCACGCCACCATCATTCACGGAGCAGGTGAAGCTGCAGCACGCCGCGTTGAAGGAGCAGATGTCGTTGGTGGCCTGGCAGCTGTAGGCGCGTGAACAGAACCCCCCGGCGCAGTTGGTGGAGCAACATTGCGAGTTGGTGGCGCAGGCCTGGCCGATGACGCGACACGAATTGCCCGCGAGTGCGGCGCAGAACCCAGCGGTGCAGGTCTGCGAGCAGCAGGTCGCTCCCGTGCTGCAGACCGCGCCCGTGTCCGCACACGCACTGGTGGAGCAGGTGCCGCCCACGCAGGTGGTACCACAGCAGTCAGCGCCGACCGTGCATGCGCTTCCGGACTGGCGACAGAAAAGGGTCTGGCGACAGGCGCCCGCCTGACAGTCGCCGCTGCAGCAGGTCTGGCCGGCAGCACACGCCGCGCCCAACCCGATGCAGGTGCCAGCGTCACCTCCGCCGCCTCCGCCCGTCGTTCCTCCGCCGCCACCCACCGTGCTGCCACCGCCGCCGCCCACCGCGCTGCCACCGCCGCCGCCCACCGCGCTG
>JAUYRZ010000075.1 GCA_030695565.1 Archangium sp.
GCCAGAGCCCCTCACCCGGCCTGCGGCCGACCTCTCCCCGCGTCGCAGGGAGAGGTTTTTCAGAGACCGTCGTCCGGCTCTTCGCCCTTCGGCGCCGGTGCAGGTGCAGCAGGCTTGGCGGCCGGAGCGGGAGCAGGTGCAGGCGCCGGGGCAGGCTTCTTCGCCTCTTCCTTCTTCTCGGGCGGCGGCGCGGCAACCGGAGCAGCCGCCCCACCCTTCGCATCGGTCTTCGCGGGAGGATTCTTCGCGTCCTGCTTCTGCTTCTGGAACTCCTCCTCCTTCTTCTTGCGCTCTTCTTCGGCCGCGGCAGCCTCGACCTTCTTCATCTCCTCTTCCATCTTCGCGGCCTCGGCAGCGATGCGCTTGTCCTCTTCACGCTGCTTGAGCACCGCCTCCTGCTCTTCGATCAGCTTGTGAACCGGGTGATCCATACCCAGCCCCGCTTCACCCTTCCGCGCGATGTACGTCTTGAACAGGGTGATGGCCTTATCCGGGTCGCCCTTGATCGCGATGATGATGCCGCGGTTCAGGTACAGCTCAGGCATCTCTGCGTTGAGCTTCTGCACCTCGTCGTAGGTGGCCATCGCCTTGTCGAGCTGGCCCATGCCCTTGTAGGCCACGCCCAGGTTCAGCAACGCGTCGGTGTTCTTGCCGTTGGTCTGCAGAATCCGGCGCAGGTGCTCCTCGGCGCCCTGGTAGTCCTCCTTCTCGAAGGCCATCTGGCACAGCTGGTAGTGCGCCGGCAGGAAGTCAGGCCTCGCTTCCACGGCCCGCTTGAACTGCGCGCGCGCCTTGGCCGGATCCTTCTCGGCCAGGTTGATGAGCCCCAGCGTGTAGAAGATCTCGGGATCAGCGTCATCGAGCTTGCTCGCCCGCAGCGCGATCAACCGCGCGAGGGAGAACTGCTTCTGCTCGTAATAGACCTGCATCATCGTCTTGTAGGCCTGCAGCGTCTTCGGGTCGCGGAACAGCGCCTCGCGTGACAGCTCGATCGCCTTGTCGAGATCGCCCTTGCGGCGGCTGATCTCGGCCAGCCGCGCGCGGCTGCCGGCGTCGTCGGGGTAGTTGTTCAGGATGTCCGTGTAGATGCGCGTGGCGCCCGCTTCATCGCCGTTGTTCTGCGCGATGACGCCCAGGTTCTCCGCCGCCTGGCGCAGGGTGGGCTTCTGCTCCAGCGCCTGCTTGTAGAGCGCGACCGCTTCTTTGGTCTTGCCCTGACGATCGGCCAGCACGCCCAGGTTGTAGGTCGCCTCGGCCAGGTTCGGATCGGCGTCGGCCGCCGCGCGGAAACGCTTCTCCAGGCCGGGATAGTCGATGGTCCCCTTCTTCTTCTGGGTGTCGTAGCTCTTGAGCGCGTCGTCGAAGATCAACTTCGCCTTGCTCGAGATCTGCGGCACCACCTCACCCTGCGCGTCGCCGTTCGCGTTGACCTGCTGCACCCTGGGGCCGGTGACCCTGGTCTTGGTCTCACCCGCTCCGCTGCTCGACGTGGTGGCGCAGCCGCTCACCGAAAGACCAAAGCTGACTGCTGCTGCAAGTAGGGAGCGGTTCACAGCGTGTCCTCCGGCTCTTCGTTCGGATCTTTGGCCTTGGGTCCGGGCTTCTTCTCTTCGGGCGCCGGGGTCTCCTTCTTGGCCAGGTTCTTGTTCGACCTGGGCTCAGGCGTGGTGAGGTCGACCTCAGGCATCGTGTCGGCCACTTCACGCGAACCCACTTCACGCGCGTTGTTGCGCAGCTCCTGCGACTTCTCGGGCGAGATCACCGGCACCGCCTGCACCGAGGTGAGCACGTCGCCACCGATCGACGGCACCCGCTCCGAGGCCTGCTTCAGCGGCATCACGTCTTCTCGCATCTTGGGGAAGGCGTCGGGGCGGTACTTGTTTCGCAGCATGTCGAGCGCGGCGATGGTGCAGGGGTTGAACACGTCGAGCTCCTGGCTCTTGCTCACCACCGCGGTGAACGCTTCAGCAGCGTTCTTCTTGATGGGCTCGGCCTGCTGCTCGAACTGCGGCCGCATCTCGATGAGCAACTCTTCCGGCAGCCCCTTGGGCACCGGGAAGTTGATCAGCTGCTCGGCGAGCTGGTCGTACGCGAGGCCAATCTTGTGCAGCGCGCAGATGGCGGGATCGGCCGACTTGAAGGCGACCGTCTTGGTGTACGTCTTCTGGAGCTCCTGCAGCGCGTTGCTCTTGGCGACGATCGAGCTCTTCAGTTCGCCGACGTTCTGCAACTTGGTCCAGCGCACCTTCATCGCGTTGTACTTCTTCCAGTCTTCTTCGTTCTCCAGGAAGCTGGCCTTGGCCACGCCGTCGAGCGCGCTGATCTCGAGCGAGTCACGCTGCTTCTTGCCCAGCTTCTC
The DNA here is from genome assembly GCA_030695565.1 of Archangium sp. Lineage (GTDB taxonomy): Bacteria > Myxococcota > Myxococcia > Myxococcales > Myxococcaceae > Archangium_A. The sequence goes on from JAUYRZ010000075.1 coordinate 2,360, forward strand.
GTAGTAGTCGGCGATGCGCAGGTACACGCCGCGGGCGGCCTTCGCGTTCTTCTGCTTGTTCTCGTAGATGCTCGCGATGCGGTTCTCCGCGGTGAGCACCTTGTTGGCGTCCTTCGCGTACTTGCGCTCGTACTCCTCGAGGCCCTTGGTCACCTTGCCCCACGCGCCCATCTTCTCGTAGAGATCGAGGATCGACTTCTCCACCGCCTCGACGTCCTTCGACTTGGGCCACAGCTCCAGGTACTTTTCGCGGTTGCGCAGCGCCGCCTTGTAGTTGCTCAGGCCTTCGCGGAAGACGCCGGCGTTGAAGAGCGCGTCCTGGGCCTTCTGCTCTTCCCAGACCTGCTCGACGTCGGGCTTCTTGTCCTTGTCGGCGCCCCTCTTCGGTGCGGCCTTGCCGCCCTTCCTGGGGCTGCGGGCCTTCTCGTAGTTGTTCGCGTAGAGCTCGTAGTACTGCGCGGCGGGCTCGAAGTCGGCGATCGCCTCGTAGCCTTCAGCGAGCGCGTAGACGTCGGCCGGCACGTACTGCGACTTGGGGTACTTCACGATGAACTGCTTTCGCAGCTCAATCGCCTTGTTGATCATCTTCGCGTTGTAGAAGTTGATCGCGCCGTTGTGGAACGCCTTCTCCCCGAGCTCTGACTTCGGCCACTCGGTCACGAAGGTCATGTAGGCCTCGGCCGCCTTGGCGTAGTCCTTCTTCGCCTCGAGCTGGTTGATGAGCTTGAAGGTCGACTGCTCGATCAGCTTCGCGAGCTCGATGCGGAACGGGCCCTGCGCCAGCTTGTCTTCTGCGTAGAACTTCCGCGCCCAGTCGTTGACCTTCTGCCAGTCACCGATGAGGTTGTACGAGTCGAGCACCAGGTTGGCCGCGACTTCGCCGGCCTTGCTGCCGTCTTCGAACTTGTACTCGGGGTGCTTGAGGGCGATCTCCGACAACCGCGCCACCGCCTCGTCGAGGTGGTTGTAGTCGTAGTAGATGCGCGCGGCCTTGTAGGCGATCTCGACCTTCTTCTCGCCCTTCTCGATGTACTTCAGATAGTTGTTACACGCGTCGAGCAGGTTCTGCTTCGAGGCGGGAATGGTGAGCTTCTTGGTCGAGTCGGTGATCGCCTCGGGCTTGATCTTCCCCGACGCTTCATCGGCCTTCACCACTTCGCTCCACGCGAGGATCGCGTTGTAGGCGCTGTTGCCGAAGTACTTACCGGGTTTGTCTTCCTTCTTGTCGCCGCCCTTCTTCACCTTCTCGATGTCGATGCCGAACACCGTCGTGTATTCGCCGGCCGCCTTCTCGTACTTGTTCAGGTTGTCGTTGAGGAGCTCGGCCCAGAAGAAGCGCAGGTCGTACGCCTTGGGGCTCTTGGGGAAGAGCGTGAGGTAGTCGGCGTAGACGGCGTTGGCGAACTCGAAGGTCGCCTCGTCACGCGTCTTGCGGCCTTCGTTGTGCCAGTCGACCGCGAGGCGGCTGATGGTGCGCTCCGAGAGCTCACGCGCTTCGTCGAGGGACTTCTGATCTTTGTCCTCCAGCTTGGGGTTGCCCTTGGTGACGTCGTCCATGATCTTCACCAGGCGCCGCACCTGCTGCACGGTCATCTGCTTGTTCCCCGCGCGCATGACGCAGTCGACGATGCGCGACTGGAAGCCGGGCGCCTCGGGGGAGATCGGGCGATCCTTGATCAACATGTCGTACGCCAGCGCCGCTTCGCGGTCCTTGCCGTCTTCGTAGAAGAGGCCGGCCAGCTGCTTGAGCATGATGCGCAGCTCGTCTTCGGTGTCGGTCAGCTTCTTGAACTTGTCCTTCGCCTCACCCGGAGTGCCGCCGCCACGGGCGTAAGCGCGCACGTAGTCGGTACGTGCTTCCTTCGCGAGACCCGCGCGTGAACCCTTCGCGCCCTTCTTGCCCTCGACGGCCTCCTGCCCTGCGAACTTCGTGTAGAGCACCACGGCCTTGAACTGGTCCTGGGCCTTCTCGAAGTCCGACATGTTGAAGTGGCACCAACCCTGTTTGTAGAGCGCGTAGCCGTAGACCTGATTCTCGGGGAACTTCGCGGCGTTCTTGTACGCGTCGAGGGCCTTCTCGAGCGACTCCTTCTTGCCCTTGCTGCCGTTGAACCAGTACTCGCCGACGGCCAGGTAGGCGTCAGGCAGGTACTTCGACTTGGGGTACTTCTGGATCAGGCGGTTGTAGGCGACCAGCCCGCGCTTCTCGTCGTTCATTTCCATCAGGTTCAAGCCGAGGAAATAGAGGACCTCGTCGGTGCGCTCGAACTCTTTGTACTCCTGAACGATCGTCGAATAGTTCGCGATGGCCTTCTGGGCGTACGCCTTGGCCTGCTGCTCGAGCTCTTCCTTCTCCTTCTCGGCGCGCGCGATGCCGTCTTGATCCTTCGCGTTCATCGCGCGGATCTTGTCGTCGTCCTTCTTGTTGGCTTCGAACGAGAAGAACTTCGACTCTTCCCAGTGCAGCTCGCCCAGGCGGAACAGCAGGCCCGGCTTCTCCTGCTTGTCGGTGGAGAGCTGGATGATCTTCTGAAGGTCGACGATCTGCTCGCGCCGCTTGGCAGCCACCTGCAGCTCGACGCCTGAGCGGAACTCGTCGTACTTCAGCGACGGAGCGTCATCCCGCTTCTCCTTCTTGCGGGTGATGTCGCCGGCGAGCGACTTGTCGGGGACGAGGCTGGTCTCTTTCTTCTTGAGCTCGACTTCTTTGGCGGCCTTGCGATCAGCTGGGGCCTGAGCGGCGGCCGCCATCGAGAACGCAACAACGGAGAGCAATACGGATCGGAGCATGAGTGTCCTGGTCAGAAGTCCCGTAGCGAGGCGCGGCGTGAAGCATGTCGCGCGAGGACCACCCATGAAGCAAGTGGTCAGGACTCCTTGGAAAAATCCCTTTGAGCGGGCGAAATCATCCCCTTCAACTGCAAGGGGCGTCAAGCAGCGAGCGTGTGCGTCCTAGCACTTGATCGAACATTGCCGCCGTCAATCTTCCAGTCTGGGTGTTCTGTTGACTGACGTGGAAACTCGCCGCCAAAAACACTGACTGCTCAGGCTGTCGGATGACCGCGCCATGCGAGAAGTCGGGCCAGGGCCGGGGCCACTCCAGGAATTCCAGGGTGGCGCCCCAGGCGATGCGGCCGAGCGCGAGGATCACCCGGGGCTTCAAGAGGTCGAGCTCCTCGCGCAAGAACGGCCGGCAGGTGCGGATCTCGTCGGGGGTCGGCTTGTTGTCGGGCGGCACGCAGCGCACCGGACAGGTGATGAAACAGTCCTGTAACAGCAGCCCGTCGTCGCGATGCGTGCTGGTGGGCTGGTTGGCGAAGCCCGCGCGGTGGAGCGCCGCGTAGAGAAAGTCGCCGCTCGCATCGCCCGTGAAGAGCCGGCCGGTGCGGTTGGCGCCGTGCGCTCCGGGGGCGAGGCCGACGATCACCAGGCGCGCTTTCGGGTCGCCAAAACCGGGCACGGGCCGGCCCCAGTAGGTCTGGTCGCGGTAGGCCTTTCGCTTCACCTGGGCGACTTCTTCGCGCCACGTCACCAGCCGCGGGCAGCGGGTGCAGCGCACGAGGCGTCTGTGGAGAGAGGCGAGCGTCATCGAGAAGGGCCGAGCTGGAGCCGGTCGAGTAACCCACGCGCGGCCAACGCGCGCTTCGAGTCGGCGCCGACTTCAATCACCAGCTCGACTGAAGGATCGCGCACCAGCAGTGATTGCAGCAGCCAGGTCTCCACCTCGGGCTGCACCACCACGCGGGTGCCGGCCCCGCAGGGGAAGACGTCACTGGAGAGCGCGAGCAGGTTGGCCACGTGCAGCTCCATCGAGGGGTCGCCTGCGATGCGGGCTTCACACTTCACCGGGAGCAGCGTCTGCGCAGCACCGACGATCACCCTGCGGCCGGGCAGCCTCCGGAACTGGCCCCAGGTGAGCAGGTCGATTTCTCCATCGGGAACCCAGCGGACCTCTGCGGGCCGCGCGGCGCTCACCTTCGTGACCAGGGCTTCGTCGAGCGGGCCCTTCACGGAGACGACCACCCTTCTCAGGCGGCCCGCCAATCCGAGGGATTCAGGCTCGAGCCACGCACCGGCCGCGGGCAGCTTCGAGAAGACATTCGCGTCGACGGGTTTGAGGGGCGTGCGCAGCTGTACCCAGGCGGTGTCGAAGCGCGCGACGTTTTCGACGGCGCTGGCGCGCAGGGTGTTGCTGCGGGTGGAGAGCCAGAGCGTGACTCCGGGGCGGGCGAGTTCTCGCAGGCGATCGGGATCGAGCTCTTCGTGTGCGCGCAGGTGCACGCGGGGCGCGGTGGCGACGAAGACGTCGGGTGAGCCTCGAGGCAGCGGGCGCTGGTCTTGTGCGAACGCAGCGGCCGAGAGCAGCAGGAGCATTGCACTCCCTCTCCCTGCGAACGCGGGGAGAGGGTTGGGGTGAGGGGCCCGTTGAAGCGCGGCGCCGCGGCTCGTACTCATCGACGAAGAAGCCTGTTCGGGTTCCGGGCTTCGAATTGGCCCCTCACCCCGACCCTCTCCCCGCTGCGCAGGGCGAGGGAGGCTATTGATTCTTTTCGATCCACTTCGAGAACGCATCGGTCTTCGAAGCAGCGTCGATCTCCGCCTGCTCCCAGAGGTCGACGCCGACCACCACCTGCTGATTCGCGGCGAGGTTGACGAAGATCTTCTCCCACTCATCGACATTCACTTCCTTCGGGCCCGCCACCTCGACCCGCGGGCCCTTCTTCGGCGCTGCGCTCTTGATCGACCTGGCGATCGCCGGCTGCGGCTTCACCGCCACCGCGCCCTCCACCACGCGCACGATCGACGCCTTGCGGCCCTTGCCCTTCGAGCCCTTCACCAGCGCGTCAGCATCGATGCGGAAGATGGTGCCGCGCACGCCAGCCACCGCGCGTTCGGTCGACACCTCGAACTTTCCGCCGCCGATCGCCTTCTTCACCTTGGTCCACAACGAGCCCGCCTTGAGCAGGCCCGAAAAGCCCGTGCGCTCCTGGCCCTGAAACTCGGCCTCGGTGATCTCCAGCACGCTGGCGGGCGCGAGCATGATCACGCTGCCGTCATTGAGCTCGAACTTGAGGTTGCCGCTCTTCACCGAAAGCGTGTCACCCAGCTCGATCGCGCTGCCCGCCTCGAGGGCCTCCGCCGCGCCCCCTTTCGGAGTGCGCGAGCCCTCACCCTCGAGCGCCGCGACTTTTCCCACTTCGGCCAACGCCAATGACGAGAGCAGCAAGACTGCGCCTACGAGGAATCGGGTCATGGCGTTCCCCCTCCAGTTGCGATGAGCGTGACGTTCAACATCACGCGAGTTCCGTCTGTTTCCACGACAGTGTCCCACGGCAGATAGCCCGTCTTCTTCACTTGCACCCGCCGCACACCCTTGCCCAGCGCCAGCCCCCGCGGCTCACCGCGGAAGTCTTCGCAGGTTCCCTGGGGCACGCCGTCGAGCACCACGTCGGCATCGGAGGGCGTGCACGCGAGCACCAGCTCGCTCTTGGTGGTGACGCGCGCGGCGGGCATCTTGCCCTGCGCGATGGTCAACACGTTCGAGGTCTGCGCGCAGCCGGTGAGAGCCAACGCGCAGGCCGCCCAGCGACGACGACTCATTTACCGACCTGGACCTCCAGCTTGTTGCCGGTGACCGAGACGATGTTGAGCTTCTTCTTCTTGAAGGTCGACGACTCGATGGCCTCCGCGAAGTCCTGCGACGAGCCCAGGAAGGTGACCCGGTAGACGGCCTTGCCGTTGCTGAAGCTGTCCTGGATCACGTCCTTGATGCCCTTGATGCTCTCGATCGACTTCTTGAAGTCTTTCGCCGAGCCGAAGGTGTCCAGGCCCGCCACGTTCACTTCGACCTTCTTGCCGTTGACGGTCTGATCGCGGAAGTGCTCCAGCACGGCCTTGCGAACCGGGCCGACGATCTCCGCGCGCTTGTCGTTGATCGCATCGAAGGCGGTGCGCTCGAACGAGATGGTGGCGGAGCTCGTCTTCTTCTGGCTGGTGACCAGCTTGCCGGTGAGCTTGGTGATCTGCTCGTCGCTGTCGGTGGCCGCGAGCGCGAGATCGTACTCGCCAGTGATGGGGTAGAAGGTCGCGCCCTGGAGCATGCCCCCGGTCTCCTGGTGGCGCATGACCGCCTTGCCGTAGAGCACGTAGTTGGCCCTGGTGAGGTCGGCGATCTCCTTCAAGTCGGTAGCGCCCATGGTGGCTGCGCCTTCGAGCTTGAGCTTCTTGTTCATCGCCTGGGCGTCCTTGATGTCCCAACCGTCGGCCTTCATCGCGTCGGTCAGCACGGTCGCCAGCGACTCCGAGCTGATGATGGTCTTCTGACCGAGCGGCACGGTCTGCTCCTGGATCACGATCACCAGGCTGGGCTTGCCCATGCGCTTGACCAGATCACGCGCGGCCACGAGATCCTTCTCGAGGTTCTCGGTGATGATCTCGGCCTTCACCTTGACGGTGACCACGCCCTTGTCGGTCTTGCGATCGACGATGTCGAACTTCTTCACGAAGCCCGAGGTGTTCGAGAACACCTGGTCGCGCACGAGCTGGTTGTTCACCACCACCGTGTCGGAGTCGATGCGCACGCCCGCGGCCTGCTCTACCGCGGCGCGCAGCGCCTTGTCCTTCGCTTCGTCGAAGGCCTTGAGCTCGTCCTTGTTCACCACCGCGGCTTCACCGGTGCCTTCCGTGGTCACCACGGTCTGCGCGAAGGCCGTGAGCGCGAAGGTCAACGAGAGCAGCGTCAGCTTGAGTGTTTTCATGGGGCGGATCAGTTGAGAACGATGACGACTTTGCCGTCGGCCAGGAAGCTGCTGTTCAGCGCGGCGAGCTTCTTCGCGTCTTCGGGACCGAGCTGAAGGTCAGCCCCGGTCGCCTTGGCGGCCTTGAGCACCAGCGGCTTCTCGCCGGCCTTCTGCGACTTCTGCGCGTCGTCGATGTTCTGCACGTAGGCTGCGACGGCCGAGGCCTTCCGTGCGTCGCTCGAGAGGAAGTCGATGCTGTAGACGGCCTTGCCGGCCTCATCGAGCAGCCGCGGCATCAGCGAGGGGGTCACCTTGAGACCCCGCGCGTCGATCACGAGGCCCGTGTTGCTCTTGTCGGCTTCAGGCCTGGCGGGCGCGGCCAACATCTGCGTCGTGTCGGGATCGACCACGTCGGTCAGCATCGCGAGGGGCACTTCGATCTCCACCTCGACGCCGCTGTCGGAGAAGTAGCGCTTGTTGGTGATCTTGAAGCCGCGCACCACACCTTCCACGCGCGTGCGGATCTCGTCTTTCTCCATCAGGTCACCCATCTTGCGGGTGCCGTCGACGGAGATGCCCTTCACCTGGGCCAGCAGATTGCGCAGCGCGTCGGCCTTGGCGGCCAGCTCGGCGCCCAGCCGGGCCTGAGCGGGGTTCTGCGCCTTGAGATCAGGCGCCCCCTGCCCCGTGGCGCGAACGACCTGACCCGCCCAGTTCACCCCGGGCTGCGGCCTGGAAGAATCGGCCTTGGCGTCTTTGCCCTGGGCGACGACGATCAGCGGAACAAGCACCACGGCCAGAACCAAGCGCTTCATGTCGGACGCCCCCGAGAGGAGAAAAGAGAACGCCCAATCTACGGTCGGCGCTCGCCGACCTTCAACACCGATTACTGAACATCGTTGCGGGTGCAGAACTGATCGATGAGGCGGCGGTGCCGTTCGGTCAGGAGCGTGAAGCGCACCCCGGAGCCTTCTTCGCTCTGATCGAGGTCGCACCACTCGCGAACCACTTCACCTTCCGCGTAGATGACCTCTTCGGATCCCGGCAGCTGGAACTGGAGGCCGACCCGCTTGCCCGCCATGTCGGGCTCGATGAGGTGGGCCAGGCCCACACCTTCGCGCGAAATGTCAGACGTACGCGCCATGTACGGAACGCCGGCGACGTACTTGTTCAGGTAGATGTCCAGGTTCACCCGGTTCTGCTTCCGCTTGTTGCTCATGCGCGTCGCTCCTGTGCGTTGAGGCCGCTGCGGTGCTGCAGCGACCTGTTGCGAAGCGTACGGGCCTGCAGCAACCGGTCAAAAATTCGGGCGCGCGGTTCAGCGAAATTGCTCGACGTCGGTGATCGTGCTCACGGGCCCGAAGCGGGAGAGATCGCCGAGCTTCTCCGGCGGCCCCACCACGACGATCTGCAGGCCGTCGTCGAATTGCTGCGCGGCCTTCGAAGCCTGCTCCGGAGTGACGGCGGTCACTTTCTCCCGCCACGTCAGGAGGTAGTCCTTCGGGTAACCGAAGAGATCGTACGTGGCGCGCTCGAAGGCGATCCGCGCGGCGCCATCGAAGCGGAAGGCGAACGCGTTGACCGCGATGTCGCTCGAGACGCGCAGCTCGCTCGGGCTCAAGGGCGCGCTGGTGCCCACGTCGTGGAGAATGCGGGTGGCCACCTCGAGCGCTTCGGCGACCTGCTCGGGTTTGGTGTCGAAGCCCGCGGTGAACTGGCCGGTGGTGGGGCCGGGGTTCACCGAGGAGAAGGCCGAGTAGGCGAGGCCGCGTTCGTCGCGGATCTCCTTGTAGAGCCGGCCCACGCCGAAGGTGCCCAGGCTGGTGTTGGCCAGCCGCAGGGGGAACTCGGCGGGCGTGTTGCGCGCGAAGCCCCACGCGCCGATGCGCACCTTCGCTTGAGCGATCTTCCGCGGAACGATGATCACCCGGCGCTGCAGCGGCGCCGACGCAGGCCAGTGTCTCGGAGCAGGCGCCCCGCCCTTCCACGAGGCGAACTCCTTCTCGAGCAGCGGCCGGAGCGTCTTCGCGTCGTAGTCGCCGGTGATGATCAGCCGCGAGGTCTTCGCGCCCCAGGTGCTGGCGTGCAGCTTCTTCACGTCGGCGACGGTGATGCTCTTCACGGTGGCTTCAGTCGCTTCGCGCCCGAGCAGGGAGGTGGGGCCGAAGACCGCCTTGTTGAGGGCGCGAGCGGCGACGCCATCGGGTCGATCTTCCCTGCGGCGAATGCCCTCGAGCAGGCGCCCCACCGCGACGTCGAACCGCGCGGCTTCGAAGCGCGGGCGCTGCACGAGGTCGGCGAAGACGGGGAACAGCGTGTCGAGATCAGCCGAACGAACCGAGAGCGTGACGGTCGAGTACTCGTCACCACCACCCGAGCTCACGTCAGCGGCGTGGAACTCGAGCAACTCGTCGAGGGTCTCTGGCGTGCGCGAACCCGCACCACTCTCGGTGACCAGCACGCCGGTCAACGAAGCGAGGCCCCGCTTCGCCGCGGGATCATCGACCCCACCGACCGGCACCAGCGCGCGCAGCAGCACGAGCGGCGCGGTGTGATCTTCGAGCAGGTACACCTGCAGTCCGTTGCCGAGCGTGATCACCTCGGGCTGCTTGAGCGCGAACTCGAGCGGAGCGGGCTTGATGCTCAGCGGATCGACCGCGAGCGCCTCAGGCAACTGGCGAAGCAACGTGCTCCGAGTGGGCGCTGACACCAACCCCGGTTCAGGCCGAGTGACGACGACCGGCGCCGGCGTCGCGCACCCAAGCAAGAGGACGAGGAGAAGAAAGTGTCTCCCGCTCCCTTCGGGAGAGGGTCGGGGTGAGGGCCTCAAGGCCGCACCAAAGTCACGACGAGAGAATTCTCGCGGACGAAGTATTTCTTAGCCGCAGCCTGAACCTCCGCCGCATCGATCTGCGCAATCACCCTGGGCGTCTCAATCACGTACCGCCAATCACCCATCAACGTCTGAGCCCGCGAAAGCGCACTCGCCAACCCCGAGTTCGACTCGATGCTGCGAGCAAAATCGGCCGTCACCCGGTTCCTCACCTTCTGAAGCTCGAGCTCCGAAGCCTTCTCTGTGGCGAGCTTGTTGAGCTCCTCCCAGATCGCCGCCTCGAGCTGCTCGGTCTTCACGCCCGCCATCGGAGTGACCGAGATGATGAACAAGTTATCGAGTCGGATCCCCGGGCCGGTGAACACGCCCACGCCCTGAGCAAGCCGGTCCTTGAACACCAACCGCTGCTGCAATCGCCCGGTGTTCCCTTCACCGAGCAAGACCTGCATCACATCGAAAACAAAATCATCGCGGGCCGGAGGTGCCGGTTTCCGAAACGCGATCATCAAACGCGGAGCCGCATCGAAGGTGAGCGCACTGCGCCGTTGCGCGCGCGCAGGAGGCTCCGAAAACACCGGGCCCGCCGGCCGCGCAGCCGTCGGCAGCTGACCGAACGTCCTCTCCAGCAACGGCCGCAGCTCGTCGGCCGACACGTCGCCCACCACACAACCGACCGCGTTCGAGGCCACGTAGTTCGCGTCGAAGAACGCCTGTGCACCCGACCACGTCATCGCCGCGAGATCCTGCGCGTAGCCCACCGTCGGCCAGCGATAGGGGCTGGAGACGAAGGCCAGCTGCATCAGCTCTTCGTACATCGCCCCGCCTGGGTTGGTCTCGATGCTGCGCAGCCGCTCCTCCTGCACCACCGAGCGCTCGGTGTAGAAATCGCGCAACACGGGCGCCGCGAAGCGCTGCGCCTCGACGGTCAGCCAGAGCTCGAGCCGGTTCTTGGGCAGGCTCACGAAGTACGAGGTCATGTCTTTGTCGGTGGTGGCGTTGAGCCCGACGCCGCCGTTGACCTGGTAGAGCCGCGCGAGCGCGTTCTCGTCGAAGAGCAGGCCGTGCTTTTTCTGCAGGGCGGCCACCTTCGCCGCGAGCTTCTTGCCTTCTTCCGAGGCCGCGGTGCCCTGGCGTTGCATTAGCGCGAGCGCGTCACCGGCTTGCTGGAGTTCGACCATCAGGGGCTGCTCGGCCGCCCAGTCTTTCGCGCCCAGCTTCGGCGTGCCCTTGAAGGCCATGTGCTCGAAGAGGTGCGCGAGGCCGGTGGAGCCCGGTGTCTCGTCAGCACCACCGACACGCACCCGGACGTAGCCGGTGAAAATGGGCGACTCGGGGCGCTCGACCACCAGCCACATCATGCCGTTGGCGAGTTTGAACTCTTTGACTCGCTCGGCCAGCGGCGCCTCGCCTCGGGCAATCGAAGCGACGAACAAGATCAGAGCGAGGGGAAAACCTCTCCTTGCGAAGCGGGGAGAGGTCGGCCGCAGGCCGGGTGAGGGGCCCACTTGCTTGCCGCAAAGGCCCCTCACCCCGACCCTCTCCCCGCTGACGCAGGGAGAGGGAGACAGGGTCACTTGCACGGGACCTCGACTGCGACGACCGACGGCGAATACGGGATCTGAGCGCGCAAGGTACCGGGAGTCATCTTCACCTTCTTCTTCGCGGGACACGTGAACTTGAGAACCAGCTCTCCGACCGGCCGCTCGATGATCGCGTCGGGCGCGACCGGCTTTCCATCGACCGTCATCACCGTGCCCTTGATCGCGCGAACGAGCACCTGCACTCCGCTCTTCACGGGCGCCTTCGGACTGACCTTCGGTGCAACCGGAGGAGGCGGCACCGGCTTCTCCGGCTCGCTCGTCGGCCACAACAACACGCCCAGCAGCAACAACACCACGAGCCCTGCCACCCCGAAGATCGCGATGAGCACCTTCTGACTGCTCGAACGCGCGCGGATCGAGAAGTCGTTGGCCTGATCGACGGTCGCGACGTCATCGTCGGGATCCTTCGGAGACGGGCGCTTGATCCCGGTGGGAGGGCCCCGGCGCGGTGGCGCGCGGGTCGAAGGCGGCGGCGGCGTGGGCTCGGAAGGCTCTGAAGGTTGAGAGGGCTGCGAAGGCTCCCCGCCTTCATCCATCATCGCGCCCAGGGTGGCCTCTCCTGCGGAGACCGCAGAGAGCTCAGGCAACGAATCATACGAAGGCACCGGCGGTGACGACGGCCGGGCGATCAGGTTCCGCAACCGGGGCGGCGTGCGCTGCGCAGGAGGCAGCTCGGGCGCCGAGTCGAGCCCCGCCAACGTGGGGATCAACGGCGCGAAGACCTGGCCGACCTCGACGTCGCGCGCGCCCGAGACCGACACGGCGGTGGCAGGCACGTCGTCCTCGAGCGCCCGCTCTCCCTCGATCTCCGCCGTCGACTGGAAGTCACGACGCTTCGTCTCGACGCGGCTGGGCATGGGCGCGGTCACTTCGGGCTCCCACGGATTGCCTCCAGTGCCGGGCCCCTTCGACGACTTCACGCGCGGCCGGTCAGACCGGGTCGACGCATTGAGATCGATCTGCTCGCCCGTCTGCCGCCGTCCTTCAGGTACCGGAGGCCCCGGCCGCTGCGGCGCGGGAATCGCCTGCGTGCGCTCGTCTTCAGTGAAGGGGTTCTCCTTCTCGTTCTTGTCGGAGCGCTGCGTGCTCGTGTCCGTGCGGCTGTCGGTTCGTGACTGCGCGTTCGGGGGAATGAAGATGCTGGTGCGCTCGCTGTCGTCGCCGAAGAGCCGCGAGACGTAGTTCAACGCGTCGTCGTGGGTGGTGGGCACCTCGGTACGGATGAACTCCTCGAGCGCGAGGCGGATCTCGTCGGCCGTCTGGTAGCGCTTCTCGCGATCCTTCACGAGGCACTTGAGGATGATCTTCGAGAGCCCCGGCGGGAAATCCTTCTTCACCCTGGAGGGCGGGTCCGGCTCCTCCATGCGGATGGCGTAGATCACCGCTTCGGTCGAGGTCCGGTAGAACGGGCTCTGGCCGGTGGTCAGCTCGTACAACATGGTGCCGAGCGCGAAGAGATCGGTGCGGTGATCGAGCGGCTCGGTGGTGAGCTGTTCGGGCGCCAGATAGAGGAACTTGCCCTTGATCACCCCGGGCTTCGAACGCCCCATCCACGCGGTGGCCTTGGCGATGCCGAAGTCGACCAGCTTCACGTCGGCCTGAAAGCTGACCATCACGTTCTGCGGGCTCACGTCACGGTGAATGATGCCCAGCGGCTTGCCCGAAGCGTCGCGGGCGAAGTGCGCGTGATGCAGGCCTTCACACAGCCGCGCGACCAGCCAGGCGCCGACACCGGCGGGCACCACGCTGTGCCGCTCCTGCTCCTTCTGGAGAATGCGGCGCAGGTCGATCCCGTCGACCCACTCCATCGCGATGAAGGTCGAGCCCTCGAGGTGACCCAGCTCGAACAGCTCCACGATGCTCGGGTGATGGAGCGAAGCGGCGATGCGCGCCTCGTCCAGGAACATGCGCACGAACTCCGCTTCTTCAGCGAGGTACGGAAGAATCCGCTTGAGCACCACCATTCGATCGGTGCGCGTGTCCTTCGCGAGAAACAGCTCCGCCATCCCGCCCACTGCAAGGCGCTTCAGCAGCAGATACGAGCCGAAGGGGATCGCGCTCTGTGGACCGGACGTCGAAATGGGGGCGGTTCCTCAGTACTTGTAGAAGCCCTCGCCGGACTTCTTTCCGAGCTTACCCGCTCTGACCATTTTCTTGAGCAGTTGCGGCGGCCTGAATGTGGGGCTCCCGGTCTCGGCGTGGAGGTACTCGGCGATGGCCAGGCGCACGTCGAGCCCCACCAGGTCGCCCAGCTCCAGCGGGCCCATGGGGTGGCCGTACCCGAGCTTCATCGCCCGATCGATGTCCGCCGCGCTCGCCACGCCTTCCTCCAGCATGCGGGTGGCCTCCAGTCCGAGCGCGAGGCCCAGGCGTGACGAAGCGAAACCCGGCGAGTCCTTCACCACGATCAGCTCTTTGTTGATGGCCGTGCCGAAGGCCTTCACCCGCTCGAGGGTCTCGTCGCTGGTCTGAAAGGCGCGCACGATCTCCAGCAGCTTCATCAGGTGCACGGGGTTGAAGAAGTGCAGCCCCACCACGCGGCCCGGGTTCGTGGCCACCGCGGCGATCTCGGTCAACGAGAGCGAGCTGGTATTGCTGGCGAGGATGGTGTCGGGCGCGCAGAGGCCCGAGAGCGAGCTGAACAGCTCCTGCTTCAAGGCCAGCTTCTCGGGGATGGCTTCGATCACCAGCTGACAGCCCGAGAGTGCCGCGAGCGTGTCGACGCAGGTGATGCGGCCCAGCGTGGCGTCGCGATCGGCCGCGCTCACCTTGCCCCTGGTCACGCCGATCTCGAGGTTCTGCTGAATCTTCGTCTTGCCGGCGCCCGCGGCGGCGAGCGTCACGTCGTAGAGCCAGACCTCGAAGCCAGCGAGCGCGGCCACGTGGGCGATGCCGTGACCCATGGTGCCGGCGCCGACGATGCCTACCGCTTTGAGTGCAGTCATAAGGTTGGAAGGACTCAAGCTCAGCTATGGTGCGCGCGCCATGACGTTCGCGCTCCTGCTCGCCCTCGCCCTCGCTGCTGACGATGGGGGAGCCAGCACCACCCGCCCCAACCTGCTTCGCACTGCCAAAGTGACCCGCTCCGATGGAGCGCCCAACGTCGCGCGCATGGCCGATGGCGTGGCCTCGACCGACGGCGACGTGTGGGACTCGCCCCGCGCCGCCCTGCTCGCCGCGACCGGCGTGGTGGAGTGGGATCTCGGCGCCGTCGAGCGCGTCTCTGCGCTGCGCATTCAGGCCGACAACAACGATCGCTACATCATCAGCGGCAGCCTCGATGGCGCTCGCTGGACGCCCATCTGGGTGGCACAGAGCGTCGAGCTGCCTGGCGTGCAGACGCGCACCTCGCCCGAGCTGACCGCCGAGACGCGCTTCCTGCGGCTGACGGCGGAAGGTGGCGACTCGATGTATTCGGTGGCCGAGCTGGAGCTGTTCGATTCGCAGGCAGCGCTGCTGGGGGCCCAGCTCGAACGAATCGCCCCGCCGCCGCCGCCTCCGCCTGCACCGGCGCCGCCGTTCGACACGGGGTTTCTGATCGTCTTCGGCGTGACGGGGGTGATCTTCGGCTACTTCCGCTGGGTGATCGCCAGGAACCGCAGGGCCGCGATGGAAGCACAGAAGCTCTCATCTGATCTCCCTCTCCTTGCGCAGCGGGGAGAGGGTCGGGGTGAGGGGCCGTAAGGGCAACCAGGTCGGCCCCTCACCCCCACCCTCTCCCCGCTGGCGCAGGGAGAGGGAGCACTAGATCTTCTTTTTCTTCTCCAGAAACGCGCTCATCCGGGCGTGCTTCTCGGGCGAATCAAACAACAACCCCTGCCCCACCCACTCCATCGGCGCCGCGTTCACCTTCGCCGCCGCGTTGAGTGACACCTTCGCCACCTGCACCGCCAACGGCGCATTGCCCGCGATCATCCTGGCGATCCGGAGCGCCTCCGCCTTCGCGTCACTCTCCACCAGCGACTCGAACAGCCCCCACTGCGCCGCCTCGACCGCGTCGACGATGCGCCCGGTGTAGATGAGCTCCTTCGCCCGCCCCAGCCCGACCAACCGGGGCAACCGCCACGTGCCGCCCGCTGACGGATAGATCCCCAGCGTCACCTCGGGCATCCCGATCTTCGCGCTCTTCGAAGCGACCCGCAGATCACACGCCAGGGCGAGCTCCAGCCCGCCACCGAGCGCGTACCCATCGATCGCCGCGATGGTGGGCCGGGGGAAATCTTCCACCAGCTGCAGCATCTTCTGCGTCCACGCGAGGAACGCCTGCGCATGCGTGCGTTCCTTCAGCTCGCCGATGTCGGCG
>JAUYRZ010000109.1 GCA_030695565.1 Archangium sp.
GCCGCTGCTCAGGCAGCCGATGCGTCTTCGTCGACCGTCGTGATTGCTTCACGCGCACCCAAGATCACGACAGGGTGCGGGTGGTCAACCACTCCCGACTAGATCAACAGCCTCCGAGGGGGAGAGGGTCGGGGAGAGGGCGTGACGCTGCTGGCTGGTGACTTCGCCACCTGCGCCTCACTTGCACCCACCGCCGTCGTGCGAGCGATGAACGTGCTGCGCGGCTATCGCGAAGAAGAAGTCGACGAGATCCACGCCGCACTCGGAGCAGGGCTCGTCGAAGGCGGGCTGCTGCTGGAGGGCTCGAGCGACACGGAAGGTCGCGTGACGGTGGTCTGGGTGATGCGCCGAAGAGCAGGCGCGTTGGTGCGGGAAGCCCTGCTCTTCCACACCGACTTCACGCGCGGCTTCTCGCCGTGGCTCTTTCGCGACTGGCTGCCGCGAGATCTGAGACGGCGCGCGCAGCCGGGCACGGCGATTCATTCACTGTTGGCTGCGTGGAGTTCGCAGGTCCCGGGTGATGTCTCGAATCCGCGCGCTCGTTTCGTGGCCTCGGTTGGTGGCGTCGTCGTGGCCACCGCCTGGGAAATTGACCACGGGTTTGCGCGGGCCGTCAGCCCTCTCCCCGACCCTCTCCCCCTCGGGGACCTCGGGGAGAGGGAGGCAGTTGGTTGAGTTGGTTGAGCCGCACAGTTGATTGATGCGCGGACTTAGCTCACGCCGCCGCGCGCTCCCGGAGCAGCTCGCCGGCGATCCAGTCGAGGAACATGCGCTTGCTGACCAGGAACAAGTCCACCGAGCTGGTGTTGTGCAGCTTCTCGGCGAGCTGTTGATGCGTCGAGTCGCGTTCAGACCGCAACAGCGCTGACGCGTTCGAGCGGTTCTCGGTGGCAGCCATGTCGGCCGCCGCGGCGACCACCCAGGCCCAACCGACGAACTCGGCGCGCTCCTGGGGAGACGCATCCCAGCGGCGGAAGAGGTTGGCGAGCTCAGCGTCGAGCTCGGTGCGATTCAGAATCTGAAAACCTTGATTGACCATGTGGGGAGGGGTCCTTTCGGTTTCCATGTGTTTGCACTTCCTGATCCGTTCGTAAGGCCGCGTCACGCCGTTGGGGCGCGCGGGTCGTGTCCGCGGTCGGGGTCGGCTGCGACTCAAGTGGTAGGGTGCCGCGCAGATGCCCGAAGTGCTCCTGCTGGCGCTCCTTGCCGCCGCGCCGGTGTCTCAGGACACGGGTTACGAAGACCGACTCATCGCGTGGGGCGTGGCGCTCCACAGCCGCGAGCTCGAGCCCGCCCCCGAGGGCAAACGCATCGAAGAGGTGCTCATCGCCAGCGAAGACGTCTTCGCGCCGAGCGACCCGTACCCGCTCTTCTTGAACCTCATTCACGTGCGCACCCGCGAGCCGGTCATTCGCCGCGAGGTGCTGCTGGCCGCCGGCGACCTGTGGGATTCACACCGGGTGATGGAGACCGAGCGCAACCTGCGCCGGCTCTTCCTGCTCGCCGTCGTCAAAGTGGTGGCGGTCAAAGGCCGCGACGGTGGTGTGGCGCTGCTGGTGGTCTCGAAAGACCGCTGGAGCCTGCGGCTCTCCAATTCCTTCACGCTGATTGGCTCGTTGCTGCAGTTTCTCCAGCTGCAGCTCATCGAGGTCAACTTCAACGGCTGGGGCCAGCAGCTCGCGGTGAACACCACCATCCGGCTCGACACCTTCACGGTGGGCCAGACCTTCATCGAGCGCCGGCTGCTCAGCTCGCGCTGGTACTTCGGTGAATCGGCGGCGTTGATCTTCAACCGGCAGACCGGCGCGCTCGAAGGCACCACCGGCGCGGTTGCGTTCGGAAGGCCCATCATCACGCTCGATCAGGAGTGGGGCTTCCTCCTCGACACCAGCTGGAACTCGAGGCGGCGGCGCGTATTCCGCGGCGCGAGCATCTGGCAGTTGCCGTACCCCGACGCGTCTTCCGGCCAGACGGTGCCGCTGGTCTATGACGTGCGCGAGTTCGCGGGCGAGGCGACGTTGACCCGCAGCTTCGGGCGCGCGCTGAAGGTCGATCTCTCCGGCTCGTTGGGCGGCTACTCGCGCCAGTACCGGCCCTCGCTGGTGGAAGGCGAGCAGGCCGACTGGCTCATCGCCAACTACCTGCCGCGCTCGGAGAACGTCACCTACGTCACCGCCTACGCCCGCGCGTTTCCCGCTGACTACCGGGTGCTGCGCAACATCGACACCTTCGAGATCTCAGAAGACTTTCAGCTCGGCTGGGTGGCGCAGGGCGGGGTGCGCTGGGCCTTTCCGCTCCCCTTCGCGCCGTCGAGCTTCGTGGAGCTGGGCGCCTCGTTGCGCTACCGCTTCTACAAAGCAGACGACCTCTTCACGGTGACCGTCGCGGGCGCGATGCGAGTGCGACCCGGCCAGGAGCTCGCCAATCGCCGCTTCGCCGCCGAGCTCTCCAACTACAGCCCGCAGTTCTGGGGGGGGCGGTTGGTGACCCGCGTGTTGGTGGACTTCAAGGGCAACGACCTCGACAACCGGCAGTTGCTGCTGGGCGGCTCCACGGGGTTGCGCGGCGCGTACCCCGAGCAGTTCACCGGCCGGAACCTGGTGCTCGCGAACGTGGAATACCGGGCCCGCCCGCTGGAGTTGTGGAGCAACTGGCTGGGCATCGTCCTCTTCTATGACGTGGGCTCGGCCTTCGACACGGTGGTGTTGCCCACGCACACCGTGGGCATCGGCTTCCGGTTGTTGCTGCCGCAGCTCAACAAAGAGGTGCTGCGCATCGACTTCGGGTTCGTCTTTGGCGGCTCCATCCCGGGGGCGGATCGCATCAACGCGAGCTGGGGTCAGGTCACCGACATCCGGCCGGAGTTCCTCGACCAGCCGCTTTGAGTAGGCTCTGACCCCGATGCGCCTCCTGCCACTCATCGTGTTGTTTCTGTTCGGGTGCGGGCGTACCGAGGTCGTGCGCTATTCCTTTCCCCCTGGCGCGGCCGACGCGGGCCGCGTGCTGGTGCCGTGCATGACCGGAGCATTGATCCCCCAGCCGGTGGTGCCCGCGGTGATGCTGGTGGTCGATCGTTCAGGCTCGATGAACTTCGACTTCGCGGGGAACTCCGGGCCGCCGTTCGGCAATCCGCTCACCGGGCCGAGGCGTTGGGCGGTGTTGCGCTCGAGCCTCGAGAACACGCTCAACCAGTTCGACGAGCGCGTGGCCTTCGGCATGGTGCAGTTCCCCGGTGACGACAGCTGCGGTGTGTCGGCGTCGATCGATCTGCTGCCGGCCGCCGGCAACGCGACACAGGTGATGTCGCGGCTCAACCGCACCCCGATGGGTGGCACGCCCACCGCGCAGGCGGTGCTCACCGCGGCGACGCAACTCACCTCGGTGCGCGGGCAGGCGCTCGTGTTGATCACCGATGGCGACCCGAACTGCAACGAAGACCTCGACCCCGACACCTGCGACTGCACCTCGCCCCTGGTCGGCTTTCCGCCTTCGTGTATCGAGGCGTCGTCGTGCCGCGATGGCGATCGCACCGTCGAGGGCATTCGCCGCATGCGCGAGGAGCGCGGCATCGTGACCTACGTGGTGGGCGTCGGCTCGAACAGCAGCAGCGTGACGTCGACGCTCGACAACATGGCGATCGCGGGCGGTGTGCCGCGCATGGGGGCGTCGAGTTCGTTCTATTCAGGCGTGACGCAGGAGGAGCTGGCCGAGGCGCTCACCGCGATCAGCACGCGGCTGACCCGCTGCACGTGGACGACCGGAACGCGGCTGGGGCCGAACGATCTCGTCGAGGTGAGCGTGGGCGGCGAGGTCCTGCCGAAGGGTGATCTGGGCTGGGATTGGATCGACGCCAGCTCGGGTGACTTCTCACTGCGAGGCAGATGGTGCGAGCGCGCGGCAGCGGGTGAAGCGGTGTTGCTCGAGCTGCTGTGCCGTTGAGTTGCAGACGGCCGCGGACGACTAGCGAAATTCGATCCGCACCGAAGTATCTCCGAAGAACACCTCGTCGCCGTGCACGAGCGTGCGCTTGTCGATGCGCTGATCCTGGTACCAGGTGCCGTTCGAAGACCCGAGATCCTCCACTTCGACGCGCTCATCGAGCACGTGCAGCACCGCATGCTGCCGGCTGATGCGCGGCGAATCGATGGTGAGATCGCAGCTCACGTCACGCCCGACGAGAAAACGCGCGCCATCGATCACCACTTCGCGTTCAGCCAGCACCAGCACCAGTCGCTGCTGCTTCGACAGGCTCGGCGCCGTCGAATCGGGCACCACCGGGTCGAGCCTGGGCGAGCTGAAGCTGCCACCCGAGGCGAGCCGCCAGTCAGACTCGACGTCGTCCACCACCGGCACGCGGCTGGTCTCCGGCTCTTCGAGTTCTTGGGGCTGCTGGCCGGGTTCGACGTAGCCGTGCAGCTTCGCCCAGTTGAAGACGGCCTGATTGACCAGCCCCTCGACGGAGACGGCCATGTCGCGGCTCATCTTCTCGAGAGCCGACTGGAGTTCGGGGCTGACGGTGAAGGTCTTCATCGGCGGAGGCCAGCTAGCCACGAGCGCCCGGGCGCGAGCAACACTATCGTGTGAGCCATGGGCGATAACTCTCCTCCGACGGGGCCGGATTTCACCAAGGGCATTGCTTCCACTGAGCTGCCCGCTGACGGCGTGCTGCTGGGGCAGGCGGATGGAGAGGCGGTGCTGCTGGTGCGCCGGCCTGGTGCGGTGCATGCGATCGGCGCGAAGTGCACGCACTACAGCTCGTCGCTGGTCGATGGGCTGGTGGTGGGGAACACCATCCGCTGTCCGTGGCACCACGCGTGTTTCGATCTCGTCAGCGGTGAGGCCATCGGAGCGCCCGCGCTCAATCCGTTGCCCTGCTGGGACGTCACCGAGCAGGACGGCCGCATTCAGCTGTTCGCCAAACGCGCGCACGTCTCTCCGGGGCCCCGGGTGGGCGCGAACGTTCCTTCGTCGGTGGTGATCATCGGCGCGGGTGCGGCGGGTGAGAGCGCGGCAGAAGAGGTGCGCCGGCGCGGGTACCAGGGGCCGGTCACTCTGGTCGACGCCGATGCGCTCACGCCGATCGATCGGCCCAACATCTCGAAGGACAACCTCGCCGGCACTGCGCCCGAAGAGTGGGCGTGGCTCCACCCCGATGAGTTCTACGCAGAGCGCCAGATCACCCGGCAGCACGCGCGCGTGGCGAAGATCGACACGGCCGCGCAGCAGCTCGAGCTCGAAGGTGGCGGCACGTTGGCGTACGGCGCGTTGTTGATCGCTCCGGGGGCTTCAGCGGTGCAGCCTGAGTTGCCCGGTGATGGGCCGGTGGTGCACACGCTTCGCACGCTCAGTGACATGCGCGCGATCATCAAGGCGGCCGAGGGCAAGACGCGCGCGGTGGTGTTGGGAGCGAGCTTCATCGGCCTCGAGGTGGCGGGCTCGTTGCGCGCGCGTGGTCTCGAGGTGCACGTCGCGGCTCCCGACAAGTCGCCGCTGATTCGCGTGCTGGGGCCTGAGTTGAGCGCGGTGGTGAAGAAGCTCCATGAGGATCACGGGGTGATCTTTCACCTCGAGCGCAAGGCCACGGGCCGGGTGCCGGGTGGGGTGACGTTGTCGGATGGTTCGCTGCTCGAGGGCGAGCTGATCGTCGCGGGCGTCGGCGTGCGGCCGAACCTGGCCCTCGCGGAAGGGGCGGGGCTGTCGATCGACCGTGGCGTGGTGGTCGACGAGTTCCTGCGCACCAGCGCGAAGAACGTGTGGGCGGCGGGTGACGCGGCCCGCTATCCGGATCCGCGGTCGGGTGAACGCATTCGGGTGGAGCACTGGGCGGCCGCGCAGGATCAAGGGCGCATCGCGGCGCGCAACCTGCTCGGCATCGCCACGTCGTTTCGCGACGTGCCGTTCTTCTGGAGCCAGCACTACGACGTGACCATCGGGTACGTGGGTCACGCGGAGAAGTGGGACCAGCTCGTGGTGGAAGGTTCGCCCGAGAAGCTCGACTGCACGGTGCGGTACCTGCTGGCGGGCAAAGAACTCGCAGTCGCGACGATCGGGCGTGATCGAGCCAGCCTCGAAGCCCACGCGACCATGAGCTCCCTCTCCCCCGCGGGGGAGAGGGTCGGGGAGAGGGTTTAGCCTTTTGGACTTTCTCCTCCTCGCACTGCTGATCGCGCTCGCCGTCTGGGGCTTCCGAATCATCCGCAAGTCATTCCAGGCAACGGTGAGCCGCCGTCGGCGTTCGTCGATGCCCGGCTACACGCCTGACAATCCGCTGGTGCTCGTTTCACACCGAGTGCTCGAGGACGCCCAGGCCGCGGCACGCTGCGAGTGCGGCGGGCGGTTGCTCACGCTGGGCGAGACGTCGAGACACGGACTGCGCGTGGCCCGAGGCCGCTGCGTCGAGTGCGAGAACGACGTCGATCTCTACTTCGTGCTTCCGAACTTGCTGAACTGACAGCCCTCTCCCCCTCGGGACAGGGAGGCACCTGGCACTTGTCGTCATGTCGTTGTGTGGTTGTCGGCAGCTACAGCCAGTGGCGCAGGCGGTACGCGATCCACGACAACATCCGATCGAACAGCCCGTACTGTCTCACCTCATCCATCGTGATGCGGTGACAGTGCTCGAGGTCCTCCACGAACATTCGCTCGAGCGCCGCGCCGAAACTGGGTTCAGTCAGGATGGCGTTCACCTCGAGGTTCTGCCGCAACGACATCGGATCCAGGTTCGACGACCCCACCGTGGCCCAGATGCCATCCACCACCGCGGTCTTCGCGTGGAGCACGCGCCCCGACGCCCACTCGCGCACGTCGACGCCGTTCTTGAGCAGCCGGGGATACAGACCCCGCGCCGCGTACAACACGATCTTCACATCCGTCGTCGCAGCGAGAATGACGGTCACCTTCACCCCGCGCCGCGCCGCCAGCACCAACGCCCGCACCATCTTCGCCGGCGGCAGGAAATACGCGTTCGTCACGCAGATGCGCGACTTCGCTTTGGCGAACGCATCTTCATACGCGCGCCGAATACCCTTCCGGTCGAGCGCGAAGTCATTGCCCACCACCCGCAACTTCTCGCAGCCCGCGTAGCGCCGCCGCTCGAAGCGCTTGAAGTCGAACTTCGGCCCCTTGTTGTTGGTCCACGTGGTGAGGAACAACTTCTCGAGCGCCTGCGCATCGGGGCCCGCGATGCGCACGTGCGTGTCACGCCAACCCGCGCCGCCCTCTGCCACCGGCGCGTAGTCGTTGCTGATGTTGAGCCCACCGGTGAAGCCGACCTCACCATCGACCGTGAGTGACTTGCGGTGATTGCGCCGGCTCACCTTCGACAGGGCCAGGCTCAGCGAGCCCAGATACTTCCAGGGTCTGAAGATGAGCAGCTTGACGCCCACCTGCGTCAGCTCACCCAGCGTCCTGGCTGAGACGTCGCTGCCCCAGTAGTCGTACATGAGGAGCACTTCGACGCCCGCCTTCGCGCGTTCGATCAACGCGTCGATGAAGCGCAGACCCAGCTCGTCATCCTTCAAGATGTACGTCTCGAAGCAGATGGTGTTCTTCGCCGCGGCGATCGCCGCCAGCATCGCGGGGAAGGCCTGATGGCCATCTTTCAAGAGCGAGACACGGTTGGGCCCGACTTTGGACTCCGCGTACGGCGTCGGGAGGGGGGCGAGGGCGACGCTCATGCGCTCGTGACTCCAGACCACGACTGGCCCTTCGCTGCCAACGCTTCAGGCGTGCCTTCATCGACCACCCGGCCTGCTTCCATCACCACGATGCGATCCGCGTGGCGAATGGTGGCGAGCCGGTGCGCGATGACCAGCGTGGTGCGGCCCTTCATCAGCTCTGCGAGGCCGGCCTGCACCTCGGCTTCCGTCTCGGAGTCGAGCGCGCTGGTCGGCTCATCGAGCAACAACAGCGACGGCTCTTTCAAGAACGCCCGCGCGATGGCCAGGCGTTGCCGTTGACCACCCGACAATCGGCCACCTCGTTCACCCACGTCTTCTTCGAGCCCCGCGGCAAAGCTCCGAACGAAGGCCGCTGCGTGGGCCCGCTCGAGCGCCGCCCACAGCTGCGCATCGGTCGCATCCGCCCGGCCCACCCGCAGGTTGTCGCGAATCGATCCCGACAGCAGCACCGGATCCTGCGGCACCCACGCCAGCTGCGAGCGCACGCTGCGCCTGGACAATGAGGACAACGGAGCGCCGTTCCACTGCACCTCGCCACCGCTCGCAGTGCCATGCCCCAGCAGCAGCGAGAACACGCTCGACTTGCCCGCACCGGAAGGCCCGACCAGCGCGACGTGCGTACCGGGCTCGACCGAGAAGCTCACGCCCTTGAGCGCCTCGCGCCCATCTGGATAGGTGAGCTTCACCTCGTTCAACCGCAGGCCCAGCGTGAGCGGCTGCGCTTCACCCCCCGCATCGTGATCGGCCTCGGAGTCGAGCACCTCGAACAACCGCACCGCCGCGCCTGCACCGAGTGAAATCTGCGAAGCGGTGTTCGAGAGCGACTTGACCGGCTGGTACAGCAGCACCGCCGCCGCGAGAAACGACACGAAGTTGCCCGCCAGAGACGGATCGAGCTGCACCGCGCGCGTGCCCACCACCATGGCGACGGCGAGCCCGATGATACCCAGGAACTCCGTGGTGGGGCTGAACGCGCCGCGAATGAACAACGAGCGCTTCATCGCCGCCAGGTAGCGACTCTGCTCGGCATCGAAGCGCTCCAGCGCGCGGCCTTCAGCCCGGTAGGTCTGCACCACCGGCAGGTTCTGCAGCTGCTCGCTCACCAGCATCGAGAGCTGCCCCAGCGAGGCCTGCGACTGCGTGGCCTGCTTCTTCGCCCCCCGCGCAAACCGGGAGACCGGAAGGATGGTGCCCGGCAGCACGATGAAGATGATGAGGAACAGTCTCCAGTCGGTGACCAGGCACACGATCAACAGGCCGAGCACCTGCAGCGAATCTTTGGTGATGCTGGCCAGCGCTTGACCGGCGGAGAACTCCAGCTGCGAGACGTCGCTGGTGAAGTGCGAGAGCAGCTCGCCCGAGTGGCGCTGCTCGAACCACCTGGGCGGCAGCACCAACAGCCGCCCGTAGAGCTCCTCCCTCAGGCGCGAGAGCACCCCCTGGGAGACCCGGCTCATCAACCCCGCATGCAGCCACGAGGCGACCGCCTTCAGCACCGCCGCCGCCACGATCGCCAGGGGCAGCTTGAAGGTCAGGTCATCCCGCTCCAACTGGAAAGGACCCCAGGTGATGGACCCCCCGCCGATGAGGGAGCGCATCAGGGGGCCGACCAACGACGCCCAGAGAGCCCCCGCGCTCGCCGCGAACAAAGAGAAGAAGATCGCCAGGGTCAACGGCCCCCGGTACGGCCCCACACGGGCGACCACGCGCCACCACACCCGTTTGTCCGGTTTCAGGCGGGGGGAAGGTGAGGCGGCAGTCACGGGGTCGATTGCTTTCGAGTCAGGCTGCGTTAGAGAGGTTCCGCCCCATGGCTTCCAAGCGTGACTACTACGAAGTGCTCGCGGTCGAGCGCAACGCCGATGCGGACGCTTTGAAGAAGGCCTTCCGCAAACAGGCAATGCAGTACCACCCCGACCGCAATCCCGGTGACAAAGACGCCGAGGACAAGTTCAAGGAGTCCTCCGAGGCGTACGAGGTGCTGTCCGACCCCGATCGCCGGGCGAGGTACGACCGGTTCGGTCACCAGGGCGTCGAGGGTTTCGGCGGCAGCGGTGGCTTCAACAACGTCAACATCAACGACATCTTCGGAGAGATCTTCGGAGACATCTTCGGTGGCCGTGGTGGTGGCCGAGGCCGTGCGCGCAATCGCGGCGCTGACCTCCGCTACAACCTCGAGCTGACGTTCGAAGAGGCGGCCTTCGGTTCTGAAGTGACCGTGAAGATCCCCCGCCCCAAGCGCTGTGAAGCGTGTGAGGGCACGGGCAGCAAGAGCAAGCAGCAGCGCCAGTGCCCCACCTGTGGCGGCGCCGGTGAAGTGCGCTTCACCCAGGGCTTCTTCGCGGTCGCGCGCACCTGCAGCCAGTGCAGTGGTTCCGGCCAGGTGGTCGCTGACCCCTGCAAGGACTGCAAAGGCGCCGGCAAGACCGAGTCGGTCTCCGAATTGTCCGTGAAGATTCCTCCGGGCGTCGACACCGGTACCCGCGTGCGGTTGGCCGGCGAAGGTGAACCCGGCGAACAAGGCGGCCCTTCAGGCGATCTCTACGTCGTGGTGCACGTGAAGGAACACGCGCTGTTCCACCGCGAAGAATACGAAGTGTTCTGCGAGGTGCCGATCAGCTTCGTGCAGGCGACGCTGGGCGCGCAGCTCGAGGTGCCCACGCTCGACGGCATGGTGAAGATGAAGGTGCCCGAGGGTACGCAGAGCGGGAAGATCTTCCGCTTGAAGGGCAAGGGTATCCCGCACCTGCAGTCCACCGATCGCGGCGATCAACACGTGCGCGTGGTGGTGGAGACGCCGCAGAACCTGAACAGCAAGCAGCGCGAGCTGCTGGAGAAGTTCGCCGAAGCTTCGGGTGAGAACGTGAACCCCCAGAGCAAGAGCTTCTTCAAGAAGGTGGCGGACTTGCTGAACAAGTAGAGGTTGGCCATGGCGTGGAAAGACGGCTTCAGGAAATTCCTCGAGGCTGATCCCGAGCGCCTTCACTTCGCGGCGCACAGCCATCACTTCTGGCCTGACGTGACGTTCGAGGCGCAGCAGCAAGCGTGGCTCGACGCGGCGCGCTTCGCGGACGACAAGTGGGACACGGTGTTCTCCGAGGTCTGGTCGGAGGCGCAGCGGCACCTCGCCACCGAGCTCTCCTTGCCTGAGCCCGGGAGCATCGTCTTCGCACCCAACACGCATGAGTTCGTGCTGCGGCTGCTCTCGTGCTTGCCCGAGAAGGCGCGTGTGGTGACCACCGACTCTGAGTTCCACTCCTTCGAGCGGCAGACGCGGCGGCTGGAAGAAGAAGGGTTGCTCCAGGTCACCCGTGTTCCTTCGGAGCCGTTCGCCACGTTCAACGAGCGCTTCAGTGCAGCATCGCAGCAGGCCGACCTCGTCTTCTTCAGCCACGTGTTCTTCAACTCGGGCGCTGAAGTGCAGCAGCTCGACGCGCTGATCGATTCAATGCCCAGCCGCGCGCTGGTGGTGATCGACGGGTACCACGGCTTCGGAGCGGTCCCCACCAACCTGCAGCACGTGGGGGCGCGCGCCTTCTATCTGTCGGGTGGCTACAAGTACGCGATGAGCGGGGAGGGCGTGTGTTTCCTCCACGTGCCTCCGACTGCGGCTGATTTGAGGCCGCGCAACACCGGCTGGTTCGCGGCCTTCGATGCGCTCGGTGAGAAGGTGGCGGGGCAAGTGCCGTACTCGAAGGGCGCGATGCGCTTCATGGGCGCGACGTTCGATCCTTCAGGGCTCTATCGGTTCAACGCCGCGATGCGCTGGCGACAGTCGGTTGGCTTGAGCACCGCACACAACCGCGCGCATGCGCACGCGCTGCAGCATCACTTCGTGGCGGCGTTGCCTGAAGGCCCGCTGAGGGCAGAGCAGTTGGTGGTGCCGCTCTCGAACACCGCGCGTGGCCAGTTCCTCACCTTCCGCACGCCCGACGCGGGCTCGTTGTCTGCCGCGCTCAAGCGGCACCGGGTGATCACCGACGCGCGAGACGATCGCCTCCGGTTCGGTTTCGGGCCGTATCAAGACGAGGCCGACGTGGCTCTGCTCCTCGCGCGTATGAAGCACGCCCTTCGATGAACCGCTTGTGGGTGGCTGGCTGTCTCTTGCTCGCTTGCGCGAACGCACCGCTGCGACGCACGGCCTCCGCTCCCGTCGATGAGGCGTATGGCACCGTCGTGCTCAGCGTGACCGTCAATGAGTTGGGTGCAGTGACCAACGTGGTCGTGCTCGAGGGCCCGGGATCGGCGCTCAATGAGCTGGCAGCTGACGCCCTCCGGAAGTTTCGCTTCAAGCCTGCTCTCAAAGACGGACTGCCGACGACGGCAACCATCATCTACCGCTACACCTTTCTCCCCGAAGACTGAGCTGGCACGGGGGGTGATGAGCCTCCAGTCGGAGCCTCAAACCCGCGGCCGCGTTGACTCATTTCACGCGTCTTTTCGGCCGCACTGCGTGCGTTTTCCCGCACGGAAAGCCTGCTATGTGCCTCGGCATGCGTCACCTGTTGCTGATCAGCTGTCTCGGCCTCCTCTGCGCCTGTCCGAAGAACACGGGCACCGGCACGGGGACGGGCCCGAAGGTCGAAGTGAAGAAAGACAAGACCGCCGATGAGGCGCTCGCCAAGGCCGTCACCGTGGCCGACTCGAAGTCGCGCAAGGAGGGCATCGAAGCGCTGCTCCTCGTTCGCAAGACCTACCCGGAGACCACCGCGGGGCAAGACGCGCTCTACCGCGTCGGCGTGCTGGCCTTCGAAGAGGGCGACTACGCGCTCGCGCGCAAGTCGCTGGGCGAGCTGCTGTTCGAGAACCCGCTGCACCCCAACGCGAACCAGGCGCGCCTCAAGTCGGGCCTCGCCGCCGTGGAGCAGAGGGCCTACCGCGACGCGTACCAGACGCTCTCGACGCTGGTCGATCGCCTCGAGGGTGATGACAGGAAGCTCGCTGAAGCGGCGCTGCTTCGTGCCGCTGCGGGAAGTCAGCAGTTCGGTGAGGCGCTGAAGGCCGCGCTCAAGACCGTCGACGCCGCGAACACGCCGGAAGAGAAGAAGGCCGCGCTGGCGAACCTCGAAGACGTGGTGGAGACCAAGACCACCTTCCTCTCCATCGCCGAAGCGTGGAACGACCTGCCGCGTTCGCACCCGGGCTGGCCGCTGATCACCTTCAAGATGGCGCGCGTGTTTTACCACCTGCGCGATTGGACCCGTCTCGACGAGGCGCTCAAGTCGCTCCTCTCCACCGCTCCTGATTCGCCGTACGCGCCTGAGGCGAAGGCGTTGATCGAGCGGCTCAGCAAGCGCACCCAGGTGCGGGCGAAGGCCATCGGCGCCGTGTTGCCCATGACCGGAAAATACAAAGCGTTCGGTGAGACCACCATGCGTGGGCTCCAGTTGGCGCTCAAGGGCAGCGACATCGAGCTCATCGTGAAGGACTCCCAGGGCGACCCGGGGCTCACCTCGAAGCTGGTGGAGCAGCTCGCGTTCGACGACGGCGTCATCGCGATCATCGGCCCGCTGCTGGCTGAAGACGCGAAACGTGGCGCGTTGGTGGCGGAAGAACTTCAGGTTCCGTTGATCACGCTCTCGCGCGCCGACGGCCTCACCGAGATCGGCCCTCACATCTTCCGCACCATGGTGACCAACGCGCAGCAGGCCGAGGCGCTGGCCGACTACGCGATGAACACGCTGGGCTACAAGACGTTCGCCATCCTCCACCCGAACACGCCGTTCGGCGTCGAGCTGTCGAACGAGTTCTGGGATGCGATCGAGAAGCGCGGCGGGCAGATCCGCGGCATCGAGAACTACGACCACGATCAGAAGACGTTCACCGAAGAGGCCAAGCGGCTGGCCGGCCGGTACTACATCGAAGATCGCGCTGACTATTACGAGAAGATGCGCGAGATCCGCGAGGCGACCACCGACGAGTTCCGCCGCCGCAAAGCGATGGAGAAGATGAGGGCCTCGCTCGAGCCGGTGATCGACTTCGAGGCGATGCTCATCCCCGACTCGTGGCAGCAGGTCTCGCTGGTCGCGCCCGCGCTGGCCGTCGAGGACATCATCACCAACGCCTGCGACAAGAAGGATCTCGAGCGCATTCAGAAGACCACCGGCAAGGACAAGCTCAAGACCGTCACGCTGCTCGGCCCCTCGACGTGGAGCTCGCCCAAGGGCACCTCGGGCGATCCGCAGCTGATGGAGCGCGGTGGCAAGTACGTGCTGTGCAGCGTGTACGTCGAGGCCTTCTACGAGACGAGCGATCGACCCTCGACCAAGGCCTTCGTCGCCGCGTTCCGCGAGCAGTACAAGGACGCGTCGATCACCTTGCTCGACGCGGTCGGCTTCGATTCAGGCGCGATGGTTCGCAGCATCATCGAGAAGAACGCGCCCACCACGCGCTCGGCGTTCCGCGAAGTGCTCCAGCACCTGAAGGACTTTCAGGGCGCGACCGGCTCGCTCACCATGGATGATTCGCGTGAAGCACGCCGCCAGCTGTACCTGCTCAACATCACCACCAAGGGTGTGAAGGAAGTCACGCCCAAGCGTCCGGAGGGGTGAGCCGTTGAACCAGCGAACGGTCGTGCTGGTGGCCGTCGGGCTGCTCGCGGGCTGCAGGACGTTTCCGAAGACGCCGGCGGCCACGCTGACCGCGCTCGCCGCGGCGAACGATGGCTACCTCACGGGCACGCCCATCGCGCTCGGCGAGAAGCGCGTGCTCAACCGGGAAGACTTCGTCTACGACGCGAAGCTCTCGCCTGATTCGAAGGTCGCGGCCTTCTCCCGGCTGGGGCCCAAGTCGTTCCATCTCTCCATTCACGAGCTGGCCTCTCAACCGACGCTGCGCGCGGACACGGTGATCAACGCGCTCGAGTTCGACATCGACTCGTTGGAGTTCTCGCCCGATGGCACCCGCGTGGCCACCGTCTCCCGCGACGGCGCCCTGCGCATCTACGCCGCGAAGACCGGGGCCCTCGAAGCGGCCTGGCTGACGGAGGAGCCGCTGGTGAGCGTGGCCTGGAATGCCGCGGGTGACCTGATCGCGCTGGGCAGTGCCCGCGGGCTGGTGACGCTGGTCTCGGTGCCTCAGCTTCAGCACGTGGCTGAGCTTCGAGCGCACACCGATGAGGTGCGCGCCGTGGCCTTCACGCCGGGTGGTGAGCTGATCACCGGCAGCTGGGACAAGCGGCTGCTCGTCTTCACGGTCGGCGCCTCCACCGTGCCTGCCCGCGAAGTCCGCACGCATGTGACGAAGAAGAATGGGCTCGTGCTCTTCCGCGCCGTGCTCGATCGCGCCGCTTCGGCCACCGTGGCGCTCGATGGCCGGGTTCCGATGATCATCGTGAAGAGCGCGCTCGCGCAGGCCGCGGGCATCGACGTGAACGCGTTGACCCAGACGGTGCCGGTGCCGACGGCGTTCGGCAATCAGCTCGCGAAGGTCGCGAAGGGCAGGGTGCTCTCGATCAAGAACCTCACCTTCGATCAGGTCGACGTGGCGGTGTGTGATGCGTGCGTTCCTCCGGATGCACAGGCCGTGCTCGGTGGCCCGGCCTTGCAGCAGCTGGCCACCGCCTTCGATGAGTCCACTTCCGAGATCGTCTTCACCCTCAACGAAGGAACGCAGGGCGTCAGCGTGAGCTCGTCGAAGACGTTGACCCTCGCGCGCTCGTTCAATTTCCCCGCAGCGGTCAACGACCTGTCGCTCGACGCGAAAGGGCAGATCGCCGGCGTGGCCTTCTCGGAGACCAAGTCGGAGCGCACCAAGGCCGTCTACGACCGCGAGAAGAAGAACGAGGTCGAGCCGGAGCGCGAATGGGATTGCGGCGCGCGGGTCGACCTCGCTTCAGGCCAGGTGCTGGAGAAGAAGGCTGGTCATCGCGGCACGGTGGCGACGGCGGCCATCAGCCCCGACGGCGAGACGCTCGCGACCGGGGGCTGGGACAAGAAGGTGCTCCTCCATGGTGAGCCGCGCAGCGTCGACACCGACTTCGGCTGGGCGATCCGGCGCGTGCGGTTCTCGCGTGATGGGCGCCGGCTCATCGTCGCCGCGTGGACTCCGCAGAACCCGCTCAGCAGCCATCAGAGCGATCCGGCGGCGGTGGTGTACGAGGTCATCTATTTCGAAGCAGGGGTGACCTCGCGGTGATCCGTCGACTTCACCCGTGCCGTCAGCAGCCGCAGCGAACCTCTCGCGGCGGGTATGCATCGCCGATCTGAACTGAACACTCGGGGTGGGCCGCTCGGAAGGCGGCGAGCGAGCCCTCGGGGATCTGGGTGCGGTACGCGACGAGGCTGCGAAGCGGCACGTTCGCCAGCGGCGCCAAGTCCACGATCGCGGTTCCACTGATGTCCAAATCGCGGAGCTTGCCGAGGCCAGCGAGCGGTCCGAGGTCCGAGACGCGGGTGTACTCGATGCTCAATGCCTCGAGGCTCGAGACCCTCGCGAGCGGGCCGAGGTCGACGATCGGAGTGCACCACACGCAGAGCGCGCGGAGCTTCTGCAATCTCGAGAGCGGCTCGAGGCTCGCGATGCGTGTCTGGAACACCGTCAGCTGGCGCAGCGCTGCGAGTTCACGAAGCGGCCCGAGATCGGAGAACGGCGCCGTGCAGAGATCGATCTCAGTCAGCGACGTGCAAATGGCGAGGGGCGCGAGCGTATCGATGCGCGCACACAGCGGCTGGGCGGGCACGCGCGTGGGGAGGATGCCGAACAGCGGGAGCTTCTTGAGCCCGGGGAGCTTCCCGCGGCCCGCCTCGGTCGAGAGGTCGATGCGCAGCGCCCTGAACGCCTCGAGCCAGACCGGGGGAAACGTGGCAACGGCAGCGCGCAGAGCGTGGTCGTCGTGCTTCATGGCCGCACAACCTCGCAAACGAAAACGTGCCCTGAATTGAGGGCGCTCCCTCGCTCTTACGCGAGGGTGACTTGCCGCGCCCGGGGCGAGACCGCTGCCAACGCGATCGGCGTCACGCCACCCACCGAACGCCGCGCCGTGGTCGCTTCGTGCTCCAGCAACCACTGCTTCAACTCGAGCCCACCCGCGTAGCCGGTGAGCAGACCACCCGCGCCGATCACCCGATGACAGGGCACGATGAGCGAGATGGGATTCTTGCCGTTGGCCGCGCCCACCGCGCGCGATGACGACGGGCTGCCCAGGTGCGTCGCCAGCCCGCTGTAGCTGGTGGTGGTGCCGAGGCGGATTTCCCTCAAGGCCTCCCACACCCGCTTCTGAAACGGGGTGCCCTTCGGGGCCAGCTTCACGGTGAAGTCGACCAGCCGGCCCGCGAAGTAGGCGCTGAGCTGGTCACGCACCCCGGCGAAAAACGCGTCATCGCGCCGCCAGCTGTCAGTGACATCCGGCACCGCCCGATGGCTTTCGGGGAAGGCGCCGGTCAAAGCCTCGCCATCGCTCACCAGGAGCCAGGTGCCGATGGGGGAGCGGTACCGCGTGTAGGAAGTGACGAACGACATGCGAGCGGCGGGCAAGGTAGCGGCGGAGATCGGGAAGGGGAAGGGGGCTGCGCTTCCCCCAATGAGTTCAGAAGTTTACGAACACCCGATCAGCCGGTACCCCCCGCTGTTCGAGCAGGCCGGTGACCTGCTGAACCATCTCGTTCTGGCCGCAGAGGAAGGCGATCGCGTTCTGCATGGGCAGCCGCGCCAGCAGCGCCTGCACCTGACCCACCTCGCCTTTCCATGCCGCTGAGGCTGCGGTGACGGTGGGCGTGATGTGAATGTGGGCGCTCTCCCAGTCGGCCATTTCAGGGCCGAAGGCGAGATGGGCGGGGGTGAGCACCCCGTAGGCGCCATGCACCTCGCCGTACACCGCGCGGTGCTGCATCAGGGTGCGAATCACCGAACGCAGCGGGGCGAAGCCGGTGCCGGTGCCGATGAGCAACAGCGGGTGCGCCCGCGCGCGTTCATACGGAAAGCCCGGCCCGTCGGGCATGCCCACCCGGATGACTTCACCCGGGGCCAGCGCGGCCAGCTCACCCGCCACGCCTTCGTTTTCGCGAATGAGGTACTCGAAGCGGTCCGAACCCGGCGCCGAGGCGATGGCGAAGGTACCGTCCTCTCCGCTCG
The DNA here is from genome assembly GCA_030695565.1 of Archangium sp. Taxonomy (GTDB): domain Bacteria; phylum Myxococcota; class Myxococcia; order Myxococcales; family Myxococcaceae; genus Archangium_A. The sequence goes on from JAUYRZ010000109.1 coordinate 17,751, forward strand.
GAGCGCGCACGCGGTGGTACTGTCCGGGCACGTGAAACCCCGAAGCCACCGCAGCCGGCACCTCGAGTGTCAACCGGTTCAGGCCGGGCCCTACGACGTCATTCTGTGTGAGCGTCGCCTTGCTCCAGCCCGACATGGAGTCACCCTCGTAACACCCCGTTCTTCTCTGTTCAGGACTTTCCAGTGCGCGCGCTGAAGACGTTGGTGAAGCTGACCTTGTGGCTGTCGTTGATGACCCTCATCACGGTGGGGGTGCTGGTGCCCGCCACCTGGCTGTACACCGCCTCGAATCTCCAGAATCAGCTCGAGAGCGAGAACGACGTCGAGATTCACCTGCGACAGTCGATCGAGTCGGAGCGCCAGAGCCTCATGATCGGCCGCCCCGCCAGCGCGCGCGAGAGCGTGAAGTGGGAGAAGCCCGATTTCTCCCGGCTGCCCAAACACTTGATCGCCTTCTACATCACCGCCACCGGGTGCCCTGACTACTTCCGCAGCCCGCGTGAAGAGGGCTGGCCGTGGATGAAGCGCCTGGCCGCCAGCCTGCAGAACCGCATCCTCGATGGGGATGGCGCGTGCGAGCTCATCTTCGCGCGCAACCTCTCACGGCGGCTCAACATGAAGACCGACCTGCAGGTGGCGGTCGCCGCCGATCGGGTGCACCGGTTCCTGGCGAAGGATCAGCTGGTCGCGTTCGACCTGCACTCGATGTGGTTCGACCACGGGGTGATCGGCGTGGAGACCGCCTCGTTGGTGGTGATGCAGAAGCCGCTCACGCAGCTCAACCTGGCCGAGCTCGCTGAGCTGCAGCTGGCCATTCCTCCGTGGGGTTTCTGGGAGGACATCAAGAACTGTCGGAACGCGGCGAAGTTGAAGGAGGCTCGCGATTCGTTGTTGAGCGAGCTGGCGACCATCGGGCACATCAGCGACGAGATGGCGCGCACCGCGAGTTCTCAGCCGGTGCGGTGTCTGGCCGTGAGAAGATAAGACCCTCACCCTGACTCTCTCCCGAGGGGAGAGGGGATCTCTTCAGCTCAACGCGAAGAACGATCTGATTCTCGTGAGCAACGCGTTCGCCTCACGAGCCGCCCGTTCACGAGCCGCATCGGCCGTCAGATTCTCCTTCGCCGACTGCAGCGCCACCCGTCGATCTGCCAGCAGCTTCGCCAGCTGTTCCGCCAGCTGAGGCCGGGCGTCGATGATCTGCTGCACCGCCGCCTTGTCGAGGCGGAAACACTCCACCTCGCTGTCGGCCACCACCGTCGCGCTGCGCGGCTCACCCGTCAGCAACGACATCTCACCGAAGAAACACGGCCCCTCCAGCTGCGCCACTTCCCGATCGTTGAGCCCGTCCGACACCCGCACCACCGCCTTGCCGTCTTCCATCAGGTACAGCCAATGCGCCTCGGCGCCTTGCCTCGTCATCACCTCGCCCCGGGCGAACGGCGCGTACTTCATGGTGCGCGCCAGCTCGGTGCGCTCGGCATCTGACAGCCCGTTGAACAGCTCGAGGCTCGAGAGCAGCTGCCGCCGTCGCATGACCTGCTTCTCGGTCTTGATCACCTTTCGATCGGTGGTCTCTTGCGTGACGAACACCGCGTGCGCGGGCATGGCCAACGTCATGTCGGCGCGCTGCAGCGCGAAGTACACGCAGGCGCTCACCGAAGAATCAGTGGCGTTGTCGACGGCGATGTCCGTCAGCCAGTAGCGCACCGCGTACTTGCCGTAGCTCTCGCCCATCTCCAGCAGCACCACGTTGGGCTGGGGCTCGCGGGCCACGTTGGCCAGCTGCGCGCCCCGCACCGCGTTCTGCACCACGTTCACCACGTCGCCGGGTTGAAAGCGCCAGTCGACGTTGAAGTAGATGAACCGCCGCAGCTGGGTGGGTTGCCCCCGCCGCCGCCCGAGGATGGTCACGTTCGACTTGGTCATCACCGTGTTGGGGATGAGCACGGTCTCCCAGTTGCGCGTCTCCACCGAGGTGTGCCGCCAGCGAATCTCCACCACGCGCCCCGTGACGTCGCCGACCTTGATCCAGTCACCCGTCTCGATCGAGTTGTCGACCTGCAACGCGAGCCCGCCGGCGATGTTGCCGATCACGTCTTGCAGCGAGAAGCCGAGCATCGCGGTGAAGACGGCGCTGGTGGCGATCAGGCCCGAGAGGTTGACGCCCGCGCGGCTGAGCACGCCCAGGGTCGAACCCACCATCGCGATGGCCACCACCACGTCCTGCACGATGGGCGGCGTGTGCAGGCGCATGCGCGGGAGAATCACCGCGAAGAGCAACGTCGCGCTCGCGCCCACCAGGCTGGCCGCCCCGAGGATCCACGTCGGGGTGCGGAGCAGCTCGCTCGCGTCCGAGCCCACGCTCGCGAAACCCGCGGTGGCCACCAGGCCGATCAGGTGCGCGGCGATGAAGAAGAACATCGCCTTGAAGCGCGGCTTGTCGATGGCCACCCACTTCGCCAGCAAGAAGGCGATGCAGGCGAGAAAGAGGACCAGCGGCGTGAACGAGCGGCTCGCTTCGGCCCACAGGATTTCGAAGAAATGCACGGCCGCCGACGGTACGTGAGTTAGCCGCACTTCGCGACATCAGCGCGCGTCATCAGGGCCCGCACCACCAGCAGCACGGCCGCCGCCAGCGGCACCACCCGGCGCACCACCACGGACACGCGGGGCGAGAGCGTGAGGCGATGTGCTCCGGCTTGAACGGCTCCCAGCGCAGGCACCGCACCCAGCGAGAACGCGCCCAGCACCGCCGCGCCGCCCCACGCAGAGCCGGTGGCGATCGCCGCGAGGAACAAGCCGTACAACAAGCCGCACGGGAGAAACGGCGTCGCCGCGCCCAACAAGAAGCTGCGCGTCATCGGCGCGAAGTGCGAGCCCGCCCGCACCAGCGCGCGGGAGATCCACGCCACTCCGGGAATCGGCCGCGCGTGTTTGGCCAGATCGAGCGCGGTGATCACCAACCCCGCCGCCATCACCCACGGCAACACCGGCTGCACCGAGACCAACAAGCCGCGCGAGACGCCGGCCCCCAACGCGCCGAGCAACCAGCCGAGCAGGGTGTACGCGGTGACCCGCCCGAGGTGCCACGCGAACGCGGCGTTCCGGCGGGCAGCGCCTTCGCCAGGTAACGACGCACACGCCAGGGGCCCGCACATCAACGCGCAGTGAAGGCTTCCCGTGGCTCCAGCCACCAACGCGCTCAACGCACCCGCGGTGGCCAACATCGGCTCCATGCGCGCCCAGCTCTACAATGGGCATGCCGTTCGCAACGTGCGCAGCCGCACCATGCAGTCTGCACGCGAAGCCCCTGAAACCGCTCCCAGACCCCCCTGTGAGCACTGCGGCACCCTCATTCCTGCCGACGCAGGAAATGCACGGTTCTGCTGTCGGGGGTGTGAGGCCGTGCACAATCTGCTGCACGAGCAGGGGCTCGATCGCTACTACGCGCTCGCCGGCAACCAGGTCAGCGCGGTCAATGAGCCCACCCCGCGCAGTCACTCCTGGCTCGAGCCGCTGGTCGCCCAGGCCCTGGCGAATGAAGGCGAGGTGGCCACGCTGCAGCTCGACGTGCAGGGCATTCACTGCGCCGCGTGCGTGTGGTTGATGAACGAGACGTTCGGCAGGCGCCGGGGGGCCGGGGAGATCACCGTGAACCCCACGCTGGGCACCGTGCGGTTGCATTGGAAGAAGGGCGAGCTCGAGCTGCTGCGCTGGGTCGAGGAGGTGGAGGCCTTCGGCTATCAGTTCGGCCCCGCGCGAAAAGAAGGCTCCCGGAGGAGCGTGGATCTCCCGGTGCGCCTGGGCATCAGCGCGGCCATCGCCATCAACGTGATGCTCTTCTCGGTGAGCTTCTATTTCGGGCTCTCGCCGGATGATCCCGAGGTGTTCAAGCTCTTCACCGGGCTGTCTTTCGTACTCTCCACCGCCACCGTGTTCATCGGCGGCTGGCCGTTCTTTCAAGCCGCGGTGAGAGGCTTGCGCTCGGGCGTGCTGCACCTCGATCTCCCCATCGCGATGGGCATCGGGCTCGTCTACGGCATGTCGGTGGTGCAGCTCTTCACCAGCGATGGGCGCGGCGATCTCGCCTATTTCGACACGCTCAATACCTTCATCACGTTGATGCTGCTCGGCCGTTTCCTCCAGGAGCGCATGCTGGAGAAGAACCGCCGCTACCTGCTCGAAGACGACGGAGCGGATGGGCTGATGGTGCGCCGGGTGATCGGCTCACGGCTCGAATCGGTGAAGGCGCCCCAGGTGGTGGTGGACGACGTGCTGCTGGTCGCGCCGGGTGATCTGGTGCCCGTCGACGCGGTGTTGCTGCAGACCGCGGCGCAGATCAGCACCGACTGGATGACGGGTGAGGCCGCGCCCCGGCGAGTGGACGCCGGAGCCACGGTCCCCGCAGGCAGCTTCAATGCAGGCCGCACCGCCTTCCACGTACGCGCCACGCAGGATTTTTCGCAGTCGTCGCTGGTCGCCTTGTTGCGCCAGCCGGCCCGTCGCGTGGGTGGAGAAGCGAAGCACCACCAGCTGTGGAATCGATTGGCCAAACGCTGGGTGGTGACGGTGCTCGGCGTCTCTTCCCTCGGGTTCCTGCTCTGGCTGCCTCGAGGCATGGACGCCGCGGTGAACGTGATGGTCTCGCTGCTGGTGATCACCTGTCCGTGCGCCATCGGCATCGCCATTCCACTCGCGTACGAGCTGGTGCAGTCGCGGCTGCGCAAGATCGGCTTCTTCGTGCGCTCGACCGACCTGCTCGACCGGCTCACCGAAGTGAAGCAGCTGGTGTTCGACAAGACGGGCACGCTCACCCTGGGCCGTCTCGAGCTGGTGGAGCCGCTCACGCTCGAGGCCACCTCGCGTGACGTCGCCTACAACCTCGCGGTGCGCTCGAGTCACCCGGTCAGCTCGGCGCTGGCCCGCGCGTTGGAGAACGTCGGCGCGCAGTACGACGCCTCAGCGCAGGTCGAAGAGGTGCCCGGCCGCGGCATGGAGTGGAGACGCGACGACGGCCGCTGGCGCCTCGGCCGCGCTGACTGGGCCACGGGCGGTGAAGGCCGGGTCACCTCGCTCGGTCACGACGGGCGCAACGTGGCCACGCTGGAGACGCGCGAAGTGCTGCGCTCCGATGCGCGCGCCGAGCTCGGCAAGCTGGGTGAGCGGTACGCCATCTGGTTGCTCTCCGGTGATGCACCCTCGCGCGTGGAGACGCTGGCGAAGTCGCTCGGGCTGAAGCCGGGTCACGCGATCGGTGGCCTCTCCCCGGAAGCGAAAGCAGAGCAGGTCAAGAAGCTCAGCCACGCTGACGCGCTCTACCTGGGTGATGGCGTGAACGATGCGCTCGCTTTCGAAGCGGCGCTGGCTGCCGGCACGCCCGCGATCGATCGCCCGGTGATGCCGTCGAAGAGCGACTTCTTCCTGGTGGGCGAAGGGCTCGCGCCGATTCAAACCGCCCTCGAAGAAGCGCACCGGCTGCGCCGCGTCATCCGCCGCGTGCTGACGATTTCTCTCGCCTACAACGTGCTGGCGATCAGCTGCGCGCTGCTGGGCGTGATGACGCCCGTCGCCGCGGCCATCAGCATGCCCGCCAGCACGCTCACCTTGTTGCTCATCACCGTCAGCAGCTTGCGCCGCCGTGAAGAGAAGCCGACTACTTCGTTGGTTTCCCTGCGCCCGGTCCAAGCACCGTAACGCCATCGGCGCCGAGCGCCTTCATGCGCACGGCCATCCCGATGCACTCCACCGTGGAGATCGACGCGTCGGGTTTGCCCAGCGCCGCGGCGATGCCCTTGCTCTTGCTGTCCTTCGCTTCACCCAGCTTGCGCGCTTCGGCCTGCATCGCCTCGCACGGAGCCGTCGCACCGAACGCCACCACCCAGCCCACCAGACCGAGCAGCATCACCAAGCCGAAACCGAGCAGGCCTTGTTTCACGGAGTCACCACTCCGCCGTCGGGGGGCGCCTTGAGCGCGGCGGCGAACGCCAGCACGCCTTCCACGTACGCAGCCTCGTGGTTGTAGTCGTACACCGCGTCGCGAGCGCTCTTCTTGAAGCCGGCTGACGAGAGGTACCTGCCCACCGACGCGATGGCGTCGTCCATGTCGAAGAGATCGATCTTCCCATCTCCATTGCCGTCTTCGGCCCAGCGCAGGCTGGCCGGCATGAACTGCGGAAAGCCGAGCGCACCCGCCCAGCTGCCCTTCACCGACAACGGGTCGATGCCGCGCGTCTTGCACTGCCGCACCAGCGCCATCAGGTTCTTCCGGCCCCGGTTGCGAATCGACTCCACCCGGTTGGCCTGCTTGCGTTCGGCTTCGGCCTTCGCCGCGGCGATCTTCGCCAGCTCTTCTTCGGTGGGCTTCTTCGCCTTCTTCTTCGGGTCGGCGCTCACACCCGAGAGCATCGCCTTCTCTTCTTCACGCGAGAGCGCCACCGCGTTGGCTTCGTCGATGAAGAAGGCCTGGCTGGCCAGCGCGTTGAACGCGAAGAAGTCACCGGTGATGGTGCCCAGCTTCGACTCCCACATCAGGATGCCGATGATCACCTGGCGATCGACGCCGGTCTTCTTCTCCGTGGCGCTGAGCACCGCGTCTTTCTCCAGCATGAACTTCCGCCCCGCCTCCACGCGCTCGGGGAGCAGGAACCGTTTCATCAGGTCGACGTGCTCCTGGCGGTGCCGGGTCACCATCGAAGGCGCGACGATCGACACCGTCTTGTCGCCGTAGATCATCGCCGCGCGCGGATCGTCGAGCAGCGCTTCGGCCTCTTCACGGGTCAACGCCGTCTCACTGGTGCCCGTCGTCTTGCGCGTGAAGTCGGCGATCAACATTTCGCGGATGCCGCCGTCTTTGAACTTCGCGTCCAGCCTCCAGGTGGCCGGAAGGCGCGCGTCGTAACCCGCGTCATTGATGACCCCCGCATCGGGGAGACCGGCATCGGCAGCGGCAGAAAGCAGGCAGAGCACCATCACGTGAATCATGGAGGCAGCCTAGTGGTTGGCAGGAGGAATGCACTGCGCCGCCGCACGATGTGCAGCCCGCTCTCTCTGCTCGCCCCCGCGAATGGAAAATCTGCAGTTCTTGCGTTGAGCGCCCACGAGGCGCAGCAAACGCGTGGGCGGGCGCGATGAACGTCATCGTCCTTCAAGTCTTCGTGAGCCTCATGCTGGTGGTCGGGTCGCTGGTCCTCTTCGTGTGGACCGTGCGTGCAGGCACCCTCGATCACGCTGACCGGCTCTCCCTGGCGCCTCTGAACGAAGAGAAGCCGGCAACAGCTCCCCCGCGGCAACCGAAGAAAGACTGACGTCATGACCACCCGTATCGAACGTGTCGCCTACGACGACGCGACTGTTCGCAAGTTCATGTTTGCCTCGATTCTGTTCGGCGCGGTCGGCCTGCTGGTGGGGCTGTGGATCGCCCTGCAGTTGGCCTGGCCCGCGCTGAACTTCGGCCTTCCGTACACCACCTTCAGCCGCCTGCGCCCGCTGCACACCAACGCGGTCATCTTCGCGTTCGTCGGCAACATGATGTTCGCCGGCGTCTACTACTCGACCCAGCGCCTGCTGAAGGCGCGCATGGCCAACGACACGCTCTCGAAGCTTCACTTCTGGGGCTGGCAGCTGATCATCGTGGCCGCGGCCATCACCCTGCCGTTGGGCATCACCACCTCGAAAGAATACGCCGAGCTCGAGTGGCCCATCGACATCGCCATCGCCGTCATCTGGGTGATGTTCGCGGTGAACTTCTTCTGGACGCTCGCCAGACGAAACGAGAAGCACCTCTACGTCGCCATCTGGTTCTACATCGCGACCATCGTGACGGTGGCGGTGCTGCACATCGTCAACTCGTTCGCGCTGCCGCTCTCGCTGACCAAGAGCTACTCGGTGTTCGCCGGCGTGCAGGATGCGCTGATTCAGTGGTGGTACGGCCACAACGCCGTCGCCTTCTTCCTGACCACGCCCATCCTCGGCATCATGTACTACTTCCTCCCGAAGGCTGCGGGGCGGCCGGTGTACTCGTACCGGCTGTCCATCGTGCACTTCTGGGCGCTGGTGTTCATGTACATCTGGGCCGGCCCGCACCACCTGCTCTACACGGCGCTGCCTGACTGGGCTCAGTCGATCGGCATGTTGTTCTCGCTGATGCTCTGGGCGCCTTCGTGGGGCGGCATGCTCAACGGCCTGCTCACCCTGCGCGGCGCGTGGGACAAGGTTCGCGAAGATCCGGTGCTCAAGTTCTTCGTGGCTGCCGTCACCTTCTACGGCATGGCCACCTTCGAAGGCCCGCTGCTGTCGATCAAGTCGGTCTCGGCGCTCGCGCACTACACCGACTGGATCATCGGGCACGTGCACGGCGGCGCGCTCGGCTGGAACGGGCTGATGGCCGCGGGCCTCTTCTATTGGCTCGCGCCGCGGTTGTGGGACAAGCCGCTGCACTCGAAGAAGGCGGCCGACGCGCACTTCTGGCTCGCGACGGTGGGCATCGCTGTCTACATGATCTCCATGTGGGCCTCGGGCATCACCCAGGGCCTCATGTGGAAGGCGCTCAACCCCGACGGCACGCTGACCTACCCGAGCTTCACCGAGACCCTGGTGGCGATCCGCCCGATGTACATCGCGCGCGCGCTGGGCGGCACGATGTACCTGGTCGGCTTCGGGTTGATGATCTGGAACCTGATCAAGACCGTCAGCGGCGCCAAGCCCGTCAACACCGTGGTCGAGGTGACCGTGGAGAGCGCGCCCGAACCCGTCACCGGCGGCGGTCTCATCGCGGTGATCTCCGGCCGCCCGCTGTGGTTCTCGCTCGTCGCGATGATCCTCACCTTCGCGTTCTTCCTGGCCGAGTCGGCCATCGTCGCCGTCGCGCTCGCGGTGGGCGTGTTGGTGGTCGGCGAGCTCGCCTTCGTATTCACCCGGCGCCAGACCGCGGCCAGCGGTTCATGGTTCGCGCTCATCGAACGCAAGCCGTTCGCCTTCACGGTGCTCACCCTCGTCGCGGTGCTCATCGGCGGCGTGGCCGAGATTCTGCCCATGGTGCTGGTGAAGCAGGCCGTACCCGTCACCGGCAACTCACAGAAGCCGTACACCGCGCTCGAGCAACAGGGCCGCGACCTCTACACGCGCGAGGGTTGTTACACCTGCCACTCGCAGATGATCCGCCCGATGGTCTCGGAGTACCTGCGCTACGGCGAAGCGAGCCGCGCCGAAGAGTTCATCTACGATCATCCCTTTCAGTGGGGCTCCAAACGCACCGGGCCCGACCTGGCGCGCATCGGCGGCAAGTACCCCAGCCTCTGGCACTACACCCACTTGATGGATCCGCGCTCGACCAGCCCGGGCTCCAACATGCCGACCTACCAGTGGCTCTCCGAAGGGCACATCGACGCGAAGGCGGCGCCCAAGAAGCTCGCGCTCATGCAGAAGCTCGGCGTGCCGTACACCAACGTGGAGATCGATCAGGCCGAGCTGAACCAGCGCCGCCAGGCGAACACCATCGTGGCCGACCTGAAGAAGAGCAACGTCACGCTCGACTGGGACAGCGAGATGGTCGCGCTCATCGCCTACGTGCAGCGCCTGGGCCGCGATCAGGGCGTGCTGTTGAGCGACGAGACCCCCAAGACCGCCTCTGCCGAAGGAGCGAAGTAACCCATGTTCAAACAATTCTTTGCAGGCATGGAGTGGACCGCGCTGCCCATCTTCGCGCTGTGGCTCTTCATGTCGATGTTCACCCTGATGGTGCTGCGAACGTTCGTGTTCAAGACCAAGCGCGACTTCGCACCGCACAGCCAGCTGCCGCTCTCAGATGGAAAGGAGATCTCGTGAGCTCCGACGACCCGAAGATCGTGCACCGCTACGACGACATCGAAGAAGAAGACAACCAGATGCCCAACTGGTGGTTGTTCATCCTCTTCAGCACCATCGTCTTCATGTTCGGCTACTGGCTGGTGTTCCACACCACCCGGCAGCTGCAGGATCCGCGGACCGAGTACGACGCGGCCATCGCGGAGATCAAGAAGGCCCGGCTCGCCCAGGCGCCGTTGAGCGACGACGCGATTCTGGCCGTGGCTCAGGATGCGGCGCAGCTCGAAGAGGGCAAACAGGTCTTCGCCACCACCTGCGCTGCTTGCCACGCGCAAGAAGGGCAGGGCCTGGTGGGGCCCAACCTCACCGACCGTTTCTGGATCCACGGCAACAAGCCCAGCGAGATCGCCAAGTCGGTCGCCGATGGGTTTGCCGACAAGGGCATGCCCCCGTGGGGCGCGCTGCTGGGCCAGGACAAGGTGCGCAAGGTCTCGGCCTTCGTGCTCTCCATCAAAGGCAAGGGCCTCGCCGGCAAAGAACCCCAGGGCGAGCCCCTCGACTGATGACGCCCGCGCCCAACATCCTCGGCTCGATGAACCAGGACGGCTCGCGGCGCGAGCTGCACCCCGCTGACGTCGACGGCAGGTGGATGCGGTGGCGCAGGGCCGTCTTCGTGGTGCTGATCGGCTTCTATGTGCTCGCCCCGTTCATCCCCGTGGGCGGGCACCCGATGATCCACCTCGACGTGCAGCACCGCCGCTTCTACCTGTTCGGTTCCACCTTCAACTCGCAGGACTTCTGGTTGGTGCTGCTGTTGATGCTGGCCTTCATCTTCGGCCTGCTCTTCGTCACCGCGTGGAGAGGCCGGGTGTGGTGCGGCTGGGGCTGCCCCCAGACCGTGTTCCTCGAGGGGCTCTACCGGCCCATCGAGCGGCTCTTCGATGGCCCTCGCGAAGCGCGCATTCGTCTCGCCGCCGCCCCGTGGACCGCCGGGAAGTTCGTGCGCCGCCTGGGCAAGAACACCGTGTTCCTCGTGCTCAGCGCGGCCATCGCCCACACCGCCACCGCCATCTTCGTCTCCCCGCGCGAGCTGTGGCTGATGATCGTCGAAGGCCCTCGCCTGCACCTCGAGGCCTTCGGGCTCACCCTGGGCTTCACCGCGGTGCTGATGTTCAACTTCGCCTGGTTCCGCGAACAGTTTTGCGTGGTCCTGTGCCCCTACGGCCGGCTGCAATCCGTGCTGCACGATCGCGACTCGGTGACCGTGGCCTACCGGGTGGATCGCGGCGAACCCCGGGGCAAGCTGCAGCAGCGCGGGGTGGGCGACTGCATCGACTGCAAACGCTGCGTCGTGGTGTGCCCCACGGGCATCGACATCCGCAACGGACTCCAGATGGAATGCCTGGCCTGCACCCAGTGCATCGATGCCTGCGACGAGATCATGGACAAGGTGAAGCGCCCCCGCGGGCTGATCACCTTCGCTTCGCAGACCGAGCTGGCAGGTCAGCCCCGGCGCACCCTGCGCCCCCGCCTGGTGGTCTACGCGGGGTTGATGGCCGTCACGGCGAGCACCCTGGGCGTCTCGTTGGCCACCCGCACGCCTTTCGAAGCGAACGTCTTCCGCGCGCGCGGCGCCATGCCCTACGTCATCGACGGCGAGCTGGTGAGAAACCCCTTCGAGGTGCACGTCACCAACAAGAACCCCGGGCCCGCCCGCTTCACCATCGAGGTGCGTTCACCGGTGGCGGCGCAGGTCATCGTCGGCACGCCCGTCGTCGAGCTGGCCTCGTTGACCGATGCGCATGTGCCGGTGTCCGTCTCCATCGCGCGTTCGTTGCTGACGGCGCCGGTCGACGTGGTGCTGGTGGTCACCGACACCACGCACGGCACCGTGCGCGAGCAGACCGTTCGTTTCCTGGGCCGCTGAGCTTCAGTGGGTGGCGCAGTCGAGGCAGCGGCGCGTCTCGGGCAACGCCCTGAGCCGGTTGTGGCCGATCGCCTGGTGACAGTGTTCACACTGCCCCCAGGTACCCGCTTCCATGCGCTCCAGCGCGTGCTGCAACTCGGTGAGCTCGTCGCTCGAATCCTCCAGGGCTCGCAGTTCCTCGCAGCGTGCATCGATGAGCCGGCGGGCGCTGTGGATCATGCTTTCGGTGCCTCTGGCGGGCTCGTGCGTCGCGCACATGGCCGATCGGATTTGCAAGAGGTTGGCCGAGCGCGTGTTACCGGGTGGCCTCGGGAACCTTCGTGCAAACCCTGCGCAGGGGTTCGCGCAACGCGCAGCCTCTTCACGGATCCACCCGAACTGGCGGCTGCAGGTAGGTCGAATGGCAGTTCACGCAGGTCTGGGTCATTTCCCCCAGGCGGAGCGCGAGCTGGGCGTTGTCGGGGCCCTGGGCGGCTGTCTGCAGGTCCAGCGCCCGCGACCGCAGCTCGTCCTGCAACACGAAGAATCGTTCTGGCAAAGCGGCGTTGACGTCGTCCGCGCCGCCGGCGATCGGCCGGGTCAGCCGGGGCTCCTTGGCCACCTCGCTGGCGAGGCGCTGCGTGCTCTCCCGATCGAGGAAAAGCACCGACTGCACCAGCGACAACATGTCCTGCCCGTGGCGCTTCATTCGCTGCTTGAGCAACTGCCTCGCCAGCGGGCTCAAATACGACGGCGCCTCGAGGCTCTTTTTCGCTCCCGTGGAGGCGGTCTTTTTTGCAGTGACTGGCTTCGATGCCGGGTCTGCCGCCGATGCCGAAACGCCCAGAACAATCAGCCCAACGAGGAAGACGCGCATGATCGGTAACCAAGCAATAGAACGGCCACCAACGGCCCAAAGCCTGCAAAGTAAGTCGCCATGAAGAAGCTCCTGGCAGCCGTCGATGGGTCGGAAGCGTCGATGCACGCGCTCCGGAAGGCGCTGGAGATCGGCGACAAGATGGGCGCCGAGGTGACGATCGCTCACGTCGTTCCCAACGCCTTCATTCCTGCAGAAATCCCGTTCGATGCTGGCCGTCTGGCGGAAGAATCGATGCGGGCAGGCGAAGTGCTGCTGACTCAAGCCTCCGCCGAGGTCGCCCGGCCGAATCTGGGCCGCGTCTGTTTGCGGGGCAGCCCCGCTGAAGCCATCGCCGAATTGGCGGAGACGGGCCACTACGACCTGGTCGTCGTGGGCAGCAAAGGCCGAGGGGCCGTCTCCCGCATGTTGGTAGGCAGCATCACCGACCGAATCGTGCACATCAGTAAGCGCCCGGTGTTGGTGGTTCGCTAAATTTCCCGCAAGACTTTCACCACGACGGTTTATCGCGCAGTTTCTGCGCGAAGGAGCAGCTCCATGAAGCACCGCATTCTCGTAATCGACGATGAGCAGAACGCGCGCGATGCGCTCAAGACCATTCTCACCGAAGAGGGTTACGAGGTCGGCGAAGCGGGCGACGGCGAAGCGGGCCTCGCTGCGTTGAGCAGCTTCCGCCCCGACGCGGTGCTCTGCGACATCCGCATGCCCAAGATGGACGGGTTGACCCTGCTGGCGCGCGCGCGTGCCGACGGGCACACCTGCACCTTCGTGATGGTCACCGCGTTCGCGTCGATCGAGACCGCCGTGCAGGCCATGAAGGCCGGCGCCGAGGACTACGTCACCAAGCCCGTCGACGTCAGCTCGGTGCTCGCCAAGCTCGAGAAGGTGCTCGAGAAGAAGGCCCTCAAGCAGGAGAACGAGCAGCTGCGCGAACGGCTGCGCGAGAAGCACAAGTTCTCCAACATCGTCGGCGAGTCGAACGAGCTGCAGAGCGTGTTCGACGTGGTGGCCCGCGCCGCGCCCACCCGCGCCACGATCCTCGTCCTCGGTGAATCGGGTACCGGCAAGGAGCTCATCGCCCAGGCCATTCACGAAGCCTCGCCCCGCCGCGACAAGCCCTTCATCAAGGTGAACTGCGCCGCGCTCACCGAGACCCTGCTGGAGAGCGAGCTGTTCGGCCACGAGAAGGGCGCCTACACAGGCGCGGTGGGCCGCCGGGAAGGCCGCTTCGAGCTGGCCAACGGAGGCACCCTCTTCCTCGACGAGCTCGGTGACGTCAGCCCCGGTCTCCAGGTCAAGCTGCTGCGCGTGCTCCAGCAGCAGGAGTTCGAGCGCGTCGGCGGTACCCAGACCGTGAAGGTCGACGTGCGCGTGGTCGCGGCCACCAACCGCGATCTCGAGGCCGAGGTGAAGGCGGGCCGTTTCCGCGAAGACCTCTATTACCGCCTCAACGTGGTCTCGGTGACCCTGCCCCCGCTGCGCCGCCGCAAGAGCGACATTCCGGCGCTGGTGAACCACTTCCTCGAGCGCTACGGCGAGGTGCACGGCAAGAGCCTCAAGGGCCTGGCCCCCGGCACCCTCAACGCGCTGCTCTCCTACGACTGGCCGGGCAACGTGCGCGAGCTGGGCAACGTCATCGAACGCGCGGTGGTGCTCGCCCGCGGCGCCGACCTGACCGCCGACGATCTCCCGATCGCCCTGCGGGGGCCCCGGCCGACCAACCGCACGGGTGACTCGCTCATCCCCGGCGCCACGCTCTACGACATCGAACGCGAGGCCATCTTGCGCACGCTCGAGCTGGTCGATGGCTCGACTTCACGCGCCGCCGATCTGCTGGGCATCTCGGTGCGCAAGATTCAGTACCGGCTCAAGGAGTACGCCGACGCGCAGCACACCCCTGAGAAGCCGCACGTGAACTGAAACGAATCACCTGCGCGGGAGCACGACTTCGAATCGTGCCCCGCCCAGCGAGCTGCGCCCCAGCTCGATGCGCCCGCCGTGCTGCGAGACGATCGCGTGGCTGATGGGCAACCCCAGCCCCGAACCCTGGGCCTTGGTGGTGAAGAAGGGCTCGAAGAGCCGATCGCGCTGCTCGGGCGCGACCCCCGGCCCCGAGTCGTCCACGTAGATGTGACTTCCGTCTGCGTCGGAGAAGTTCTCCACCCGGACCTTGCCGCCGGGCCCCGCCGCGTCGAGCGCGTTCAAGGTCAGGTTCATGAACACCTGGCGCAGCTGATCCGCGTCGCCTGAAGCGCCCGCCGCGCTGCGGGGCAGGCACTCCAGCTCGATCTGCCGGCGCTCGGCATCGCTGCGCAAGAGCGCCACCACCCGCGACAGCAGCTCGTCGATCGCCACCGGCCGCATGTTCACGTGCGCGGGGCGGGCGAACTGCAGGAAGTCCTGGAGGATGTGCTCGAGCCGACGAATCTCGTCGCGCACCAGGGTGAGCGGTTCGATCAACGGGGCCTGCATGGAGGGCTCGAGCTTGCGCAACCGGCGCTCCAACACCGTCAGCTGCAGCGCCGCCGCGTTGAGCGGGTTGCGGATCTCGTGCGAGAGCCCCGCGGTCAAGGTGCCCACCGCCGCGAGTTTTTCCGCCCGCTGGGCCCGCCGCGCCAGCTCGCGCCGTTCGACCTGCGCGTCCACGTGGCGCAGCGCCTTGCTCAAGGTGGCCAGCAGATCGGGCGTCGCGCACGGCTTGATCAGGTAGTCCCACACGCCCGCACGCACGGCGGCCGCGGCCGACTCCACCGACGCGTGGCCGGTGAGCAGAATCACCTCGCAGTCGGCGCTCTGATCCTTGAGCTCTTCCGCCAATCTGGTGCCGTCGCCGTCGGGCAGGCGCAGATCGACCAACGCCACCTGCACCCAGTCGCGCCCCAGCTCGAGCGCCTTCTTGCAGCTGTCGGCCGAACGCACCTCGTGACCCAGATCGACGAGGATCTCCGTGAGGTTCGCCACGAAGTCTTTGTTGTCTTCGACGATGAGCAGCCTTGCAGTCACGCGGCTCCTGCCTTCTGTGCAAGCGCCTCGAGGCGCGCCACCAGCTTGGCCGTGTCGAAGGGTTTTCGGAAGATTTCCAGGCCCTCCTTCTCGAACTCGCGCGCGGCGGTCACCACCAGCAGGGGCGTGCCGGGGAAGAGCTCGTTGACCCGCGTCAGGGCAGCGCCGTCGATCGCTCCGGGCAAACGCACGTCGACCAGGGCGGCGATGGGCTTGACGGCGATCTCCTCGAGCTCCTTGACCGAAGAGGCCGCGCACACGGTGAAGCCCCGGCAAGCCAGCGCCTCGCTCAGGTTGTCCACCAGCGCGCGATCGTCATCGATGAGCACCACGCTGGCGTCGCGTCTGGCGTGCTCCATCAGCTCGATCAGGTGCGGCGTGCCGCTGGCCTTGCTCAAGAACGCCAGCAGGCCCATGCGGCGCGCGGCGACGACCTGCTCGTCTTGCGCCCAGGCCGAGAGCAGCACCACCGGCACCCCGGGGTCGATCACCCGCAGCTTCCTGAGCAGCTCGGCGCCCGACAGGCCGGGCATGCGCATGTCGGTCACCACGCCGTCGAAGCGGGTGCTCCGCAGCTGCTCCAGCGCGCCTTGCGCATCACACGCCGTACTCACCTCGGCGCCCGCGTCGGTGAGGATCTCCGCCACGTTCTCTGCGAACTCCGCGTTGTCGTCCACCACGAGGTACTTGCGGCTCATGAAGGCTCCCCACCTTGCAGCGGTAACTGCACCGTGAACCGCGCTCCACCCAGAGGGCCGCGGGAAGCAGAAACCACCCCTCCATGCCGCTCCACCACCCGACGCACCAGGGCCAGGCCCAGCCCAATGCCCCCCGGCCGCGTGGTCACCAGCGGCTCGAACAGGCGGTTGCGGATGGTGGGGTCGATGCCCGGCCCGTCGTCGTCGACGGTGAGGGTCGCGTCGACGGCCGTGGCCTGCAGGTGCACCTCCACCCGGCCGCTCGCGCCCGCGAAGTGCGTGGCGTTTTGCGCGAGGTTGACCACCACCTGCCGCAGCTGCGTGGCGTCTCCCTGCACCTGGATCGGGGGCGGCAGCGTGAACACGATGCCTTCGTTCACGCTGCTCAGCGCCTCCGACACCAGCTGCCCCAGATCCACCAGCCCGGTCTTGATCGGCTGATCCCGGATCAGCTCGAGCAACTGGGTGATGATGTCGTTGGCCAGGGTCACCTGCAGGCCGATGCGGTCGAGGTGCTTCAAGGTGCGCTCGTCGGTCGAGGGCCTCCCCTTGAGCACGTAGAGCGAGGTCTCGATCACGCCCAGCGGGTTTCTCAGCTCGTGGCCGATGCTCCCCACCAGCTGGCCAAAGGTGGAGAGCCGCTCGGAGCGCGCCTGGCTCGCTTCGAGATCTTCCCGGTAGGTGTGCAGCATCAACGCGAGATCGAGATCGCAGATGCGCTCCATCGCGTCGCGCGCCACCCGGCCCTCGTCAGACCGTTCATCCACCACCTCGGCGATGCGGTCGCGCAGCTGCACGCGCACCACGTTCATCGCCGAGACCATGTAGTGCTGGGGCAGGGCGATCTGCACGTGCACCCGGCCGATGCGCGCGCCGCTCCACGTAGGCCTCGTCCCACGGGCCCAGGAAGAGCTCGTTCATCCAGATGACCAGCTTCTCCTTGAGCTGGCCCACGTGTTTTTCGCCGCGGGTCAGCGCCGCGCGCGCGTTGGGGTGCTCCAGCACCCGCTCGTAGAACGCCACCGAGATCGCGGGGAAACTCGCGGTCAGCCTGGGGTGCAACGCCCTCAACGCGCGTTCGTCGGCTTCGCCGAAGCCCACGTACTGCTGCAGTTCCTGAAAGAGGGCGAACACCTCGAAGCACTTAGCGATCACCCACCCCTGAGGCAACGACCAGCAATCGGGAGAGGCCGTCGAACGCTGGCCGCGAAAACGAGAGTAGGGTGCGGGCCGAAAGGGCCGGAGGAGCGCAGCAACCCGATGCAGTTCGGCTCGCTCCGGGCGCCCGCGCCCCTCGGACACCTGGTCTGGTGGGCAGGAAGCGCGCCCGTCACGGCGGGCGACGTGCGGACGGCCTGGGCGCGCGCCGGATTGCCAGCGGTGACGGAAGAATTTCCTGCCGCGCTGGAAGCGACCTTGAACGGGTGGCTGGCGGTGCCCGTGCTCGAGCGCAGCGGGGTGTTCTGGCTGACGCCTGAATTCGACGGCTCACTCGCGGCGCTCCGGCGCGCCTTCACCCAGTTGCAGGGCTGGCACCTGCACACCGTGCCCGTGCGCGCTTCGGCCGACACCCTCGAGGCGCTCCGGGCTTCGGCCTCGCACGAGGTGCAGCGGCGGGTGGCTGCCCTCACCACCGAGCTGGAGGCCCTCTTCGCCCAGCCCCGTCAGCGCGCGTCGCTCCTGGTGCGCCGCCTCGATGCAGTGGAGCGCCTGCGCGCGCAGGCCGCATTGCACGCCCGGCACCTGACGCTGATGCACCAAGGGCTGACCGCGCGACTGGACGCGCTGGCCCAGCGGGTGGACGCCGCCTTGTGTGCGCGCATCGTGGCCTGAGCAGCTTCACCTTGGGCGCGGGGGAGAGGTGTGCTTCAAATACGCCCGTGGCCGACGTGCATGGACATCTGGTCTTCGCTTGCGGCTCGAGCCTGTACGCCGTGCCCGCAGACACGGCCTCCGAGGTCGTCAACGTACCGACGCTCACCCGGGTGCCCGGAGCACCGGCGCACCTGCTCGGCGTCTTCGCGCACCGCGGTGAAGTGTTGCCGGTGGTCGATCTGACCCGGCTGACCGGTCACCCGATCGACGAGACCTTCAAACGCGCGGTGCTGGTGCGCACGCCCCAGGGCTCGGTGGCGCTGACCGCGACCAGGGTGCTCGGCGTGACCACCCTCGAGGGCTCGTTCGAGCGGCTGGGCGACGTGGGTGTGCACCAGCACCTGCGAGGTCCGGCGCGCGCCGCGGCGGGCGAGGTGGCGGTCATCGATACGCAGACGTTCATCGAGTTCCTCTCCACCGCCGGGTGAGTGCACCGTGACGATCAGCGCCGAGGTGATCGAGGGGCTCGTGCTCTGTCGCGTGGGCGTCGACCGTCTGGCCGTGCAGGCCCAGGAGGTCACCGCCTTCGAGCTGCCGCACCCCGGCGCGCCGTACGCCGGCGTGGGTTTTGAGCCCGGGGCCCTCGCTCCCCTCGACGGTAAGTCGTTGCGCCATCACCACACCTCGTTGGTGGTGGACAGCGTCGAGGTGCACGCCGAGCGCCTGAAGTTGCTCGCGGTGCCCCCGGTGCTGCGCCTTGCGTGGGGCGGCGCCCTGTCGGGTTTCGTGGAGACCGGCGGCCTGTTGTGGCCCGTCTTGTCGCTGGAGCGTTTCGCCGCGCACACCGTTCGTCCCGAGGCCGCTTCGTGACGAACGCTGCTTCACCGCTCGCGGGGCGGCATCGCTGGCTCACCAACCTGAGCACCTTCGCGGTGCTCGCCGGCCTGTTCATCGCCACCGCGTACACCTGGGTGACCATCCACCTGCCCGAAGGCACACGCCTGGTCTTCGGCGTCACCTTGGTGGTGGTGATCGTGGTCTTCAACCTCACCGGCGACACCATAGAGCAACGGCGCTTGAGCACGTTGCGCTCGCTGGGCGAGGGCACGTTGCCTCCCACCACGCCGAACCTGCTCCTCGCCGCCAACGAGGTGATGCGCATGCCCGAGGTGGCCTTCTGGCTCTCCCTCGTCTTCCTGCTGCTGGGGCCGCTGGTGGTGGGGTTCTTCTGGTCGGCGTTCTCCCCGGTGCCGCCCCGGGTGGTGCTGCAGGTCAGCTTCATCGGGCTCATCGTCGCGCCGCTCACCGCCGTGCTCGCCCTGCTGGTCAGCGTGCCCCGTGCCCGCCAGGTGCTGCGTGACCTGGTGGCCGCGGGCTTGCCCGTCACCGAGCTGTACGCGGGCATTCCCGTGGCGTTCGTGTTGCGCCGCCGGTTGATGGTGTTCGCCGGGGTGGCCGTCTTCACGCCGCTGTTGCTGGTCGGCGATCTCGCCCTGAGCCGCACCCGCGCCCTGCTGGATCAGTTGGTGGCCGCGCCCGATGCCGCTGCGATGCAGACCCTCGCCGACGCGCAACGCAGCGGGGGCCTCGTTCCCCTGGTGGGCCTGGTGGTGCTGGTGGTGCTCGCCGTGTCGGTGTCTGCCTGGCTCTTCGGCTCGATGGTGGGAGGCCCCCTCAAGGAGCTGGCGGAAGAGACCGAGCGGCTCGCCCGCGGAGAACACGGCGCGCCCCGCTTCATCGCCGGTGAACACGAGACCTTCGCGGCCTCCGGCGCCATCGCCAGCATGGAGGCGCAGCTCGTCGCTCTGCTCGGCCGCCTCGGTCATGCGGCAGGCCAGCTCTCGGGCGCCACCGGTGCCCTCTCGGGTAGCCGCTCCAACGCGCGCGTGCAGAACCTCGACACCGCTTCTTCCACCACCGGTGAGCTGGCTCGCAGTGCCCGGGAGATCGCCCTCAACGCGCAGCGGGTCTCCGAGCTGGCCAAGGAGACCTTCGGCGCCGCGCGGGTGGGCCGCGACGGCGCCGACGGCTTCATGACCGCGATGGTGCAGGTGCGCGAAGGCAACCAGGCGATCGCCGACTCGGTGGTGCGCCTCAACAAACGCGTGCAGCAGGTGGGCAAGATCATCGAGTTCATCAACGGCATCGCCGACAAGTCCGACCTGCTCGCGCTCAACGCCGAGCTCGAGGGCAACAAGGCGGGCGAGGTGGGGCGGGGCTTCTCCCTGGTGGCGGCCGAGATGCGCAGGCTGGCGGAGTCGGTGATGCAGTCCACCCGTGAGATTGGTGGCCTCATCGACGAGATCCGCGACGCCACCAACGCGGCCGTGATGGCCACCGAAGCCGGCGTGAAGGCGACCGACGCGGGTGGCGCGTTGGCGCAGAAGGTGGGCGAAGGCCTCTCGCGCATCGTTGACTACGCCAACCAATCGGCCGACGCGATGCAGAGCATCAGCCTCGCCACCTCGCAGCAACAGGCGGGAACGGATCAGCTGGTCGGGGCGATGGCGGAGATCGTCAAGAGCACCGAGGCCTCGGGTTCGGCCTCGCGCGAGATGCTCTCGGCGCATGATCAGCTGATCTTCTTGGCCCGCGATCTCGAGCAGACGGTGGCCTCGGGCGGCAGCGATTCGGGCCTGCACAAGAGGACCACCTCGTGAGCCTCGAGCTTTGGCTGCGCAATCGCCTGACCTGGCTGATGCTGCCCACGGTGCTGGGCAACAGCCTCGCGGTCGCCGTGGCCGGCCCGTGGACTGCGTCGGTCGAGGCGCTCGACGCCGCTTCGCTCCAGGTCTTCCTGCTGCTCACCGTGGGGATCACCCTCTTGCTGCAGCTCACGCTCAGCGTCGCGGGCCTCAACCGCATCAACCGGTTCCGTGGGCTGGTGTCGGGCCGGTTGCCCCTCAATCGCGAGAATCGCCTCGCGGCACTGGGTGAACTGCGTCGTTTCCCGGCGCGCATGGTGGGGCTCTCGCTGGGCGGCTGGCTGGGGGGCGCCGCGCTGCTGGGCCTGGGCATGGTGGCGCTGGCCGACGCGTCGTGGGCCATCGCGCTGCGCCTGTTGATGATCGGCGCGCTCTTCGGACCGCTGGCCACCGTGCTCGTCTCGTTGCTGCTGACCGCCCGCGCGCACGAAGCGTCTGATCACCTGGCCGAAGGCCTCGCGCCTCACGACGTGATCGCCGCTGCGCCCGGCGTCGACTGGAGCGTGCGCGGCCGCACCGTCGCCTTCACCGTGCTGCTCACCCTCATTCCCGTGCTCATCCTCGCCGACGTGGCCTGGGTGTGGTTGGGCCGCGCGCCCGCCGCCCTCGCTGCGGTGCCGCCCGAGCTTCGCCAGGCGACCGCCGATGCGCTCTTTCAAGGGCTCGCGTTGCGGCTGGTGGGGCTGGGGGGCCTCTCCCTCGTCTTTGCGGTGATCGCCGCGGCCGCCGCGGCGCAGACCATCGCCGGGCCCATGCAGCGCCTGGCCGCCGAAGCGCACCGGGTGGCCGAAGGTTTTCTCGACGCACCCCGGGTGATCGCCGCAGACGGTGAGGTGTGGCGCGTCACCAGCGTCTTCGCCCAGCTGCAGGAGCGGCTGGCAGGCCTCGTGCGCAAGGTGCTCGACGCGGGCGCGCACGTGGGCACCGCCACCGATTCGTTGCAACGCACCTCCACCCGCTCCGAGGCCACCGCGGCAGCGCAGGCCGCCGCGCTCAACGAGACCTCGGCCACCACCGAAGAGCTCGCCCGCAGCGCGCGGCAGATCGCAGCCAGCGCAGGGTCGGTGCTCGAGCTCGCCCGGCGCACCCTCGAAGCGGCGCAGCAGGGCCAGAACGACGCGGCCGCTTTTCAGGCGGCGGTCGATCGCATGAAGCAGGACAACAAGAGCATCGCCGGCGCGGTCGACCGCCTGCAGCGCCGGGTGCAGCAGATCGGCCGCATCGTCGAGCTGATCAACGCGGTGGCCGATCGCAGCGATCTGCTCGCGCTCTCCGCCGAGCTCGAAGGCACCCGCGCGGGTGACGTGGGCCGCGGCTTCTCGCTGGTGGGCGCTGAGATGCGCAGGCTCGCTGAGAACGTGCTCGAGTCGACCGCCGAGGTCGAAGAGCTGATCGCCGAGATCCGCGATGCCACCGTGCGCACCGCCGAAGCCACCCAACGAGGCAGCGTGCTCACCGAGCGGGGCACGGCGCTCGCCGACGAGGTCACCTTCTCCCTGTCGCGGGTGGCCGAGCTGGCGCTGGAGACCTCCAACCAGGTGCGCACCATCACCCTGGCCACCCAGCAGCAGCAGAGCGGCACTGATCAACTCGCCGAGGCGATGGCCGACATCCTGGCGGGCACGCAAGGCGAGCTGGCCACCACCCATCGCCTCGCGGAAGTGAACCAGCGGCTGCTGGGGCTCTCCTCCTCGTTGCAGACCGCGGTGGGCCGCTTCACCGGGGCCAAACGCTCGTGAGCTCCAGTCGCGAGCGGCTCCTGACGCAGTTCCGCGAGCTCGTCACCGAGCGGCTCGCCCGCATCAACCGCGCCTTGATGACGCTCGAGGCGGGATCCGACGACGAGTCGGGCCGCCTGGCCCTGCGTGAGCTGCACGGGCTCAAGGGCGAGGCCCGCATGATGGGCTTTGCGGAGATCAACTCGCTGGTGCACGAGATGGAGGAGCTCGTGCGCGCCGCCCAACGCCGGGGCTACGCGCTGGCGGGCGGCTCGGTCGACGCGTTGCTGGTGGTCTCCGACGCGGTGGCCGTGTTGGCCGGCGCCGTGGCGGGCGAGGCGCCCGACGTCGAACGGCTCCTCGGCTGGCTCAAGCAGGCCACCACCTCGGAGCAGGAGCTGGGCGGCGCGCCTTCGCCCATTTCCGCGCCACCGCCCTCCGCGGTGCCTTTGGCGCCGAAGGTGATCGCCGACCCCCGGGTGACCGTGGCGGCCCGCGCCCTCGAGCCCGCGCGGCCCGTCGACGCGTCGATCCGCGTCACGCAACACAGCCTCGAGGTGCTCACCTCGACGACCAACAACCTGCAACAGCGCGCGCGGCAGAACGAGATCACCGCCGCGCGCCGCCGTCAGCTCTCGCGCGAACTCACTTCGTTGCACCGCCTGGCCGAAGATCTGGGCCCCACCGTGGCCGAGCTCGCTGCCCGCCTGGGCCGCGCCAAGGAGCTCGCCTCCGAGATCAACCGCCGCTCCTCGATGCTCGCCACCGAAGAGCTCAAGGATCTCTCGGTGCTCGCCGAGGAGATCACCGCGCTGCGCATGGTGCCCCTCTCGGTGCTCTTCGAGAGCTACCCCCGAATGGTGCGCGAGCTCGCGAAGGATCTGGGCAAGGATCTCGAGCTGGTGGTGGAAGGCGAAGACGAACGGGTCGATCGTTCGGTGCTCGACGCGCTCAAAGATCCACTGCTGCACCTGGTACGCAACGCCATCGATCACGGCCTCGAGTCTCGCGAGCTGCGCGTGGAGCAGAACAAGAGCCCCCGCGGCAACCTGCTGCTCCAGGCCCGCCGCGAGGGTGAACGGCTGGTGCTGCGCGTGAAAGACGATGGCCAGGGTCTGTCTGCGCCGCACATGCGCGTCGTGGCCGTGCGCAAGGGGCTGCTCGACGCCCAGAGCGCTGCGGCCCTCTCCGACGCGGCGGCCATCGACCTCGTCTTCCTCGCAGGCTTCAGCTCGCGTGAAGAAGTCAGCGACGTTTCGGGCCGCGGCGTGGGCCTCGACCTGGTGCGCACCCGGCTGCTGGCCATCGGCGGCGAAGTGACCGTCGACACCACGCCGGGGCTGGGCGCCAGCTTCGAGCTGCGCGTGCCCGTCAGTTTGACGGTCGCCCCCGTGCTCTTCGTCCAGGTCGGAGAAGAGCGCCTCTGCCTCGCCGCCTCCAACGTGGTGCGCGCCTTCACCGTCGAGCCCGGCCACATCCGCGAAGTCGCCGGCAAACCCGCGCTGCTGGTGGAAAATGAGGTGTTGCCGTTCTCGTCGGTCGCCTCGTTGCTCTTCGCTGCGCCCGAGCGGCCGCCCTCCGAAGGCGAGCTGGTGCTGGTGTTGCGCGGGCGTGGCCAGTCTGCCGCCATCGCCGTCGACCGGGTGCTGGAGGAGCGCGTGCAAGCGGTGATGCCGCTCAAGGGCCTGCTCGCCCGCTACCCGCACCTCAGCGGGGCCACGCCGCTGTCCGATGGTGAACTTGCGCTGGTGCTCTCCGCGCCGCACCTGGTGGCCACCGTGCACGGCCGCGAACTGCGCCTCGGCGCAGGCGCCTCCCGCCGAAAGGAGCTCCGCAAACACAAGGTGTTGGTGGTCGACGACTCGCCGCTCACCCGCGAGCTGCTGGTCTCGTTGCTGGAGTCGGTCGGGTATCAGATCGTTCAGGCCGCCGATGGCGCGCTGGCCCTCGACCTGCTGGGCCGCGAGGCGGTGGACATTGTGGTGACCGATCTCGAGATGCCCCACGTGGATGGTCTGGAGCTGACCCGCAGACTCAAGAGTCACGCGACCTTGCGGGCGCTCCCGGTGGTGATCGTCACCACCCGGGGCAGCGAGGTCGATCGCCGCCGGGGCATGGATGCGGGCGCCGACGGGTATGTCACCAAGGGCGACCTGGTCCGACAAGACCTGGTCGACGTGGTGGCCCGTTTGCTGGCATAGATACAAGTTTCAGATGTCAGGGGGTCTGCCATGCCGGTGAAGGTCCTCGTCGTCGACGACTCGCCGCTGATCCGTCAGCTGATCGTCGAGGCGCTCGAGAAAGACCCCGACGTCCAGGTCGTGGGTACCGCCGAGAACGGACAACAGGCCATCGAGCAGGCCGCGGCGTTGCGCCCGCAGGTCATCACCATGGACGTCGACATGCCCGTGATGGACGGGCTGACCGCCACCGAGCGGATCATGGCCGACTACCCCACGCCGATCCTGGTGCTCACCGCCGACCCGCGAAACCAGGCGCCCGAGCTGACCCATCGCGCCCTCGCTGTCGGGGCCCTCGCGCTGCGCGTCAAACCCGCCGCCGAGGCCGAGATGGCCCACCTCGCCCGCGAGGTGAAGCTGCTCGCCACCATCCGGGTCATCCGCCACGTGCGCGGCGTGAAGAAGGTGCCCGGCAGCAGCCATTCGCAGCCCACGCTCCCGCTCGTTGCGCCGCAGCCTTTCGCCCCCACCGCGCTGGGCGTCATCTGCATCGCCAGCAGCACGGGTGGCCCGCAGGTCGTGCAGAAGCTGCTCACCGAGCTTCCCGCTGACTTCCCCGTTCCGTTGGCGATCGTTCAGCACATCAACGCCGCCTTCTCCGATTCGCTGGTGGGCTGGCTCGCCAGCGCCTCGAAGCTCAAGGTGCGCGTCGCGAAAGACAACGACCTGCTCACCCCGGGCACCGTGCTGCTCGCGCCCCCCGACGCACACCTGGTGATCGCCACCCGCGGCAAGGTCTCGGTGACCTCGGGCGGCCCGCGTGATGGCCATCTGCCTTCGGCCACGTTGCTGCTCGAGTCGGCCGCCAGGGCCTACGCCCGCCGCGCGGTGGGCGTCATCTTGACCGGCATGGGCAACGATGGCGTCGACGGTCTCGCGGCGATCCGTACGGCGGGCGGCAAGACCATCGCTCAGAGTCAGGACTCCTCGGTGGTGTTCGGCATGCCAGGCGCGGCGATCGCTCGCGGCATCGTGGATCACGTGGTCTCCGGCGACGATCTCGCCTCGACGTTGATCAAGCTGGCGCGAGGTCAAGAAGTCGCGCGGGTCTGAGCTCGAACGATGAACGCGCCCGAGCTCGAGCCGCTGCTGCAGTTCGTGGCTCAGCGCACCGGCACCCATCTCTCCCGGCAACAACGCGAACGCCTCGCCGTTGAGCTGGAGAAGCTCGGCCCGGGCCGAGCCCTCCTGCACCTCGCTCGGCTGCAGTCGCGTGAAGGCGCGCTCGAGCTGGCCCGCCTGCTGGCCGTGGTCTCCGTACACAAGACCGATCTCTTTCGTGACGAGCCGCAGCTTCAGGCGCTCGAGACCCACGTGCTGCGCCCTCTGGTGGCGCTGGGCCGGCCCCTCTCGGTGTGGAGCGCCGGCTGCTCCACCGGTGAAGAGGTCGCCACGCTGCTGGTGCTGCTGGCCGACGCAGGTGCACACCCCGAGAGCTCCGTGTTGGGGACCGACCTCTCCGACGCTGCGCTCGCGCAGGCCAAACGTCTCTCGTTCTCGCCCGAGGTGCTCAAGCGCGTGCCGCGTGAGCTGCTGGCGCGCTACTTCCGCGAAGGCACCTTGATCGCGCCGCTGATGGCGCGCGCGCGTTTCGCGCAGCACAACCTGATGGACCGGCCGTACCCCTTCGCGAGCGCCGACGGGCCGTTCGACGTGATCGTCTGCCGCAACGTGCTCATCTATTTCACCGCTGAAGCGGCCCGCGCGACGGTGAACGGCTTCGTCGAACGGTTGCGGCCGGGTGGGGTGCTGGTGCTCTCCACCGCAGAGCCGCTGCTCGAGCCCGTGCCCGAGCTGACCACCCTGAGGCTGCCCGGCGCCTTCTTCTATCAACGCGACGGAGGTGCACCCGCACCGGCGCCCGTCCCCGTGGTTGCGCAGAAACCCGTCGCCCCTCGCCCTCCGCCTCGGCCCGCCATCACCGGAGAAGTGCCGGTGGTGCTCACGCCCGAAGACGAAGGCCGGAAGCTGTTCGAGTTGGTGCTCGAGTGGGCGGCGAACGGTGAAGATCACCCGGAGACCGAAGCGGGGCTGCGCAAGGCGCTCTACCTGGCGCCCCAATTGGCGAGCGCGCGCTACCTGCTCGGGTTGATCCTCGAACGCCGCGGCGCCCTGGCGGATGCAGCCGGCGAGTACCGGCGCGCGCTGCTCATGCTCGAAGCGGGCAGAGCGATGGCGAGCTCGTTCTTCCTCAACAACGAGCGGCTCAAGCAGGCTTGCAAGCTGGCGCTCAAGCGGGTCGCACCGGTGACCTGAGGGGAGGAAGCTTGCGCCTCCGCCGCGCATCCCCTACGCCGAGCGCCGGATGCGCCTCCTGTACGTCATCGCCACCTGGCTCGTCTTCGGGGCGCTGTTCCCCGTGCTGGCGTTGATGAAGAAGACGCGCGACGGGTTCTGGCAACGCTTTGGCTTCTACCCTCCAGGGCTGCTCCCCGGCCCCGGTTCACCGCGCATCTGGCTGCACGGCGCGAGCGCGGGCGATCTGTTGGCGCTCTCTCCGATGATCGATCGACTTCGGGCGCGGTTTCCCGAAGCGAAGGTGATCGTCTCCACCATGACGAACACCGGCCACTTGATGGCCACCGAGCGCCTCGAGCGCAACATCGACGCGGTGATCTACGCCCCGTGGGACCTGTTCGGTTCGACCCGGCGCGCGGTGGCGGCGGTGAAACCTGATCTGTTGGTGCTCGAGTACACGGAGATCTGGCCCAACCTCATCCGCGCCGCGCATGCCTCAGGCGGCCGCGTGGCGCTCACCAACGGCCGCTTCTCGCCTCGGCATCTCGCGCGCTACCGCACGTTGTTCAACCTGATCAGCAACCCGCTGCACGACATCGATCTCTTCCTCATGCGCGAAGACGACGAAGCCGAGCGGGTGCTCTCGCTGGGGGCACCGAAAGACCGGGTGCGCGTGACGGGCAACACCAAGTTCGACGCGCTCGTGCCGCTCTCGCAGGCGGTCGAAGATCACGCCCTGCGCGACGCCCTCGGAGTGCGCGCAGCTGATCGCGTGTGGATCGCCGGCAGCACCCACGAGGGCGAAGAAGAGCTGCTCTTCTCGGTCTACAAGAAGCTGATCATCGAGACGCCTGATCTCTTCATGGTGATCGCGCCCCGGTATCTCGAGCGAGCAGAGCGGGTCGTTCAGCTGGCGCGTGAAGCGGGGCTTCACGTGGGGCTGCGCTCGAACGGCAACCCCCAGCGGGCGCCGGTGATCGTGCTCGACACCATCGGCGAACTCGCGCGTGCGTACCGGCTGGCCACCATCGTGTTCGTGGGCGGCAGCTTCACCACGCGCGGTGGGCAGAACATCCTCGAGCCCGCGGCGCAGGGGAAGCCGGTGCTGTTCGGGCCGCACATGGAAAACTTCCACGACTCCGTGCAGGTGCTGGTGGGGCGGGGCGGCATTCAGGTGAAAGACGAAGAGCACCTCGTTCGGGTCATGAGCGATCTCTTCAGCCGCCCCGAAAGCATCGACTCATTGGGAGCACTCGCGCGCAACGCGGTCAACCAGATCTCAGGAGCGAGCGACCGCAACGTCGAAGCCCTGGCCGCCCTCGTGTCCCCCTCTCCCCGCGGGCGGGGAGAGGGTCGGGGTGAGGGGCCTCCGTGAAGATCCTCCACCTGCTCGCCTCGCCCTACTTCACCGGCCCCGCCGAAGTCGTGACCCAACTCGCTGTGGCCCAGAGAGCACTGGGCCACGAAGTCTTCATCGCGGTCGATCGCAAACGTTCGTCACACACGAGCGAAGAGCTGATCGTGCCCCGCCTCGAGCCGCTCGGCCTCCTCTCCACCGCGCCCCTCGAGCTCTCCGTGAAGTCCACCCCGTGGACGATGCTGCGAGACGTGCTCGAGCTGCGCTCCCAACCCGTCGACGTGGTGCACGCGCACTTCAGCCACGATCACACCATCGCGCGCCTCGGAAGACCGAAAGGCGCGAGGCTGATCCGCTCCATCCACGCGCCGCGCTCGATTCGGTTCGGCATGCCAGCAGCCGACGGCTTCACCGTGCCGATGGAGTCACTCTCGCGCCGTTTGCTGGGGCGCCGCGTTTTGGTGCTCCCCTCGATCGTGGGACCCGAATTCGTGCCATCGGCCGACCGCGCAGCGCTGCGCCGTGAGCTGGGGCTGCCCGAAGGCAAGCTGGTGGGCATGGTCTCCACCTTCCAGGCCTCGCGGCGCCACGAGCTGGGCCTCGCCGCCTTCGCCCAGCACGCCGAAGGTTCGTTGCTCCTGGTCGGTGATGGTCCGCTGTACGATCAGTTCAAGGCGCAAGCGCCCGAACGCGTGCGTTTCGTGGGCTACCAATCGGGCCCTGCGTTCGTGAAGTGTCTTCAGGCGCTCGACGAAGTCTGGATCCTCGGCCTGGGCAACGACTGGAGCGCCCGCGCTGCCGCCCAGGCCCGCGCCTGCGGCGTCCGCGTCGTCGCCGTCGATGAAGGCGCCCTCGCCCGCTACGCCGATGCGTTGGTCGAGCCCACGGTCGAGTCACTGCTCGCCGGCTCACTGCGCGCCGAGCGCCGCGAGCTCACCCTCGAGTCTGCCGAAGCCATCGCCACCCGCATGGTCGCCTTCTACGCATGAACTGGTACGGCCCACCCACGCTGCTCACGTGGTTGTTGGCGCCGCTCGCCTTGCTCTACGGCCTGATCATCCGCGCGTGGCATCTGATGTTCGAGCTCGGCCTTCGCAGACCGGTGCGCATCGAAGGCGCCACCGTCGTCTCCGTCGGCAACCTGGTGGTCGGAGGCGCAGGAAAGACTCCCGTGGTGATGCACCTCGCGAACGAAGCGGTGCGCCGCGGCTTCAAGGTCGCGGTGCTCTCCCGCGGCTACGGCCGCACGGCGAACACGCTGCGTTCTTTCACCAGCGCAGAGCTCCCCCCGGTGAACGAAGTCGGAGACGAGCCGCGCCTCATCGCGCGCCGGTGCCCCGGGGTCACCCTCTGGGTGGGCGCCGATCGGGTGGCCCTCGCGCGAGCGGCCGTCACGCAGGGCGCGGATCTGCTGATCCTCGACGACGGCTTTCAGCACCGCCGCCTCGCGCGCGACTTCGACGTGCTGGTGGATGGTGGCGTGGGTAACGGCTGGCTGCTCCCCGCAGGTCCGCTCCGCGAGCCCGCTTCGGGCCGCCAACGAGCCACCCACGTCTGGGGCCGTGACGGAGTCGCAGGCGACGTCGAGGCGCGTCACCTGATCAGCCGCGTGCGCAGCCCCGAAGGCGACGCCGTCACGCTGCAAGGAAGATCAGTGGTGCTCCTGCTCGGTGTCGCCCGCCCTGAGCTGGTCGAAAAATCAGTGCGCGTGCTCGGAGCGGCCGTCACGGGCCGGCACTTCCACCCGGATCATCACGTCTTCACCCTCGTCGAGCTCGCCGCTGCCCGCTCGGAAGCCGCAAGGAAGGGCGCATGGCTGGTGACCACCGAGAAAGACGCCGAGCGGCTGCCCGAGTGTTCTGCGTATGTGCTGGTGCTGGAAGTCGAAGTGACCCGCGGTGAACTCCCGCTGCCCCGCGGGCGAGACGGGTGACAGCGCCGCCGCGAGATGCCAAACGCGTCTCGTGCCGACCGCACTCTTGAAGCGATTCCCCCAGGTCCGCGTGCTCCTCGTCGGAGACCTGCTCGCTGATCACTACCTCTACGGCCAAACCGAGCGCGTCAGCCGCGAAGCCCCGGTGCTGATCGTTCGTCACGAGCGCGAAGAGGTGAAGCTGGGCGGGGGCGCCAACGCCGCGGCCAACGCCAGCGCCCTCGGAGCGAAGGTCAGCGCCATCGGCGTCATCGGCCGTGACGATCTCGGGCGGCAGCTGAGCGCGCTCTTCAAGAGCAGTGGAATCACCCTGCGCGCGGTCACCTCCAGCGTGACCGAGAGCCGCACCCGGGTGCTCGCGGGCGGCCTGAGCACCACCCGGCAGCAGATGCTCCGCATCGATCGAGGTGTGACCGGGCCGCTCCCGCCGAAGCTGCGCGCGTCATTGGCCGTGCAGGTGCTCCAAGAAGGCCTCGCCGCCGATGTGGTGATGGTCTCCGACTACGGCGCCGGCGTGCTCTGCGACGAGACCCGTTCTGCCCTGCGTGAAGTCGCCAGCCGAGGCGTGCCGGTGTGTGTCGATTCCCGCTTCGGCTTGACCGATTTCGCAGGGCTGACGGTCTGCAAACCCAACGAGCCTGAGCTGGCCGCCTTCACCGGCATGCCCATCCGCGATGATGCCGAGCTGTTGGCCGCGGGCAAAGTCGCGCAGCAGCGCCTCGCCTGCCAGGTGCTCCTGGTCACCCGGGGCCGCCGCGGCATGACGCTGTTCGAGAAGGGCAAGAAGCCGCTCCACATCCCCGTCTACGGCTCGGAAGAAGCGGTCGACGTCACGGGCGCCGGAGATACGGTGTCCGCCACCTTCGCCCTCGCCCTGGGTGCCGGGGGCACCCCCGCTGAAGCGGCTCGGCTGGCCAACATCGCCGGCGCGCTGGTGGTGCAGAAGCAGGGCACCGCCACCGTGACCCGCCTCGAGCTCGAGCGGGAGCTCAACCGATGAGCCTCGAAGATGCCCGCCGCACGGTCGAAGCCTGGCGGGCACAGGGTCTCAAGGTCGCCCTGGCCAACGGCGTGTTCGACCTCCTGCACGTCGGTCACGTGCGCTACCTCGAAGCGGCCAGCCAGTTGGCAGATCGCCTGGTGGTGGCGGTGAACTCCGATGCGTCGACCCGCGCGTACAAAGGCCCCGGCCGCCCCGTCATCCCCGAAGGGGAGCGGGCCGAGCTGCTCCGGGCCCTGCGCTGCACCGATCTGGTGCTGATCTTCGAAGAACCAGACGTTCGAGTGGTGATCCGGGCCCTCAAGCCCGACGTGCACGTGAAGGGCACCGACTACACCCCCGAGAGCATCCCCGAGCGGGCGGAGGTCGAGGCCTACGGAGGCCGGGTCGCCGTGGCCGGAGACCCCAAGGACCACAGCACCACGGCCCTGCTCTCCCGGCTCCCGACTGAAAATTGATTCCCCGGGGGAAGCCCACTACGAGAGCACATGCTCCGAAGCATGACGGGCTTTGGCACTGGTACTGCCACGGCCGGCAACGAGTCCCTCACGGTTGAGCTGAAGTCGGTCAACCACAAGTTCTGCGAGGTGAAGGTGAGGCTCCCCCGGGAGCTCGCCGCCCTCGAAGGCGCGCTCCAGAAGCTGGTGAAGGACAAGCTGGCCCGAGGGGCGGTCGATGTCTCCGTGCGAAGGGCCAGCCGCACCGCGCTCGGGGTGGTGCCTCAGGTCGACCTGGCGCTGGCCCGCGAATACCGCCGTGCCTGGGGCGAGCTCGCCAAGGCGCTGGAGCTGCCCGACACCGTCACGGTGAAGGACATCGCCACCCAGCTGAACGTGATCCGCCTCGAGGAGCCCCAGGTGGGCCTCGAAGACGCGGGCAAAGCCGCTGAGAGCGCGCTCGCCCTGGCCCTCGAGGCCCTGCAGAAGATGAGGGAGAAAGAAGGCGTGGCCCTGGCCGCCGACCTGTCCTCCCGGCTGGGGCTGGTCACCCAGTGGGTCGAAGAGGTGAGGGTGCTGGCCCCCAAGGCCATCGATCTCTACCGCACCCGTCTCTCTGAGCGCATCGCTGAGCTCTCCAAAGGCCTGGCGGTCGAGCCCCAGCGCCTCGCCCAGGAAGTGGCCTTCTTTGCCGAGCGCACCGACGTGGCGGAAGAGATGACCCGGCTGGCCTCTCACCTGGAGCAGTTCAACGAGCTGCTCCGCTCGGCCGAGCCCTCGGGCCGCAAGATGGATTTCCTCGTTCAGGAGATGCATCGCGAGGTGAACACCACCGGCTCCAAGAGCCAGCACGCCGACATCAGCAGCCGAATCATGCAGCTCAAGGCCGAGCTCGAGCGCATCCGCGAACAGGTCCAGAACGTCGAATGATTACCAATCCTCAGATGCCGGCGATCCTCTCCCCGGGCCTCCTCGTCGTCCTCTCTGCTCCTTCAGGCGCGGGCAAGACCACGCTCGCTCACATGCTCAAGAAGGAGTTCCCCGAGGCGGAGATCTCGGTGAGCTACACCACCCGGTCTCCCCGCGGCGCCGAAGCCAACGGGAGGGACTATCACTTCGTCGATCCGCTCACGTTCAAGCAGATGATCGACCGCAACGAGTTCGTGGAGTGGGCCGAGGTGCACGGCAACTTCTACGGCTCCTCCAAAGAAGTGATCGGCCAGAGCTACCGCGCCCGCGGCATGGCCCTGTTCGACATCGACGTGCAGGGCGGGACCTCCATCAAGCGGAAGTACCCCGACGCCGTGACCATCTTCATCCTCCCTCCCAGCATGGAGGAGCTCGAGCGCCGCCTTCGTTCCCGCGGCACCGACAGCGACGACGTGATCCAGCGCCGCATGCTCGCCGCCCGGGCTGAATGCGAGAAGGGCGCGCAGAGCTACGACTACCTCGTGATCAACGACCGCCTGGAGGAGGCTTTCCTCCAGCTCCGATCAGTCCTGATCGCAGAACGCACCCGGCGGGGTCGGGTGGACATCACTGGGCTCCGGCTCAACAGCCCGGATTAGTTGAGTAATTCGGGACTCCGAAAATTGTTGGGCGGGGTGTTGACGATGGGCCAACCGATCTGTATATGCCGCCCCCCCGCGCATTCGGAGGCGGGGCTGGCGGGCGGGTAGTTCGGTGGTGGGCGAGTCGCTCTCAAGAGCGAAGTCAGTGTGGAAACTGCAGCGACGCCGGACCCGCTGAACCACATGAGAATATGGTGATGATCACCTGATCAGCATCCTTGACGAAGCCTCGGAAACGAGGGACTAGAGGATGCTCCAGAGCCGGTAAATCGGCCTGGGATGCAGGGTCTCTCCTCAGCCGGCTTGCCGGAAACTGAAGAGAACAAGACCTTGACGAACTTCGGGCGGTGGAGGTAGAAGCCGCCGGCGCCGACGACCCAGCAGAAAAGGGTCGGGAGCAAAGCAGAAAAGCCGAAGCAGAGCAGCAAAAAAGAAGTTGCAGGGCAGACGGTTGAAGATGTAGAAGACGCAGGCCGCAAACGCAGTTCGCTCTTTGAAAACCGGATAGCAAGCCCAAGAAGTACTGCAAGTATACGCAGTGCAACAAATATAAGTCTTGTCGGAACACACACCGACAAGACGCTAGCGGACAACCGAATCAGCAATGGTTTGGAAGTCAATCGCCAGTCAATACACTCTAATTCAAT
>JAUYRZ010000047.1 GCA_030695565.1 Archangium sp.
GCACTGCGGCAGCAGGCTTCGCCACCGGCTCAAGCTCCAGCAGCGAGCCCTGCCGCTGCTCAGGCAGCCGATGCGTCTTCGTCGACCGTCGTGATTGCTTCACGCGCACCCAAGATCACGACAGGGTGCGGGTGGTCAACCACTCCCGACTAGATCAACAGCCTCTCTGGGAGAGGGTTAGGGTGAGGGCCTTACCCATGAACATCGTCGAGGCGCTCTCCCTGCATTTGAGACTCCCAGAGAACGCCGCGCGCGGCCTTGCCGGCCAGCTGCTGGGGCTCATCGAAGACACGGTGCGCGAGAAGGTCAGCTACGGCATGGCCTCGCGCATTCGCGACGCGGTGCCCGAGATGATCGACTGGCAGACCTCAGCGCCCACGCTGGCGCCGGGCTCTCTGCACATCAACGAGCTGCCGCTGCCCTCCGTGCCCGGTGAAGAAGCGGAGCTCGATGGGTTGCTCGAGCGCTTTCGCATTCCCAAACATGAGACCGCGCTGGTGGCGTCGTTGGCGCTGCAGTTTCTTTCGTCGCGGCTGGAGCAGTCGACGCTGGCGGTCATCGCGCGCGCGGTTCCGGCGTTGACCCGGAGAGCCTGATCTCCCTCGCCCTGCGAACCGGGGGGCCGGGGTGAGGGGCCGCTGTTCCGCAGTCAGCTTCCAGGCCAGTGCCCGTCACCCGGAGCCATGATGTCCGACCTCGTGGTGCTCGATGGACGTGAAGGTGAAGGCGGCGGCCAGGTGCTGCGGTCTGCGCTTTCGCTCTCGATGATCACCGGCAAGCCGTTCCGCCTCGAGCACGTGCGCGCCAAACGCAAACCCGCCGGCCTCAAGGCGCAGCACCTCACCTGTGTCACCGGCGCCGCGGCCATCTGTGACGCACGAACCGAAGGCGCTGAGCTGGGCAGCCACACCGTCGAGTTTCACCCAGGTCCGGTGTCCACCGCACCGCGCGTGCTCGATGTGGGCACCGCAGGCTCGACCCCGTTGCTGCTGCAGTGTCTGTTCTACCCGCTCGCGCTTGCCGGCGGTGCGCACCTCACGCTGCGCGGTGGCACGCATGTCACGTTCAGTCCGTCGTTCGACTACGTGGAGCGCGTCTGGATGCCGATGCTGCGCTGCTATGGGCTCGACGCGACGCTGCACCTCGATGCCGCTGGGTTCTTTCCGCAAGGCGGTGGCTCGATTCGCGTGGAGATCCAGGGCGTGCAGAAGCGTGGTGATCAGGCGCTCGAGTTTGCTCCAGTGAAGAAGTTGGACCGCGCGGAGGTGCTGTCGATCGTGGGCGGGTTGCCGTTCGACATCGCTCGCCGGCAAAACGACTCCGCTTCAGCGCGACTGGCGCGGCAGCGGGTGCGGGGGGACTGCGAGGTGGTCGCTCCGAAGGTGAAACACTCGAAGGGCTCGGCGACGTTGGTGTGGGCGAAGCTCGAGAACGGCCTGGTCGCGGGGGAGAGCTGGCTGGGGGATCGCGGTGTGAGCGCGGAAGATGTGGGCCGGATCGCGGCGGAGCACTTTCTTCAGTTCGTCGATTCGGGTGGGAGCTGTGATGTGCACCTGGGCGATCAGCTGCTCATGCCGGCCGCGTTGGCGGCGGCGGGGTTTCTCGGCAAGCCCCGCTCGACCACCTTCACCGCGGCGGCGGTGAGTGAACACCTCACGACGCACGTGGCGGTGTTGCAGCGCTTCTTGCCCGTGGCGGTGAGCGTGGTGGAACGGGTGGTTCGTCTGGCTCCAGCGCAGGGCTGATCAGAGACCCAGGCGGTCATCTCACCCGACACCACCCAGAGTTGCTCCAGCTTCGTCACTGTCGCTCACCGGTCGTGTCTACCGCCTCGTCGCTCAGGGTACGAGCAAGCTGAGCAGGAACTCGGCGGGCGTGCTGTGGAGGACTTGAATGGTGCACCGGAGATCGGTGCCTTCGGAACGTCCTGCGCCCACCAGCACGAACTGACCTTCCTTCAACTCGACCCGGGTCAGCTTGCCGGTGAGGTTGGCGGAGAGGCTCCAGCTCGCCGTGTGTTCCACGCCACTCAGGCTCAGGTGATCGGCGCTCACGACTTCGCCCTGCACGACGTTCAATGCGGGAACTGCAGACTTGAACTCCACCGAGAGGGACGCGGTGAACGGCGTGGTCGCGTAGCCGAGATCAGGCGCGGCGGCGGGGTTGGCCAGGGCTTCGATCACCGTGGCGCGGAAGGTCGACGCTTCACACGTCCTGCGCTCCACCCGGCGCGCGCGGCGCAGCAGATCGCGCGGAATCGGCGTCGCCAACACTTCAGCAGACAATCCACGCAGGCCGGGCTCCAGCGGCCGCGCCTGCTTGAGCACGATGCGCGCAGGAAGACT
Organism: Archangium sp.; assembly: GCA_030695565.1. Classification (GTDB taxonomy): domain Bacteria; phylum Myxococcota; class Myxococcia; order Myxococcales; family Myxococcaceae; genus Archangium_A. The sequence goes on from JAUYRZ010000047.1 coordinate 2,346, forward strand.
GCCCGCCTTCAGCGCCGGCCAGCCGGGCGCCACCTGGCGAAACTCGAAGTCGAGAATGAGCGCCTTCGACTGCTGCGCCAGCGGCCGGGTGGCGTTCTCTTCAGCCAGCCACCGCACCGCCACCGCGCGCGCCTTGGTGAAGGTGTCGAGCAGCTCCTCATCGGTCAGCAACAACGTGCCCGGAGGCACCACGGTCGAGCCGCGCAACCGCTCGATGATGGGCGTGGTGCCGCCTTCAGGCACTGACACGCGATCCACCTCAGGCAGCTGAGACGAGGTCGGGTTGGTCACGCTCAGCGCCCCCGCCTGCACGTTGAGCTCGAGCGTCGCCGCGCTGCCCTGCAGGGTGAGCAAGAAGACGCCGTTGCTCGTCTCATGCGGGTCATCGAAGTTCGCGTGCACCACCACGGCCATGTTTCCAGACAGGTGATCGACCTTCTCGAAGGCGCGCTCCTCGAACGCCTCGAAGCTCCAGTACGAGGCCCAGGTCTTCTTGAGCGCGTACTCCACGGTCTTCTTGCGGTCGCCGGCGTCAGGCTGGGCCGCCGCGTCGAGGTAGCCGGTGTTCGAGTCATAGAGCCCGGCGCCGTTGAAGCCTTCGACGTCTTCCGCGGTGCTGGAGGAGCGGAACCGCAGCCCCTGGGTCACCGCGTAGTGGCCGAAACGAGCCGTCAACGCAGCGGTCAGCGTGGCCAGGGTGGCCGGTGCGATGGGCGCTGCGCGCAGCTCATCTTTGAGTCCACCCGCACGCGCGAGATCGCCCAGCACGTTGCCGGCGCCGTGCGAGTTGAGGAACTCCGCCAGGAACGTCTCGTCTCGAGGGTGCGAGCTGCGAAAGCGGGTCTCGCCTTCGAGCGCGAGGTACCGGATGCGTGCGTCGGCGCCGAACTCGTACGCGAGCAACATCGCCTCGATGCGGGGGCGGAACGGCGCGAGGTGTTCGGCGTACGAACGAATGGTGATCGCCTCGAGCTGATCAGGCGTCGCGTCGGGCGTGACGGCCAGCAGCGCGAGATACCCGGTCGCCTTGCCGCCGATGGAAGGCCGCAGGGCACCGGCGTCCTCCAGGCGCAGCGAGCGGAGATCCTGGCTGTAGGGCAGCGTGTTCACGTCGACCTGCTGCACCGCGACCGGTGACTTCGACTGCAGCTGCAGCCACTGCGTGAGCTGCGCTTCGCTGATGGGCTTGATGATCAACTCGCCCGGCACGGTCGCCTTCAACACCACCGGCGTGCGCAGGCGCGCGAAGTCTTCCAGCTCCTGGTCTTCCAGCAGCCCGCCCCGGTACGCGTTGGGGATGCCGCGGTTGCGCGCGAGCAGGTTGAAGTGCGCCAACGGCGTCTGCGGCACGGCGGTGATCACCCCGGCGGCGGGCGGCAGAAAGTCAGGCACGTCTTCCAGCACCAAGATGTCATTGGGGTTGGTGCCTGCGAAGCTCTCCCCCGAGCGAATGATGCGCAGCCGGCCCGCGGTGAGCCCACCGTTGTAGACCTCGAGCTCGCCGGTCACCGCCAGGTCCTTCGCGCGGAGGATGCGATCGTGAAACCGCAGCTGCTGGCCTTCCATGTCCTGGGCGAGCGCCTCCTGCTGCGGCGAACGCACCACCCAGAACACCTGGCCCTTCACTTCAGGCGGCACGCTGGCGTCGAGCACCTCGAAGAACTTCACCAGCTCGGAGTGAATGATGGCGTCGGGGAACTCGAGCTGAAAGGCCCAGCGCTCCGGGCGGGCCCCGCGCGCGGTGACGTGAATCAGCGTGCCCAGGCCCAACGCGCGCGGCCGAATGTCGAGGGAGAGCGTGTAGAAGCGGGGGCTGTAGAGACGATCGCCTTCGGCCCAGGTGAGGTCGAGCGGCAGCACGGTCTCCTGCTTCGCCCACGCGTAGATGTCGGCGATGGTCTCGAAGCGGTGCCCCTCGAACGGAGCGATGCCCTCGCGCCCGGGGATGTGGGCGCCGTTCATCAACCGGAACCAGTACCACTCGTCATGCAGCTCGTAGAACCGCGCGTCCATGTAGTGCGGCGTGGGGGTGGCCGAGGGGAAGTTGCTGAAGACGAACTTGGTCTCGGAGCGCCCGTTCGAGGTCGCGGCAAACGTCTCGTAGGCGGCGAGGGTAGCCAGCTTCGAGACCGTGTGGTCATCGAACCCGTCAGGCCCGGGCGGGCAGGCAGCAAGGCTGATCAGCAGGGGGAGCAAGAGCAGGCGGCGCATCGCGAAGGCCCCTGTCGCAAAAGTGACACCACCGCGTTCCAGTGTGGAGTCGCGCACTTGGCGGCCGGTTCCCCTCAGAAAACCGTGATGGTCCTGACTCTTCACGGAGAGAAGCCGTAGCAGCGGAACGGTGCGCCAGACAGCGGGGAGCGAAGCGGACGGCGGGCCGAGGCGGAACGAACAGGCAAAGAGGTCCATCCAGCCCCGGGCCGACGCTGGCCCCAGGCGGTTGAGCCCGCTATGACAATCAGATGCCAGTCGCGTGGTTGGGGAGGGTGGTCGACTGGTGGATGCCCGAGGTCAATGACCCTGAGATCCGCGCGAGCAGCCGCTTCGCCATTCAGAGCTGGCTCATCGCCTGGCCGATGGCCGTGGTGTGGACCGTCTTCTTCATGTTCACGCAGATCTGGGGCCAGGTCGCGCTCAACGGGCTGATGGTGGTGATGGGCCCCATCTCGTTGTGGGGTGTCAAGCGCACCAAGACCCTCACGCCGTGGATCCAGCTCACCCTCGGCTCCGCGCTGCTGCTCTACGGCCCGGGCGTGCTCACCCAGACGCCCATCGACGAGACGGGGTTGTTCTTCTCGGTGATCGTGCCCCTGGTGGCCGGCTTCACCCTGGGCGCGAGGAGCGCGGCGCGCTGGGCGGTGCTGACCGCGGCCGTCTCGGTGACCGCGCTGCTGCTGGGCCATGCCGGCTACACGCTGCCGGCGAGCGACCCCGCGCCGATGGTGTCGAAGGCGTTCAACATCGTCACCACGCTGGCGATGACCGCGTTGTTCTCGGGCCGCTTCTACGTGGTGCGCCGCGAGATGCTGGAAAAGGCTGAGGCCGCCAACCGCGCCAAGAGCCTCTTTCTCGCCACCATGAGTCACGAGATCCGCACGCCGATGAACGGGGTGCTGGGCATGACCGAGCTGATGCTCACCGAGGCCAAAGACCCGAGCACGCGTGAACAGCTCGAGGTGATCCAGCGCAGCGGGCGGCTGTTGGTCTCGTTGATCGACGACCTGCTCGACGTCACCAAGCTGGAGGCCCAACGCCTCACCCTCGAGCAGACCTGGTTCGAGTTGGCGCCCCTGATGCGCGATGTCGAGCGCCTCTTCACCGCGCGCGCGCAGGAGTCGGGCGTGGCCTTCTCGGTGACCCTCGCCGAAGGCAGCCCCGCTCGCATCCGTGGCGATGCGCTGCGGCTGCGGCAGGTGCTGCTCAACCTGGTGAGCAACGCGCTCAAGTTCACCGAAGCCGGCCGTGTGGCGGTGGTGGTCAAGCCCGTCACCGGCGGCTTGTCCTTCAGCGTGGAGGACACCGGCATCGGCATCTCGCCGGAGGTGATGCCCCGGTTGTTCAACGTCTTCCAACAGGCCGACGCCTCCACCACCCGGCGCTTCGGCGGCACGGGCCTGGGCCTCGCGCTCTCACGTCAGCTGGTCACCCTGATGGGCGGCCACCTGATGGTCGATTCGCTGGAGGGCAAGGGTTCGCGATTCCACTTCAACCTGCCGGTCGGTGAAGCGCGGCAGGTGGCGCTGCCCAACGTGAACGCGGGCGCTGCGCCCCGGGTGCTGGTGGTGGACGACAACCCCATCAACCTGCGGGTGGCCACCAGCCTGGTGCGCAAGGCGGGCTTCGAGGCCGACGGGGTGAGCACCGGCGGTGAAGCGCTCAGCGCGGCGGGTGCGGTCGCCTACGTGGCGGTGTTGATGGATTGCCACATGCCCGAGATGGATGGGTTCGAGACCACGCAGAAGATTCGCGCGTTGCCCGCTCCGTTCGGCGGCGTGCCCATCTTCGCGTTGACCGCGTCGACCAGCGAAGAGGACCTGGTGGCCTGCCGCCGCTCGGGCATGAACGAGGTGTTGGCCAAGCCGGTGTCGCTGGAGACCTTGCAGCGGGTGCTCTCGAAGTAACCAGTGTAGCCTCGCGGTTCGGCAATCGATGGGCACCTACCGGCTCGCCAAACACCTCACCTCGCCTTCACTTCTGACGGACAGCTGGGCCGGCGTCTCTGACGCGGGCAAACCGGTCCTGGTGCTGAGGCGCAAGGACCCCTGGGCGCAACAGCCTCAATTCTTCGAGCGCTTCGCGGCCACCCAGCGGGGCTGGCAGGCGTTGCGTCAGGCCGACGGCGTGTTGCCCCTGGTGGAGGTCGGCCAGGCCGACGGGTCCATCTGCGTGGTGCAGTCGTTTCTGGAGAGCGAGCCGCTGCGCCTGGCGATGTCCGGAGCCGCGCCGCCGGGCCGCACGCCGTTCTCCGTGGTGGAGAGCGTCGCGGTGGTGCTGCAGGCTGCGCGCGGGTTGCTCTCGCTCGAGCAACTCGACCCCTCGGTGATGCACGGCGACGTCTCTGCCAGCACGCTCTTGCTGGGCAGCGACGGCTCGGTGCGTTTCGAGGCCATCGGCATGGCGTCCGCGCATCAGGCGAATGATTCGTTGGGGCCCGCCCGCTCCGAGTTGCTCACGCTCTCCCCTGAAGAACTCGACGGCCCCGCCGCTGCCACCAGCGACGTCTTCCGCCTCGGGCTGGTGTGGCTCGAGTTGCTCACCGGCAAACCGGCCTTCAGCGGCTCCAGCTGGGCCGAGGTGAAGGCGCGCTTCGCCAGGTTTCCCGGCGTGACGCCCGGCCACTTCACCGCCTTGCCCCAGCCCATCCCCATGGTGTTGGCGATGATGCTCTCCAGGCTGCCTTCTTCGCGGCCCGCGGTCTCCGACCTCGAGCTGATGCTCACCCAGGTCTACGGCGCCGTGGGAGGCATCGACGCTCCGGTCACGCCACTGGCCGACGCGTTCGTGCGCCTCTTCCCTTCGCGCTCGAACGTGGGCGCGCAGCTTCAGGGCGGCACGGTGTTGAACTTGAGCCCGCTCGGAGGCGCCGCGGAAGGCGCGGTGAAGCTGGCGCGCATCAACACCAAACGAATGACGGCCACCGACGTCGCCCAGTCGCGTGCCCTGCAAGCCCAGGATGCAGCGCGGGCCGTGGCCCGTGAATGGATGCTCCAGCACTCGCGTGACGAGGGCAACCCGCGTGACCTCGCGCTCGGCGCCGCGCTGCTCGAACAGCAGCGGCTCACCCGGGAGCAGGTCGACGCGGCGCTCCAGCACGCGCAGTCGTTGAGCGCGACGTTCTTCGACTCGGTGTGCGCGCTCGACGTGCTCGATGAAGATGAGGTGTTGCCCATCGCCGCGGGGCTGCTCAAGCAGCAGTACCTCACCGGCCCGCAACTGCTCGAGCTCGAGCTGGGCCCCGCGCAGGAGCAGCTGCTCGCGCGTGACGTGGCCGATGACTGGCAGATCATTCCGTTGAAGCTCGAGGCCGGCGCGCTCACCGTGGCGGTGATGGATCCGTCGCGTGTCGATGTGCTCGATGACGTGAAGATTCGTGCGAAGGCGCGCTCGGTCATTCCGGTGCGTGCGACGGAACGCACCATTCAGGAAGGGTTCTCGCGCATCTACGACGGCAAGACGGCTGCGCCGGAGTGGGCGGTGAAACGAGCGCCTTCTCCCCCGCCCGTCGCGCTCTCAGACGAGCCGTTGATCGGGTTGCCGCTCGCCTCGAGCAACTCGGGCGTGCTCGAGCTGATCGCGCCAATCGATTCTTCTCCCGGCGTGGAGGCGCCCAAGTCGGTGCCTCCGCCCATCGCGCTGGGACCTCCGCTGGCGGCCAGTGAGTTGGTGGGGTCGCTCGAGGTGTCGTCGCGGTTGTTCGACGCGCTGCTCTCGGTGGTGGGCGATCGAGGGCTCGAGGCGTCGGCGATGATCTCCCTGGTGCGTTCGGTGGCGAAGCAGGCCGGCGCCGTCGGAGCACCACTCGATCAGGTGCGGCTGTCGGTCACCGCGGTGGTGATCGCTGCGCTGCTCGAGGGCAAACGCGGGTTCGAGGTGCCTTCACGACCCGCTGCGGCGGCGTGCCTGGGCCCGCACTGGCGTGACTTCGAAGACTTCGTGCGGCCGTTGCTCGATGGGCACGAGACGTTGCCCTCTGATCCCCGCGGGGTGGTGTTGTGCCTGTGTTTCGAGGTCGCCGATCGGATCGGCTGCGTGCCGACCACCCTCGCTGAAGTCGGGCTCACGCTGGAGCACCTGCGCGGCCGGTATCCCCTGGCGGCCCTCGCGGCGTTGGAGATCGTTCTCGCAGGGAAGTGACTGCCAAACAGCCCCAGGGAACGCGGGGGCGCCAATGAAAGAGGGGCGCCCGTGTCGAACTTGCCCCTCACCTCGAGTGCAGCAGGTGCACGCGCTGCGACTTGTGTGGCGCTGATGCCCTCCCGGGGGCACCGAACTCACACAAGTGGTGCACTCGCGATGGGCCGCGGCATTTCGCAAGCGAGGGCGGGCGGCCGGGCGTGATCAAACCGATGCCTTCCCTCACATGTGGGGCTCTGATGCTGTCCCAACAACACCCAACTCACACACGTGGTGCACTCGCGATGGACCGTGGCCTTGCGCAAGCGAGAGCGGGCGGCCGGCGTGATCAGAACCGACGCCTTCCCTGATGCTCTGGGCGTCGTTCTGGCAGGAAGTGGCAGGCGGCCCCTCGACTCCACCCGAGGAGAACGGTACGCCCGCGCTGCACCTCATGCTCTTCCCCACGCTGCTGCTCGCCCTCGCCGCCACGCCGACGGCCGTCACCACGCTGCCACCCTTGACGCCGCTGGAGCGCTCGCTGGCTGCACACGCGCGCGACGGCCGGCTCGAGGGCACCACCCTGCTCGATGCCGCGCTGCTGGCCAGCGGCGTTCCCGAAGCGCAGATACCGGCCGCGGCAAAACGGGTCCGTGCGGCCCTGGCTCCGGCGATTGCGCGTGCGAAAGAGCAGACCGGCGAAGCGGCGCGTGGGCGTACGTTGCTCAGCGCGCTCCATGAGACGGTGCTGCGGCGCTACGAGCTGAGCGCGACAGAGCTGGATCACGTCGAGCGTACCGGTGAGTTCAATTGTCTTTCTTCCGCCCTGCTCTACCTGGTCGCGGCCGAAGGCGTGCTCACCACGGCGCGGGGTGTGGTGACGCCGCATCACGCGTTCGTTCACGTGACGGTCGACGGCAAGGTGCTCGATGTCGAGACCACCGCGCCGATGGGGTTCGATCCGGATCGCGCGCGGCTCACCGCGGCGCAGGTGAAGCAGCTCGCCGGTGGCGATGTGTCGCCCGAGGAGTTCAGGGCGGGGCTCAAGCAGGTGGAGGAGCTGCCGTCGCTCTCGCTCGTCGCGGCGGTGTACTCGAACCGCGCCATCTCGTTGGCCAGGCGAGGCGACTCGGCCGCGGCGGCGCTGGCGCTCGATCGCGGTGCCCGCATGGCCACGGGTGCGTTGCTGCGCCGGCTGGCCGACTGGCGCGCGAGCCTGCTGAGCAAAGGCGCGAAGGACCTGGTGGAGCTGGGCCGCTTCGATGACGCGCGGCGTTTGCTGGAGCTGGGGCTGGAGGTGACCGAAGGCACGCACCGCGCGGTGCTCAGCCGCAGTCTGTCGATCGTTCACCATCACCTCGGCGTGGCGGCGGCCGAGCGGAAAGACTGGGCACGCGCGCTGGAGCACGTGGAGTTCGCGATGAGCCTGGGCTTCGAGCACGAGGGCCTCAGCGAGTTGAAGACGACGTGCCTGGCGCAGCTCGCCGTGCTCGAAGGTTCGGCCGCGCGCTGTCATGCCGAGGGGCTGACCGCGAAGAGCCCCGCGGCGCGCGAGGCCTCGGCGTGTCTGGCGGCGCTGGCCACGGAGTTGCTCGAGCGCGATACGCCCAATTCATTGCAGTACGCGCGGCGGGCGCTGCAGCTGTCGCCCAACGACACGCGCGCCGAGGCGGCGATCGTCTACGCGGTCGATCGCCAGGCACGGTTGGAGTCGGAGGCGGCGCACTGTGACGCGGTAGAGGCGCTGATCGCAGAGGGCCTGCCACACGCCCACGCGCTGGCGCCGCAGAAGTGGGAAGGCCGGCGGTTGGCCGGGGTGTGCTGGTCGGAGCGATCACGCCTCGCGTTCGCGGCGGCGAAGTGGAGCGTGGCGGCGGAGGAGCTGAACCGCGCGAAGGTCTTCCTGCCGGGTGATGCGCTGATCAACCAGAGCCTCGCGCGCGTCGAGGTCAATCGAGGCATCGATCTGGCGAACGAAGGTTCGTGTGATGAAGCGCGGCCCCACCTGGTGGCGGCGGTGCGCGGTGAAGCGGCGTTGAGTGAGAAGGTGAGCGCGACGTTGGGGAGCTGCGCGGGGCGGCGGGCGGCGAAGGCGGCCGCTTCGGGTGACTGGGTCTCGGTGATGGCTGAGCTGCGGCGGGGCCTTCGCGATGCTCCGAAGGATGAGTTCCTGCGGCAGAACCTGGGCGTCGCCCTGCACAATCACGCGGCGAGTCTGTTGAGTGCGGGGCGCTGTGGTGAGTTGCGTGCGCTCGAGCCAGAGCTGGATCGCGCGGATCCGAAGCTGCTCGCGGCGGTGAAGCAGACCTGTCCGTGAAGCCCGCTCGACTCTCGTTCTTCAATGAACAAGACCCACCCGAGCTCACCCAGTTGGTGGCCGACGCGGCGGTGCTCAGGCAACTGCACGCGCTGGGCGCTCACGTCACCATGGGCCTGCGCGAGCTCTCCGACGAACGCGCGGAGGCCATCAAACGCTTGACCGGTGAAGGCGTGCCGGTCGGTGCGTGGCTGCTGCTCCCGAAGGAGCAGGGCTACTTCGCGACCTACGACAACGTGGACGCCGTCTCAGCGCGCGTCGACGCGGTGTTGCGCTGGGTGGAGCGGCATCAGCTCACCCTGGGTTCACTCGGCTTCGACTTCGAACCCGACCTGCGCGAACTCGACACGCTCTTTCACAGCCCGGTGCGCGCACTCGCGGGGTGGGCGCGGAGGTCTGGTGATCGAACTCGCCGGGCCCGCGCGCTCGAGGCGTACGGCGCGTTGATCAGGCGCCTGCAGCGCGCGGGCTGGCGAATCGAGGCGTACCAGTTTCCCCTGCTGCTCGAGGACCGGGCCGCGGGCAGTCATTTTCTTCAGCGCTTCGCGAGCTCGTTGGATGTGCCCGTCGAGCGGGAAGTGATGATGACGTACAGCAGCCTGCTCGGTCCGCTCGGGGTCGGCTTGATGGAGGGGTGGACGCGTTCGACTCGCGCGGTGGCGGTGGGCAGCACCGGGGGCGGCGTGGATCCGTTGCCCAAGCTCTCGTTCGACGAGCTCAGCCGGGATCTGCGGTTGGCGGCGCGGGCGTGTGACGACGTGAGCATCTTCAGTCTCGAGGGGTGCGTGATGCATGGGCACCTGCCGCGGCTGATCGATCTCGACTGGGGTGCGCCGGTGCGTGTGCCGGTGCATCAGCGGCTGGGTGCTGCGGTGATCCGCTCGTCGGCGCGGGCGTTGGCGCGGTTGCTGAGATGAACAGGAAAAAGAAACGCTTTCTGCGACGGGCACACTCACCCCGACCCTCTCCCAGAGTTCAGGGAGCAACGACTGCGGGGAAGGTTCCAGCGCCTTGAATCGTGGCAGTGCAGCTCGCTGCGCCTTCGCACAAGGTGACGGCGGTGTTCACCAGCCAGGTCGCAGCGACGGTTCCTGACGCGGCGGCAAGGACCGGGGGCACCGTGACGCTGAAGTTCGAAGGCAGGTTCGCGCCTTCGCCCCAGGTGATGGGGCCGCCCCCTTCAGGCGTGAAGATGACGTTCCAGCTCGAGGTGCCGGAGCTCGGTGGCGAGGAAGTCCAGCGCAGCGTGTAGCCACTGCGCAGCGTTGCCGGGGGCGACTCAGGGTTGGCGCTGCCCACGTTGAGCGTGTCGAGGGTCATCTTCACCGAATAGACGTCATCGGTGACCACGATCTCCCGCGGCGCCGTGCTGTTGGCCACGCTCACCGAATAGTTCGGAAACTCGCAGGTCTCGGTGCCGTCCTTCTCGTTGACGATGCGCTGACCAGGCGAGCCGTTGAGCTCGACCCCGTCGAGCCGCGCGTGCAGCTTCTCGACCGCACCACACGGCGTCTTTTGGGTGTCGTAGCTGAGCACCACCAGCAGCTCTTTCCCCAGGCGGCGCTGCGCGGAGATCACCGGCGAGCTCAACTTTCCGAGCGTGGGAACCGGAGGCTCACACGCGGTCAAGCCGACGCACACCGCAGCTCCGAGGAAGATTTGCTGGAAGACCCTGATCATGGCCGCACGTTCTCAGCCGAAGAGATCGAAGTCCACGCGTGACGTCACCTTCGACGAAGCGGCGGTCGCCGGCGTCCAGACCATCAAGCAGGCTTCTACGGCTTCGGGGCCAGCGCGGCAGGGGCGATGGGGGCTGCCTTGTCGTCGCCCATGCACTCCCACTGACTGGTGATGGGGGTGACGATGCCGATGGTGACGAGCGCGACGAGATAGGAGTACCAGGGGCGATACATCTCGACCTCTTTGAGCCCGTTGGTGCACTGCGTGGCGCCGTGGCTCGGCGTGGTGATGCCCCAGAAGAGCGACGCTCCCGCCGAGGAGTGTCGTGAGCCGTTGGGCCCGCTGGCTCGAACGACCGATGAGAAGCAGCCCTGCAACGAGAGCATGGCAAACAAGGCAACGATGACGCGGGCACGGGTGGTGATCATGGCCGCGGACCTTGCAAGCAACGCAGGCCAACTGCCAGACAGAAAACTGATGGAGCTGTCAGCTCACCGGTGCCCGGAAGGTGAAGGCGCCATCGACGAGAGAGACGAGCGGTCCGATGCGCGGGCCTGCGGAATAGAAGTGCTTGTCGGCGGTGAAGGCCCACCGCACGCCGAGCTCCGTCATCAGCGAAAAAGAGCTGCAGTCGGTCAGCGACAGGCGAGGCACCTTCGGAGCGAGCTTGCGGAACTGGCGGATCGCCGCGTCGAACCGGGGCGCCGAGACGTTGAGCAACATCAACTGGCGGGCCTTGAGCTGCGCATCGAGGTCATCGAGGAATTGCAGCACGACGCGCGGGCCCGCGAACAGATGCAGCTGCGTCACCGTCTCGTCGAGCACCCAATCGGAGGTCGTCATCGTCCAGCCTTCGTCGGCCAGAAACTGATCCACCTCGAGCGCGACCTCGTGGCCCGCGTCGCGGCGATTGGCGAGGGCGATGTACGCCCAGGTGTCGATGAAGCACGTCTTCACGGCTGGTACGGGGTGATCGGCTGGGCGGCGATGAGGAGCCGAGTCTCGTAGGTCTCGCTCAGGTCAGCGGGCCCATCGAAGTAGCCGGCGCGCAGCCGCTCACGCGCCGCCTTCGCACGCGCTGCGAGCTCCTGTTGGTCGCCCGCGCCGTCGTACCTCGCGAGGACCAGCTCGAGGCCTTCGGCCACCAGGTCGCGCGCGTTGACGCCCAGGCGGCCAGCCATCGCCTTGAGACGCGCGTGGAGCCGATGCTCGATTTCGAAGGTGGTCTTGACGGTCTTCACGCCGTCAACCGTATCAACGGAAGAGAAGTTCCGTAAATACGGGTGACTGCGAACGCGGCTGCGGCGTCCGCTACCGGCGGCGTCACAGACGCGTGTGATGACGACGGCTCATTCTCGCGGAGTTCGCTTCATCGACGGGAAGGGCAGATCGTCTTGCCCTCGTCGCGCCGGGGCCCAGCGTGCTCGAGCACTGCTCAAGGCGAAGGGAAGTTCCGCCGCAGGCCCCGGTCCAAACCGGCTAGGCTGGCACGCACGAGCGGGTGAGTGCGGTCAGGTGGGGAACTCACGGGGGTCTCATGTCCAGCGGCGAAGAGCGTCAGGAGAAGGCTCTGCAACCAACCGTGCGCATCGGTCACGAGCGAGAGCTCTTCGACGCCACCGCGGCCTTCGAGCAGCTCACCGGCTTCTCGGCTGCCGATCTGCGAGGCCTGACCTTCGACGAGCTGCTCGGCCCCGACCGCGAGCCAGCGGTGTCGGGCCGACTCCACGCGGCGCTCGAGTTCTTCGAGCTCTTCAGCGGGGAAGTGCTGTGCCGGCGCAAAGACGCGGGGCTTTTCTGGAACGACCTCGTGCTGGTGCCGATGCCGGCCACGGACACGACGCCCCGTCACCTGCTGGCGCTCTTTCGCGACGTGACGGCCCGCAAGGTGGTGCGGGCGGTGCCGGGCGTGCGCGCTGACGAGCGACCGGTGCTCGACGCCATCGAGGCGGGCATCGTGGTGCACAAGGCGTCAACGGAGATCATCTACGCGAACCCCAAGGCCAGCGAGATGCTCGGCATCACGCGCGACGCCTTGCGCGGCGTGCTGAACACCGACCCCCGCTGGCGCTTCTTCGGTGCCGACCTGCAGCCCTTGCCGATGAGCGACTTCCCCACCGTGCGCGCGCTCACCACGGGCCAGGTCGTGCGCGAGCTCACCATCGGTATCGCGCGGCCCAATGACGGGAAGGTGCAGTGGGGCTTGTGCAACGCACACCCCCTCCTCGACGAGGCCGGAAACGTGACCGAGGTGGTGGTCAGCTTCTCCGACATCACCGACCTCAAACAGACCGAGCTGGCGCTCCAGAAATCAGAGGAGCGCCTGCGGCTCGTGCTGCAAGGCTCCACCGACGCCCCCTGGGACTGGGACATGGTCACCGACCAGCGCTACTACTCGCCACGGTGGTGGCAGATGCTCGGCTACGAGGTCAACGAGTTCCCCATCGACGATGGGCTCTGGCCGCGGCTGAGTCACCCCGACGATCGCGAGCGCGCAGGGCTCCAGCTCAGGGAATGGCTGGCCGGCGCCGCCACTCGGTACGAGATGGAGTTCAGGCTCCGAAGCAAGGCGGGGCCCTACGTCACCGTGCTCTCGCGCGGGTTCATCACCCGCGATGCCAACGGCAAGGCAGTGCGCCTGTCCGGCACCAACACCGACATCACCGAGCGCCGGGCGCTCGAAGAGAAGCTGCGTCAGTCGCAGAAGATGGAAGCGGTCGGTCAGCTCGCAGGCGGGGTGGCGCACGACTTCAACAACCTCCTGTCCATCGTGATGGGCAACCTCGAGGTGTTGAAGCAGCACCTCGGCGACTCGAGCGACGCGAGGGAAGCGTTCGAGGACATGCTGGGGGCCAGCCAACGCGGCGCCGAGCTGACCCGCAGGTTGCTCTCGTTCTCACGCCAACAGCCGCTGGAGGTGCGGGTGGTCGAGGTCGGCGCGGTGTTGCAGAGCCTGAGCGACGTGCTGCGTCGGTTGATTGGCGAGACGATTCGCGTCGACGTGTCGCTGGGCGGCGCAGTGCCTCGCGTCTCTGTCGACCCGGCGTTGCTCGAGAACGCGCTGCTCAACCTCGCCATCAACGCGCGTGACGCGATGCCCGGCGGTGGCGCCCTGACACTCTCAGCAGAGCGCGGCGCAGCCGGGGGTGCGCGCCTCTCGGTGCGTGACACCGGCGTGGGCATGACCCCAGAGCTGCAGGAGCGCGCGCTCGAGCCCTTCTTCACCACCAAGCCGATCGGCAAGGGCACCGGTCTGGGCTTGAGCATGGTGTACGGCTTCGTGACGCAGTCAGGTGGCTCGCTGCGGATTCAGTCGGCGCCTGGCCAGGGCACGACCGTGGTGCTCGAGTTTCCCCCGGCGGCCGGGGCGCCTGTCGACCCCCCCGCGGCCCGCGGCGCCGCGCCGCAGATGACGAAGCGCCGCGACGAGGTGGTGCTGGTGGTGGAAGACGAGCCCAGCGTGCAACGGCTGTGCGTGCGTGGCCTGAAGCGCCTGGGGTTCGAGACGTTGTCGGCCAGCGACGGGCCCGAGGCGCTGCAGCGGCTCGCCGAGGCCCCGCGCGTCGACCTGTTGCTCACCGACGTGGTGATGCCGGGAGGCCTGTCGGGGCTCGAGGTCGCGGCCGCCGCGCAGCGAATGCGCCCGAACCTCAAGGTGCTCTTCATGTCGGGTTACCTCCCGAGTTCGTTCGAGCCAGAGACCCGGGCGCGCATCGAGCCGCTTCTGAGCAAGCCCTTCTCGGCCAGTTTGCTGGAACAGCTGGTGCGGGCAGCGCTCGGCATTCAGTGACCCCTCGACGTGGGCCGGCTCCGCGAGACGACCGACTCGCTCGCGCTGCGCGCGCGACCTTCGCAAGCAGAGGGTTCGGAGAACTACAGCAACAAATGCCCGCGCGAGTTGGCAGACTGCGGCGCATGAAACGCACCCTGATCCTCGTCCTCGCTCTGCTGTCCGCCGGTTGCACCGTCGCGCACGTCGTCGACTCTTGGAAGGCGGCGGGCGCCAAGCCCTTCAAGCGCTCCAACAAGCGCGTGGTGCTGGTCGTCGCCAACGACCCCGAGCGGCGCGCGCGCGCCGAGACGAAGCTCGCCGAGGAGATCAAGGCCGTGCCGCTGCGCTCACTCTTCGGTGACGACGAGCTGAAGGACGGTGTGGCGGTGAAGGCCCGCCTCCTCGAGCAGGGCTTCACGGAGCTGGTGGTGCTGCGCGTTGAAGTCGAGACGGAGCGCTCGATGCGTCGCCTCTCGGTGTGGAAGCGCTGGCTCACCGTCGGCGTGCCGTACGCCTCGAACACGCGCCTCGACCTCATCACCTCGGTCTACGACATCGCCGAAGGTGACCTCGTGTGGCAGCTCGAGTCGTTTTCGTACGACCCGTCGAGCGTCGAATCGCTGCTCGAGGAGCACGCGAAGGCCGGCATCGAGCGCTTGAAGGCCGACGGCATGCTGGTGGACTGACGATCAATTTCCATCAGGCAGCCGCGTGCGCCTTCGAGGTGTTCAAGCCTTGATCACAGGGCGAGCGCGCGCCGGATCTCTGCTGCGACGGCCTCGGGCTCCGCGTCAGCGCTGATCTCGCGCGCGTCGCCCGCCTCGTCGAGGAGCTCGTACTGGGTGTCGACCAGCGCCGGGTGCATGAAGTGCCCCGTTCGCGTGCGCAGCCGTGAGCGGATCAGCGCGGGTGTCGCCACGAGGTGCACGAACACGACCTGGGGGCTCACTCTCAGGCGCTCCCGGTAGCGATGCTGTAACGCCGAGCACGAGACGACAGCGCTCTGCTGGCGCGCCACGCAGCCGGCGATCGCCTCCCGGAGGGCATCAAGCCAGGGCCTCCGGTCCTCGTCGTCGAGAGCAATGGCCCGGCTCAGCTTGGCGATGTTCCCCGGTGGATGAAGGTCATCACCCTCGATGAAGCGCCAGGCGAGCTGCGCCGCCAGGAGACGCCCCACGGTCGTCTTCCCAGACCCTGTCACCCCCATGAGCACGAGGATCATCGAGAGGGTCCCGTCGAGCCCGCGGCGTACTCGAGCAGGGGCACCGCGCCCGAACGCCACGCGTCGACGACCGGCTCGACGATGCGCCACGCCTCTTCCGCCTCGTCCGCCCTGATGGAGAGCGTGGAGCGCCCCTCCAGCACGTCGAGGAGGATCCGCGCGTACGCGGGCAGCGCCTCCTGGGTGAGGTCGGCCTCGAGGGAAACGGCGCGGAGCGTCGGCGAGCGCTCGGGCCCCGTGAGGTTGAGCGTCAGCCCCACCCGCTCCCGCTCGAGCCCGATGCGCAGCACGTTCTGGGAGGCTCCCGAAACGCCGAAGATCGAAACGGGCACGTCGCGCAACGAGAGCGAAATCTCCTGTCGTGCGTGTCCCAGCGCCTTGCCCGTGCGGAGCACGAACGGAACCCCAGCCCAGCGCCCCGAGTCGACCGCCAGCGTCAGCTGCGCAAAGGTCTCGGTCATCTTCCTGGGGTCGACCCCGGGCTCGTCTGCGTACGCCGGCAGCTCCCGGCCGTCGATCGTCCCCGCCGTGTAGCGCCCCCGCACGGAGGCCGTGGAGAGCGCCCCGGACGAGAGCTGACGCACGGAGCGCAAGAAGTCGAGCCGGCGATCACGCAGGGCGCGCGCGTCGAGGCTGAGCGGCGGCTCCATCCCCACGAGACACGCGAGCTGCAGGAGGTGATTCTGCAGCACGTCTTTGAGCGCGCCGACCCCGTCGTAGTACGACGCGCGGCCCTCGAGCCCGAGCGTCTCGTCCCACACGATGTCGACGCGCTCGATGTGAGCGCGATCCCACACCGACGCGAGCAAGCCGTTCGCGAACCGAAGCCCGAGGATGTTGCGCACCGTCTGGTAGGCCAGGAAGTGATCGACCCGGAAGAGCATGTCCTCGGCGAAGTGCTCGTGCAGCAGGCGGTTGAGCGCGCGCGCCGAGGCCAGGCTCTCGCCGAACGGCTTCTCGAGCACGATCCGGCTGCCCTCCCGCACGCCGGCTCGTGCCAGCCCCAGCGCGGCCGGCCCGAAGACGCTCGGAGGCAGCGCCAGGTACGCCGCCACGGGTTCGTCCCGAACGAGCGGCGCCAGCGCGGCGCTCTGGGTCACCTCGGCGCGCAGGTAGTCGATGCGTCGAACGAGGGCCTCGCGCGAGGAAGCCGCCAGCTTTGCGCAGTGTTTCTGCAGCCCCTCGCCGACAACGGCGCGGAAGCCTGGGGTGCGGTGCTCGCGCCGGCCCACGGCGGTGATTCGGAGCGCCGCCGGCAGCTTCCCCTCGTCCTCCAGCCAGGCCAGCGCAGGCAGCAGGTAGCGCGAGGTGAGATCGCCCGTACCGAGGATCAACAGGCGCTCGATCATCGGCGCTCGCCTCGAAGCGCCCTGCTCAAGGTGATGCCGCTGGAGATCACGCCGACGTGGCTGAAGGCTTGTGGATAGTTGCCGAGGAAGGCCCCTGTGCCGGGATCGATCTGCTCAGGGAGCAGCCCCAGGGGCCCGGCGCGCGCGCAGAGCGAGTCGTACAGCTGGACGGCCTCGTCGAGCCGACCCTGCAGCGCCAGGTTGTCGACCAGCCAGAAGCTGCAGAGAAGAAAGGCGCCTTCGTGCCCCTCCACGCCGTCCGGAGACTCGTCCGGCAGATAGCGATAGAGCAGGCCTTGCCCCGCTCCCAGGCGGGAGACCACCGCCTGGGTGGTCGCGATCATCCGCGGGTGATCAGCCCGAACGACGCGCCGGAGCGGGAGCGCCAGCAGGCTGCCATCGAGGCCCCCTTCCGCGCTCAAGTGCTCGGTGAACGACTGCCGGCGCTCGCTCCAGGCGCGCTCGATGATCGCCTCGCGGATGCTCGCCGCTTGCGCCGCCCAGGCCGAGACGTCCTCGTCGAGCCCCAGCTTCGTGGCGATGCGCGCGCCGCGATCGAGCGCGAGCTGACACATCGCCGCGGAGTAGGTGAAGACGCGCCCGGGCACGCGGACCTCCCAGATGCCGTGGTCCGGCTGGTCCCACTCCTTGCCGGACGCCTCGACCAGGCGCCGCAGGCTCGCCCAGAGCCGGGGCGCGAGCTGCCCTCCGCCGGCCACCCATTGATAGGCACAGTCGAGGAGCTCGCCGTAGACGTCGTGCTGGCGCTGGTCTGCTGCCGCGTTCCCCCAGCGCACGGGCTGAGAGCCGCGGTAGCCGCTGAGCTCCGGGTCTGCGAACTCTGCTTGCGGTCGTCGCCCGTTCAGATCGTACAAGACCTGCGGCCGCCCCTCGCCGACGGTGTCGAGCACCCAGGTGAGGAAGCTCCAGGCCTCACCCTGGAGCCCGATGCGGCGCAGCGCGTAGACGGAGAACGCGGCGTCGCGGATCCACGTGTAGCGGTAATCCCAGTTGCGTTCGCCGCCGATCGCCTCGGGCAGCGAAGAGGTGGGCGCGGCGACGATGGCGCCCTGCTCGAAGTAGTCGAGCAGCTTGAGGGCGATCGCAGAGCGGCGCACCAGGGCCTGCTGCGGCCCGTCGTAGCGCAGGCCGCTCATCCACTCTCGCCAGGCGCGAAGCGTGCCCTGCAGCAGCGCCTCGGGAGCGCCGTCTTGCAAGGGCTCGGGCCTCTCGGCCCAGCTGAGCTTCAAGGTGAAGGTCGCGCCCGCCCGCAGCTCGAGGTTGGTCTCGAGGCCCTCGAGGGGCACCGTCGCGAACAACCAGAGCGGCAGCTCGGGGCGCCGCGCACAGGTGATGCGAAGGCCGTCACCAGACCGCTCGCACCGGGCCCCGCCGCGGGGGGTGAGCCTCACCTGCAAGCAGACGGAGCCCTCGAGCACCTCCACGTGACGCAGGAGCTCGTGGCGCGCGGCCCTCGCAGGCTCGGCCAGCCGTGCACCCGGCTCGACGGTGAGGCAGTCGGTCAGGCGAACGACGCCCGTCGGTGAGCGCAGCTCGGTGACGAGCACGCCAGTGTCCTCGAGGTACTCCTGGCGCGACTCGACGAGCGCGTCGATGGTGATCACCTGCTCACCACCGCGCTCCGCGTCGAGCATGCGACAGAACAGCGCGGGATCATCGAACCTGGGCGCGCACAGCCAGGCGACAGCGCCATCGCGAGCGACCAGGGCCGCCGTCACGCCGTCGCCGATCAGCCCATGGTCCTCGATGGGCAGGTAGCCATCGACCGCGCGGAGTGGACGGAACGGCGCCTTCATGGTGCCCCCGACGTTCGCCGCCGGACCGCCGCTCGCGCTGGCGCACCATCAGCACCCTCGAGCCGCAGGGGAAGGCAGACCAGGTCGTAGCGGCCCGCCTCGACGCCAGACAGGTCGAGCCCCTCGATGATCCACACCCCGGCGTCGAGCAGCGCGCGGTGGGTGCTGTGCGCGTGGTCGTGTTCGTAGCCAGCGACCGAGAGCGCGTCGATGCCCACGCAGCGAACGCCGGTGCGCGCGAGGAGCTGCGCCGCCGCGAGAGACAGGAAGACGAAGTCCTCGATGAAGGTGTCGGTCTTCCACAGCCGCGCCGAGTTGCGGGTCTTGAGCAGCACGCGCTCACCGCGCTGCAACTGGCAGCGAAGAAGCTCGGCCTCCGTCACCACTGACGGGTCTTCGATCACGACCACCCGCGCAGGCCCGATGGTGACGTCCAACGGCATCGCGTCGATCCCCGCGGCGTTCGGGGCGAAATGCACCGGGGCGTCCATGTGCGTCCCGCTGTGGACCCCGAGCGACAGGCTCGACACGTTCGCGTCGTCGCCTCGCGCCAGGTCGAGCGTCCGCTCGAGCACGACGGGCGGATTGCCCGGCCAGGCCGCCATTCCCGTCCGGACGGGGACTGAGATGTCGATCCATTGCGGCGTCTGGTGGGGCACCGTACCTCCCTGACCTGATCGGACTGCAAGACTCTGACCCGACCCCGACACTGGGGACCGCTTGGGGGAGATGGGGGATGCGCGACGGCGCGCCGAGGCGATGGTGCTGCTGGTGGCGACCAACCTCGAAGACCCGACGCGCCCGGTGGTGCAGGGCCTTTGGTCTGTTTTACCAACGGAAGAGGTCTTTATTTCGTTATTTAATACGGTCGCCCGAAATGAGACCTTGCGTTCAAGGAGGAGCACCCATGAACCAACTCACTTCGACGATGACGATGACCCCTTCCGCGCTACCCCTGCAGGGGCTTCCGAGGACCTCTCAGGTCGCGAGCCGGCCCGTGGTGCTGGTGCGCGCGAAACACGAGACGCGCGCTTCCGGCGAGTGGGCCGAGGCGCTCGCTGCGGCGCTGCAGGCACAGCTGGTCACGCTCGAGCTCGAGGCGCTCGGCAACCAGGGGCTCGATGAGACGGACCGCCTCGCCCAGGCGCTGAGGTCGCTCGCGCCACGGCTGGTGGTCCTGCCGTCGGTCGTGGGCGGGCCCGCAGAGAGCGCCGGGCGGTTGGCAGCCGCGTGCGGCGCACCGTGCCTCGTGGCCCGGTCGCGTCATGCGCATCGCGGCGTCCTGGCGGCGACGAGCCTCGAAGATCGCCGCCACCCCGTGCTCGAGGAAGCGGCGAGGGTGGCCGGAGCGCTGGGCTGCCCGCTGACCTTCCTGCACAACACCCGCGTGCGGGTGATGGGGCCCCACCGCGACACCAGAGCGGCGAGCCTGGAGCGGCGCCTCGACCAACTCGCCACCGAGCTGGGCGCTGACGTGGTGCTGACCTGCGCCTTCGACCCGGTCTCGGCCATTCTCGCGGAGGCAGGCCGAGAGGACGCCGACCTCATCGTGGTGGGCGCCGCGACCTCGCCGCCCGACAGCGGGCCGGTCGGCGGGCGCGTCGCAGGCCTGGCCACGCGGAGCGTGTTGGTCGTTCCACCCGCGGCCTGAGGACCGTGAAGGGCGCTCAGTCGACGTCGTCTTGCAGCTGCCTCATCAAGGGCCTCGCCGCGCGCTCGACGTGCTTCCGTAGCTCAGTTGCATGAGAGCGCTTCGTTGCGGACGAAGAGGTTCGGGCGCACCGGTGGGACGACGGCGCTGGTCGGCACGCGCGACCAGGCGGCGCACCAACGCTTCGGCGGTGAGGATGAAGGCCCTGCCCTTCTTCGGCGCGGACGCATACCTGCCGTCATCGAGCGCCTCGAGTCGGGACTCGGCGACCGGTCCGCGCGCGCCGTACCCGCACAGACGCTCGAGGCCTTCCCTGGCGTGCCCGTGCACCGCAGTGTTCAACTGCCACAGCCCTGGGTGCGTGGTGTTGTGGGGTCGGTTGCGTTGCCCAGCGCGAACAGGCCTCTCGGCGTCGGGCTTCCAGTGCTCGAGGGCCCGAAGCTTCGACTCTTTTAGAAAACGAGAATCTTTTGGCGGGTCGCTTCAGGGGGCGCGAGGCGAGTAATGGCGCGGGTTGCGCGTGCGGGAGGCGAGATACCCGGACAGAAAAGGGGCGCCGATAGCTCTGAAAGAGAGTTCGCGAAGAGTTCTCTTTGAGAGTGATTCGTATGCGCAACGCGCGTGCAGGCACCCAGAATCACGGAACTGGAGCGAACACCAGTTCTCTAAAAGAGAAGTCTGCCGACGCAGTTCTCTTTTAGAGCGATCGAGGAGAACGCAGGTATGTGATTGCGTGGTGTTGATCAGCGAATTGCGGCCTCTTTGACTCTGAAAGAGAGTCGCTCTTTCAGAGCTATCGGCGCCCTTTTTCTGTCCGGGTACCTCGCCTCCCGCGCGCGCAACCTCAGCAAATACATCCGCGAGACTGGAGCACGCGCGCACCTTCCGGATTCTCGTTTTCCAAAAGAGTCGAAGCTTCGGGCCCTCGAGCACTGGAAGCCCGACGCCGAGAGGCCTGTTCGCGCTGGGCAACACCACCAGCCCAAGAGACACCACGCCCTCCAAGAGCAGCCTGATCAGCAATGTCACACCCACCTGTCTTCACCATGATCAGCAGAACCGCACGCGTCATCCTCGGCCTGTTACGCCAATCTCCAGAATCCATCTGGACTGAGTCCGACGGCCAGCTCTACCCAGCCGTCAAATCGCTCCTGGCTGTAAACCTGATCAGCGCGGGTCCACCCGAGAATCGTCGAGAGCGCACTCCACTCCGAATCACCGAGGCAGGCCTGCGCGTCACCTCCACCTGCCCCCCCGTCGGTGTCGGGGTTGGCTGTTCCACACTGGCAAGCAGAGAGGATGATAGTGGCCGAGAAGAGGAGGGCTCGCAGGGCGGAAGTGGATACGCTCACTTCGGCGACTTGCTCCTCGCGTGTGACTTCCTCGAACGACGGCCCCACGCCGTCGCGCAGCCTGGGTCAGCTCAGAGCTTGAAGGTCGCCTCGACCGGCGCGAGATCCGACAGACCCGGGCGCCGCGCTTCGTGGTGGATGAAGACCGAACGAGCCGTCGGGGCGAGGTCAGGCGAGGCGAGAATGTGATCGAAGTCGCGGCGAAGCTCGACGCCCGGCTTCGGCCGGTAGATGTTGGTGTACCGCTGCGCCGAAGGGACGGCCTGCGTGGCGGAGCCGTAACCCTGCTTCAGCCAGTCACCGACCGAGGCGTCCGTCGACTGGTCATTGAAGTCGCCCATCACGACGACGGGGAGGCGCGGGTTTTCGGCGCGAAGCCGGTTCGCGACGTCGCGGGCGTAGCGGGCCTCGGCCTCGCGGAACGCGCGCGTCGGGTCGCCCGTCGAGCCGGGGCTGTCTGCGCGCGCGGCCTGGTGCTGCACGAGCACGACCACCGTCTGGCCGTTCACGTTCAGCTCCACCTCGAGCAGGTGGTGCTTGAAGGCAGCGTCCTTCGTGCCGGGGGCGAAGCCGAGGCTCTCGCGGCTGTGGTTGACGACGCGGAGGACCGGGTACCGGGTGAGCAGCGCGACGATGCGGCGCTCGGGAGTGCCGGAGTCCACGAACACGCGGTGGGAGGGCGCCGGATCGATCCGGTTGGCGAGGTCGTCGAGCAGCGCCCGGGTCTCGACCTCCTGCAACGCGACGACGTCCGCGGAGATGCCCCTGAAGACGCTCGCCAGCGCGGCCGACTTGGCCGAGACGGCGGCGCCGGTCGGAATGACGCCGCCGGTGGCGCGCTCGTCGGTGCGGGAGGGGTCGTTGACCGAGTCGAAGAAGTTCTCGACGTTCCAGGTGGCGACCTTGAAGTCGATCGGAGCGCGGTTCGGAGCAGGCGGACGCCGCGCCGGAGTCCCGAGCGCCTCGTTGACGGCAGAGCGGGCGAAGCGACCGTCGAGCGCGCCGCCGGGCCCGCGGGAGTCGAGGGCGTTGAAGCCATCCTGGGTCAGCGCGACAGTCGCAGCGGCGCGGAGCTCACGAGCCCGAGCGCTCACGGGCCGGCGTCAGGCACCGCAGCATAGGGCGCGACGTCGAACTGCTCGCACGTGCCGCCGTCGGGGAAGGCGAAGAGGTTCACCGCCGGAGCAAGCAGGCTGTCATTCGAGGCGGGCACCGCCTCATTGATGCGGTCGACCCACACCACGCCGGCGTCGTCATCGGCCGGGTAACCGACCTCGAAGTAGTACTCGAAAGAGGCCGGGCCGACGCAGCGGGTGGCGAACCAGACGCCGGCATCGTTCGACTCCATCGGCACTCGCGAGCCGTCGATGACCAACTGCGCGGCGACCTCACCGGGTGCCGCAGACAAACCGAAGACCGTGCAACAGCCGGCATCGGCCAGCACGGCCTCTTCCACCGGGGGAGGCCGCTGCGTCGGGTCATCGGTGGGGGTGGTCTGGCCCATGACCACCCCGGGGCTCGGGGCGGGGCGTTGAATGAGGTCAGGGGCGGGCGGGATGGTGGGGCCACACGCCACCCACGCCAGGGCGCTGGCCAACAACACACGGCGCATCATCGGAGCACCTCGGCGATCTCATCTTGCGTGAGCACGTCTTGAAACGTCTTGAGCAACGACGAGTGCTGCGAGAGCTCGACGCGGGCCTGGGCGATGAGGGCCTGCCGCATCGCGGGCTCCTGGGCGGCGGCGCTGCGCGCGATGAGCAGCACCAACGGGCGCCGCGACATGGGCGTGTTCATGAGCGGCAAATCGAGCAACGCCTGCTCGGCCAGCACCCGCTCGGCGCGCCGCTGCTGGTCGAAGTGCTGGTGTTGAATCGCGTCGTAGAGGTCTCGCTTCACCACCAGGTCGGTCTCACGGCGCAGCCACTCGAGGGCGATGGCCGCAGTGGCTTCGGGCGGCATGCGGTTGAACAGCGCGGTGGCCGCCCGGCGCGTGCGGCGATCCTCCGAGCGCACGAAGGGCTCGGTGGACGGCAGCAGTGAAGCGTCGCCGGTGTTCCCCACGGCCGCGAGCGCCGAGGCCAGCACCGGGTACGTGGTGTGACCGCTCAGCACTTCGGCGAGCGCGGAGGCGGCCACCTTCTGCACGGCGGCGTCTTCCGAGAGGCCCGACAGCATCGAGAGCGCCAACAACGACTCGCCGCCGAGGAAGCGGCTCTGCTTGCTCTTTTTTCCCAGGTGCTTCTTCGCGTCGTCAGCCAGCTCGAGCGCCAGCGGTACGCCGACGTCGTCGCGGGTGCCCAGCGCGAACATCGAGCGCACGCGATCCATCGGGTGGCGGGCAGGGTCGCGCTTGAGGGCCAGCAGCGCCTCACGCGCTTCGAGGTTTCGGGTCTTGCCAAGCGCGAGGAAGAAGTCGCGGGTCGCCTCGGCCGAGAAGTCACCGCCGTCGTAGCGGGCGATCGCCGGGGCGATGCCTTCGGGGTGCACCTCGAACCACGCCGCGAGCTCGGGCCAGGTCTGCTGAATGCCTCGGCCCGAGGTGGTGCGGTCGATGAACTGCTCGACGGCCTCATTCACCGTGAGCGCGGCGACGCGGTGGCGGCGCTCGACGTCGAAGGAGCTCACCGGCCGATGCACCTGGCTGGCCGGACGCCACGGCAGCAGATCTTCGAAGACGTAGCTGGCGCGCTCACGCTCGGCCTGCGTGAAGGACACCGCTCCCGAGGGCGCCGCGACCAGCGACAGGCGCGAGTCACTGCGCGCGTCACCGAGCACCAGCGTCTCTGAGACCTGGACCTGGTCGAACCAGCCATCGGCGGCGCGCGTCAGCAACATCGTCGAGCGCGTCGGGGCGGGGGCGGTCGCCTCGGCCCACAGCCGCTCATAGCGGGTGAGGGTGCGCGTGAAGGTGCCCGCTGCATCGCGCGAGAGCGAGCCCACGGCCAGCCCATTGGCGTTCTCCATCTGGAAGTCCGCGGCAGGCGTGGCCGAGAACTGCGTTTCCCACAGCAGCGCCTGCTGGGTGCGGGCGACGGCGCGTGAGAGCGCCGGGGCGTGCCCGAAGGCGCGCAGCCGACAATCGGCGCCCACCTCGAGCATGAAGGGCGCATCGCCGAGCCGGGCATCGGCGCCCACGCCGGTCGCGTTCACTTGCGCCAGGCGGCCGACGAGCAGCGCCCCATCGGCGCGCGCTTCGACCACCTCGACGCCGAGCTGCGCCGACAGCCGCAGGCCGGTCTCGAGCATCTCGGTCGACCCCGGTACAGGCAGGCGGGTGGTCGCCTCGAGCGTCACCGCCCAGGCGTACGGCGCTCCGTGGCTGAAGGTGCAGCCGGGCGAAGGCGCGGGCACGGGCTCGGGCACGGGCGTGACCGCCGACATCGCGACTGGCTCGGGTTCGGCCACCATCGGGCTCGGCGCTGGCTCACGCGGCCAGAGCGCCATGACGGCGAGACCTGCTGCGCCGGTTCCCGCGAGGACCAGCCTGGTGGTGCGCTTCATCACTGAATCTCCTGTTTGAAGGCGCGCTCATCGTTCGCGAGGTTGCCCCCGGCCACCGAGAAGCCGCCGAACGAAATGAGGGCGTACGAGAAGTCGGTGAAGGGCGTGACGACCTTCACTTCGATCGACCCGGTGAGGATCTTCACTTCCCAGTCGACGGAACGAACCATCGAGCTGTTGACCGCGGTGCGGCCCGCGTTGTCCTTCACCCGGGTGTACGTGAAAGCGATGCTGGGGAGGAGCGACGCCTCGATGATGTTCACGCTGCCACCGAGGCACAGCGCGAAGGGCGAGTCGGCGCTCGGGGTACAGAACTCGACGCCGAAGCCGGCCGCGAAGCCCAACTTCATCGCCAACTTCAGCTCGTGGGAGCTGCCGGTGGTGATGCGTGGCCGCACGCACACCGACGGGTAGAGGGCGTCGATGGAGCGGCTGCCGAACTCAGTGCCCTTGAGCGTGACGCCGCTGGCCACCGGCCGCTGGGTCGCCAGCACGGCCGCGGTCACCGAGGTGCCATCGAGGGTGGTAGGCGCCGCGATCGATTGAAAGGGTCCGAAGGTGCTCGCCTTGAGGAAGTTGGTGCCGTCCGAGAGCCAGCGCATGTACGTGGCGTGACCGTTGGCGCAGACCGCCGAGCTCCACGTGGTCAAGCAGTCGGTGTTCGGCCGGTACTCGTTGCCCACCTGCGCGCCGACCCAGGCCTCGGTCGTGGCGGGCAGCGCTGCGCGCATCAGCGCGAGGGCGGCGTCGGTGCGGGGCTCGGCGAGCTGGCCGCCGAGCGTCGCGCAGACCTCGCGGGCCTTCTTCAGCGGCATCGACGGCAGCGCGGTGTTCACGTCGGAGCAGGGCTGATCGACGATCTCACCTGCTGCGTTGACCACCGCGCACGTGGTGCCGACGTTGCCGTTGTAGGTGTGGGTCAGCTCGAAGCCGAGCCCCACGCCGCCCGCGAGGCTGAACGTGAGATCGCCCTGCACCGGGCCGAAGCGGAGTGGAATCGCGAACTCGAGACCGACCGCGAGCCCCTTGACGTCAGCCGAGAAGCTCCTGGCCTCGGCGTGGAAGAAGGGGATGGGCGCGCCGAGCTGCTTGGCCTTCCTGCCCAGCGTTTCGAGCTTGGGCGCGAAGGTGATGGTGTTCTCGGTCTCGCTGAAGACATCGTCGCCTGGCAGCTTGAGCACGTTGAAGCCGAGGATCTTGAGCGACTCGCTCATGTCTTCGGTATCGCCTTCTTCATCGGCGTCGGAGGTCAGCGAGAAGATGGTGCTGCCCAGCGGCCCACCACTGCCGCCCAGCTCCTGGGTCATCGTGGTCGAGCAGACTTCAGCGCCGACCGCGCCGGTGCAGTGGCGATCGAAGCTGGGGTCGAAGTTGGCCGACATGCGCGACTCGCCGCTGGTGGTGGCGTCGCTGTCACCGTTGTCGCCGCCGCCGTTCTCGGTCTCGGCGAGCGGCAACACGATGTCTTCGCCGTAGAACGTGAAGAGGCCGCTTCGGGCGCAGCGGTTGACCGCTGACTCGAGGTTCCGGGTCGGCGCCCAGGCGTTGGTGCTCAGGGGCACTTGCACCTGCTCGACCACGCCGGGGTCTTCGACGCGAACCAGGTCGGTGCGGGTGGCGTTGTACTTGTAGTTCCAGTTCACCTTCGCCGAGAAGAAGCGCGGCGTGGCCTCGGTGCAGAACTGCAGCACGTAGGTGCGTCGTTCGCCCGGCTTGAGCGGGTAGCGGCCCGCGGGGTTGAACAGCGCGGTGCGCAAGGCGTTGGTGAGCGGCACCGAGAGGGTCTGGGCAGAGCCCGATTCGCTGAGGCCATCGAGCGGCGGTCGCATGGCATCGGCCGGCAGGGGAATCATCGCGCTGGTGTCGACCACCACGTTCCCGTCCCCATCTTTGAGGGTGGGGTCGGGCACGGGCACGAAGCCGGTGCCGGCGGCGCTGCCCCGCGTGACGCCTTCGAACTGGAAGTAGATGCGGGTCCAGTCGACGCCGCCGGTGACCTGCTGCATGCCGTTGCGGCGCACGCTGCCCATGGGCCGGTAGCCCCTGAGGTAGCGACGCCAGACCTCTGATTCGGGCCCCGACATCTGCAGGATCAAGTCGACGGGGATGTCGCCGCGAACGCGCCCCTGCTTGTTGACGCGGAACTCGAGGCCGCGAACGTTGACCTCCGAGGGGCGCAGCAGGGTCTTGGGCCGCTCGTTGATGAACAGCCCTGCGAGGTTCCCGCGCGCGCTCGTCACGGCCAGGCGGTTCTGCCGGTAGTACCCGAGCGCGTCGTGCACGCCCGCGGTGTAGTTGAAGAAGAAGTCGATGGGCTTGGTGCTGCACGAGTTCTCGGTCGCGGTGCGGAGATCTTGCAGCACGAGCGCGTGGCCCTCGAGATCGTAGGACGCCTCGAGCTGGTTGAGGTCGGAGTTGGTGGGCCGCCGCAGCGTCGGCGAGCTGACGTCGTAGCCCTGCGCGCGCCAGGCCGTGCGGGCGACGGTGGTGAACGCTTCGCCGGTGCTGCAGCTCGGAGGAATGCGCAGGGTCTCGTCGAACGCGATCTCGGTCTGGCCGTTCGATTCGCTGGGCGTGTACTTCGAGAGGTCGATCTTGCCGATCACGCAGCGCACGGCGTCGATGAGCGTCGCGCCGTTGTCGGGCAGACCCAGGCGAGTGCTCACCCAGAGCGTGAGGAGCTGCCTGGGCACGGTGCGGGTGGCCCCCACGGACCTGACACGCCCCTTGAAGCGATAGAGCTGGTCCTGATCGAGCGTCACGGCGAGGCCCTTGAGCCCGGTGTTCAAGGCGATGGCCTGACCATCGGGCTCGCCGGGAACGAGCAGCGTGCGCGCCACGCTGTCGAAGGTGACGGAGGTGGTCTCAATCGCCGTTTCGACCGGCTTCAGGAGGTCGGGCACGCACTGCATGTTGATGTCGCGCGAGGTGCGGCCGTAACAGTTCTCGGGAACGCAGACGGTCTTGTCGCTCCAGGCCTGGCGCAGGGCGCAAGAGGCCGAGTAGGCGAACTCGGTGTGGACCTGGCCGTTTTCCCCAGAGCAGCGGTAGGTGATCTTCGGGCTCGTCTTCCACTCGGGGTAGCTGGCGTTCGAGCACGACACGAGGTTGCGCACCTCGTTGAGCGGGAAGCAGCTCGACTTGCCATCGCAGAGCGCCTTGGCGACCGCGAGGTCTTCGGCTTTGAGCACCGGCGCGAACCCGGAGCAGCTCAACGACTCGACTGACATCGTGTTCTCGAGCGCGTCGACGCCCGAGTCGGCCGCCGTCTTCGATTTGCGCAGCTGTTGCAGTTGCTCGCTGGTGTGGCCGTTGGGAAAGCGCCCGAAGTCCCACGGCCGTTGATCGGCGGGGCAGGTGAAGGCCGTCACGTTCTGACGAACCGACGTGGTGTCGTCGACCCCGCAGCCGACCAGCACCGTGAACACGGCGCCGCTCAGCATCCACTTCACGTTCTGGGTTCTCATGGAGACACGCACCTCAAGACGACGCAGCCGCCGTTGTTGGTGAACTGGAAGCCGTTACCGGCAGAAGGACAGAAGGTGTTCAGGTCGTTGATGCTCTGGCCGCCCGGGCCGCTGCCGAAGCCGGCGGCCTCCGAGGTCAGCCCCGAAGGCAACGCGCCGAACGCGCCGCCCTGCCCGTCTGAGCCGAAGGTGCCAGCCAGGCCGCCGGGCTCACCCGCGCCTCCGCCACCCGAGCGCTCCGAGACGGTGGCTCTCTGCCCGCTGTTGGAGGGAGCCCCCCCCGACGAAGCGTCGCCTCCCGCGCCACCACCGGCCTGAGAGCCGCCACCACCTGCGGGCACCGAAAAGCTGGCCAGCGTCGCGCCACCCGAGCTCGCGCGCCTCACGCTCGTCAGCCCTCCGCCGCCGCCGCCTCCGCCGTTGGCGACGTTCGAGTCACCGAGCCCGCCGTTGGCCGGGGCGCCGAGGTACGAGCCAAGGTGGTCTGACGGGCCGCCCGACGACGCAGCCGCGCCGCCCGGGTTGCCGACCCACACCGTGAAGACGTCGCCCGGCGTGACGGAGAGCGTGCCGCTGACGAAGCCACCGGCGCCGCCGGGGGTGGGCGGGAGCATTTGCAGGTTGCCCCCCGCGCCCGCGCCACCGGCTGCGCCCCAGGCCGTCACCCGCATCTGGGTGCACCCCGCAGGCACGGTGAAGGCGCCACTGGGCGTGGTGCCGTTGGTCGTCGGCACCGTGGCGACGAAGCGACCAGCGCCGCAGCGCCCCGTTCCCGCGCAGGCGCCTGAGTTGTCACCGCAATAGCAGTCGAGCGCCGGGCCGCAGTCGGTGTCGAGCGAGCAGGTCATGCCGCCATCGCCGCCGCCCGTGCCGCCGTCAGTGGAGGTGCCAGCATCAGTGCCGGCATCGGTGCCCGCATCGGTGCCCGCATCGGTGCCGGCATCGGTGCCGGCGTCGACCCTGAGCGTCACGTCGTCGCAGGTGCACGCGAGGGTGACCTGGGCCGGAGCGTCGGTCGGCAAGGGGCCGCGGTCGGCGC
The DNA here is from genome assembly GCA_030695565.1 of Archangium sp. GTDB lineage: Bacteria > Myxococcota > Myxococcia > Myxococcales > Myxococcaceae > Archangium_A. Next base: position 31,849 of record JAUYRZ010000047.1, read on the forward strand.
TGGTGATGGCGCAGCTCTGGCGGAAGCGGCGGCGCGGCACCGTCACGCTGCCGGGGTTGAGGGTGTTGTACTGGTAGGTGGCGTCGGCCTCGACGGTCGCGCCGACCGAGAGCTGCCAGGCGAGGCCTCCGTCGTAGGGGCCGGTGACGGTGAGCGAGCCGGCGTTGTAGTCGTTGCCCGAGTAGGCGACCTGCGCGTACGGCGCTGCGCTGACGTGCGGGCTCAGGCTGCTGAGCGTCACGCTCGGCCCCCAGGGGCGCAGCTCCCAGACGCGCACGCCGCCGGCGTTGGCGGGCGTGACCTCGACCCGGTCGGCGCACGAGCTCGAGTTGGTACCGAAGTGCACCTCGCTGCGAGTGCGCACGCAGGTGAGCACGTTCGATTCGGCGACGCTGACGTCGGCCATCGTCCAGTCGCCGTTCGCGTCGCGCACCTGAAACGTGCAGTTGAACTGGTTGCTCAGCGGCTTCTGGACCTTGAGCGTGCGGAGGGCGCTGAACGAACGGGTGAACGACGACGCGCCGGTGCCGATGAGATCGTACGTGGCCCCCGTGCCGTCGAACTGCACGGGCAGGCGCACCAGCTGCGCGCCGAGGCCGACGACCGTCATGCTGCGTGAGTAGAGCTGCTGGCAGGTGCCCTGGCTGCATTGCGAGTTGGCGTTGCACACCGACGACTGCGCGCCACAGGGCTGCCCGACGGAGCAGCGGCACCGATTCGTGCCACCGCAGTCGACCGCCAGCTCGTCGCCGTTCTGCCGGCCATCGTCGCAGGTGGGGAACCGGCAGCGGCCGCTGAAGCACTCGGCCCCGGTGACGCAGTCGCTGGCGGAGTCGCAGACCTTCGTCTCAGCGCACCCACCGGAGCCGACGCGCTCGGTCTGCTGCGCGCAGAACGCGCCGCAGTCGACGTCGGTTTCCATGGGGTCTTTCGTGAGGTTCTTGCAGGTCGCGTAGTTGATGGCGGTGTTGACCGAGGTGCCGCCGTCGAGCGCGTTGATGGTGAGTTCGGCGTCGTTGCCGTTGGTGGTGCCCTGGGCGACGGTGGTCTTCGAGGTGCCGTCAGGTTGAGTGACGGTGGTCTGCACCGAGATCTGCGTGCCGCCCTGCGGGCTGGCGTCGACCGTGACCTTCACGCTCGAGGGGTCGCTGCTGTCGAGCTTGATGGTGGTGCTGGGGTTGCTCACGGTGATCGTGGTGCTGGTCTGAGAGCCGTCGGCGTTCAGGGTGACGGTGGTGAGGGTGGTGCCTGCGTCACCGGTCGAGTTGAAGGTCACCGTTTTTTGGGCGGGGTCGACGGTCATCGCGCCCTGCCCGCTCGACGAGTCGACCTTGGTCGCCATGGTCGGGCCGACCGCGAAGATCGTGCCGCCGTCGCCCCCCACTGAGATGGTCTGCGGGCCGGTGCCCTTCACCATCACGTTGGTGATGGTGCTGGGGGCCTTGCAGAAACAGTCAGCCGACGAGGGCAAGAAGGTGCCGCCCTGCTCGAGGATCTCGCCGTTCTTGAAGCCGACCATCGTGCCTTGCGACTCGTCTTTCACCAGCAGGGCGCCACCGCTGGCCGAGGCCGAGAGCCCTTCAGCGAAAGGCGCGGGGAGCACGCCCTGGCGCAGGCTGACGGGCGAGAAGAAGAGCTTGTTGCCGTTTTCTGGCGTGCCCTCGTAGCTGCGGGGGAAGTCGGGGTTGGTCGAGCCCTCGTACTTCCAGGTGTTGGCGTCGACGTTGAGCTCGAGGCGCCGCTCTTCCGAGGGGAAGCTGGGGTCGTAGACGCGAACGAAGTACTGGCCTGCAGCCGTACCGCGGAAGTAGCCGAAGGGCACCAGCGCGTGGCCACCCGAGAAGCCCGAGGCGTCCTTCATCGCGATGAGCAGGCGCCAGCCTTCGTCGGTCTGAGGAAGCGCCTTGGCGAGAAACGGCAGCACCTCGTTCGCGGCGAGCCGCTTGTCGTTGACATGCACGGAGAGCACCTTCTGGGTCGCGGCCCAGTAGGAGATCTCGGAGCGCACGCTCGCCTGGAAGGGCACGCCTGCAGCCGAAGCGGCGCCGAGGGGCGCGGGGTCGAGCTTGCCGGTGGAGATCAACAGCGCCAGCACCGCCATGCCCTCGCTGTGGCCGTAGCGAAAGCCGGCGTTGGTGTCGTCGAGCCACGTCTGCGCGATGGCCGACGGTTGGCAGGTGTCGCCCGCGCCACGGGCGCAGACTGCGCTGTCACCGAACATGCGCGCCGCGAGGGGCGCGGTCAGCGCGCTCCCGCTCAACCCGTCATCGAAGTTCGCGAAGGTGAAGGCGTGCCGTTCGAATTGAAAGGCACCGTCCACGCGGTCGGGCGGCTTGTCGTTGCAGCCAGTGACGGTCAGGCAGACGATGATTGCTTCCAGGCGCAGCCGCGCGCGCGCCGATTTCAAATACTGCATGTCGTTTCGTGCCTCTCCACTGAAGCCAGCCCACAATGATTCTGGGGATCACGCGACACGCAAACCTTTCGACGCAGTCAACATTCTGACGCCGTGAGGCGCACTGCACCTCGAACTCACCCTGAGGCAACGATCGATTCGCGGGGAAGATGCAGCCGCCCACTTCGAGCTGCCCCCCTCTCGTGCGCACCTTCGCCGCCGCGTGCAGCTTGAAGACGAAGCCGCGGAGCGTCGAGGACCATCACCTGGAAGGAGGCACAGGCGGCCTCCGGGCGCGGCTGAGCGTTGGGCCACGCACACTGAGCGAACCTGCCCCGCCCAGTCAGTCGGCGTGCGACGGCGCAAGGTCCGAGCCCCCATGCCACCGCACCACCGAGGTGGGCCAGGGCGGGCACCTGGTCGGGGCACACGCGATGCACACTCGATCGTCTGGCCCGAGGACCTCATGGGTTAGCGCGGCCTCCCACGACACCGAACAATGGAGTGAACCATGAACAACATGCGCAACAAGTTGAAGGCCGCCGCACTGGCAGGCGGGTTGGCCACCTTCCTCAGTCCGATTCACGCCGGGGCTCAGGCGCCTGAAGACGACCAGCCCACCAGGAAGACGACGGGTTCCCAGCCCAGCTCGACGAAAGACAGCGCGAAGGATCAGGGCAAGGCCGCCGACTCGAAGCGGCCGACGCTGTTGATCGGGGTGGTGACCATCACGCCCCTGCCGGCGAAGCACGCCAAGCTCCCCACGGGGGCTCGCTACGACGCGAAGCTACCGCACGCTGACGAGCTGCGCGCGAGCCTCGCTTCGGTGACCGGCGCAGTCTTCGGCAGCGACGGAGAGCTGAACGACGTCATCGACAAGCTGGTCGACCTGGATCGGGACCGGATGGACAAACACCCGCTGATGGAGGCCGACTTCGATCAGAAGCAGCTCTCAGCGCTCAAGGCGAAGGTCTCGCAGATCAAGAAGAGCTTCGAGGACAAGTACGGGGAGCCCTTCAAGATCGCAAAGAACGAGGTGTACGCGCCGCTGCAATTCGCGGAAGGGGAAATCACCGACGCCGCGCAGTTCAGCCAGAAGTGGCCCGTCGTCCTCAGCAGCACCAAGCAGGGCAGCAGCGCGCCGAAGAGCTCGGCCGCGGCGGGCAAGGAGCAGGGCCTCTCCGAGAAGGTCCGCGAGCAGGGCAACATCGAAGCGGGCCGTGATTTCGGCATCGCCCAGTTCCCGGCCGAGGCTGGCTTGCCTGTGACCATGGTGTCCTTCATCGACGAGGCGTTCGGCTGGAAGATCGACGTGTCCGACAGCCTCACCACCTCGCAGCTTCGGGACAACCTGCTCAAGCAGCTGACCACGATGAGCCAGCAGGTCGACAGGTGGCCGGCCAACGTGAACGACGCGTACCGGCTCGCCAGCCACCATGTGGCGATCGCGCTCGTCGGCACCCCCGGCAGTCAGAGCTGAGCCGCTCGCCGCCATGAAGCGCGAACGCATCACCGAAGGAGAGATCATGGCGGCGGTGCGCGGTGCCGGCCAGCCCCGGCTGGAAGACGCCGGCGCCGTGGTGCTGGAGACCGACGGCAGCCTGCACGTGCTCAACCCGCTGCGGGGGGCCGCGAGCACGCTTGAAGGCGTTCGCATACCGTCGTCCTGACAGGTGGACGGTGATGCAGGGTGACGGCAGCAAGGTCGCTCCGACGTGATGTCGGAGTGCGGTTCTGATCCCCTTCTCGAGCCCTGACCGACGCCGCGAGACGCGACAGAAGTCTTCGGCGGCTTCAGCACCGGTGTGAAGCCAAGCCGGCACGGCGGTGTTGCTGCTGATCGGCGCCAACGACCTCGTCACCTCGGCGCCCGCCAAGAAGTCCGTCGAGGCGCAGGTCACCAGGTGCGCAAGGAGCGCTGCGCCGGGCGGCCGTTCCCCATAAGATGGTTCGGTGCACGCGCGGCAGACAGCACGGAGGCGCTTGGCCGGCGCCGCGGTCGGCCTCCTGCTGGTCGGCTGGCTCGACTTGATCACCGGCGTGGAGGTGCGGGTGTACCCGCTCTACTTCCTCCCGGTCGCGCTGGGCGCCTGGTCTCATGGGCGCCGCGCGGCGGTGGCCCTGTCGCTGACAGCCACGGTCATCTGGGTGATGAGCAACCGCCAGGCTGGGCTCATCTACAGCCACCCGGCCATCTGGGCGATCAACTCGCTGGCCCAGCTGATGGGCTTCAGCGTCATCGGGCTGTTGATCGCCGAGTTGCACCGGCGCCTCCAGGCCGAAGCCGCGCTCAGCCGCACCGACACCCTCACGGGGCTCGCCAACGTGCGGGCCTTCCGCGATCAGCTCGCGGTGGTGCTGGGCCTGGCCCGCCGCGGCGGCCGGAGCACCACCCTCGTGTACGTGGACCTCGATCACTTCAAGGCGGTCAACGACACGCGAGGGCACGCCGCCGGCGACCAGGTGCTGCGCGCGACTGCCGCCTGCCTGCGGGAGGCCGCCCGCGCCACCGACCTCGCAGCCCGGTTGGGCGGCGACGAGTTCGCCCTGTTGCTGCCCGAGACCAACGCCGAAGGGGCGCGGGCGGTGCTGGATCGGTTCCGGACCCGACTCGCCGAGACGATGCTGCGGGGTGGGTGGCACGTCACCGCCAGCATCGGCGCCGTGGTTTTCCCCCTGGCGCCCGCCGAGCCAGCAGCAGCACTGGAGGCGGCCGACGCCCAGATGTACCTGGCCAAGCAAGCGGGGCGCGATCGCTGCACCATCGAGGTGCTCCACAGCCCCGCGGCCTGAGGCTCTGGGCCGCTTCCGCGACGCCGGGCGCCGAGCTGCCACCGGCACCGGCGTCCCACCTCCGCCCACTGCGCCCCGGCCAGCAGCTGCTGCCAGCGCCCGCGGTCGATCGGGGACTAGAATTGAGGCCATGTGGCGTTTCCCCCTGCTTCTCCTGCTCGGCCTCGCCGGGCCGGCCCGCGCCCAGGCTCCGGGCGACGACGACCTCGCCAACGCGTTTGGCCCCCCGCGTGAGCTCAAGATCTTCGAGCCTGAGCACAACGTGCCTCCGCCTCCTGCGCTCGATGATCCGAACGCGCCAGTGCGCGCCGCCTTCGAGCCCGACCTCGCCGCGGCGAAGAAGGCGCTCGACTCGGGCGACGCGGCGGCCGCGCGTGAGCAGCTCACCATGCTCGAGCTGAGCGCCTTCGTGCTGGGCGGCACCGACCGGGTGCGGGTGCACCAACTCCAGCGCGCCGCGGCGCTCGCGCTCGAGGATCTCAAGTCGCTGGGCGAGCTCGACGAGAAGTGGGTCGCGGCGTGTGGCCCGGGCGACGTCGCACCCTGCCGTCACGCCGCCCTGGCGGCGATGGCCACGCACGACAAGGCGCGCGCCGAGAAGATCCAGGCCGCCGACGCGTGCGTCGAAGCCGCGGAGAAGTCACCCGGGAAGCCGGCTCCGGCGTGCCTGAGCAGCGCGCGGGCGCTGTACCAGAAGGCCGACGACACCTTGATGATCGCGCGCGCAGATCTCGTCACCGCGCTCTCGCTGGCCGCCGACCCGAAGCAGTCGAAGGCAGCGAAAAAGGCCCTCACGAAGATCGGAGACTTCATCGATGGCCGCAATGGGGCCGTTCGGCAGCTGGCGTTCGATGCGCGGGCGAAGCTCGAGCTCTCGGAAGGCAACGTCGACGACGCCGCGAGGAGCGCGCTCCAGGGTGCAGAGGCCTGGGCCAGCACCTTGCCCCTCGAGCGGCGGCACTGGGCACGCACGCCGATGGTCGACGTCGCGTGCGCGGCCTACGACAAGCACCACGGCACCGACGCCTGCCGCCAGCTCGAGAAGACGGTGGTGGGGTTTTACGTGTTCCACGATTTCTCCGACGAGCGCCTCGGAGACCGCCAGCTCATCAGCCACGAGAAGCTGGTGCAGGTGAACGCGCACTACGGCATCTTGATGAAGGACTGTCTGGCCGCGGAGATCCGGCAGATCGCAGACAAAGCGGCGGTCTCGTACCTGGTGAACTGGTTGGTGCTCAGCACGGGGCGCGTCGACAACTTCCACTCAGCGAGCTCGGTGCAGGACCAGAGCCTCTTCGTCAAATGCCTGCGCGAGCAGTTCGGGTATTGGCGGTACCCCAGCCACGACGCAGACCCCCAGCGCATTCAGCAGGGCTTCTCGGTGAAGAGCACCACGCGCAGCACCGAAGAGACTGAGCCGACCTCCACGCGCGATGAATGAACCGCCGTGGGGCTGCGCTCATCGACGGCGCGATGACCTTCAGGCACTGACGGTGACGACGAAGCCCTGAATCTTCCCCTCGACGGGTCCCTCGCCGAAGCGAGCCGCGATCGCCGCAGTCGCGTGATCCGTCATGGCGCTCAGCGAGGCCCCGCGCGATTCGAGCTCAGCGCGCATCGGCGTGCCCTGACACAGCGCCAACGCGGGAACTCGAGCGCTCGCAGCCCGGCTGCGCGCGGTCACCGTGTCGATCGTCGCGGGGTTGCTGAAGCCTCCGTCGCGCAGGTCCTTCGAGATCTGCGCGTGATCGAAGTAGCCGTGCGGGGTGCGGGCCATGAAGGTGAGCTTGTTCGTCGGGAAGAGAGGGTTGAGCGCCTGCAAGACGGCGTTCGCGAACTCGTTCTCTTCGATCCGATCCCACACGTTGAAAAGGAACGTTCCGCCCGGGCGCAGCACCCGGCGCGTCTCGGCGAATGCCTTGCCTTTATCGGGGAAGAACATTGCGCCGAACTGGCACAGCACCAGGTCGAACGAGCTGTCGTCGAACGGCAACTTCATCGCATCGGCCTGGCGCCACTCGACGGGGCGGCTGGTGCCGACTGCGGCTGCGCGCTCCAGCATGCCGGGGTTCAGATCGGTCGCGATGATCGGCGCGGTGATCGCGCTCGCCAGCCGTCTCGTCACGACGCCGGTTCCTGCGGCCAGCTCGAGCACCCGCGTCGGATTGCGGCCCACGGCGCGCTTCACGAGATCGTCCGCGTAGACCTCGAAGATCAGCGGGACCATGTACTCGTCGTAGAGCTGAGGAATCGACCCGGCGAAGACGGCGTCGGAAGTGAGCATTTGCGCAGTGAGCGCCATTCGCGTCGACGGTTCAAGGGGCTCGGTCTTGAAGGCACTCAACGGCTCGGCCAGCCCCGAGCCACGCAGGTGCTTCCAGCGAATCGACGCCGTCGCCGACCTCGTGCTCGCCGGCAACCACGAGAAAGAAGCCGCGCTGCCCATGCATGACGAGCGGGCCTGGGCTCAGCCGACCGCGCGCCGCAGCTCTGAGCGTGCGACGGCCAGTCCCTTCTTGCCACCGCTGATCAAGCGCTCGTTGAGGGCTGCGAGGCGATCGGCCATCTGGTGAGCGAGGTTGTTGACGACCTTGAGGGCCGCGAGGTCGTGAAGCACGAGGCGCTTCTGAAACTGCGGGCCGGAGATCCGCAGGACGGTCACAGCGCAGATCGCGGTCACCGTGGCCGAGCGCCGGGGCACTGCGCGAAAGAGGGAAAGCTCGCCCAGCGCGCTCCCCGGACCCACCTCAGCGAGGAGCTGCCCCTCGCTCGAAATCTCGACGTCTCCGCTGAGCACGATGAACAGCGCGTCTGCGGGCTGCTTCTCCCGAAAGAGGCACGCCCCCGCTTCGAGCTGGCGTACTTCGCAGAGCGCAAAGAGCGACTCGACTTCCTCGGGGCTGAGGCCCTTGCAGAGGGTGCTCTCGGCGAAGCGCTTGAGCAAAGAGGCGGCCACCATCAACGCTAACTGGCTGTCGGCGTCGGCGCTCTCCACTCGACTCGCACCGGCTGCTGCTCCCGGCGCACTCGCCGGTGGTCGTGCGTGCTGCTCTCACGCATGGCCTCACTCATCCACGGTCGCGGCCCCGATGCAGCCCCGCGTGGTGGCGCGCCGGCAGGTGTTCGCCCGTCGTTGATGACGGGGCGCGCGCCAGCGGCCAACGTTAGGTCGAGCCCATGGCCCGCTACGCCACCACCGTCTCGACTCGCCTGTCACCCGCTGACGCTTTTGCCTTCATGGCCGACGTGCGTCGCTTCGCCGACTGGGACCCCGGCGTCTCGAAGGCGGTCCGCGTCTCGGGCGATGGCCCAGCAGGGTCGGTCTACGAGCTGACCATCGCGCCCGGGGGCACGGTCATGCGCTACGAGGTGACTGCCCTCGAGGCGCCGCGGTTGTTGCGAATGGTGGCCAGGACGCGCTTCCTCTCCTCGACCGACGAGGTTCGCGTCGAGCCCTCGAAAGCCGGGTCGGTGGTGACGTATGACGCGGTGCTCACGCTCAACGGCGCCCTCGGCCTGGTGGACCCGCTGCTGCAACTGGCGTTCAACCGCCTGGGCGACCGCGCCGCTGCGGGCCTCAAGCGTGCGCTCAGCACCTGAGGCAGAGAGCGGCTGGCAGACGCCAGCGCGGGGCTCAACCGGTGGGGCCGCCGAACGTGTCGTGCATGAAGGCGAAGAGCTCTGCGGGTGCCAGGGGCTTGGTGAAGTGGGCGTCGAACCCCGCCTCTTCGCTCAATCGTTTGTCCTCGGCGGCGCCCCAGCCCGTCAGGGCGACCAGAGTGCACCCGGCGGTGTGGGGGTCGGCGCGCAAGGAGCGTGCGACCTCGTAGCCTTCGAGGTCGGGCAGGCCGATGTCGAGGAGGATCAAGTCGGGCCTCCACGACGCAGCGCGTTCGAGGCCTGCGCGCCCCGAATGAGCGATGCGCACCGCGTGCCCGCCGAGCTCCATCAGCATGCACATCGTCTCGGCGTTGTCCTGGTTGTCTTCGACGATCAGCACGTTGAGCGGCCGCACCGGGCGCTCGCCCTCCTGCCACGAGGGCGACGCATCACGACGGGCGGCAGCCACCGTGGGCAGGTGGATGGTGAAGGTGCTGCCGGCGCCCAGCCCGGGGCTCTGGGCCTCGATGCGGCCGCCGTGCATCTTGGTCAAGGTGCGGGCGAGCGCGAGCCCGATGCCCAGGCCCCCCTGGGCCTTGTTCAGGGTGCCGGCCACCTGGCCGAACATCTCGAAGATCGAGGCCTGCCGCTGCGGCTCGATGCCGGCGCCGGTGTCGCGCACCCGAATGGCCACCGCGTCGCGCAGCGGCTCGACCTCCAGCTCGACGCGGCCGCCGCGCGGAGTGTATTTCGCCGCGTTGTTGAGCACGTTGGACAAGACCTGCGAGAGCCGCGTGAGGTCAGCCTCGAGGAAGAGGGCGCCGGAGCCCTCGGGGAGGATCAGCCGAAACGTGTGGCCGGCGGCTTCGATCACCGGCCGGCTCGCTTCGAGCGCCGAGTCGATGAGCTGGCGCAGCTCGATCCGCGCCAGGGTGAGCTCGATCTTCCCGCTCTCGATGCGGGCGACGTCCATCAGGTCGTCGATGAGACGGACCATGTGCGCCACCTGCCGCTCCATCATCGCCCGAGCACGGCCCCCCTCGGTGGGCAGCTCGACCTGCTTCATGATCTCCAGGCCTGTGCGGATCGGCGCCAGGGGGTTGCGCAGCTCGTGCGCGAGGGTGGCAAGGAACTCCGTCTTGCGCCGGTCGGCCCCATGCAGCCGCTCGTTGGCCGCCTCGAGCTGGGAGCGCGTCGCGAGCAGCTCGGCCTCGTACTTGTGCCGATCGTTCACCACCATCACCGCCAGCTCGTCGAACACCTGCGCGCCATGCCGGCGGCGTACTGCATTGAAGAGGATGGGCACGATGGCGCCGCTGCGGTGCACCACGTCGAGCTTCACCTCGGCCACCGAGCCCTGCATCTCCATCAAGGGCGCCCAGTGCGTCTGGTGGAAGATGCGCCCGCCCATGGTGAGCAGCTCTTGAACGCGGCGGCCGACCAACTCGACCGCTGTGAAGCCCGTCCAGGAGCAGAAGGTCGCGTTGACGCGCACGATGGTGCCGTCGGGGTTGGTGAGCACGAGACCGCAGGCCGCGTTCTCGAACAACGACTCGCCATCAGGCGTCACCCCCCCGCCCACGTCAAAGATCCAGCTCGGTCAGGAAGCCCCGCATCGCGTCGAAGGTGGACCCCGGCGAGCTCAGATGCGGGCAGTGCCCGACGTTCTCCACCACACGCAACGAGCTGTGCCGAATCGCCTTGTGCATGAACTCGCCGACCGGGCGCGGCGCGATCGAGTCTTCACTGCACTGAACGATCAGCGAAGGGGTGGTCACCAGGGGCAGGTCTTTGCGGTGGTCGGCGGTGAAGGTGACGCGGGCGAAGTGTTTGGCGATGTCGGGGTTGGTGCGGCAGAAGCTGTTGGTGAGCTCGACGCCCAGCTCAGGCTTGTGGGGCGCGCCCATGATCGCCGGCGCCATGTTGCTCGACCAGCCCAGGTAGTTGCTCTCCAGGGCCTGCAGGAGCCCCTCGATGTCCCCGCGGGAGAAGCCCCCGATGTAGTCGCCGTCGTTGATGTAGCTGGGCGACGGGCCGACCATCAGGTTCGCGGCGAAGCGGTGCGGCTCCTTGATCGCCGCCAGCATGCCGATGATCGCGCTGACCGAGTGCCCCACGAAGATGAGCGGGCCCACGGCAAACTGATCGGCGATCTCCAGCACGTCGTCGGCGTAGCCGTGCAGCGTGGAGTACTTCCGGTAGTCGTAGGCCGAGAGATCCGACTTCCCGCTGCCCACCAGGTCGAAGAGGATCAGTCGGTAACGCGCTCCGAAGGAAGGCGTCAGGTTGCGCCACATGGTCTGATCACAGCCAAACCCGTGTGCGAACAGCATCGTGGCAGGCCCATCCCCGTGGACTGTGATGTTGTTGCGCTGCTGAAGCTTCATGACGCCTCCATTGCTCACAGTAAGAGCGAGTGCCTACTGCGGCCGCGCTCATCCCCGGCAGCGCCATCAATGGGGGGGCGTCGGGTCCCCTTTTCCTCCCCGGAAGGTCAGCAGTCGTGGGCCTGGTTTTCCCGGTTCGTTCTTCTTCTTTTTTGAAATGAAGCGCTGATCTACGAAGCGCTGATGGCCACGAAGAAACCGGAGACCCGAACGAAGGCGAAGCAGACTCCGGGCAAGGCGTCTGCCGCTCCGCTGAAGGTGCTCAACGCCGCGCTCGAGACGTTCAACGACAAGTCGGCGATGACCTTCGATGGCCCCGGAAAGTGGCACGACTGGCTCGTCGACGCCGTCGAGTCGAGCAGGGGCCTTCAGGTCGTGAAGCTGCGGGCTGGTAAGGACAAGACGACGGTGAAGTTCGCGGCGTCGATCGCGCTCGTCGAACGCGGGCAGGCCTCGCAGGCGTTCGTGTCGGCGGTGAGCGACCGGTTGATGGACTTCATGGACGGTGTCGAGGCGTCTGATGACTTCGTCGTCGAGGAGGACCCCAACGCCGGCAGGCTGGCCCCGCAGCGGGCGCCCAAACTCACCGATGCGCAAAGGGCGGCGTTCAAGCTGGAGGAAGCACGCGCACTCGCCGAACGCATCGCCGCGCTGGAGCGAGCCGAGACAGCAGCAGACGAGGCGCCGACGCGCGCCGACTTCGAGAAGGCGCTCAAGAAAGACTGGGCCGACGACTTCGTGTCGCTCCTCGAGCGCAGCGACGGCACGGCAACCAGGCTCGGCATCGCCATGCTGTTCGAGAAGAAGAAGACCGCCGACTTCGTCGCGGAAGCCATTCGCCCGTTCCTGCAGAGCGTGCAGTTGACGCGCAAGCAGTGGGCCTTCGTGGCCCGTGCGCAAGGCGCCTCGAGCGTGGTGGTTGCCTACGCGACCGCTCGGTCGTGAGCGTCTTTCGCACAGACGAGCCTCCTCGAGATCGCGGCGCTGAACCCCACGCCCATGAGCACAAGGCAGCTGGTGGGAATGGACGCGAACTCCTTCTCGATCTCGAACAGGCGGCCTCGCCGCACAGATTCAGCAGATCGCAGACAAGGCGGCGGTCTCGTATCTGGTGAACTGCCTGGCCATCACCACCGGGCGCGTCGACGGAGGCGACGCCTTCACGGCGCTCGGTTGGTCGCGAACAGGTAGCGGTGAATGCGCCACGCGCCCGCTTCCCGACGAAGCACGAAGAGCTCGTTGTTGCCCTCTTCTTTGACCTGCCCCGTCGCGAGCAGCGTCTGCTGACCGGCCGAGCTGGTCCGTGCCCACGCCTGGTCTCCCAGCACCTCGACCTCGTGCACCTCGAAGCGCACCGCGAGCCGAAGCGTGGCGAAGACGTGATCGTACGCGGCGTGCACCGCGTCACGCCCCACCATGGCGGGCGCGTGTTGCGGCATGAAGACCGGCTCGCGGCCGTAAAGCGCCATGACGGCCTTCGCGTCGCTCTGGTTCAGGGCCTGCTGGTACTGCAAAAGCAGCTCTTTGATTTCCACGGGGTCCTCGGTTCGGGTGGGTGAAGCGCGCGTCGCTGACGCTGCGGTCTGGCAACCGGCGATGAGCCACATGGAAGAAGCCAGCAGAAGAAGTCGAGACATCGCACGCTCCGGGGCAGGCCGGCATGAACGCCGACGCCCAACGGATACCATCTCGTATTTGAGCACGCATCACGCTGATTCTGGAGTCTGCCTCTCGAATACGAGAGGCTGTCGCATGGACCTGAACGACCTGTCGATGTTCATCGAGGCGGTGCGCGCGGGGAGCCTGTCGGCCGCGGCACGACGGCTGGGCGCGCCACTGGCAACCGTGAGCCGCCGGGTGCGCGCGTTGGAGGCGCAGCTGGACATTCGGTTGGTCGAGCGGGGGCGCCTCGGGCTCAAGACGACGCCGGCCGGGCAGCGGCTCTTCGAGCAGGCCTCACCCGGTCTCGCGCAAGCGCAGGACAGCGCGCGCGCCGTTCGGGACGCGAGCGGCATCGCGGGGTGGCTCCGGGTGTCGTTGCCGCCGACGTTCGAGCCGTGGTGGCGGTTGGTGAGCGAATTCCGGGCAGTACACCCGTTGGTGAAGTTCGACATCTTCACTTCGGAGCGCCGGGTGGATCTGGTGGCCGATGGCATCGACGTGGCGTTGCGCATCGGCGACGTGGCGCGCGCCGATTATGTGGGGCGCCGGTTGGCGAGCTACCGACACCAGCTCGTCGCCACGCCTGCTTTTCTGGCGCGGCACCGCGTCGCCCGGGTGAACGACGTGCTGGAGGTTCCGTGTGCGGGGTTTCGGTCGGGCCCCGACGCAGTGCTGGCGTGGCGGCTGGGAGACCGGGTGGTGCAGCCGACGCCGGTGCTGCTCGCGAACGACTACGCGCACCTCAGAGCGGCTGCGCTGGCCGGCGAAGTGCTCACCGAGCTGCCCCCTTTTCTCGTCGACGCGCGGTTGGTGCGCGTGCTGCCGCGCTCCCCGTTTCCGGAGGTGACGGTGATGGCGGTCGTGCCTGAGCGGCGACACACGTCGGCGCTCGTGCGCGCGTACATCGACTTCTGCGTGACGCGCGCGCCCGCCTTGCTGGGGCAGTGACTCACCGCGAACTCACCTCGGGTCAGCGGCGCGTTCGGCCTCGAGGGTGTGACTGCCATGAAGAGCGACTGCTGGCCGTCTGCGGCGAGCGTGGCTCGAGCCAGGCGAAGCCAGCGAGCACGAAGTAGTGGGCGGTCGAAGGCCTTCGGGTGGCGCGCACCCTCCTCGGGTCGGTGCGGCGTCAGCGCCCTGACCTCCCCCAGGCGGTCTGCAGCGACCCCGGGTGTGTCAATGACCTCGGCCGGGCTCGCTCACGTTCGTCAAGACGCTGATCCGACTCGGCTGATCGACCTCCCGTGAGCGACCGCTGATCGGTGCGCTCTGTGCAATCGGGGTCCTGGACTTCGACGGTCGCAGCGAGAGAGCCATGGCCCTTCTTCAGCCTACAGACCTGGTCGAACATCTCGCGGGCCTCGTGCTCAGCGTCGATTCCGACGACTCGGGGCTCACGTCACTCGCGTCGGCCAGGAGCGCGACAGGTCGTGATCGAAGCGCCCTCTCGTACAAAATCACGCGCCGCATCGGGTGGCGCGCCGCAGCCGGAGGCACGACCCTGATGGAAGCAGCCACGACCGATACCCCTGATCCCGGCGCGAGCCACACCTCGTCGCTGGTCGGCAAGTACATGACCTTCAAGGTGGGAGGCGAGGAGTACGGCCTCGAGATCCTGAAGGTCCGTGAGCTCATCGGGCTCATGGAGATCACCCGGGTACCCCACGCGCCCCACGGCGTGCGGGGCGTGGTCAACCTGCGGGGGAAGATCATCCCCGTGGTCGACCTGCGCACGCACCTCGGCATCAGCGAGGCGAGCGCGGTCGAGAAGCCGGTGATCATCGTGGCGCAGCTGCAGACCGCGTCGGGGCCGGTCACCACCGGCGTGCTCGTGGATCAGGTGCTCGAGGTGCGCACCATCGCCTCGGCGCAGATCGAGCCGCCCCCCAGCTTCGGGCGCGACGACGAAGCGACGCGCTTCATCCTCGGCATCGCCAAGACCGAGAAGCGCGTCGTGCTGCTGATCGACATCGACCTCGCGCTCGCTGACACCAACCTCTCACTCGCTGCCTGAAGGAAAGCTCACCATGTTCAACGAAATGAAACTCGGAACGAAGATTGCGGCCGGCTACGCCGGGGTGTTGTTGATCACCTCGCTGGTGACCGCGTTCACGCTGTACCAGGTCCACCACAACGCCATCTCAGGGGACTACCTCTCGTCGCAGGTGGTGCCTCAGGCCGTCACCGCGAACGAAGTCGAGCGCAATGTGCTCGCCAGCCGTCGGCTCTTCACCATGTACGAGCTGACCAGAGACAGGCGGTACTACGATCAGGGTCTCGAGACGCTTGGAAAGGTGGACAGCGTGATTGCCCGTGGGCAAGCGCATGTCAAACAGTACCCGGGGCTGGTTTCGTTCGGTGCATCGATCGAGAAGGCCAGGGGCTTCTCCGGTGAGTATCGCGAGGCCTCCGAGGGTACAAAAGAAGCCACGGAGAGACTGTTGGCCGCGCAGGAGCGGATGAGCGCGACCGCGGCCGCGTATGCCGAAGCGGCTGAGTCATTTCGTCGAGCGCAGCCGGCGTCCGCAGAGATCCACGCTGCCACGGCGGTGCTCATGCAGGCGCGCGCAGAGACGTGGAAGGCGTATGCCCTGATGAAGCCGCAGATGATGGATGAAGCGCCTCGGCTGGTCGCCACCCTCGGGCCGATCTTCGATCGAATGTCGGCCGGCGCCAGGACGGCCGAGCAGGAGCGGCTCGTGGAGACCTTGCGGACTTCTTCGCGTGAATACGGCGCACAGGTGAAGGCGCTGCAGAATGCCTGGTATGCATCGGACGCCGTCTCGGACAAGCGGCGGGCGGCGGCGATTGGTTTGGCGGACGCGGCGAAGGACGTCTCAGAGGGCGCTCTGGAGTCGACGGTCAAGCAGTCAGGTGACATTTCCACCCAGCTCGGCAGCCTGCGCGCGGTGGTCTTCTTCGGTCTGCTCGTTGCGGCAGTGTTGAGCGTCATCATGGCGCTGACGATCACCCGCAGCATCACCGGCCCCATCAACCGCATCATCAGCGGCCTCTCTGCCGCCGGTGAGCAGGTCGCTTCGGCCTCGAGCCAGGTCTCGAGCTCGAGCCAGCAGCTCGCCAACGGCGCCAGCCAGCAGGCCTCGAACCTCGAAGAGGTCTCGAGCTCGCTCGAAGAGGTGACCTCGATGACGCGCCAGAACGCCGAGAACGCGCGCAAAGCCAACAGCAGCGCGCAGGAATCGGCCGACGCGGCGAACCGCGGCGCGGCGAGCATGAACAAGATGAACGACGCGATGCAGAAGATCGGTAGCAGCGCGACGGAGACCGCGAAGATCGTCAAGACCATCGACGAGATCGCCTTCCAGACGAACCTCCTCGCCCTCAACGCCGCGGTCGAGGCAGCGCGCGCCGGTGAAGCGGGCAAGGGCTTCGCGGTGGTCGCCGAAGAGGTCCGCAACCTCGCGCAGCGCAGCGCCGAGGCGGCCAAGAACACCGCGGCGCTCATCGAGGAGGCCTCGCGCAACGCGGCGAGCGGAAACGCCATCAGCGAGCAGGTCGGCGGCGTCTTGAAGGAGATCGTCGGCGGCGCGCAGAGAGTGACGTCGCTGGTGGCCGAGGTGGCCACGGCGAGCGAGCAGCAGACCAGCGGCGTCGGGCAGATCAACACCTCCGTCAGCCAGATGGACCGCATCACCCAGTCGAACGCGGCCAACGCGGAGGAGTCGGCCTCGGCCAGCGAAGAGCTCTCGGCGCAGGCCATCGAGCTCAACGAGATGGTCGAGCAGCTCAGCCGCCTGGTGAACGGCGCCGGCGCGGGCAGCCACGTCCAGGCCGAGGTGAAGAAGCCGGCGAAGAGGGCGGTCTCGCACGCCCCCTCGGCGGGAGCCCCGGCGCAGGCGCGCAAGCCGGCCGGCGCTTCGGCGGTCCGTCCGCCCCCTCGTGCGGCGGCCCCGGCGGCGGGCTTCGAGGCGTTGCCTTCGCACCCCGTCGACCCGAAGGACCTCATCCCGCTCGATGACAGCGAGCTGAAGCAGTTCTGAAGCGGACCTCGGCTGGCCACTGGAAGCAGGACTTCGTGAGTGGCCAGCTGGGGGTGTGACTGTCATCGAGGGGGCGCTGTGGGCTATGGGGCGGCGATGCGCGCGCCTTCGTCTGCATGGCTGAGCCTCCTGCTCCTCGTCGCGGCCTGTGGTCGCGAGCCCGTCGGTACCGAAGCCGACGCGGGCGCGGAACAAGCTGACGCCGGCAGCGCGCTGGAGCGGGACGCAGGCACCGCCGTCGACGCAGGGGTCGACGCGGGAATCGACGCCGGGTTTGACGCGGCAATTGACGCCGGGTTTGACGCGGGAATCGACGCAGGCTCGATGTCCGTGGACGCCGGGCTGGGCATCGACGGCATCGTCTTCGTGCACGGCATCAACGGCTCGGCCGACGACTGGAACACGATGGTCGATCGTTTTCGAAACGACGGGTGGCCTGCAGACCGGCTGATCGCCCGCGCGTACTCCGACCCGAGATGGGGCTGTAACGGCACCAACGCCAACCAGCTCTCGGGGTGGGTGCAGGAGCTCTCGGGCCGGGGGGCCACGCGCATCGCCATCGTCGCCCACAGCATGGGTGGCCTGAGTTCTCGCTACTACCTGCAGCGCCTCGGCGGCACCTCATCGGTCGCGCTCCTCGTGACGTTGGGCACGATGCACCACGGCCTGAGCAACTCCTGTCTCTCGCCGCTGCCGGTCTGCGTGTGGCAGGAGCTCTGCCAGTCCGGCGCGTTCATCACCGATCTCAACACCGCGCCGGCGACGCCCGGACCCACGAAGTGGGTATCGATCTTCAGTACGGGGGACCAGACCGTTCCCGTGGCCAGCTCGCAGCTGACCGGCGCGCAGAACATTCAGCTCACCGGCCTGGCCCACGACGGAGTCAATGGCCTGCAGAATTCGCCCCTCGTGTACCAGCACGTGAAGGACTCGATGTAAGTCCTGATCAACTCGAGGGCCGTCTCTGTCTCTCTCGCGTCGAGGAAGAGGCTGATGGCGATGGCCGCCTCCGCAACCCCTCCCCTTCGGTTGTTACCGGTCGGCGAGCGGGTCGTGCTCGGGCGCAACCTCCACTGAAGTGCGCACGGCGCGTCGCCTTCGCGCAACGCCCAGGATCGCCACCCACCACAAAGAAGCGGGCAACGTGCGACAGCCGCAGCCACCCGTGGCGTCCTCGCCGCCTCCTCCCGCGCCGCCGTCGGGCGCCCCCCCTCCCTCGCCGCCGCCGGTCGAGCCGCCTCCGACCGAGCCGCCGCCACCTCCGACCGAGCCGCCGCCACCTCCGGTCGAGCCGCCGCCACCGCCCGTTCCAGGAGACCGCGGGCCGTAGCTCTCGACCGGGCTTCCCAACTCGAACGCGCCCAGGTCAGGCGCCGCTCCGGCGTAGCCGTCGTTCACGTTGTCGAGGGGGGTGCCCACGTCGACCGCTGCGCCGGTGACCGAAAGGCGGAGATCTTGCGGGGCCGCGGCGGGAAACGGGGCGCTGGGGAACGTCGGCGCCATCGCGAACGTGGACAGGTCGAGCTGCACCGCGTTGGCTTCGCTGGTGTTGGCGCGCAGCGCAGTCAGGCTCGTGAAGGACGTCGCCCCGATACGCCCCGCGAAGGTGCCCGTGCCGATCGACCCGAAGCCGTCGTAGTCGAAGCTGCAGCTCACGTCGGCGTCGGCCAGGTGCGCCACCCGCCCAGCGCCATTGAAGTAGGGGGCGTCGACGCCGTTGTCGACCGTCACTCCCGGGCCTCCGATGAAGAGGTTGTTGCGGAAGAGCGCGCGCGAGAACGGGAAGCTCGAACCCGCGTACACGCTCAACGCGTCGCCGCTCTTGAGGACCGTGTTGTGGAAGGCCACGTCTCCCACGCTGCCCCGGTTCAGCTTGAACGCGTTGTAGACGACGTTCTGCATCACGTTGCGGATCAGGTACAGCGGGCCACCGAGCGTGGGCTGGCCGCTGATGCCCATGAAGGCGTTTCGAATGCGGTTCCGCATCACCCGCACGTTGCCCGTCGTGAAGTCAGCCTCGATGCCATCGTCGGCGCCGACGTCGAGGTCGTTGTGGCAGATGTCGATCGACTGTTGATCGATCGCGTCCGCTCCCTCCATCGTCGAGATGGCGTCGCGAAAGCCCGTCACCCTGTTCCAGCAGATGACGTGCCCGGGGCCGGTGAGCACGATGCCTTCGCCGCCATTGTCACCGCCCACCGCCACGGATGAGGGGACCCACGGCGTGTCGCCGTTGATCACGTTGTCCACGATGATGAGGCCCTTCGGGTACGAGCTGGCCCGGAAGCCGTTGATGCCGTCGTCTCCATGGGTGACCACGTTCACCTCGTTGCGGCGAATCGTGAGGTACTCGGCGTCGTTGCACCGGATGACGCCGTTGACCCGAAGCCCTTCGAGGATCACGTGCTTGCGCGAGCTCAGAAAGAGCCGGCCGGTGACGGTCGCCGCCAACGGCGTGGCGCTGCGAAAAGTGATCGGCTGCGCGGCCGTGCCGTCCGTCGGAACCGTGAAGGAGGCATAGGTGCCAGCGCCCAGCTCGACGATGTCGCCCGGCAGCAGACTGCTCAGGATCGGGCCGAGCGTGCTGGGCGTCGCGGGGCGCAGTCGACCCGTCGCGGGGGTCTGAGGCTCGACCCTCGTCGTGGCGGTGACGACCTGCGTGGTGCTCCCGCCATCGGGATCGACGAGGCTCAGCTCGAGCTCGTAGGTGGTGCCAGGGGTGAGGTCGAAGACGCTGCCCGCGTGGCGGTTCACCCAGCCGTAGCCCTCGGGCGTCATGCCAGCAGGCACCCGGCGCAGCGGCAGGCCCTGGCGCCAGGTGGCCGTGCCCTGCTGGCGATACCGCACCGTCACCACTCCGTCGGCGTCGGCATCACCGGTGATGGGCCAGCTGACCGAGAGGTTCTGCAGCGTCGGCCACGGAGAGACGGCTGTTCCTGCCGTGGTCGCGTTCTGCGCGAAGGCGCCCGTCGCGAGGAGCAGCGAACTCAACCACCAGTGCCGACTCATGCAGGTCTCCCAGGACAGTGTTCCGCGCACACCAGACACGGAGCACCAGTGGTGTTGCAAGCGTGCCGTCTGGCAAATGCTTCGCGGGTTCGCTCGCGTGCCTGCTGATGGAAGTTCACGGGCCCGGGTTGGTTGGCCTCAGGGCTCGAAGCTCGATGGCTGCGGCAGCTCGACAAAGAAACAGTTGCCGCCGTCAATCCCGGGTTCCACCCCGATGGTGCCGCCATGCGCCTCGATCGTCATGCGGCAAAAGCTCAGGCCCAGGCCATGGCTGCGGTGGTGCTCCGAGCTGGTCGAGGTCTGGGTCTCGAAGGCGCGGAAGATCTGCCCTCTCTGCTCGGGAGGAATGACCTCGCCCCGGTCGCGCACCTCGATGCGAACGACGGCCCCCTCCGTCTTGAGCGCCACCGCGATGGGTCGATTCGCAGGACCGTGGTGCATGGCGTTGGTGATGAGGTTCTCGAGCACCCTCTTGGCCAGGTCAGGGTCGACGTCCATCGGGCAAGGGTTGGTGGGCAGGTCGAGCGTCAGCCGTTGCCCGCGGGCTCTGCCGTGGCGCTCCAGACGCCGGACCGCCTCGCCCACCAGCCTCCTTCCGTCCAGTTTCAGGCGGCGCAAGCGCAGGCTGCCCATGCCCTGGAGGCACAGATCGAGGACGTCGGTCATCATCCGTCGCGCCCGGTCAGCCTCGTCTTGCATTTCCTCGAGGTCGAGCTGGACTTGTGGATCGGGGTGTCGAATCGACGCAGCGAGGAGCGTGATGGACGTCAACGGCCCCCGCAGGTCGTGGATGAGCATCGAGGCGAGCAGCTCTTTCGCCTTCTGCTGTTGCTGCTGCGCGGCCAGTGCCTCCTCGAGGAGGATCATCCGCCGCCTGATCTCGAGCTCCGACTCGACTTGCCGCGCGAGCGCCTCGAGCGCCGCGCGCTCCGCGGCTGAGATGGTGCGCGGTGTGCGGTCGATGAGACACAGCGTGCCCAGCCCGTGCCCGTCACTGCTGTGAATGGGGACCCCACAATAGAAGCGCACGAACGGCGCGCTCGTCACCAGGGGGTTGGCGAGAAACCGGGCGTCGAGCGTCGTGTCTTCCACCACGAGGGTCTCGTCGGCCCGAATGGCGTGCTCGCAGAACGCGTGCTCGCGGGGCGCTTGCGTCAGGTCCAGGCCATGGTTCGACTTGAACCACTGCCGGGTTTCATCGACCAGCGAGACCAGGGCAATCGGCGTGGAGAAGATGGCCGCCGCCAGGCGGGTGATGTTGTCGAAGACCTCCTCAGCCGGGGTGTCGATCACCCGGTAGTCGGCCAGTGCTCGCAAGCGTCGTGCGTCGTCGAAGTTCATCGCCCCCCCCTAAACCAGCATGCGAACGGTAGCCGGTGAGGTGGTGCTTGGCCAGACAGGGCTCGAAGGCGGCGAGGTTCAACGGCGCTTCGAGAGCGATCGTCTGATGGCGCAGCCCCCGGCACCTCGCGATGGTCTGTATCGGCATCGTTTGGCAGGTTCGGGGTGATCGCCTCCTGGTGTTGCCACGGCTGTGGTTCGCCGTGATCGAACGCGGTCAAGAGGGACAGTGGTTCTTGCGCTCGCGGCCAGGCCCGCTGAGGCATGCTGTGCGCATGTCAGCTCGCCTGCTTGCCGTGATCAACGCGCTCGTGGCCATCGGGGTGATCGCCTGGAACGGCTGGACAGGCGCGAAGGGCCTCGCGGGCAACACGGTCGGTGGGCTGAGCGATCGCTACGACACGCTCTTCACCCCAGCCGGCTACGCGTTCTCGATCTGGGGGATCATCTTTCTGGGGCTGATCCTCAACGCGGGCTACCAGCTGTGGCTTGCCTTCACCTCGCAGGAGCCCGACTTCTTCCGCCGCCTCGGGCCGTGGTTGATCCTCACCAACCTTTGCAACGGGTTGTGGATCTGGCTGTGGCTCACCGAGCAGACGGCGGCGAGCGTGCTGACCCTCGCGGCGATGTTCGTCTTCATTCAGCTCGCCATGGTGCGGCTCGACATGGAGCTCTGGGACGCGCCGCTTCGGGTGATCGCCCTGGTGTGGTGGCCAATCGTCGTCTACGCCGGGTGGATCACCGTGGCGGTGCTGGCGAACCTCGCGTCCTATCTGGCCAAAGAGGGCGTGGTGCCGGGCACGTCGGCGCCGTGGGCGATCGGCATGATTGCATTGGCGACGCTGGTGAACCTGGGGCTGATCTGGAAGCGCAACCTGCGCGAGCACGCCGGGGTCGCCGTGTGGGCGTTCATCGCGATCGCGGTCAAACAATGGGGCGAGGTGCCTTCCGTGCAGTGGACCGCGGTCGGGTGCGCCGCGCTCCTCTCGGGTGTGATCAGCGCGCACGCGTTTCGCAACCGCGCCACGCTCCCGTTCGTTCGGCGCTCATGACGCCTCCACCGCTTGCCCAGCCAAAAAGGAGAGGTGCGGCCCCGCGCCTCCCTCCCCCGAACGCGGAGCGGCTCCGCATTGCAGGGCCAGGGACGATAGGTAATAGAATCTCTTACCGTCGCGTAATGCTCCCCCGCTGAACCCTGATGCGGGGGTTGGAGAACGTCATGCCGCCAAAAGACCTCTCGCTTCTGCCGATCCCCCTCGAGCGCGACGTCTTCATGCGCACCCTCATCCGCGAACTCTCCGGGACACTCCAGGATGTCATCGGCGTGAAAGAGGCCTCTGGCTTCATCAGCGTGGTCGGTCAGAGGGTGGGTGACGCAATCAATGGCGAGTATCGCCAGGCGCTGGGGGTCTCTCATTTGTCGCGCGAAGAGGTCGCCAGCGTGCTGGTGGATCTCAAGCGCCGCATTCAGGGCGACTTCTACGTCGTCGAGGAAACGGACGAGAAGATCGTCTTCGGAAATCGAAGGTGCCCCTTTGGGGAGAAGGTCCTTGGTCGCCCCGCCTTGTGCATGATGACCTCCAACGTCTTTGGAAGCATCGCCGCTGAGAACCTGGGCTATGCCAAGGTCGAATTGAACGAGACCATCGCCACCGGTTCGCCTGGTTGTCTCGTCACCGTCTACATCAAGCAGACGGGCGCGTCGGAGGCCGCATCAGGGCGTGAATACGTGAAGGCGTGAGGGCGATGAACGATGCTTTTTCGCAGTTTCTGCATGTCTTGCCAGAGCCCTCCGCGCTGGTCAGAGGCAGTGGCGAGATCGTCAAGGTCAACTCGGCCCTGGCAGAGCTCCTCGGGGTGGCCCCCGCGTCGCTGGCTGGTGGGTCGTTGACCGAGTTCGTGACCGACGGGCCGGCTCGCGTCACGGATTATTTGAGGCTCTGTTCGCGGAGCCGACAGCTGGTGCCGGGCGCGTTCAACTGGAGACGCCCGGGCGGCGCGCCCGTGGAGACGCGTTGTGATGGGACGGTGCTGGTTCCTGCGGCCCCCACCGAACCTGCGCTGCTCTTCATTTGCTGCCGGCCCAAAGCGGAGGCCACCGATCATTTCGGGCTCCTGAATCAGAAGATCGAGGCGCTGTCCCACGAGATCATCGAGCGCAGAAAGCTGCAGCAACAGCGCGACGAGTTGTTCCAGAGCGAAAAAGCGGCACGGCTCGACGCAGAGAAGAACAGCCGGATGAAGGATGAGTTCCTGGCCACCTTGTCGCACGAGCTGCGCACGCCGCTCAATTCGATCATGGGCTGGTCTCAGATCTTGAAGCGGGTGCGAGACCCAGAGACGGTCGATAAGGGGATCGCTGTCATCGAACGCAACGCCCAGTTGCAAAAGCAACTCATCGAAGACCTGCTCGACATGAGCCGCATCATCTCAGGCAAGGTTCGCCTCGATGTGCAGTTGGTCGACCTCGCGGCCGTCATCGAGGCCGCGCTCCAGTCCGTGCAGCCCGCCGCCGACGCCAAGAACATCCGGTTGCAGCCCACCCTCGACCGAATGACCAACCCCGTCAAAGGTGACCCCAGCCGACTCCAGCAGATCGTGTGGAACCTGGTGTCCAACGCCATCAAGTTCACGCCGAAGGGCGGGCGCGTCCAGGTGGTGCTGGAGCGGGTCAATTCTCACGTCGAGATCTCCGTCAGCGACACCGGCGAGGGGATCAAGCCTGAGTTTCTGCCCCACGTGTTCGATCGCTTCCGTCAGGCCGACGAATCGACCACCCGCCGGCACGGTGGGTTGGGGTTGGGCCTGTCGATCGTGAAGCAGTTGACGGAACTTCACGGCGGCTCTGTCCGCGCGGCGAGCCCGGGCGAACGACAGGGCGCCACCTTCGTCGTCATGCTGCCGGTGCTGGTCTTACACGCAGAGCCGCAGGGCCCAGAGCGCCCCCCCGTGGAGCATCCCGCCCTGCCCCGCGCGAACGGCGGCTTTCTCGAGGGGGTGTCGCTCCAGGGCGTCTCCGTCCTGGTCGTCGACGACGAGCCTGATGCCCGCGACCTGGTGAAACGATTCCTCGAAGGCTGCGAGGCGACCGTCATCACCGCCGGATCAGCCGCGGAAGGGCTCGATGCGCTGACGCGACATCGCCCCCAGGTGATCGTCAGCGACATCGGAATGCCGGGCGTCGATGGCTACCAGTTCATCAAGAACGTGCGTTCACTCCCGAAAGATCGGGGGGCCCGTACGCCCGCGCTCGCGCTGACTGCTTTCGCGCGCACCGAAGACCGGACCCGCGCGCTGCACGCGGGGTTCAACCTGCATCTTTCCAAGCCAATCGACGGCCAGGAGCTGGTCGCGATCATCGGCAGCCTGTCGGGGCGCATCGGCGGTGCCGGAGAAGACGACTAGGGCGCAAGCCGGGGAGTTGACCCTGCCACCTTCGCACCTGACGAACGCCACGCTCGCGCTCTTCAAGGAGCCCTCGGCCCGTTGATGATCACCTCGTCATCACCCACCAACCAGAAGTGCTCTTCGTCGAACGCGGTGAGATCGCGCACGGGCACCTGATCCGTGTAGCGAAGTGACCAGGTGCCGTTCCACTGCCGCAGGTACCCGAACACGGTAGAGAGAGAGAAGCGCCCGATGCTGAACGCGCGCACCGTCGTGTAGTCCGCCATGCTGGGCGGAGCGATGCGTTGCCAGGCGCCTTGCACGCGGCGCAGCACGAGGCCGCGATCTCCGACCGCGACGACCTCCGTCGGTGAGAGCACCCACACACCGTGCAGCTGACCGTCTTGCAGGCTCGAGGGCAGCACTTCGGCCACCAGGCCTCCGCCTGCTTGCAGCCGGAACACCGCGGGGCGTGCAGGCGTGCCGGTGGTGCCCCCCACCGCGTACATCGCGTCGGGCGACGAGCCATGCGCGTCGTGCAGCACGAAACCCGCAGGCAACTGGTTGCCAAAGACCTGCACCTGGCCCACGCCGTCCCACGACGCGCGGCGGCCGTCGCGGAGCACCATTTCGGCGCGCACGCCGCCGTCAGCCGAGGTGAAGCCCGTCATGCCCACCACCGGCTCGGGGATCATCTGGCTGGAGGAGCAGCCCGCTGCGCGAGTCGCGGTCGCGAGGCGGCCCACGCCGTTGTTGCCGCCTCCGACGAAGGCGCGACCATTCGGATCAGCCCACACCGACTTCATGTTGCTGGGGCAGTTGCTGCTGGAGTCGATCAACCCGGCATCACCATCGACCACCAACAGACGGTTGCCACCGGCGACCCAGAGCCGCTCAGGCGCCCACGCGCTGGCGGAGAGATAGTCAGCGGCCCCAGCGTCTCGCAGGCGCAGGAAGCCGGCGTCGGCGCAGCCTTCATCGGTGGTGCCGTCACAATCGTCGTCCAGTTCGTTGCAGACCTCGAGACCTGCGGGCGAGGTCAACGAGTCGACGTCATTGCAGTCACCCATGACCAGCGCACGGCCTGGACCACAGAGCAGCGCTCCGGAGTCAGGCACGCCGAAGCCGTCACCATCGTCATCGAGGAAGGTCAACGTGGTGCAAGGCATCGGGCCGGCATCCACTTCGCCCGCATCGGGATCACCTGCGTCCATTTCACCTGCGTCCGGCGGCCCCGCATCGAAACCAGCGTCACCGGCTTCTTCCAGCCGCAGCGCGTCTTCCAGCGTGAGCTCGACCCCTCGCGGCGTGATCAGGTGCACCGACCACACGCCCGGCGAGAGCCCCGCGGGAACGTTGGCGGACACGCGCGTCGAGTCGACCAACGTGACGTCGATCAACACCCCCCTCAGCTCACCTTGCACCAGCTCGGCGCTCAGCGCGGTGTCGAGCGGCGAACGCTGGGGGCGATCGAAGTCGAACGTGCCCGCGGGGAGGAAACCTTCTCCGCGCAGCTCGAGCGAACCACCGACTCGAGGATCCAGAACGGTGGGCTCGACCTCGCGCAACTGCGGCTCCCCGGGCCGGGAGACGCAGCCGGAGATCAGGCCGAAGACGAGCAACGAAAAGAAACGCACCGGGAGAAAGGGTACCACCCCGCCAGTCGGGCTGCTTCTGCAAGGCCAGAAAACAGGGAGCCTCGGTGACGGTGATCCATCGGGAGCGGATTCAGAAATGGCTCACTGGCCGATTTGCCGAAATTTCAGACAGGGGCGGGATGACAGCGCGTGCACATGAGCGTTTGATCGCCTCGCGTCTGCACCCGGGGGTCTTCCATGCTGCAAACCGAATCCGTCGCCGAAGGCAACCGGTCGCGTCATGCGCGCCGTGCGGTGAAGGCTGATCACCGCGCTGAGGAGAACACCATGGGCGATGACCTCTGCGGCGAGCTGATCAGCGAAGAGTTGCGGACGCTCGAGTGTGACCTCGAGATCTCCAAGGGACTGGAGGCGCTCGACTCCGCAGGCGTCACGTCGGCGCCGGTGGTCGATGACAACGGTGTGCTCGTCGGCGTGGTGTTCCTCACCGCGCTCGCCCGGCTGCGTGAAGCAGAAGAACTCGAAGTGGAAGACGCGATGATCACCGACATGGTGACCGTCCCTCAACGCGCGACGGTGGCCGAGGTGGCGCGTCTGATGGCGCAACACGGTCTGGAGCGCGTGCCGGTGGTGACCGCCGACGGTCACGTGGTGGGCGTGGTGTCGTCGATGGACATCGTTCGTTGGCTCGCCGACCGGCTGTAAGAACCGAAGGAAACAGGAACAATCGGTTCTCCACCGAGCGCCCCGAGCCGCTTGCAGTGCGAAGCAGAGGTCATCCCCTCTTTGCTCGGGATGCCCAGACCCCTCCGCTTCGTGCGGTCAAAAGCCCGTCGCCTGCTCGCGGGGCGCACGGCTGTCCTTGCGTCACTGCCGCCGGGCAGGGGCGGTCGCCGCTTCTACCGAACGCGTGGCCTCTTCACTGCGCGGCTTGAGTTCACCTACGTCGGCCAGCAACCCCTGCACCCAGGCCGCCACTTCCGCTTCACTCGCCGGAGTGACGCCCGCCGCCCGGGTCAACTCCACGGAGAACGCTTCAGCGGAAGCAGGGCGCTGCGCCTTGTCCAACGCGAAGCCGCGGTCGAAGGCCTCGTCGAGCGCCGCGGGAACGCCGGCACGCACCTTCGAGACCTTCTCCGGCCGCGGCCCCACGTACGGCCCTTCGGGGAACGCACGCGCCAGGGTGAGCAGCTCGTAGAGACTCGCGGTGGCCGAGTAGATGTCGGAGCGGCAGTCGACCAGCTCTCCTGCCGCCTGCTCCGGTGACATGTACGGCAAGGTGCCGCGCGCGATGCCCGTCTGGGTGCGGAACAGACGGGTGTTCGCCAGCACCAGGCCGAAGTCGACCAGCTTCGCTTCGCCGGTCTTCGCCACCAACACGTTGGCTGGCGTCACGTCGCGATGCACCACGCCCATCGGCTTTCCCTGCGCGTCTTTCACGGTGTGCGCGTGTTCGAGCGCGCTGAGCAGGGCCTGGCTCAGCTGCAACCAGATCGGCAACGGCACGTGCGCGCTGCGCTTTCGACTGGCCGCCATCAATGAGCGCAGGGGCGGCCCGTCGACGAACTCCATGGCGATGAAGTGTTGCCCCTGCTCGAGACCGACCTCGAACACCTGCGCCACGTTGCGATGCGAGAGCCGCGCGGCGATGCGCGCTTCATCGAGCAGTGACGCCGCGTGTTGCGGATCCTCCGCGAGCTCGGGCAGCAACCGCTTGAGCGCCACCTTGCGCTCGAACCCACCGGGCCCCAGCTGCCAGGCGATGAACACCTCGGCCATGCCACCGGTGGCCAGCCGGCGCTCCACCCGGTAGCGGCCGATGTTGGTCACCACGTCGCCGCGCTCGAGCGCCAGGCCCAGCTGCGAGGCGAGCGCCTCGAGGAACATCTGATCCTCCGCGCGGAAGGAGAACCCCGAAGGCCGCCGGCCCAACCCGAAGAAACCCACCGCCACGCCGTGCGCGCGCACCGGAGCCGAGAGCGCCAGCCCCAACGACCAGAGCGTCTGCTGCGCGAGCGGCACCAGCGGGTGCACCGAGAGCCCCGCCACCCCGCCCGCCTTCTCCAGCAACACCAGCGCCGAACCTTCTCGCGCCAGGGTGGTCAACGGCGGCGTCACGCCCGAGGCCCGCGACAGATGGAGGCTCTTGCCGGTGGCATCGAGTTGCCAGAACGCGACCGCTTCTCCGCCGAGCACCCGGGCGGCCTCGACGATGGCGGCCAGCGCTTCGCCCTGCGACTTCTGCTGCACGGCGTCGACCACCGAACGCAGCACCGCCGCGGTCTGCATCAGGTTGGCCTGCTCTTCGGAGAAGAAGCGATCGATGCGCCCCCGCAACCGCCGGTACACCGGGCCCACCGAGATGGAGAGCGAAGCGGTCACCAGCACCAGCGCCTCCGATGACTGCGTGAGGCCGAAGCGGTTGAGCACCAGCGGCAGCGCCAGCAAGGTGAAGCCGAACACCAGCCCGAGCCCTCCGACGGTGATGACGTAGCCGACCACCGAGGTGGCGTAGCGATCGATGGCCAGCGGGTTGTGGCGCACCAGCACCACCGCGGTCAGCACGGCGAAGATGAGCACCGCGGTGGAGGAGAACTCCATCACCACGCTGCCGTCGAGCTTGAGCGCGCGGTTGATGCCTGAGAGCACCACCGGCGCGAACAGGCCCAGACCCGAAGCGAGCACCAGCGTGCGGTAGAGCGCGGCGAGGCGCGGCTCACCCCTCTTGCGCGCCCGGCGTGCGTGTACGGCCTGACCCACCACCAGCACCAGCGAAGCGAGCGCAGCCCACGCGCGGGTGGCCAGCTCGAACGGCAACGAGGGTGACTCCGAGCCCAGCACCACGGCGCGGAACAGGTGACTGAGCGCGAAGAGCACCGCCAGGCCCGCCACCGCCACCAGCGCCGCACGCGGCACGGCGAGCGGGCGGGGAAAGACCGAGAGCAGCAGGAGCCCCACGCCGGGAGTGAGGGCCAGCAGCGAGTAGATGATGAGGTACAGCACGTTGCTCTGCTCGATGAAGCCGGCGGTCATCATGGTGAGGTGACCCACGCCGAAGAGGAAGAGCAGGAACAGCCAGTTCACCGCGCCCCCGGGCCGCAGCAGGAACGCGCCCAGGGCGATCAGCAACAACAACGCGCCGGTCATCAACCGGGTGACGTAGGCGAAGCCCAGCCCCGCACTGGGAGCGCGCGTCGGCGCAGAGGCTTCGAAGCGCACGCCCGCGTGCAGGAAGGTGCCGCGCACGAGGCCCGGCGCGACCGCGACCCGGTGTGTCCAGAAGTTCTGGGTGTTCACCGGCTCCCCGTTGAGCGTCTCGATGGCGTCGCCGGGATGCACGGTGGGCCAGCGGGTCGCGTCGAACGCGGCCACCAGGGCGACGCGCTGGGCGTTGCGTTGAATGTCGAGGCCGATGTCGGGTGCGTTCATCTCGGCGCGCACCACGCGCCACTGCAGCCAGGTCGAGACGGGCGCGATGGCGGCGAGCAGCACGAAGAGCCACAGGCCCCGGGTGCCTCGCAGACGACCGAGCAGAGTGGCGGTCTCGAGCGAGACGCTGGCAGACGACGAAGTGAGGGGGTCCGGCACGCGCATGCAGTGTGACAGGTATCTGGTTGGTCGTTCGGTCGCGAGGCGGCAGTGGGCGGGGTACAGTTGACCCGTGCCGATGCTCACGCGAATCAAAGTTCAGAATTTCCGGTCGATCCGCGAACTCGACATGCGGCTGTCGCCGTTCACCGCGCTGGTGGGGCCGAATGGCTCGGGCAAATCGACGGTGCTCGCGGCACTCGACCCTCGAACCGACCTACGTCCGACTTGGCGGCACGCAGCAGGCGAAGTCCGAATTGAACGATTGAACGCACAAGGAAACGGCAGCCTCTCCATTTGTAACGTGGATCAATCACACAGCGGCCACTTGGCCATCGGCGTTCAGCACCTCCGATTGAACCTCGACCTTATGCGACAGGCCATTCAGCTGAATCCTGCGACGAGCTTGGATGAAGACGGAAGCAACCTTGCAAACCTGATCTCGACGATGTCCCGCACGGATCAAGGTCTTTTGGCAAAGCAGTTGAGCGCTCGGGTTGCTGGGATCGCAGACGTCGACGTCGTCCCAAGTGGCAGGGGCTCTCATCGACTTCGATTTCATGACCGTTGGTCGAAGACGGTGTTTTCTCCCGACGAAGTTTCCGATGGCACCATCCTGATGCTGGCGTTCCTGGCCCTGCGGTTCCAGCCAGATCCACCAGACCTCATCACCATCGAAGAGCCAGAGCGGGGGCTGCACCCGTATCTCCTTGGCGAGCTGGTCTCGTTCCTTCGGAGCCTCACCGAGGGCCCGAAGCCGACGCAAATCGTCGTCGCCACGCACTCGGCTGAGTTTCTCGAGCACATGAAGCCCGATGAAGTTCGTTTCCTGTCTCGCTCGCCAGATGACGGCAACGTCCTGGTCAAGGAGGTCGACCCCGCCGACCCCGACTGGGTTCGCGTCTATCGCGAGTTCGACGACTCGCTGGGAAGCGCGTGGCTGTCGGGTGGTCTCGGTGGAGTGCCCTCCTCGAACTGATGAGCGCTCTCCGGGTCGTCTTGCTCGCAGAAGGCAATGGTGAAGTTGGCCCCAACGCCCAGCGGGGTCCAGGCTCACTGATCGCGCCTGTGGACTGGGCGCCAGCCCATGCGCTCTTCGCGAGAGCGATCGCCGCAAAGAGCACAGTCCCCGAAGCGGCCGTTCAGTTTCTCGAACCGTTGCGCACCGGTCGAGGCGCAGTCGCCAAGGGGAGCAACCTTCTTCACCAGAGAACACTTCGGCAGCTCCTGAGCTACCTGCCCGCGAGTCGGCCGGACTTGCTCATCCTGCTCGTGGATGCCGATGGCGTGCCGTCCCGAAAGCGCGAACTCGACGCAGTGGTCAGTGACCTCCCGGGCACGAAGCTCATCGCGGTCGCCGTCAATGAGTTCGAGTCGTGGCTGGTGAGCGATGGAGCCGCACTGGCCACCGTTCTCGGCGTGGAGTCATCGAAGGCACCGCACCATCCCGAAAGCCTGGCGCCGTCGGTCGCGAAGGCGCGCCTTCAGGAATTGACCGACACGGTGCAGGACGCACGACGTGCTCGCTTGAGCCTCGCGCAGAACGTCGACCTCGCGACGCTCATCGCCCGCTGCCCCGCCTTCGCGAAGTGTCTTGATGAACTCCAGACGCTGCTGAAGCGCTAACGCCGCCGCGCCACGTAGTGAAAGCTGTGCCAGTCGTCACCGGCCGACTGATCGACCGCCACGCGCAGCACCTCGAAGCCCGCCCGCTGGAGCAGGTGCTCCACCTGGTCGCGCCGCAGGCCGTACATCTCGAGCGGCAGCTCACCCTTGCGCCACTTCCACAACCCCCGCGCGAAGGGCAGCTTGAACACCACCCGCCGCGCCACCGTGCGCAACCGGAGCGCAGACATCGGAGCGACCGGCCCGTGAGGCACCTGCAACCAGGCCAACGCCCCCGGCTTGAGCACCCGGCCCAGCTCGGCCACGTACTGCTTCATCAGACCCGGCGGCATGTGCTGCAGGGTCATCACGCTGAGCGCGAAGTCGAAACACGCGTCACCGAACAACTTGAGGTGCGGGTACGGGTTCTCGTGGAAGGTGGTGTTGGAGAACGGGCTCTGCCGCGCCAGCGCCACCATGCCGGCCGACACGTCGACGCCGTCGACCTGCACGAAGTGAGGGCTGAGCGCGCGGCTGAGGCGGCCCACGCCACACCCGAAGTCGAACGCACGGCCGAACTTCAGGCCGTGGGGGGCACATTCCGCGAGCGCGCCCGACACGTCAGCTGCGCCGGTGGCCCAGAAGGCCTCGTCGTCCCAGCGGTTGCCTTTGCGTTCGGCGGCCGACAGGACCGCCCACCTCGCGTCGAGCGAGAGGGCGTTCCAGTGGTTGGCCAGCCGGGTGAGTCGACCGGAGCTCAGGGGATGCAGGCGGTCTGGTACGTGACGGTCAACGTCTTGCCGGGCTCGGGCACGTAGAGCGGCTCGAAGTTGATGGAGTTGTTGGTCGCGTCGTACTCCCAGATGCGCGACATCAGGTTCGGGTCGGGGTCGACCGAAGGAATCGGAACGCCGTCGATGGACACCTGGATGCCGGTGGGCGCTGCAAGGTCAGGCCGCGAGGTGAGGAAGAAGTTGGTGCGGTAACCGAAGGCGCCCTTGCCGATGCGCTCCAGGGCCAGCGCCCAGTTCTGCGTGCAGATCTCTTCTTTCACGCCGTTGGTCTGCGAGACCATGAAGTCGTGCCGGCCGTCGTTGGTGTCGTCGTACACGCAGCCCGACGGAGACGACGGGAGGAACGGGCCGATCACGTTGTACGTGAACGAGCCCGAACGCTGCGCGCCTTTGATGTTGATCAGCTGGTTCAAATAGAACGCCGGCGCCTGCGGGGCCTGGTCACGCGCGTCGGTGACGCACACCACGGCGAGCACGGCCTCTTGCCGCAAGAAGCCCGCATTGCGTGCCGGGTCGGTGATGTACGGCGCGGTCAGCGCGCGCGTCGCCGGCTCCATGCACGACTCGGAGGCGCCCGGAAGGGGCACGTTCACCACGCTGGCGAACTCCGCCGCGAGGTTGGGCGTGGTGGGCCGCAGAATGCGGTGGCCGCCAGTCGAGGTGTAGAAGGTGCCGCGATCGCTGTCGGTCAGCTCGGTGTTGGTGACGGCCAGCTGGAAGTCGACCTGGTTGCTGGTGGCGTACTGGAGGAACGCCGCCATGTTCGAAGCGAGCGCCATCGTCTTGTCGGCCATCGAGCAGGAGTCGTCGATGACCAGCAGGATGTCGGCCTTGGGCTTGGTGTCCTGGCGGAAGGTGTCGGTGTTCAGACCCAACGTGTCGCCGCGGCCTTGCAGCGCCACCACGTAGTCGAGCGGCTGGCCACCCTGGGTGACGCTGATGACGAACGCGCCGGTGTCAGGGCCGTAGTTGATGGGGCGGTACTTGAGCGAGAAGGTGACCGGGGTCGAGCTGGCCGGCATGACGCGCGTGCCGCCCGCGATGCCGGAGACCACGAAGAACTCGGGGCACGGCGCGCCACCCATGCAGTTCGGCCCGCCGGGGCCTTCACCCGCCGCGGCGCCCATCGCCGAGGAGTTGATCACCACGTCGGTGGTGCAGGAGTTGTAGATCTGGAAGTTGCGGTTGGGCGAGTTGCAGTCCTTCTTCACCACGCCGAAGTCGAGGGCGGTGGGCGAGATGCTCAGGCAGCTGTTGGCGATGGTCGCCGTGAGCGCGACGTCACGCTGCGGCGCCACGGGGTCGGCGAGGTTGAACGACACCCGGCCCACCACCTGCGCAGGCACCGAGGGCAACATGCCCTGCGGCCACGCGCGCACCATGATCTGCCGGGTCTCACCGGGCATCAGCTCGAGCTCGTTGACCACGCCGCCCGGCAGCGAGAACACCGCGGGCATGCCGGTGGGCGTGCCGGTCTCGGGCAGCAGCTGGAGGTTGCTCATCAGGCAGAGGTCGTTGGGGCCGGTGAGGCGGTTGCGCACGGTGAACCCGAGATCCTTGATCTGCGGGGGCGAGACGATGCCGAAGGCCAGCGCGATGGGAGTGATCTCCACGTCGCAGGGGGGCAGCATCACCGAGTTCGCAGTGACCGTGATGGTGGTGACCGGCTCGTCGGGATCGTTCGAGAAGATCTTCACCTCGAAGGCGCGCATGCCCAGGCCGTTGGGCGTGATGCGCACGGGGATCTCCAGCAGGCTGGTGCCGGCGCCGGCCTCGAGGCCGACGGCGGGGTCGTAGCGGCCCGCGCCCGCGGTGGGCAGGTCGTTGGCGCACGTGTTGGTGGCGGCATCGAAGACGCCCAGGCAGATCTCGTCGAGGGACGAGCCGGCCATGGCGGTCACTTCCCAGTACGGGCGCACGAAGCCGCCGGCGCCGTCAGGCTGACCGAGCTTCAGGTTCGCGCGGGGGTCGACCGGGGTGGGCCGGGTGCCCACGTTCTGCACGGTGAGCTTGCGGGTGGCGAAGGTGGCGGGGTTGGCCTGGGCGAAATAGGCGATGCGGCCAAAGGCCATGGTGGGCGCGGGGCGGGCATCGATGTCCGGCCCGCCGCCGACGCCGCGCAGGTTGACGCTGATCATCGGCTGGCTGCTGAGCATGGTGGTGGCGACCACCGTGCCGGCGCGGGGGCCGAGCACCAGGGGCTTGAAGCTCATCTTGAGGGTGGCGGTACCGGGCGCGATGACGCCGGCCATGTCACGCACGCCGCCGGGGATGGTGAGGGTGGTCAGCTCGGTGGTCGACTGCGCCTCGGTCACCTTGAACACGGTGCTGGGGTTGCCGCCTTCGCGGGGCTGAATCATCGCCAGCGTCACCGGGCTGAGCGCCAGGTTGCTGAACACGATGCTGCCGGGGATGGTGGTGCCGGGGGGTGCGTAGCCGAAGTCGAGGGTGGCGGGCGCCCACGAGAGCACCGAGGCCACGCCCGTGCCGATGAGGCGAACCGGCTTCTCGGGGCACCCTTCTGCGCGGCGCATGCGCACGGTGGCCGCGTACTCGCGGGCCTCGGTGGGCTTGAAGGCGATGGTGGCCAGCTTGCTGCGGCCGCCGCCGATGACGAACTCACCGCGGGGTGAATCGGCCGAGATGACGAAGATGCCGTCGCCCTGGGCCGACTCCACGGCGCCCAGGTAGGCGCGGGTCTCGATGGGGCGCTGGTTGACGAAGTTGTATTCGACGTTGAAGGTGTCACCGCGCGCGACGGCGCCGAAGTCGATCACCGCGGGCAGGTCACACTCGCCCGACACCGCGATGCCCTTCAAGGTGATGGTGGCCTTCTCTTTGCCGATCTCGGTGTTGGCCGAGCTCATCGAGAGCACGGTCTCGTGAATCACCTGCGGCACGCCGTCGACCACGGGGGGCACGAAGTCGATGTTGAACTCCACCGTCTCGCCGGGGCGCACGCTGGTCTCACCCTCGAAGGCGATGGTGAAGACCGGGTTCGGCTCGTCGATCTGGGTACCGACCCGGGCGTTGTTGCCGCTGGTCTTGGTGAAGGTCTGAATGACCAGGTTGCCGAGGCCGCCGTTCTGCACGACCAACTTCTGGCTGACGGTCTTGCCCATCGAGACCGTGCCGAAGTCGTAGATGCCGAAGTCGTCGGTGAGCTGCGTACCGTCGAGGGTGTAGATGATGCGCGCTTCGCCCTTGTTGTTCGACGAGACCACGGGGCGGCAGTTTTCACAGGCCTGCGCCGCCACGAGGAACACGCCCATCACCATCAGCTTTGACTTGGTCATCATCTCGAGAACTCCTGCTCAGACACCGCGGGGCGGGGAAGCCAGCCGCTTTCCCCAAAGAGACCGGGGTTATGGCACGAAATGGCCCAAACCGTACCTCGGGAGGTGACGCTTGAGCGTGACGGGGCGCACCCGGGCCGACATCCGCGGGCTAGAGAGCGAGGCCGATGCGAATCTGCGTGACGTACCCGCTCCAGGCGGGCCAACGGTTGGTGCTGCGCACCGCGCTCGACTGGGACCGCGATGTCGCTCCTCAGAAGAGCACCGATACCGAGGCGTTCTTCGACCTCGAGGTGCCCGGCCACACGCTGGAATTGAAGCCTTGTCTGATCGCCGACGGCCAGCTGACCTGGGCCCGGGGCCCGAACTACGTGCTGACGGCCCACGAGGCCGACCGCGGGTTGTGGCCGTACTTCTTCGGGGAAGCGCGCGGCAAGGTGTCCGACGTGTTGCAGGTCGACTTCGAAGGCCAGCAGCGCGCCATTCGCATCTACCACCCGCCCGGGTACGACGAGAACACGCTGCGCCGGTTCCCCGTGCTGTACATGCAAGACGGCCAGAACCTGTTCTTTCCGGAAGAAGCGTTTCGGGGAAACGAGTGGCACGTCGACGAGACGATGGATCGGCTGGATCAGATGAACGCGCTGCGAAAGGCGATCGTGGTGGGCGTCTCGCCGGCCGATCGCATGCGCGACTACACCCGGGCAGGCTACGGGGCCTACGGGCGGTTCCTGGTGAACCGGCTCAAGCCGCTGGTCGATCACCACCTGCGCACCCGCATCTCGCCGGAAGACTCGGTGGTGATGGGCTCGTCGTTGGGGGGCGTGGCCGCGCTGCACGTGGCCTGGGAGCACCCCGAGGTGTTCGGGCGCGTGGCCTGCCTGTCGAGCACCTTCGGCCGGATGGACGATTTGTTCGAGCGCATCGCCTCACAACCGCGGCGCAAGCTGCTGGTCTACCTGGACAGCGGCTGGCCTCGCGACAACTACGACGCCACCAACGCGATGCGCGACCTGCTGATCAGCCGCGGCTTTCGCCTGGGCGTGGATCTGCTGCAGTTCAGCTTCCCCGAAGGGCTGCACGACGAGAGCTCGTGGGCCGACCGCATTCACGTGCCGTTTCAGTTCTTCTTCGGGCGGGCCTGGCGCGCGCAGCGGGGCGAGAGCTGATGCGCTGGTGCCTGCTGTTGATCATCGCGGGCTGTAAGACGGCGGCGCCCACGCCTGATGAAGACGTGGTGGAGCAGTACTCCGATGAGCTGCAGGTCGAAGAGCTCTCGGTGGGCAGCGGGGAGACCGCGGTATCGGGCTCGAACGTCATCGTGCACTACCGGGGCACGCTCACCTCGGGCGCGGTCTTCGATTCGTCGTTGACCCGCGAGCCGCTGCGGTTCCGCCTGGGCTCGCGCCGGGTGATCAAGGGGTGGGATCAAGGGCTGCTGGGCATGAAGGTCGGCGGGAAACGCCGGCTGACCATTCCGCCGCGGCTGGGCTACGGCAACAAGACCGTGGGCGCGATCCCACCCGGCTCATGGTTGATCTTCGACGTCGAGTTGTTGGCGATCGACCGGTGACCTCAGCCCGCGGGTGAGACGGAGACGGACGGGAAGAGCGGATCGGCACCGTCTTTCACCACCGTGTCGATCAGCCGAACGAGATCCTCGTAGCGCACGCTGTCTTCCGTGGAGAGCGTGATGGCGGCCTGATCAGGCTGCTGCGCCTTGAGGTCCTTGAGCTTGAGCACGAGCTTGTCGGTGTCGATGCGGCCGTGTTCGTCACGCGTGATGGGCAGCGCGTCGAGCTGGGAACCACCGACGGTGAGCTTGAGCTCCTTGTCGGTGATCAGCAGCGTGATGGGCATCACCGCCGACTCGGTGAGCGCTTCCCCCTGGCTGAGGCCCGATTGCGAGACCTGCAGCCTGCCCAGCTGAGTCCACACGGCGGTCATGATCAGAAACACGATGGTGACCGCCATCAAGTCGATGAACGGTACGAGGTTGATCATCGCGTCGAGCGCCTTCTTGCCGCCCCTGGAGCTGCCACCCAAATCCATTCCACCAGCCATGCGGCCCAAGACAGCGCGCGAGAAAAAGGGTTTCGGCGATTAAGACAGCCGCATGGCTGACAACGACTCGCGCTCGGGGCTCGTCTACTTCACGCAGGCCTTGCTCGATTGGACCACGCAGGTGCACGCGCCCCATGATGCGGCGTTGCAGCAGGCGTTCGATGCGCCCGCGAAACACGGCATGCCGGCGATTCAGCTCGCCCCGTCTGAGGCGCGCCTGACCGAGCTGCTGCTGCGCCTGGCGGGGGCGCGCAAGGTGGTCGAGGTGGGCACGCTCGCGGGCTACTCGGCGTTGCGGCTCGCGCGCGCGCTTCCCGCCGATGGTGAGGTGCACACCATCGAGTTCGATCCGAAACACGCTGAGGTCGCGCGTCGGGTCATCGCGACGGCGGGCGAGAGCAAGCGCATCACCGTGCATGTCGGCCCAGGCGTCGACGTGTTGCCCACGCTCGAGGCGAAGGGCCCGTTCTGCGGGATCTTCATCGACGCCGACAAGGAGAGCTACGACCAGTACGGGCGCTGGGCTGCGAAACACCTGAGGCCGGGCGGGTTGTTGATGGGCGACAACGTGTTCCTGTTCAACCAGCTGCTCGAAGATTCACCTCGCGCGGCGGCGATGCGGCGGTTTCACGAAGAGGCGAAGGCGCACTTCGACACGGTGTGCATTCCCACGCCAGATGGGTTGTTGCTGGGCATCAAGCGGCGTTGACCTGCGCGGTCATTGAGGTGACCCACAGCCTCGAGAGTGCGTGGTGGGTGCGGATCAGGGGCGTTGCTCGTCTCGCGCAGGCACCGCGGTGCCGTACACGGCGGTGTTGACCGGCCTCACCTCGCTCACCACCTATTACAGCCCTGTACGCCTGTGACCTGGGTCGAAGCCACGCTCAGCGTGCGTAAGAAAGTTCGCGCTGAGGGGCCTGTTCGCGACGGCCACGACCAAGACCAGAAAGCACCACCATCCCCAGGCTGCGCGTTCAATCTTCCCGGCGGCCGAACAACCAGACGAGCGAGCTGAACCCCACCCAGCGCAACAACCGCCCGTGCTGCGGTGCGTTCGCCGCCCGCAGCTGCGACATCGGGTACAGCTGAAAGATGTTCCGCAGCCGCTGAGCCGCGAAGTCATCCATGCCGCTCACCAACAACCGCGCGCCCCGCTCTTCTTTGCGCGCCGTCACGTTGCAGCGCGCGATGCGCATCTGCGTGAGCGCCTCTGCCAGGTCGCCCTTCAGCATCGCGGGAATGCGGCCGCGCACCAGCCGCAGCTCACCGTTGCGCCACGAGAGCGAGAACAGCTCAGCGCTGCGCTGCAGCCAGAAGAACAGCCCCAGGGCGACCACCACGACGAGCGCGACTTCCACGCACGGCCTGACACCGCATCATCGCGCCACGTGCAAGTCTTGCGAGCCGCGCTGTGCAGCGAGGCGGTGTCGCGACTTCCACAAGAACACCGCGCCGCAGACCGTGCTCACGCCCACCACGAAGTAGACGAGCTGCAGCCAGCTCAGCGTACGCATCATCACCAACTGCATCACGCTCCACCCGGTGAGCGTGGCGCCTGCCACCGAGGCCACCAGCTCGCTCTTCGGAAAACGCCGGGCCTCCAACGCCGCCGCCGCGAGGTTACCCACCCCCACCACGCCGAAGAGAATCAGCCCGGGGATGAGGTAGCCCAGGTCGCGGGTCGCCAGCAGCAACGAGACCCCGCCGGCCACCGCGGTCACGCCGGTGAAGAGGCACAGCCACAACACCAGCCGATGCACCCACCGGGTGGGATCGACGGGCGCCGGGCCCGCCACCACCTGCAGGGGAATCGGCGTGGTGGGCGTGGGCCACTCGGGCTTTTCCACCGGCAACACCTCGACGCGTTGAGGCGCCGTCTCGATCAACCGCATGATCAACGGAGGCTGCGCTTGAAAGAGATCCTCCACGCTGCGCTTGATGAAGCGCTGGCCGTTGCGATGCCAGAACCACGCCCAGGGCGTGCCTCCGACCACCACCACGTCCCAGCGATCGAGCGCGTCGACCTTGTTGGCCGCCAGCACGTCGACGGCGTGACCGTGCTCGACCAGGCCCTGCGCCACCGCGCGCGCGAGCGCCTCGTTGCCGCCCTTCTTCGTACCGTACGCGACGAGAACCCGCATGCGCCCCACCCCCGCAGGCACTCCGTGCAAAGCGGGAGCCCGGGGTGAGTCCGAGGCAAGGCCGTGATCGCCGCGCGCGCACGGCGCAGAGCATGCGCTTCAGCTGCGCGGGATCAGCCGATGGGGCGCGAGGCGATGGCGAACGAGCCACAACCACAGGGCCGCACCCAACGTCACGGTGCCGATGAGGAAGTACACCAGCTGCAACCAGCTCACGGTTCTGATCATCACCAACTGCGTGACGATCCACGTGGTGAGCGCGGCGCCCGCGACGAGCACGGCCACTTCACTGCCCCGAATGCGCCGGGCCTCGAGCGCGGCGGCGGCGAGGTTGCCCAGGCCGATGACCAGGAAGAGCAACAACCCGGGGATGAGGTAGCTGTCGAACGGCGAGTGCTCGAGCAGCTCCGCGGGCGGCCCCTGAAGGCGGGGCGGCGAGGTGATCAACGCGAGCCCGCCGCCCACCGCGGTGATGCCGGTGAAGAGACACAGCCCCAATACGAGGCGGTGCACCGCCGACATGGCCTGCGGTACGTGCGCGCGTTCACGCACGGGCATCGTGGCGAGCTGGGCTCCGACCGCCCGACCCCACGCGCGGGTGGCGTCCAGATCTCGCCAGTCGCCCGTGGG
This sequence comes from Archangium sp., assembly GCA_030695565.1. GTDB lineage: Bacteria > Myxococcota > Myxococcia > Myxococcales > Myxococcaceae > Archangium_A. Next base: position 72,140 of record JAUYRZ010000047.1, read on the forward strand.
GAGCGCGGTCTTCCCACCCGGCACGAGCCGGCCGCCGAAGGTCTTGTGCGCCTGGGCACCCGCGAGGCGCGCGAGGTGCGCGACCGAGGGAGGCGGCGGCAATTCGCGCTCGCTGGCGGAGTCGTCGAGGGGCCCGCTGGAGAAGAACCAGACCGGGAGCTGCTGCAGCTCATCGAGGTGCCGTTTGACGAACCGTCGTGCGTCGCGTTGCCAGAACCACACGTCAAGGGCGCCGCCCACCACCACGGCTTCCCACTTCACCAGGGAGTCGAGGGGCTTTCTGGCGGGCAACACGTCGACGGTGTGACCCGCGTCGACCAGACCCTGCCCGACCGCCGCAGCCAACCCCTCCGTACCACCGCGCTTCGTTCCGTAAACGACGAGGACCCGCATGCCGCGCCTCCGGCCGTCACAAGATGCAAGTGCAACGCCCACCCGACCCCACTGAAACGAGCAGGGCAGACCGGGGGGCCTCACGCAGAGCCTGCACGCAAGGAAACGTGCCTTCCCGCCTGTTGGGACGTACACCTCAGGCTCATGAGTTCGATTAAGCGCATTGCCATCAGCACCGGAGGCGGAGACGCCCCTGGTTTGAACGCCGTCATCCGCGCCGCCACGCTCGCCGCCGTCAACCGGGGCTGGGAGATCTACGGCATCCGCGAAGGCTTCAACGGCATCTTCTTCCCTGAACGATTTGCCGATGGGGGCCTGTTCCAGCTGACGCGCGATCGGGTGCGCGGCATCGCTCACCTGGGCGGCACGATCCTCGGCACGACCAACAAGGGCAACCCGATGAAGTACCCGCTCAAGATGCCCGACGGGTCCGTTCGCGAGGTCGATCGCACCGATGAAATCCTCGAGTTCTTCGCGCGAAAGCAGATCGACGCGTTGATCAGCATCGGCGGCGACGGCTCGTTGACCATCGCGCACGCGCTCTCCTTGAAGGGTCTGAAGGTGGTCGGCGTACCGAAGACCATCGACAACGATCTCGACAAGACGTTCACCACCTTCGGCTTCGACACCGCGGTCGCCTTCGCCACCGAGTGTCTCGATCGCCTGCACACCACCGCCGAGAGCCACCAGCGCATCTTCGTGGTCGAGATGATGGGCCGCTACGCGGGGTGGATCGCCCTGCACTCGGGCATCTCGGGCGGCGCGCACGCGATTCTGCTCCCTGAGATTCCGTTCGACCTGGACAAGGTGGTCGAGAAGATCCGCCTGCGCGACAACGTGGGCCGGGTGTACTCGCTGGTGGTGGTGGCCGAAGGCGCCAACGCGGTGCACACGCAGCGCTCGGTGCTGGAGAAGGCGCAGGCGGGCCAGGCCGAGCGGCTCGGCGGCATCGGTGAAAAGGTGGCGCGCGTGCTCGCCGAACGCACCGGCAAGGAGACCCGCACCGTGGTGCTCGGTCACCTCGTGCGCGGCGGCTCACCCACCTCGTTCGATCGCCTCGCGGCGATGCGCTTCGGTGCCGCGGCGGTGCGTGCGCTCGATGAGGGCTACACCAACGTGATGGTCTCGCTGGCGTTCCCCAACGTGCAGTACGTGCCGCTGGAAGAGGTCGCCGGCCGCATGAAGGCGGTGCCGCTCGACAGCGACACGTTGCTCACCGGGCGCGACATCGGCATCTGCTTCGGCGACTAGCTTGGCTCCCTCGCCCTGCTTCGCAGGGAGAAGGAGCTCAGGGCGCAGCGAGCGCCGCGCGCAGGGCCGCGTTGGCCTTGTGATGTTCGGTGAGCGAGTCGATCTCCCGAAGCCGCGCTTCGGCGGTGGCCTGCTCGCGCAGGTTCACGAACAGCAGCGTCGAATCACCCAGCTCGAAGCGGGTGCGTTCGCCCTGCTCGAGCCGAATGGAGACCGCCACCTCCTGGCGCGTGAAGGTGATGCGCTCGCTGGCCGCCGACAGCGCCGAGAGCGCATCGCGCACGTCGACCACCACCCGATCGCGCGCGAGCTGTGCCTGGGCCTCGAGCCTGCTCAGGCCGGCGCGCGCTGACTGCACCCGGCCCAGCGGCGCGCGATACAGCAGCGGCACCTCGAGCACCGCGTTGAACTCGAGCTCTGGCTTGGCCAGGGGCTCCAGCTGGGGCTGCGGGGTGTTGCCGAAGTCCTGCGTGAAGGCGACGCCCACGTCGAGCAACGGCAGCACCTGGTTCTGCTGATAGCGCAGCTCGATCTCCTGCTGCTTCTTCTGCGTGAGCAGCCGCTGCAGCTCGGGCCGCCGAACCAACGCCGCCTCGAGGTCGGGCGGCTCACGCGTGCTCAAGTCAGGTTGGGGAAAAACGGGGGGAAGCCGCGCATCGCCCGGCATCACCGGGTTTCCCTGCGCGTCTCGCAAGAAGAGCGACAGCTCGAACGAGCTCTGCTCCAACGCGCGCTGGGCCTGCACCAGCAAGGCCTGCCGCTGGGCCAACGCCCGCTGGTTGTCTTCTCGATCGAAGACGGGCACGTCGCCCTCCTTCGCCCGAGCCGCGAGCTGGGCGTCGCGATCTTTCGCGGTCTGCAGCAGCGCGCGCGCGATCTCCCGTCGATGCCCCGCGGCCACCCAGTCCCAGTAGCGGAACGCGGCCAGCCGGGTCACCTCGAGGCGTTGCTGGTCGAGCGAGAGCCCCGCCAGCTGCTGGCTCAGCTCGGCCCGCGCCAGGTTCGCCCGGCGGCGATCGATGGGCCCGTTGCGAAGCACCGGCACGTTGACGCCCGCGCGCACCTCACCGCCCGAGAGCGTCTCGCGCTCGCGGTAGTAGTCGGGGATCTTCCCCAGCCCCAGGCGGTAGCCCGCGAAGAAGTTCGCGCCCCACAAGGGCGTGGGCACCTCGATGACGCTGTCGAGGCGCGTGTGCGGGTAGCCGCTGACGGGCGAAGTCCACGCGCGGGTGCGCCACACCGGGTCGAACGCACCGGCCGCCGTGAGCTGTTCACCCGAAGCGCCCTCCACGTCGGCCCGCGCCGCCACGAGAGAAGGAAAGGCCTGCTCGGCCACCGTGAGCACCTCGCCCAACTGCAGCGGGCGCTCCGGGAGCACCGGCGCATCGCCCACGGCCAACACCAACGTCATCAAGGCAGGGCTGATCATTTCTTCGCGTCCTTCCCGGGGGTGCCGGGCTCCTTCATGGCCACCGTCGGAGGAAAGCCGTTGAAGAGCCGCCACAGCTCGTAGCCCAGCTTCACCTGCTCGAGCAGCACCCAGCCCTTCACCCTGACGCCCTGGCGCAGGTACAGCCGCGCGGGCCAGGCCTCATCGCCATCGGGCCTGACCAGAATGCGAAAACGGCCGGTGCCATCGTCGGTCGAATCGATGAGGGCCACCTCAGCGCCGAAGGTGCCGACCGCCACGGAAGGCCAGCCGGTGAACTGCACCGCGGGCCAACCCTCGAACTGAAGACGAACGGGGCGCCCATCGGACAACAGGGGCATGTCGTTGCCGTCGACCCACAGCTCGACGGCGCGTTCATTCGTGTCGGGCACGATGGTGAGCAGGGGCTCTCCCGCTTTCACGAACGAGTTGCCCTGGCCCGCCTTGACCCGGAGCACGGTGCCTTCGATGGGCGCCCTGACCTCCATGGTGCTCTGCCGGGCCAGCCGCACTTCGAGGCGGGCCAGCTCACCGGCGGCGTTGGCCTCTTCCGCGAGCGCGGTGGCCTCGGAAGCGCGCGCGTCGTCGAGGGCCGCGGTGAGGTCGTGCTCGACGCGCTGACGGTCGTCCTCCAGCGCGCTCGCTTCGCCCATCGCGGCCTGCAGTGCGGCCTGCGCCCGCTCGACGTCGGTGGCGGTCCGCACGCCCTCGAGCTGGGCGAGCTCGAGGGTGCGCTGCGAAGCGAGCCCCTGCTCGACCAGCCTGCCTTGCCGCTCGAGGTTCAGCTTCGCCGCGAGCTGGGCGGCCTGCGACCCTTCGAGCGCCTGGCGGGCCGCCTTGACGCGCTCCTGCGCCATGGTGACCCGGTTCGCCGCGCCCCGAATGCCCGCCAACCGGCTCGACTCGAGCGAGCGCTGCCGCGCCACGATGGAGTTGACGCGCGCGATGGTGGCCGTGCGGCGGGCGAGCACCGCGTCTCGCTCTTCACCCAGCCGCGTGAGGATGGAGGGATCGTTGTCGGTGAGCTCGAGCAGCAGTTCGCCCGGCTTCACCCGAGAGCCTTCGCGCACGTTCCACTTCGTCACCCGGCCTTCGATGGGCGCGTCGATCTCCTGTTGCCGCTCGAGCGGCGAGAAGGCGACCACCCGCCCGGTGCCGCTGACGCTCTGCTGCCAGGGGATGAGCGCCAGGCCGAAGACGATCAGCACCACGGTGATGGCCAGCAGGCGGCCCAGGGTGCGTAACGCGCGCGGCGTGCGCACCAGCAGCTCGGCCGCACGAACGCCGGGTTGACCGGCGATGAGCGGGGCGGCTTCGGTCTGTGTCGACGGGGCGCTCATGACGTGGCCTTTCGGGGCGATGCGCCCGACAGCTCGGACAGCGACACCACGCGGGCGCAGCTGCGGGCGAGCTCTGATTGAGGGTCGCTGACGAGGGCGACCAGCGTCCACGGGGCGGCGGCGCGGGTGAGCGCGGCCACACACCGGCTCCGGGCCTCGGGAGGCAGGCTGTCGAGCGGGGCATCGACCACGATGAGCCGCGGCGCGCTGGCCAACGCGCGCGCCACCAGCAAGCAGGTGATGTGCGCATGCGTGAGCGGCGCTCCGTCGTGAGCGAGGCGGGTGTCGAGGCCTTGCGGCAGCTCGCGCAGCTCGTCGAGCAGGCCCACGCGCTCGAGCGCCGCGCGGGCATCGCTGGTGGTCACCCCGGGCCTTCCCAGGGTGAGGTTCTCCAGCACGGTGCCCTCGAAGAAGTCACCGGGTTGAATGAAGGCGATGTGCTCGCGCACCGCGTGGGTCCGGGTGCGCGAGGTCTCCACGCCGTTGAACGAGATGACGCCGCCTTCGGGCACCTGCAACCCCGCCAGCCAATGGCCCAATGAGTGACCCTCGGCGCCCACCACCGCCACCCGCGCGCCCGCGGCGACCTCCAGCGACAGCGGCGCCGAGTGGACCTCGACCCGCACGCCACCCTGGCCCGGCACCGGTTCACCGGGTTCGGGGTTCTCGATGGGCAGGTCGACCAGGTGACCCAGCTTGTCGACCGCGGTGAGCAGGTCGTAGGTGGCGTCGAGCAGCTTGCCCAGCTTCGCGATGGAGCTGCTGATGGCCGCGACGATCAACTCGGCGGCGACCAGCTGACCGAGCGTCAACGCCTGGCTGAGCACCAACCAGCCGCCCAGGCCCAGCAGCGCGGCGCTGGCCACCACCTGGAGCGCCAACGCGCCGATGGTCTGACCGAAGACCACCGCGAAGTGTTTCCGCCGGGCCTCGAGATAGCGCTTGATCAACCCGTCGGCGCGGTCTGCTGCGAACGAATCGCCGCTGAAGGCGCGCAGGGCGTTGCCGGGCCTTGCCAGCTGCTCCAGCCAGGCGGCGACGCGGTACTTGGCGTAGCTCTCGTCGATGCTGGTGCGCAGCCCGCGCCGGAAGGGCACGAACCAGACCAGCGCCACGAAGGCGATCAACACGAGGGCGAAGGCGAGCAGCGCCGGGTGATAAAAGGCGAGCACCATCAGGCCGATGCCGATCTGCAGGGCCGCGGCGATGCCGTCGGTCAGCAGCGTGCCGGCGGTCTTCTGCAGCGTGATGACCTCGAAGAACTCGTTGACCGACGTCGGCCCGAACCCCGGCGCGTCATGGCGCTGCACGCGCGGGAGCCGCCAGGCCAGGTCGGCCGCCGTGCGCACGAAGGCTCGTTCTTGAACCGACTCCACCACCCGCGCCTGCAGCGCCCGGAGAATCGCCTGAAAGCTCAGCGCCGCCATCAGCATCAGCGCCAGCACCACGATGGGCTGCAGCACCGTGCCGAACGCGACGGTGCCCACCAGGGTCTGCACCGCGACCGGGGTGGCGAGCGTCAGCAGGCCTGCGGCCACCGCGTAGATGACGATGACCTGGAGGTCGTCGCGCTCGAGGTGCATCAACGCCCAGAGGCGCGAGACGGGCGAGGGGTGCGCCTCGCCGTGCCTGGCGAGGTCTTGCAGGGGCGCTGCCGGTGCTGCGCTGAACCAGAGGGGCGCGTCGCCCAGGCTGGCGAGCAGCTCTTCGGCGGTCATCCACGAAGGCTCCAGCCCGGGCCGCGTGACGAGCAGCTGGGGGCCGCGCCGCTCGGTCACCGCGGCGCCCCCGCTTGCGAAGGTGAGCACCGGCAACGGCCGCGTCGAGAGCGTGCCCTCGTCGACGGGCACCTCGCGGAGCTCGAGCTGCACGGACGCGGCGGCGGCGATGAGGGTCTGAGCGAGCAGCGGAGCGCTGACGTCAGCCCGGCCCGCCAGAAGCTCCCGGCACACCCGGGCGGTCTTCACCGGGTCGGGCGTCAGCCCCACGGCCGTGGTCAGCGCATCGACGGCCCACGAAGCAAGCGATGCGGCATCGGCGCGGTTCATGAGGGCTTCCCCCGCAGGAGTTCGTCACGCACCCCGTCGAGCTCGAGGCCCACTTCCCGGCCCAGGCGCTGCATCAGGTGGGAGAGGGCGGTGACCGGGTCGCCGCTCTGCAGCGAGAGGGTGGTGCCGCGCAGCCGGGCGCCGCGCACGGTGACCTTGCACTGCGTGAAGGTGGAGCCCTTCACCCGCGAGAGGCGAACGACGACGCTGCTCAGCTCCGACCCGAAGCGGCTCAGGTGAAAGTGAACCTGCCGCTCTGCGTGCGACTGCAACGCAGCCGACGTCTCGAGCTCGCGAAATCGAACCTCTATCTTCACGGGGTCTCCTCACTGCGTTTCTTGCGAGGGCGTTTGCCTTCCGCCCCCGGTGCGTTTCTGACGAGGGCTTGCCTGCCGCCTCGCAGGTGCTGACTACTCGGGCCAGCTCATGTCGGCATCAACGTAATAACGACGCGACCTGTCGCTTCACCCGACGTATTGTTTTCCGGCCATGGAATGGATCAACTACAAACACCTGCTCTACTTCTGGGTCGTCGCGAAAGAAGGCGGGCTCGCCGCCGCCGGCAAGGTGCTGCATCTCTCGCACCCCACCTTGAGCGCGCAGGTGCACGCGCTGGAGGATCAGTTGGGGGAGAAGCTGTTCAGCAAGGTGGGGCGGAAGCTGGCCCTCACCGAGATGGGCCGGGTGGTCTTCCGCTACGCAGAGGAGATCTTCAGTCTGGGCCGGGAGATGGTCGACACGCTGAAGGGCCGCGCCACCGGCCAGCCGCTGCGGCTCAACGTGGGCATCGTCGACGTGGTGCCCAAGCTGGTGGTGCGGCGGCTGCTGCAGCCTGCGCTCAGCCTGCCTGAGCCCGTGCGGCTGGTGTGTTTCGAAGACTCGATGGAGAACCTGCTGGCAGACCTGGGCACGCATGCGTTGGACATCGTGATCTCCGATGCGCCGATGCCGCCGGGCAGCAGCGTGCGCGCCTTCACCCACCTGCTGGGTGAGTCGGGGGTGAGCTTCTTCGGCACGAAGAGCCTGGTGAAGACCTACAAGCCCGGCTTCCCCGCGTCGCTCGACGGCGCGCCGCTGCTGCTGCCGCTGGAGGGGCTGGCGCTGCGGCGCTCGCTCAACCAGTGGTTCGACCGGCACGATGTCAAGCCGCGCATCATCGCCGAGTTCGAAGACAGCGCGCTGCTCAAGGCGTTCGGCTCCGATGGGGTCGGCGTGTTCCCCGCGCCCACGGTCGCCGAGAAGGAGATCCTCTCGCAGTACCGGGTGGAGCTGCTGGGCCGCGCGCCCGAACTCAAGGAGCGCTTCTACGCCATCTCGGCCGAGCGCCGGCTCAAGAACCCCGCCGTGCTGGCCATCTCGGGTGCGGCGCGCGCAGACATGTTCGCTGGCAGCAGTTGAAGCGTCACCCCTTCCAGGGGCACGCGGCCGCCACCTCTCGCCACAACGCCGCGAAGGTCTCCCAGGTGTGCCCACCTTCGAGTTGCACCACGTCCTGGGGATCGAGGCCGGCGCCGACCACCCGGTGCTTCCACGAGAAGCCGTCGGCAGCGCCCGAGGCGATGACCAGCCGCGGCCCCGCTTCGCCCCGGGCGCGACCCGCAAGCCAGGACCACAACGGCTCGACCTCCATGAAGTGCCGCCGCGGGTGACCCCGGCTGGCGAAAGGGCCCGGGTACTTGCTCAGGCCTCCTGCCGCTTCGATCCGTTCGATGAACGGCCGCACCTCCCGCGGCACCCCCAGGAACGGGCTGATCAACACCACGCCGTCGACCAGCTCGGGGCGAGCGTCGGCGATCAGGGCAGCGCCGTAGCCGCCGAGCGAGACGCCGACGAGCCACAGCCGTTGGTAGCGGCCGCGCAAGGGCAGGAGCACCTCCTCCACGACCCGCTCGACCAGCACGCCATCGCGGTAGTAGCCAAAGTGAGAGTCGAGCGCGAGCACGTCGCAGGGTGCCGAGCTCTGCCCGGCCGCTTCGGCAAACCCATGCTCCGTGAAGCGCTCGGGAGAATCGCCCAGGCCCGGCAGCAGCACCAGCACGCACGCCCTTCGTTCCTCGAGCATCATCGAGGTGCTCAGGGCCTCGCGGCTGGAGCGCATCAAGGAACAGCCTGAGCCGGCGAGCAAGCCACACAGCAGGAGCGCCCGGCTCAGCTGCCGTCCTCGAGGGTTCGTTTCATGGTCTGCAGCCAGAAGAGCTCACGGGTGTCCCACACCGGGCTGCCATCGACGGCGGCCACGGCGGCGGCCCACTCGAGCATCCCGCTGCGCAGCTCTTCGCCGCTGGAGCTGCGCCCCGACCAGGTCTTGAGCGCCTTGAGCGCGGTCAGCCGCTCAGCCGGGGAGAGGCGCCGCTCGGTGAGCCGGTCGAGCACCAGCAGGGCGCGGGTGAGGCCGAAGAACTGCGCGCCCGCCTGGCGATTGAGCCGCTCGGTGAGTTGCTCGCAATACGCCTCGAGCAGGGCCCGCTCGTTGGGCGCAATCACGCCGTCTGCCCAGGCCATCTCGACCACCGGCAGCAGCTCTGCCAGGTAGACATCGCGGCCCTTGAAGCCCAGGCCGGCCAGATCATGAAGCGCCTTCTCTTTGTCGGGGTCCATGGGCCCAGAGATAAGCGCCACCCATCATGTCTTCAATTACGAAAAGAGCGCGGTTCATGTCGGCATTTCAAACATGTTTCACGCGGCGGCCCGCTCCACGCACACCCGGCTGGAGTGGTGTTCGACTCTGCCCGTGACTGAAATTGTGCTGTGGTTCGGAGATGCGAATCGCTGCGTTGGCGTGGGTGGTGGCACTGAGCAGCTGTGAAAACCCGGCGGCCGCCGTGCCCGCTCCCACGCCCACCGAGGTGGGCACGCCCGTGGGTCAGGCCATCACCGCGCTGATTGGCGCTGCGGGCGGCACGGTGAAGACACCCGATGGCCGGCTCAGCGTGATCATTCCTTCGGAGCGGTGCGGCTCGGCAACAAATGTTCGCCCGTCTCCGCCGGGTTTGCGGCGAACGTACTGGGGCCGTGGTCGATCGACGGCATCCCGGGGGGCAACTCGACGCTGGGCACCATTCGCGGGCCGGAGCGGGTCGACTACACGGCGCCCGAGAAGGTACCGAGCCCCGATACGGTGATCGCCTCAGCGCAAGTCACCGCGTACGACGGGAAGCGCGCAGCGCCGCTGAAGATGAAGATTCGCATCGTGCCCGCGGGGCTGGCGTACAGCGGGCGCTACGAGTTCACGCAACTGTACGGAGGCGACCTCACCATCACCGGCACGGTCGACTTCGTCTGGACCCAGAAGTCGGGTCAAGACGACGTCATCGAGTACACCGCGACCAATGGGCAGGCGAACGCACGCTTCGAGGCGGCCAACTGCGATCCCGCCGAGGCCCCGCTGGCGCTCGTCGACTCGACCCTGACGGTCTACACCGCCGCCAACACCGCCTTCCCCCGCCAGTACCACTTCAGCGCGTCCACCGAAGCGACGGTGAGTCTGCAGTGCGGCACCCCCCGGATGACGGTGCCCCGCGTGATTGGCCTCGTCGTGACCGGCGGGCTGCTGTGCAATTCGCCCCCGCCCTTCGCCCCCTACACCGACGAGACGCTGCTGCGCGGCAACGAGAGGTGCACCAACACCTCCAGCTCGTGGTCCTTCAGCGTCATCGAGTAGCTGCTTCGTTCGCGCAGAAGGTGTGCATCGCCCTCTCGACGAAGCGACGGGCGAAGGCCGCCTGCAGCGCCGCATCTCCGAAGGGCGTGCCTGCGAAGAGGTCTTGCTCAGAAAGCAGCCCGTCGCAGGTGAAGGTCAGGCTGCCTTCGGTGATCGCAAGGGCACACTGGAGCGGCTTCTCGTCGGGCTTGACCGAACCAGTCACGCTCGCCTCCCAGAGTGAAACCATGGTCACGGAGAGGGGCACGCCGGCAGGCTTGAGCGCCAACTTCGCGGGCAGCTTGCAACGTTCGGGAGGCGGCTCGGCCTTCAAGATCTGCGGCGCGCCCTGGCGGAGATCGGCGGGCGGGAGCGGCACCTTCTCAGGCAGGGTCTGACTGTTCGCCCGCCCCGCGACGGCGATCAACGCATCGTGAATGGCCGCGCTCACGATTTCCTGCAGTGAGGCGCGCGTCGAGTCAGGCCACATCGCGCTGCCGATGACCGAATCGCCGGGCTTGTACGAGGCCACGGCCACCGAGGTCGCGTCGATGATCGGCATCAGCTTGAGCTCGATCACCCGCTCCGGGCGAAGGCGCGCCAGGTGACGCTCCCACAGCGCGCCCACCAGCTGATCAGCACACGCGCGCTTCGCCGCCTTGTCGGTCGAGCTGCGCGCGCGGCACCCAGCGAGGCCCAGGGCGAAGTCTCCCCGCAGCGCCGCAGGAAGGCGGGGCTCGAGCTCGAACGGCTTGCCCGCCGTCACCGCCGCCGCCGCGCCATCAGGGCCGAACAGCAACTGGTCGAGGTCACTCAAGTCGAGCGGCTCGCGGCCCTGCTTGATCAACTCAGCGGCGAGCGGCTTGCGCAGCGCAGGGGGCGCACTGAACGCCACCACCGGAGCAGCCCAGGCAGCACTCGAGACGACGGCCAGCACGACGCTCAATCGGAGCATCGCCCATCCGACCACGCCGTCGCTCGGCGAGCACCCACGGAAAGGCGGGGTTCGCCGCGAACGGTCACCGACGGCCGGCCCTGCTTCGTGATGGCGCGCTTCAAGAGCTGACGCCGCGCGTCAGCCGGGGCGGCTCAGCGCAGGAGTTTCGGGTCCGCGCTCGTCGACGCGCTGAATTGCGCGGGTGAACCCCGCTTTCCCCGCAAAAACAGCTGGCACGCACGATGCTTCGTGCGCTGCCGACCCCCCGTCACGATCACGTGAGACCCACCACCCCTGGGAGCGCTTCAAATGGAACCTGTTCTGCATCTGGCCGTGCGACCGCAGTGGGACGAGGTCGACGCGGCGCGCAATCAGGCCGTGTCCTTTCTCCGCGGGCACGGGTTCGGCGAGGCGACCATTCAGGCCACCGAGATGGTGATGTGTGAGCTGACCGAGAACGCCACCAAGTACGGCGATTTTCAGGAGAAGACGGCGCGGCCGGTGACCATCGCCATCACCGTGCAGGGCGCCACGGTGACGGTGGAGGTGCGCAGCCCGGTGGCCACGCCCCACGACGAACACCTGCGCCGGCTCGATCGCGCGGTGCAGTGGATCCGCGGCTTCCAGAACCCGTTCGAGGCCTACGTGGAGCGCCTCAAAGAGGTGTCGGCCCAGTCGCTGGAGAGCGGCGAGAGCGGCCTGGGCCTGGTGCGCATCGCCTACGAGGGCCAGTCGATCCTCGACTTCTTCATGCCCGAGCAGAACGTCCTCTCCGTGTCGGCAGTGCACCGCAGTCAGGCCTGAGGTCTCCCCATGCCCTTCCAGACATTTCAACAACACACCCTCACGCTCGAGCTGCACGACGAAGGCGAGGCCATCTCGTTGGTCTGGTCGGGCCGCAGCTCCAGCCGCGAGCCAGGCGTGTTCATCGTGCCGGTGCTCTCGCGCGCGCTGGAGCTGGGCCGCTCGCAGAACAAACCGCTGCTGCTCGACTTTCAGAGCATGGCGTACATGAACTCGTCGACCATCACCCCGATCATCCGCCTGCTGGGCAAGGCGATGCGCACCGCGAACAAGGTGTGCGTCATCTACAAGAAGGAGCTCAAGTGGCAGGAGCTCAGCTTCACCGCGCTCGAGGTGTTCCAGACGCCTGATCAGCGCATCGAGATCCGCGGGGTGTGAAGCATGAGCGCGCTCGAACGAAGTGAAGTGCGAGGCAGCGCCGAAGCGGTGAACGCCGCCTTGATGCTCAAGGTCGAGCAGGCCCGGCCCCACTCGTTGCTGGTGAGCTTCGACCAGCGGGAACAACTGCCCCTTCACGGCGCAGTGTTCGATCGTCTCACCCTGCAGTGTGCAGGCAGGCGCGCCACCCTGGGGCCCTGCCGCTACGAGTCGGGCACCGCCATCGCCGAGTCGAGTGAACCCGCGCCGCCTTCGAGCGATGGGCGCCTGGTGTTTCTGGAGCACGTCTACGACTTCACCCAGCTCTTCGCGCACGGCCGCATCACCGAGCTGAGCCAGCGCGTGCGCCAGTTGCCGCTGGTGTGGGGCCGCAAGAGCTCGATCCAGCCGGCGTTTCGCGACTTCACCTCTCAGCTGCTCTACGACTTCCAGGTCTACCGGGGCCTGTTCGACGGGCTCGATCGCAGCCTGGAAAACGAGCCACCCGAAGTGCGCACCTCGGTGCACGAGGTGGCCATCGGCGCGGAGTATGAAAACTTCAGCGCGTTCTTCGACACCCAACTCGAGCACCTGGAGAGCGCGGTTCGACACTTCACCCGCCAGGATCACGAGCGCCACGGCTTCTATTTCCGCAAGCAGCTGTGGGACATCATCCACGCCTCCGAGTTCCTCGCGCGCACCAACTTGAAGCCGCGGGGGTACTCGGGGGACTCGGTGATGATGCGCATGATCTACCAGCGCGAGTTCCGCGGCCGCTCGTTGTTCTCGAAGTTCATGAACCGCCACCCGCTCGACACCGTCGCCGCCGAGGCCGTGCGTCACCGGCGCCAGCTGGTGGCCGACACGGTGCGCGCCGCTCAAGAACGCTGCGCCCAACGTGACGCGCGCACCCGGGTGCTCTCGGTGGCCTGCGGCCCCGCGTGGGAGCTGCGCGACCTGATCAAGGCGCCCCGCGATCTCGAACAACTCGAGCTGGTGTTGCTCGATCAAGACCCGCTCGCGCTCGACGACGCACGCGACACCGTCATGGAGCTGGAGCAACGGTTCCGCACGAGGCTCGATGCGCGGCTGATCAAAGACTCGGTGCGCACCATGATCGGCGCCACCGATCTCGCCTCGCGCTGGGGCCAGTTCGACGTGGTCTACGCCATGGGGCTGTTCGACTACCTCACCCCGCCCGTCGCCAAGGCGGTCTTGGGCAGGCTCTACGAGCTGCTCGCCCCCGGCGGCGTGTTGACCATCGGCAACTTCCACGCCCGCAACCCGAGCCGCGTCTACATGGAGTACTGGATGGATTGGGTCATCTACTACCGCGACGAAGCCGAGTTCCTCGAGCTGGCCGGCGAGCTGACCTCTGCCGAGGTGAGCCTCACGTACGAAGCCACCCGGAATCAGATGTTCCTCCAGGTGCGCAAGCCATGACCACCGGGGAGTTCGAGATCGTGCAGGAGAGCCAGCCCAGGAGCGCCGGCTTCGAGGCGTACGTGCAGTCGCTCATTCACCTGCACGCCCGAACGCTCACCGCGCTGGGCTTCACGCTCATTCCGCTCTTCTTCATTCTCGACTTCTTCATGATGCCGCCCGGGCTGCTCGAGCGCTTCGCGGTGTACCGCCTGGTGGCCACCGCGCTGGTGCTGGGTCAACACCTGCTGGTGCGCCACACCCGCCCGCGCGGCTTTTCCCAGTGGCACGGCTACGTCTTCACGTCGATCACCGGGGGCATGATCGCCCTGATGACCACCGACCTGCACGGCTTCGACTCGACCTACTACGCGGGCCTGAACCTGGTGATGATCGCCACCAACACGCTGCTGCCGTGGCGGGCGATTCACTCGGCGATCAACTGCCTCATCACCATCGGCCTCTACTTCGGGCTCAACCTCCTTTTTCCAGCCGAGGGCGAGCCGGCCACCGGGGCGTTGCTCAACAACGCCTACTTCCTGGTCTCCACCGCGGTCATCTCGGTGGTGGCCACCAGCGCGCGGGAACGCCTGGTGCGCGAAGAGTTCAGGGCCCGCTCGCAGCTGAAAGAGGCGCGCGACGTCTTGTGGGGCGACATGGAGGTCGCCAAGCGCATTCAGACCTCGCTCCTTCCGCGGGTGCGCCAGCTGCCCGGCTACCACGTGGCGGCCACCATGTTGCCCGCCGCAGAAGTGGGCGGCGACTACTACGACGTGATCGAGACCGACGAAGGCGAGCTGTGGGTGTCGATCGGTGACGTGTCGGGCCACGGGGTGGAGTCGGGGTTGATCATGATGATGACCCAGACCAGCGTCTTCACCGCCGTCAGCAACGAACGCGCCCTGCAACCCTCGCGCATGCTGGAGATGGTCAACGGCGTGGTGACCGAGAACATCGCCCGGCTGGGAGCAGATCACTACGTGTCCATCTCCGCGGTCTCGTTGCGCGGCAGCGAGCTCGTCTTCTCGGGCAAACACCAGGACATCCTGGTCTACCGCCGCGCCAGCGACCTGGTGGAGGTGGTGCCCACCACCGGCACCTGGCTGGGCGTGCTGGGTGACCTGCGCGGCAGGCTGCGTGACGAGAGCCTGCACGTGGAAGAAGGCGACGTGGTGCTGCTCTTCACCGACGGCGTCACCGAAGCGACGAACGCGGCCGGCCAGATGTACGGCGAGAAGCAGCTGGAGCGCGCGCTGCACGACAACGCCTGTCTCGACGTGGAGACCATCGTGCGCAACATCTCGCGCGAGGTGCAGGGCCACATGGCGCACCTCGACGACGACCTCACCTTGATCGCCTTGAAGCGGGTGACGCCCGTGCTGGCCGTGCGCGCATGAAGCCCGGCGGCGACATGCCGGCCGCCGAGCTGCTGAGCATGCTCGACAGCATCGTCGACGGCGTGGCGGTGCTGAGCTTGAAGCAGCGCTACGTGTACCTGAACCCGGCGGCCATCACGCTGCTGGGGCCGCTCCATCTCGAGGGCGCGCCGCCCGTCTCGTATCTCCAACCAGACGAGCAGACCCGCGTCGAGCCGAGTTCGATGCCGCTGGTTCGTGGGCTCTCGGGCGAAGAGACCGCACCGTTTCGGGTCTTCGTGAAGAACCCCAGCACGGCCCAGGGCCGGCACCTGAGCCTGAGTGGCGGGCCGTGGTTCAACTCGAAGGGGGAGATCCTCGGCGCGGTCGAGGTCTTGAGCGACGTCACCAGCTGCAAGCAGGTGGAAGACGAAGCCAGGCGCGCGCTCGACTTTCTCGACAACATCATCGAGCACGTGCCCGCGATGATCTTCGTCAAGGACGCCCGCGAGCTGCGTTTCGAACGTTTCAACCGGGCGGGTGAAGAGCTGTTGGGCCTGCCGCGCGAAGCGTTGATGGGCAAGAACGACTACGACTTCTTCCCGCGAGCGCAGGCAGACTCGTTCATCAAGCGCGACCGTGAGGCCCTGGCCGGGCGAGCCATGGTGGAGATTCCCGAGGAGCCCATCGACCTGAAGGCGGGCCGGCGCTGGTTGTCGACGCGCAAGGTGCCGGTGCTCGACAGCAAGGGCAACCCCGAGTTTCTCCTGGGCATCTCGGTGGACATCACCGCGCGCAAAGCAGCGCAGCTGGAGCTGGAGACCGCGCACGCGCTCCTCGAGCAGCGGGTGGCCGAACGCACCGCCCAGCTGCAGCGCGCCAACGCAGAGCTGCAAAAAGAGATCGCCGAACGAAAACGGGCAGAAGAAGCGCTGCTGCTGAGCCAGGAGCAGTTGCAGCAGTCTCAGAAGCTCGAGGCAGTGG
Organism: Archangium sp.; assembly: GCA_030695565.1. Taxonomy (GTDB): domain Bacteria; phylum Myxococcota; class Myxococcia; order Myxococcales; family Myxococcaceae; genus Archangium_A. The sequence continues at coordinate 88,100 of JAUYRZ010000047.1, forward strand.
GCCGGCTGGCCGGGGGCATCGCGCACGACTTCAACAACATGCTCTCGGCGATGCTGGGGTACGCGGGGCTGGTCGCGCTCTCGTTACCGCCCGACGCCGAGGCGCAACAAGACGTGAAACAGATCGTGCTCGCCGGAGAACGCGCCGCCGCGTTGATCCGCCAGCTGCTCGCGTTCAGCCGCAAGCAGGTGCTCCAGCCCACGGTGCTCGACGTGGGCCTCGTGGTCTCGGGCATGACGGAGATGTTGCGCCGGCTGCTGGGTGAACGGGTCGAGCTGCAGGTGGAGGTCGAGCCGGGCACCTGCTGCGTGATGGCCGACGCGACGCAGATGGAGCAGGTGCTGCTCAACCTCTCCATCAACGCCCGCGACGCGATGCCCAACGGCGGTCACCTGAAGATCGCCATCGGGCCCGTCTCCTTACCCGACGAGAGGCTGCCCCCCGTGCCGCTCAAGCCGGGGGACTACGTGCGGCTGACCGTCAGCGACGACGGCGTGGGCATGAACGAGGAGACCAAGCAGCGCGTCTTCGAGCCGTTCTTCACCACCAAGCCGCGCGGCCAGGGCACCGGGCTCGGTGCGGCCACCGTGTTCGGGGTGGTCACGCAGAGCGGCGGCGACGTGCGGGTGAAGAGCGAGGTGGGCCGCGGCACCACCTTCGAGATCTACCTGCCCAGGGTCGAAGGCCGCGTCGACGAGCCGCCCGCCTTGTCAGAGGTGCTGCGCGCGCAGAAGCGCACCGCCACCGTGCTGCTGGTGGAAGACGAACCGATGGTGCGCGCGGCGACCGCGCGCATTCTCACCTCGGCCGGGATCAAGGTGCTCGAGGCCAACACGCCCGACGGGGCCCTCTCGATCGCCTCGGAGAGCATGGACACCATCGACCTGTTGCTGACCGACGTGGTGTTGCCCACCATGAACGGCCGCGAGCTGGCCGACAACATCCTGCTCCTGCGCCCGCGAATGCGCGTGTTGTTCATGAGCGGCTACGCCGAGGAGGCGGTCTTGCGTGATCAGCTGGTCGCCACGGGCGCTGCGTTTCTGCCCAAGCCCTTCAGCCCCGACACGCTGGTGCGGCGCATCGATGAGGTGCTGAACGCGAGCTGATCAGTGGCAGTCGACCAGCACCGAAGCCACGGAGCCAGCGGCGGCGCGATCGCAGGCCAGGCCGTGCAGCCGCAGCTCACCGTTGGCCTGGTCGAGCCACTCCCAGCCGTCGGGGCCCTGGGGCACGTCGACACCGTCGACCTGCACGGCGAAGGTGTCGTTCAGGGTCAACCCGTTGAGCAGGAAGGTGCAGCGGGTCAACTGCGCGGTGATGCGGGAGAACGCGTCGGTCAGCTCGGTCTGATTGGCGACCGAGTAGTAGCGCGGCCCGATGCCCATGCGCGGCACCCCACCGGCGACGGCCATCTGGTCGAGGGTGCTGGCGAACTGGTTCAACGATGAGCCGATGCCGATGACGTAGGTGGGCAGGCCCATGCTGAAGAGCCCTCGCAACGCGTCGAAGGTGCGCCGGTCGTCGAGGCAATGCGAGGCGCTGTCGCAGTTCGAAGGGCCCGCGGGCGGGCTGGTGCACACGCAGCTCGTTCGCATCAGCGCGCCGTTGCAGTTGGGAGCGCCATCGGTGGCGAGGATGACCGCGCGCGCCGAGGTCGCGGTGCGCAGGGTACGCAGGTGGTTGGCAGCCAGGGTGAGGGCCTCTGCCGTGGGCGTTCCTCCGAGCGGCGCGGTGCTGCTGAAGAGGCCCAGCAGCCGGTTCACGTTTCCCAACGCAGGTGAGAGGTCGATGGTGGTGGGCGCGACGCAGCTGTCGGATTGCACCGGGTACATCAACACCCCCGTGGCGATCTTCTGATCGAGGGGGGGCAGCACCGAACGCAACGACGCCTCGAGCACGTCCCAGCGGGTCATGCCGCCGTCGTCGTTGCCGTCGAGGTCCCACAGCATCGAACCTGAACGATCGATGACGAACATCGCGGTGGGCAACGCGGGCACCAACGGCAGTGGCCGGGGAAGACAGGGCCCCGCATCGGGTGGACCTGCATCAGGCTCACCGGCATCGGGCGGCCCCGCATCGGGGCGTCCTGCATCGGGAAGTCCCGCGTCGAACGGGCCGGCGTCGACGGAGGCATCGAGGGAGTAACGCACCACCTCGGTTCGCCCGCACCCCAGGATGAGCACGGCGGCGAAGGAGAGCAGGCGCATGCGGCGCAACTCAACCGGAACGCGCGCTGCGCACAAGGCCCCACCACCGTTCGCATCGAGCACAGTCGAGATGCACTTGTCGCGTGACTATATTCCGCCGGTGACCCGAGCCCTCTGCGTCAGCCTCACCTTGAGCCTCGCCGCCTGCGCCCACAGCGACATGAAAACGACGAAGACCGACGCCCCCTGGAGCCGCATCGTCATCGCCGACGGCGCCGCCAACGTGTACCGCTTCACCGCCGAGGCGAACGGTCGAGTTCAGTTCCTCTACGAGCCCATCAACAAGGAGCAGAGCTCGAGCGGCATGTACGACGGGGGCCCGCCGCGCAAAGAAGACCTCGCCGCCGACGACGCGCGGCTCAATGAATTGTGGGCGCTCTTGCAGAAGCTCGAGGCGGATCAGCAGCTGCACACGCCCGACCGCAACAAGGGCACGGGCGCCATCCACTGGGTCGCGCCCGCGGGAAGCCGCGACTTCATCATCCACATGGGCGCTGAGCTCAACGAGCTGCTGGGGCTGCTGAAACGATTCGGCGGCTGAACCAACGCGCAGTCCTGATGCAAAAACTTGCGGGTTCCACAGGCCGACACAGACTTGTAGCAGCTCTCCGGTTCGTGCCTCCGAGGTCCCCATGCATCACGTCGCTCCCGTCGAATCCCTCCAGGATCGCTCTTCTCGCGCCCCCTTGAAGCACCCGGTGCGGGTCACCATCGCCGGCGAACGCGTGGTGCGCGTGCTCTCGGGCGACATCTCGCCCAACGGCATGTTTCTCATGATGGCTGAGCCGCCGGAGCCCGGGACCGTGGTGACCCTGGCCTTCGAGGCGGGCGGCAAGGTGCTCCCGTTCGCCGAAGGGGAAGTGGCGTGGCGGCGCAGCCAGGCGCGCGGCGGCTTCGGAGTGCGCTTCACCCGCTATCTGCACCCCCGCGCCAAGGCGCTGGTCGATTTCCTCGCCGAGAACGTGGAGAACGGCAGCCTCAAGCCACAACCGGCTCACGTTCACCCGCTGCGCCGCTGGTCGGGGCTCGCGGTGTTGGCCGCGATGGTCGCGCTCTTGATCACCTGGGGAGCAGCGCCCGCGAAGTCGAGCGCGCTCGAGGTGGGCCTGGCGTGTGTGCCGCCCGCGGCCGCTCCGCTCGCGCCTCTGGCCGTGGCCGTGGCCGTGCCCAAAACCGAGCCCATCGTGAGCACCGCGGTCGTGGCGAAGAAGGCCGCACCCAAGACGAACCGGCTGGCCGAGAAGCCGCGCGCGGTGCCCACCCTGGCGCGCACCATGGCGTCAGCAGTGAAGCCCGGGCAGTTCTCCAGCACGCCCATTCCTTCGGGCGCCGCGCGGCTGGTGAACGTCTCGCGGGTCAGCGGCGCCTTGCGGGTGGCCATCGACACGGTGGCCGGCGCGCGGGTGACCGGCGTGACGACGGTGCAGAACCCGGCCCGGTTGATCATCGACGTCACGGGCCTGCCGCCCATCTCCACGCACGTGGTCAGCCTCAATGACTCCGAGCTGCGGAAGATCTCCGTGGTGAAGCAGGGCAAGGGCACGCGGCTGGTGATCGACCTCGTGCGTTTGCCGACCCGGGTGGTGCAGCAGGGTGACTCGGCGTTGATCAGCTTCTGATCACCCTCGGGGAGCGGGCCCAACGCATCACCCCCCCGTCAGCCGCAGCACCAGCTTCGCGTACGCAGAGCTCGCGGGATCGCCGACGTCGAAGAACACGCCGCCCAACGAGAGCACCCCGGCGATCAACGCGATCGATCCCCCGGCCACCACGCTCCCGAACACCTTCTCGTCACCGAGCACCGTCAACGCGCGCACCCCGAGCAACGGCAGCGTCACCGACAGTCCGTGCATCAGGTGGTACCAACCGGTGAGCGCGAGCAGCAGGTAGTACGGAAAGAAATACGCCGGCACCCACTGGAAGGTGAACGCCACGCCCGCGAAGCCGGGGACGGTGTCGAAGAAGAACGACGCACCGCGGGTGGCCGTCACGTGCCCGAGGAAGACGAGCAGCAGGAAGTACCCGCTCCACCGATGCAGCCGCACGCGCCAGGAGACCAGCCCCGGCGCGCTGCGCCCTCTCCGGCCGAGCATGCGGGCGATGGCCGCGACCACGTGAACCAGGAGCGGCGCGAGCACCAGCAGCACCTCCACCACCGGCGCTTGGTAGCCCTTGCGCAGCGTGCCCTGCAGGCCGTCGTAGGCACCGGGCCCCAACGACGCCACCATCTGGTTGCACAGATGCAGGAAGAGAAACGCCGCGAACACCGCGCCGCTCCACGCCTGCGCCTTCATCCACTTCAGGTCATTCGTCTTCATGTCCTCGAGACGAGGCAGCCGCTCAGGCTGTGACATCACGAATCAAGGTGCGCAGCTTGTCGGGGTTGTTCACCAGGGACAGGCTGTAGATGAGCACCCCATCGGTCTCGAGCTGCGCCACCGAGATCGGCAGCGGCCCCTCGAAGCCGATGATGGACGGCCAGCCGTTCACCTCGCGCAGCTCGTAACGCGCGGTGGGTGACATCTTCCTGGTGAGCCCCAGCATGAGCCGCGCCACCTTGTTCGGCCCGGCGATCTCATTGAGGGCCGCCTTCACCTTGCCGCCACCATCCGAACGCACCACCACCTGCGCAGCGAGCAGCTGCTCCAGGTCGTGCACGTCGCCTTGCAGCATCGCTCCGAAGAACCGGCTCACCATCGCTTCGTGCGCCGACTTGTCGGGTGCAAACCGGGGCCGGCCCCCCTTCACGTGCTCTCGCGCGCGGTGGAGCAGTTGCCGCACGGCCGCCTGATCACGCCCCAGCGTCTGGGCCAGCTCCTCGTGGGAGTAGTCGAACGCTTCGGCCAGCACGTACGCCGCGCGCTCGAGGGGTGAGAGGCGCTCCAGCAGGGTGAGGAAGGCCAGCGAGATGGCCTCCACGTCGACGGGTGCCCCCGCGAGGCGATCCCCTTCGGTCAGCACGGGCTCGGGCAACCAGGTGCCCACGTACTCTTCGCGGCGCACCCGGGCCGACTTGAGCTGATCGAGGCAGAGGTTCATCACCACCTTCTCCAGCCAGGCGTGCTCCGAACGCAGCGGGGTCGAGTCGCGGGCGAGCCAGCGCAGATGCGCTTCCTGCAGCACGTCTTCGGCTTCGGCGTAGCTGCCCAACACCCGGTAGGCGAGCGCGAGCAGGCGGGGCCGGTGGGTTTCGAAAGCGTCCATGACCCTCGAGACGAAACAGGGAATGCGCCTGTGACCTTCAGCCGAACATCGAGAGCAGCGAGCTCATGTCACGCTCCAACGTCGAGGTGACCTGGGCGAGCGTGGCGCCGCGCAGGCGCTGCTTGGTGGCGGCGTAGGCTTGACGTGAAAGCGCGCCCAGCTCAGCGGCTTCGGCCATGGCGCGGGGGAGCACCTCGGCCGCGGGCGCGGTCTCATCGAGGTATCCCGCCGCGACCGCTTCTTCCGGCGTGTAGATCCGCGCGCCCAGGGTGGCCCGGGACAACTCGGTGGGGACCAGGCGGGCGCGGGCGAACTCCACGCCGAGCACCGGCAAGGGCATGCCGATGGTCGTCTCGTTGAGGCCGATGCGGTACGGCCCCACCGCACCGAAACGCACATCGGCGGTCAGGAGCAGTTGCGCGCCCCCCGCCAGCGCGTGACCGGTACACGCGATGATCAACGGCATCGGAAACCCGAACAGCTTCACCAGCAGATCGGCGCCGTGCAGGAACAACTTCTTCACGCCTTCGGGGCCGGCGGTCATCACCTTGAGATCGAAGCCCGCGCAGAAGCGGTCAGGGCGGCCGGTGAGCACCACGGCGCTCGCTTCTTTCTCGGCGCGGGTGAGCGACTCGAGCAGCGCGGTGATCATCTGATCCGACAACGCGTTGGCCTTGCCGTCATCCATGCGGAGCACGGCGGTGCTGCCTTCGAGCGTGTAGCTGAGGGGCGACATGGGTCTCACCGTACCGCGCACGGGCGGCGTGGGCGTGCGTCAAAACTCTGGCAGGCGGGAAGCGAGCATTCAGCCAAGACGTTCTTTACCGTTCTGCATGTTGGATCGGATCACGGCGTTCTTCTACGCGGTCAAGGACCCCGCGGAGGATCAGCGCGCCCGTGCTCAGCTGATGGTCGTCGCGATGCTGGCCGGCGGTCTTTCAGCAGCGACCTCGATGCTGCTCACCCTGGTGTTTCGACCCGCGCCTGAGGCGCTGGAGCCTTTCGCGGGCATGACCGCGTGCCTGCTGCCCTTGCTGGTGTTGCGACGGAGCCATTCGCTCGAGGAGGCCAGTGAGGTGCTCGCCGCGTCGCTCACCGGCTTCTACGGCCTCTGGGCTCTGTACACCGGTGACCCTTCGTTCCTCACGTGGGTGGCCATCGTGCCCTTCACGCTGCTGTTGCTGGGGCGCGTTCCCATGGCGCTGCGCTGGTTCATCCTCAACTCGGCGATCATCGCGGCCATCTCGCTCTTCTTCGTCGCTCACCCCGCACGCCTGCACCTCGCCAGCCACCCGGTGATCCTCTCGAGGTTGGCGATCTTCCTGGTCGCGATCTTCGCTCTCACCCTCATCTTTGCCCTGAGCCGCGAGCGCGCCCAACGTGCCCTCGTGGCCACGCGCGACGAAGCGAACCGCGCCAACGCCCTCAAGAGCGAGTTCCTCGCCAGCTTCAGTCACGAGATCCGCACGCCTCTCAATGGTGTGTTGGGCACCGCCGACGGGCTGCTCGCCGGCCACCTGGCGCCCGACGTGCGCGAACAGCTGTTGATCATTCAACGCAGCGGCTCGAGCCTGCTGCGCACCATCAACGACGTGCTCGAGCTCTCGCGCATCGAGGCGGGCCGGCTCGACCTCTTCCCCACGCCGACCGATCTGCCCGCGATGCTCAGCGAGGTGGTCGACCTGTTCAAGGCACGCGCCGCCGGGAAGGGCGTGAGCATCAGGCTGGCGCTCGAGCCGCAGCACCCGTGCGACGTGAAGGTCGATGACCTGCGCCTTCGCCAGGTGGTGCAGAACCTGGTGGGCAACGCGGTGAAGTTCACCCAACGCGGCGAGGTGGTGGTGCGCCTGGGCAGCGGAACCGTCGCCGATGGCCACGTGCTGACCCGCATCTCCGTTGAGGACACCGGGCCGGGCATCGAGCCCGAAGCGACTTCCCGGCTCTTCACCGCGTTCACGCAGGCGCGGCCGCGCTCCGATCGCGTCGAGGGTGCGGGCCTGGGCCTGGCCATCAGCAAGCAGTTCGTCGACCTGATGGACGGAAAGCTCGGCGTCGAGTCGACCGTCGGCAAGGGAACCACCTTCCGCATCGAGTTGGTGCTGCCGCTGGCGCAACACGAAGCCGTGGCCCCCGTTCCCACGGCGCAGGCCGCGGAAGCCCAGCCGCTCAAGCTGCTGGTGGTCGACGACAACGAGATCAACCTGAAGGTCGCGGTGACGCTGCTGGGCAAACTGGGCCACACCTGCGTCGTCGCCCGCGACGGAGAGCAAGCCCTGGCCGCGGTCGCCCAACACCAGCCCGACGTCGTCTTCATGGACTGTCACATGCCGGTGCTCGACGGGCTCGACGCCACCCGCCGGCTGCGCGCCGCGGGTGATGGCCGGCCGGTGGTCGCCATCACCGCTTCGGTCTACGCGGAAGACATGCAGCGCTGCCTGGCCGCGGGCATGAACCACTTCGTGTCCAAGCCGGTCACCCTGCTTGCGCTCAAGCAGGCGCTGCGCGAGGTGGCCGGCCTCGCCAGCGCACCGGTGCATCTCAAGCCCGTCGAAGTGCAGGAGGCCCGCCGGGTGCTGGTGGTCGACGATGATCCCCACGTGCGGCGCATGACGGTGCGGTTGCTGCAGGCCGAAGGGTTCGAGGTGAACGACGCCGCTGACATCGAGGCGGCGATGATCCTCTTCGAACGCGCCGCGCCCAGTCATCTGCTGGTCGATCGCGTGTTGGGCGGCACGGAAGACGGCATCCACTTCGCCGAGCGGCTGGCCCGCCGCCGCAGCGGGTTGCGCGTGGTGGTGACCTCGGGGCAGGCCCCGACGGAGGAGCAGCTCTTTTCGCTGGAGGCCACCGGCGGCCGCTTCCTCGCCAAGCCCTACAACCGGCGCAACCTGATCTCCTCGTTGACCGGTGAGGCCGCGTAACCAACCACCGTTCGCCCGAGCGTATCGTTTCTCCACACCGGTCACCCCGAGCCCAGGGGCGCGGCGGTCATCCCAGCTCGGCAGGAGCGTTCTGCACCGCTGCCCCGTACCGGCACAGTCAGGCCGTGGCCATCTTCCGAGTCGAGGAGCCCACCATGAACGCCTTGACCCGAACTCAACCTCTCCAGCTCGAAGTCGGTGACGTGCCGGTCGCGATCGAGCTCTCCCTGTCCGGCGTCATCGTGGCCGTGGTGCTGTGGCTGCTGCTGCACGCAGCGATCATCGTGTCGTGGCTGAGCGCGGGAACTGTCTGACTTTTCTCTCCCCGCTCTCGCGAGGAGAGGGAGCTCAGGAGGCGGCGAGCGCGTCGGCGATGGTGAGCAACGTCAGCATGTCGTCTGCACCTTCAGGCAACTCAGGCACCGCGATGGCCGTCGCGCTGGTACCGGCGCGCTGCTCGAGCTCGGTCAACAACGACAGATCCCGCTTCGCCGCGTCGAGCTCACCCTGCGCCATCACCTGCAACCGCGGCAACGCGGCCTTCGCTTCTGCCGGCAGATCTTCCAGCGACGTCTCATCAGGCCAGCGCTTGCTGGTGTTGCGCGCGCGGCTGCGGTTGAGCACGAAGCCCCTGAACGGCAGCCCCAGCTCCTTCGTCTTGTCCTGAAAGAAGTGCGCTTCGGCCAGGGTCGCGGGCGCAGGCGAGGTCACCAGCAGGAACGCCACGTCAGGCCCGCTCAAGAACGTGCGCATCGCGTTCACGTCGACGTTGAGCGCCGAGAAGATGCCCGAGAAGGTCATCATGAAGGCGACCAGCTCGTGCGCGAACTCCTCGCCGAACACCGCGCCGAGGATCTTCTCGATCACCTTCGAGGCGGCCCGCGCCATCAGGCTGTCTCTCTTGGGCAAGAACGCCTGCAGCGCCGAGCTGTCCACCAGGCCGGAGAGCCTGCGCGGCGCCTCGAGAAAGTCGAGCGCGTGACGGGAAGGCGGCGTGTCGAGCACCACCAGGTCGTAGCGGCCCTCGTTGACGAGGCGGTGCAGCGCCTCCATCGCGGTGTACTCGTGCATGCCCGCCACCATCGACGAGACCTGCTGGTAGATGCGGTTGCTCAACACCCGCTCGGCATCTTCGGGCGTCTTGGTGAGCCTGCGCACCGACTCGTCGGCCACCAGCTTGGGATCCAGCATCCACGCATCGAGCGAGGCCGGCGCGTGAATGCCCGCGGCGATCTGACGATCCGGCGGCACGGCCACCGGCGTGGGCGGATTGCGCGAGACACCGAGCGTCTCCGCCAACCGCTTCGAAGGATCGATCGTCAGCACCAACACCCGGCGACCTGCACGCGCTGCCGCCAGAGACAACGCAGCGGCCGTGGTGGTCTTGCCCACGCCCCCTGCACCGCAGCACACGATCACCCGCCGGTTGCGGATGAGCTCACCGATGCGCACCAGCTCGTTGGTCATGAGGTGCGCCCTTCTTTTTCGAGCACGTCGGCCAGCCCGCTGATCAACGCCGCCCCGTGCGCGAGCTCGGGCAGCTCGATGATGGGCAACTTCGTCCCTGCGCGCAGGCGGGCGATCTCGCGGCGCGCCAGCACCGGCCGACGGAACCCTTCGGCGCCCAGCGGGTTGATGCGCTCCAACGGGCTCTGCAACGCCGACCGCTCGGCCGCGCTGAACGGATCGACCGGCACCCGGTTCATCAACACGCCGCCCGTGGGCATGCCCGTCTTCTGCAAACCCTCCAGCAGCTCCAGGCACTCGCTGACCGGCAACGTCTCGGGGATCGCCACCACCCACGCCGCGCCCAGCTTCGGGTCGTTCAAGTACGACTGACCTTCACGCAGCGCCGCCGCGATGGGCCCGCGCGGCACCAGGCGCAGCAACAACTCAGGCAACCCGGTCAACGAGAGCGTGTGCCCCGTGGCCGGCATGTCGATGAGCACCAGCGAATGCTCCGGCTCGCCGCTGGGGAGCTTCGCGCGCAGCAAGGTGAGCAGCTGAAAGAAGACGCCCATCTCCTTGAAGGAGGGCCCCGCCGACAACAGCCGCCGCAACGCGTCCGAGCTCAGCGCCGCGCGCGCCAACGTGCCCGAGCGCAACACCGACTTGAGGAACAGCTCCTGGCCGGAGCGCGCCAGCAGCACCACGCCGTGAATTCCAGGCGCGACGAGCGTGGGGGCCGCGGTGAACCGATCGCGGCCGAAGTGACGGGCCAGCGGCGAATAGTCGTTCGGGTCATCACCGATGTCACAGATGAGAACCCGTACGCCTTTGCGCTGGGCCTGCGTGGCGAGGGCGGCCGTCAACGAAGAGCGGCCGACGCCACCCTTGCCGGTCATCAACACCACTCGCCTGGTGAACAACTCCTGGAGGGAACTCATGCGACAGGTGCATCGCTAGCACAGCCGCATTCCGAACTTCGGGAGTGTTTGTGCCCTTCAGATCCAGGTTTCGGGAATCAGGCTGGCCTTCAGGTCGCGGAAGTCATTCAGCACCGGCCCCAACTTGGTGGCCGCGTCGCCTGCACCCGGCGTGGCCGCCAGCTTCGTCTGGTACTCGGTGATCGCCGTCAGCGCCTGCGCCCGCGTCATCGTCTTGAAGTTCGGAGGGGCCAGGCCCAGCTCGCGGAAGCCGGCGTCGATCTTCGGGGCGTACGCTTCCTGGAAACGCTGCGAGACGGGCCCATAGAAGATGAGGCGGATGGTCTGGTCGCGCGTCGCCTCGAGCTCCTTGCGCTCGGCCGGTGTGGTCTCGGGGTGCTGAATGAGCCGCTGGGTCGCGTTGTAGAAGTCGCGCACCGGGCCACGCTGCGTGTCGGGGATGGGGGTGCTGCCGCTGAGCGCCGCCTCAAAACCCGCGGTCAGCTCGGTCTGCCGCGTCTTGAGGTCGGCGATGGCCGGGCGCGGCTTGCCGTCGTCGAAGCCGCGCGTCTTGGTCCACACGGTGACGTTTTCGCCCTTGCGCATGCCCTCGAAGGCCTTCTTGGTGATGGCCTCGCTGTCGCCGCGGGTCAGCTTCTCCCAGGCCTTCTGGTGCGCGGTCGCGCCCGAGGCAGCGCCGGGTGACGAGCCGTCGTAGGCGACGATGGTCTTCGCCTCGGGGAACATCGCGGTGTACTTCTCCATCATGTTCTCGCCGCCCGAGTAGCAGCCGGCGATGAGCAGATCCTGCACGCTCTTGGCGCCTTTGGGCATCGCTTCGGCCAGCGCGCCGACCGTGGGCCAGTCGAGCTTGCCGTTGTTCTCGCCGTACACGCCGTAGCCGACGTGGTGACCGGAGAGCACGAGCCGCGAAGGCGCCTGGCCGCCGCGCTCGGCCTGCGCCCACTGCTGCGCGATGCCGGCCAGCTCGTCACGCGAGTCGGCGCCCGCGTTGGTGAGCACGTCGGCGATCTTCCTGGTCTGCTCCGCGGGCAGGCCCAGCGTCAGCGCGAACGACATCGCGCCTTCCGGCTTGCTCAGGTCGTGCCCGCCGATGGTGTCGTCTTTGGCGGCGTCCTTCACCACGGCGACGCTGGTGCCCCGGGCCGTCAGCGCGTCTGACTCGAGCGTCGAGCGGTGCGCGGCGGAGTTGTTCATCGCGACGAAGAGCACCTTGTCGTTCGTCTTGGGAGCCCAGGCGGCCGGAGCGGCAGGCGTCTGCGTCGCAGGCCGGTTCGCGGGGGTGGTGCCAGGTGCAGTCGTCGTCGGAGGGCGCGGGGTGCTGCCGATGCGGGAGGACATGGGCAGCAATGTTCACCGAACGCAGCGCTCTTGCAACGAGTGCCCCGGAAAAAGTCGCGGCACACCGTTCAACCCGAGCGCGCGGAGGCGCTCGTTGAGCACCACGTTGAGCACCACCACCGGCAGCCGAACCGTGCGTTCATCAGCGCGTATCTGCAAAAGCACCTCGAGCCCACTGAGGCGCGGCAGGTTGCTCGTGCTGTTCCGTCGTCGGCGCGCCGCTGAGTCGAACGCAAAGTCGAGGGCTCACCTCATGGCGTCGAGCACGTCCTTCTGCACTGCCTTGTCGAGCCCCTCGAGGCGCTTCGGAACCTGCGCGCGCACCTCGGCAGGGAGCTTCTTCAAGGTTCGTCCGAGTACTTTCATCTCCTCCGCGCCGGCCCCGGTGCGGAGCAAGGCGAGCGCGAGCTCTTTCACGTACTCGGGGCGCACCGCCTTCATGGCCCCGGCGTCGTCGCCCAACCTGCCGATGAGATCCGTCACCTTCGCGTGCTCCTCGCGCATCACGCGGGTTCGCTTGCCTGCGCTCAAGATCGGCTTCTCGACGTTCTCGTCGGCCTTCTTGTATTGCCTCGAGGCCTCGCGCGCGTACTCGGTGGCGACGCGCGCTTGTACGCCGTCCTCCCCGAACTTCACCCACTGCTGCGCGTATTCGTCGAGACCGTCGCGCTGATCCGCCGTCAGCTGCGTGTCGTCCTTCTTCCCGATCTCGGACCACACCCGGGCACTGGTGACGTTGCCGGCGGTCTCCTCGTTGTAGATCGACGTGTCCATGCCGCCGTTGGCGGTGTGGTGCGAGTGCGTCGCCTCGTGCGCGAGGAGCGCGGCCAAGGCCTCGGGGGAACGTTGGAGCGACGGCTCGAGCTCGATCTCACCGCTGGTGTGCGTGCGCCCCGCGCCCCGGCCGTCTTCGAAGTTCACCTTACCGTCGACGATGAGCGTCCGCTGGTAGTCGACGAGCTCGGGGTTCTCCTTGCCCCACGCCGTGCGCGCGGCGAGCTCGGTGGCGACTGCCAGCTGCAGCCCGAGGTCCTCGACCGCGCCCAGGCGCATCGACTCGCTGAGCTCCGCGAGCTCCGAGTTGCCCATCGTCTGCACCTGCGCCATGCGGAGCGCGACGGGCGCGAAGCCGAACGGTGTCTCGCGTGAGATCTCGGCCTTGAGCTGCTTCGGGAGGTTCTGGAACACCTCCTTCGCCACCGCGGGCTCGAGGTCGGCCATCACCTTGGCGACCGCATCTTTCCCCTGGGGGGCGACGAGCTTGATGAGCTCGAGCGCCGCCTTCGCCCCGCTGCTCAGCTTCAGCGCCGCCATGCTGCCGTGGGCAGCGGCGCGCAGCAGGGCCACGTCGCCCGCGAGGCCCTGCTTCACCGGTATGGCCACGGGCTTGTGACCGCCCGTCAGGTTCGCGGGCTTCTTCTTCGGCGAGCCGTCGAAGGTCGTGTCACGGGCCTTCGAGCTCGGCTTCGGGGCGGTCGCCTTCGGCGACTCGACTGTGGGAGAGACCACCCGGGGAGCACTGCCGGCACTGCCGATGCGCGGAGAGGACATGCGGCACACTTGAACAACCCGCTCGACGCGGACAAGGGGGCACGTGCGTTTGTCCGGTTTCGGCGCGCGTTCTCGATGAACTGGCTGGAGTCGTGTGCGCGCGACTCCAGCCCATCGTCCCTGGCGCGCACCTCACCCCGATTTTCCAGAGCCAGAAGTTGACCCCTTGAACTCTGCGGCTTCATTGACGCCTCCCCCTGAATTGGAAGCACGCAGCCTGATGACTCCCGTACTCTTGGAGCGCCATGGACTTCTGGGTCGCAGCCCTCCTGCTCAGCGCCGTCCCGTCGATCGACACGCCCAGCGGTCCACGTGAGGCGTCTTCGAACTGGTGCGCGCCCTGCCACGTGATGCAGCACGAGACGTGGCGCGCGTCCCGGCATGCGGTGGCCGCGACGAATCGGCTGTACACCACCAACCACCGACAGTGGCCGATGCGCTGGTGCGACGAGTGCCACCAGCCGCTCGCGCTGGAGGAAGGCGTGGGCTGCGCGAGCTGCCACGTGAAGGAGCGACGCATTCTCACCTCTGCGCCGCCCACCCCGCGCGGGCTCGAGGCTCACGCTGAGCGGCACGAGCCCGCGCTCTCGACCGAAGAAGCGTGCGCGCGGTGTCACCAGTTCAACTTCCCGATCAGCGACGCAGAGCCGGTGAAGTTCTCAACGCTGCCCATGCAGAACACCGTCGCGGAGTGGCGAGCGTGGGGCGCCAGCAAGCCCTGCCAGGCTTGTCACCTGAACCAGGGCTCGCACGCGATGACCGGCAGCCATGACCTCGCGCGGCTGCGCAAGGCGCTCACGGCGCAGGTCACCCGGCGCGGCGCAGACGTCGAGCTGCGCCTCGAGAGCCATCGCGCGGGTCACGCCGTCCCGACGGGAGATCCCTTTCGCGCCTTGCGTCTCGAACTCTTCGATGCAGAAGACACGCTCGTCCTGCAGCGCAGCTTCGGCCATCACGCGCGCGGCGCCGACGGCGGCATGGAGGACCAAGCGGTGCCCCCGTCTCTCGATGGCGGAGTTCCTTCGCGCCGCTTCGCCCTCACCGCCCCCGAGGCGACTCGCTACCGCCTCGTCTTCGTCTACGTCGGCCCGCGCACCGCCGCGGCGGTCGGCAGCGAGGCCGAGGTCGAACTGCAGGCAGGACCCATCACCGAGGAGCCCCTTCCATGAGCTCGATGCTGTTGATGACGCTGAGCGCGCTGCTCGGCCAGTACGGAACGACCACCACCGTGAACGGCTTCACGAAGGACGGCGCGTTTCTCGTCGGGTCGACCCGCGACGAGAGCTTGACCCAGGGCACATTCGTCACGACCTGGTACCAGTCCACGGTCACCGGCGACCTGGAGGTGTTCACGCCAGACGACGACGGCAACCCCGACGCTGAGTTCACCGGCTGGCTGTCGAAGCACCCGATCGGTCTCCAGCCGATCGCCGGGCGCACGTCGCCCGACGGCCTCGTCACCATCGACATCGTTCTCGAGCGCGGTGGCAGCAGCGGCGACAGCTGGGCGCCCGATACGACCTGGCGCGTCCTCGCGAGGTGGAAGGACCGCGTGCGGTTCCTCAAGAGATTCACCAACGCCACCAGGTGCGAAATCGAATGGCTGCCCAGTTCCCGCGCCGTGCTGATTTGGACGGAGTCGAGCGGGTACACGATGGGCGTTCGAGGCGCGTCGCTGCCGACCCAGGATCGCACCGTGGACCTGTGGCCGATCGACTTGCCGGTCATCAACGTGGCCGGAGCGGACCCGAAGAAGACCGAAGGCGTCATCAAGAAGCTGCCCGATGGACCGCGCTACGTGCCTTCCACCGCCGTGAAAAAGCGCCCCGCCACAGTGGTGTACTTTGCGCCCGGCCAGGAACCGCGCGCTCGCTTGCTGCTCCCGTATCTGCCCGGGGCAACCCTCGCGCCGCTCGACTGGGTCGCGCCTTACGATGTCGTCGTCGCCCTGGGAGGCACGTGATGCGCGCGCTCTGGCTCAGCCTTTTTGTGGCGGCCCCGGCGCTGGCGACCTCGATGACGTGGGTCGACGGTGGAGTGCACGTCACGGTGGATTCGGAGGAGGAAGCCCCGCCGAGCTTTCGCTGGTTCGACGCGTATTCGCCCCGAGGTCGGGACGCTGAGCCCGCGGAAGACGGTTCCTCGAAGCCGTCGCTGATTGCCCCCGACGGCAGCAAGCTGAGCTTCACCCTCACTCACAGCGAGGGGTCCTGGGCAGGCAACGCCTTCACGCCGAACACGACCTTCCGCCCGTCGGTGAAGCGGGGCTCCGTGGAGTGGCCGGTGACGCTCCCGCTGATCCCGGATCGCGTGTGGGTCTGGTGGAGCCCCGACAGCCGCCGCGCGCTGCTCGAGCTCGTCACGGGCAACGACAGCCTGCTGCTGCTGGTGCCGGGTGCCTTTCCGCGTGTGCAGGTGCTCTACCCGCCGAAGGCGCCCCTCGACGCCGATGCGCTGGCGAAGGTCGACCTGCTGGCGGCGAAGGTGGGCTGCGTGGTCGCGTTCGCCGGCGAGGCGAAGAAGGAACGGCCGAAGACCGTTGTGTACGCAGAGAAGGGCCACGAGGTGCAGGCGAAAACGCTGGCCGGTTTGTTACCGGGCGGCGCCAGCGTCGAGCCGCTGACGTGGAAGGTGAACGCGAGCCTGGTCATCGCAGTGGGCGAGTCGTTCAAGCCTCGCTGAGGGGCAACAGCGGGTCGTGCCGGCGGACCTGCAGCAGGGAGCGGCAGCGCCCCCAAGTCGCAGTCGCACGAACGCCCGAATTTGAAGTTCGGGACCAGGGTGACGCCGGGCAGCGGGCGCGCGCGGAACACCGCCTCGAGCCCTTGAATGGCTGCATCCATGCGGTGCGAGGTCGCCCTTCAGCCCCAGAACTTCCACCAAGGAGCTTGTTTCGGAGGTTCCGGGGGAGGCCTCGGAATGAAGATGGCGACCCCTTCTTCTGGCTCACCCTCTTCCATCCGCGGCTTTCGTTTCGCGGGCAAGGCGCGGCGGAACTCGTCGAAACCTGCAGGCAGGCCGTGCTCGAAGTCCCACTCCTCCAGGGCGGCCAGACAGGCTTCACAACCGCGCGCGTGTTCAGTGAACGCCCGGGTGCAGCCTTCGTAGCGGTAGATGCCGCTGAGCGCCGCTTCGGTGTCGGGCGAGTGCAGCGTCATGGGCACCCAGCCCTCGGCCCCCAGCAGCTTGCGCTGGGTCTGCGGGCGCAGCAGGTACAACCCCGCATCACCCGATTCGAAGACCATCAGCTGCAGCGCGGAAGGCGAAGCGCCGTGGTCTCCGGCGATCAACAAGGCGTCGGCGGCGTAGCCGATCAACGCGTCACCTTCGGCGTCGGCGGGCAACACCCGACCCACCCACCCGGCGAGCACCTCGCGGGGCGGCGGCTGGCGGCCGGTCAACGCGAAGACCTTCGCCTCGGCCGCCCGGGCTGAATCGGCGTACCAGCCGATGAGCGCACTGACGACCTCGGAGAGCTCGCCGCTGGCCTCTGCCTGCAGCTCGACCTGCAGCCCCAGCGCGCTGAAGAACGCCTGCTGCTCGCGACTCGAGGTGCGGGGTGGAGTCACGGGGCCTCTTGTCTCCGAAGCCGCTCACGAAGTCCACGTCAGGCCATGGTAGACCGTGGATCCCGTGCTTCGTCTTCTCGTGATCCTCTGCCTGCTCCCGGTCGCTGCGCACGCGCAAGCCCTGGTCAGCGCCATCCTCGATTCCAATGGTGTCTCCGACGCGGCCTTGCGGCGCGCGCAACGGGCCACCGAGAGCGCGCTCAAGCAGGTCTCCAGTCTCGCCGTCGGAGAAGGGCCCGCCTTCAAGAAGGGCGCTCCGAGAAGGTGCGGCGAAGACTGCGCGCGTGAGCTCGCCAATTCGCTCTCGGCCGCCGGCGTGGTGCTG
This sequence comes from Archangium sp., assembly GCA_030695565.1. Taxonomy (GTDB): domain Bacteria; phylum Myxococcota; class Myxococcia; order Myxococcales; family Myxococcaceae; genus Archangium_A. The sequence goes on from JAUYRZ010000047.1 coordinate 105,605, forward strand.
CTCGACCTGCGCTCGTTGGACAACAAGAACGATCGCGTGGCGGTCGAGGTGCAGCTGTGGATCGACGGTGAACGCGTCGGGGTGAAGAAGGGCGAAGGGTCGATCGAAGGCTTCGAGGCCGCGGTCAAGCCGGTGCTCGAGCTGCTGCTCCCGGCGTGGGCGCGGAAGGGCTTCGGGGGCCTGCGGCTGCAGATCGAACCGGGCACCGTGGTGAAGGTCGATGGCCGGCTGGCGACCAGCAAGGTGGGCGACGTGCTCGCCGTGCCCGCGGGTGTGCACCAGGTCGACGTGGTGTTCGCCGAGGGTCACGCGGTGTTGCAGCGCGTGCAGGTCGATGAAGGAAGCAGGGTCAAGGTCGAGGCGCTCTCGCCGGCCGAGGCGGTCACCGGTCGTGCGCCCAAAGGCAACAGCACGTTGCGCGGGGTGAGCTACGGCGTGTTCGTCGCAGGTGCGGCGGCGATCGCAGGTGGATTGGTGGCGGGTGCGCTGGGTCGTGGGACGGCCGCGGGGCTGGCGTCGTGTCAGGGCGACAAGCGTGATTGTCAGACGCTCGATGAGGTGCAGGCGAAGCAGGCGCAGGCCGAGGCGTATGCGACGACCGGGAACGTGATGCTCGGCGTGGGCAGTGGGCTCGCGGTCACTGGTGTCGGCCTCTTCATCATCGACGCGCTCACGGATTGATCAGATGGCGCGAATTGATCAGCTCGTGAGGCCCTCACCCCGACCCTCTCCCAGAGGGAGAGGGGGACTTCTTGTTTTTGTGGTCATGGCGAGTTCCAGTTGTCTTCGCGCGTGGGACGAAGGCGGCCCGTGGGCGTGTGGCGCCAACTCGGTCTGTCCCGAGGGCTACACCTGCGACGACGAGGTCTGCTGCAAACCCGGCAGCACGCCCGCCTGCCCCACCCTGCCCCTGCCCAGCGGCCGCTGCGCGGAAGGCGAGCCGAAGGTCTACTTCCAGGACCTCGATGGTGACGGTGACGGCAACGAGAAGGTGAGCCGGGTGTTCTGCCGTGCGCCGCGCGTGGTGCCGGGCAAGCCGGTCTACGTGCTGAGCGGCCGCGACTGCGATGACACGCGCCCCGACATCTTCTTCGGCGCGCCTGAGCTGTGTAACGGCAAGGACGACAACTGCGATCGGGTCATCGACGAAGGCCTGCCCAACCTGCAGAACTTCTACCGTGACGAAGACGGCGACGGCGTGGGTGACACCGCGGCGCTGGTGCCCGCGTGCATGGCGCCTCCGGGCTACAGCGCGTTGCCCGGTGACTGCGCGCCGCTCGACCCCTCGAAGTTCCCGGGCGCGACCGAGCAGTGCAACAACCTCGACGACGACTGCGACGGCATGGCCGACACGCTCGAGACCCGCTTCGCCGACAGTGACGACGCGTCGACCAGCCGCTTCCCCTGCACGGTGCCGATGGCCGCGGGCGTCTGCCTGCCCGGCACCTTCCGCTGCGAGGTTCAGGGCAACGAAGTGCGACGCCTGTGCCGCTCGGTGAAGCTGCCCTCGCGCGAGGTCTGCGACGGCCTCGACAACGATTGTGTGGGCGGCGTCGATGAAGCACCCAAATGTGGAGGCCCGCGCAACCTGATCAACGCGCCCGGCGTGACGTACCGCGCGCAGCGGTTGCCCATTCCCACCCAGCTCACCACGCGGTGCCAGGCGAACGTGGCGGGCATTCCGTCGACGATCTCAGGCGACGGCCGGGTGTGGAGCGGCGTGGCGGGACCCAACCAGTATTACCACGTGTGGAGCGCCGAGGCCCCGGCCGGCACCACGTGGGACTTGAGCAAGCTCAACGCGCAGCTGCGCCTCGCGTTCACCGCCACCGCGTCTCCCGTGGCCGTGGCGGGCGGCATCTGGGGCGACCCCGCAGCGGGCGACGGCTTCAACCCCGTCGTCTACTTGTGCGGGCAGAGCGACACCGACTTCATGCGCTATCGCATCACCTCGACCGCTTCGGCCTTCAAGCTGAACGACACCAGCTTCGACCAGGTGATGCCGCTCAACAACAGCAGCAGCACCTGGCTGGTCGGCGTCGGCTCGGGCTTCGACACGTCACGCGTCAAACGCATCGAGGTGCTGGTGTTCACCCAGTCGACGGACTTCACCATCACCTTCTCGAACAACACGGGGATGGGGCCGTGAAGCGCGCTCTGCTGTTGATCTTCACCTGGGTGAACGCCGGCTGCTTCACCGCGTGGGACGTGGGCGGCCCGTGGGCCTGCAGTGACGGCGGCGTCTGCGCTGATGGCTTCACCTGCGACGACGGCGTGTGCTGCAAGGTCGACGGCACCCCGCGCTGCCCCACCCTGCCCTTCGAAGGCACGTGCCCCTTCGGCTCGAAGCCCGACACGTATTATCGCGACGTCGATGGAGACAGCGCAGGCGCGCTCGCCACCGGCCGGGTGTTCTGCCGCGCACCGGTGAAGGAGCCGTGGGTGAAGGACTCCACCGATTGCGACGACGGAGATCCCGCCATCGGCCCGCTCGCCTCCGAGCGATGCAACGCGCAAGACGACGACTGCGACGGCGTCATCGACGAAGGGCTGTCCCTGCAGACCTGGTACCGCGACACCGACCAGGATGGCTTCGGTGAAGAGTGCGCCAGCTGCCGTCTCGACGCGTGCACCCAGCCGCTGGGCTTCGCCGCGCGCGCAGGTGACTGCGCTCCGGGGAACGCGGCGGTCTTTCCCGGCGCAGCAGAGCGTTGCAACCAGGTCGACGACAACTGCAACGGGCAGCTCGATGATCCACCCTTCGTCGACGTGGAGAACCCGGGCAGCACCAGCCAGACCTTCGACTGCGACACCGGTCAGCAGGGCATCTGCCGGCCCGGAGGCATGCAGTGCATCTTCTCCACCAGCAGCTTCGCGCCGGTCTGCGTGGCGCGCGTGACGGCGACGGTGGATGTGTGCGGGGACTCCATCGACAGTGATTGTTCGGGCACGGTGGATGATCGACCCGGTTGCCGCGGGCCCGACTCGTTGCTCACCGCGCCCGGCATCTCGTTCGGCGCGCTCACCTTCTACGACGCGGGGCTTCCTTCGCTGCCGCCGTTGCCGGCGCGCTGCATGAAGAACCAGGCGGGTGGTGAGGCGATGGCGTGGCTGAACCCGTCGTGGATCGGCTCGGGCAGCGGGCTGCACCTCTGGTACGCCGAAGCGCCCGCCGGCACCTGGTGGGATCTCTCGCAGGCCAGCGCGCTGCGGTTGCCGGTGGTCTCTTCAGCGGTCGGCAGTATTGCGGCGGGCGTTTGGACCATGACGGCGCGGTTCGACAACGCCGTCATTCATCTGTGCGGTGACGCCGAGACTGATTTTCAGCGCTACACGCCGACCGCAGTCAGCCAGCGCTTCACGACCGGCCCGCAAATCGTCCGTGTACCGCTGCGACCCGTGCCTGCCGATGGGTGGTCGGTCAGCAACGCGGCGTTCGACTTGTCTCGCGTGCGTCGGATTGAGGTGTTGGTGGCCCCCGAAAAGACGGACGGGGGCGTCATCACGTTCACCAATCGGTTCCTGACCGATGCAGGCCTGGTCGGCTTCGAACCCTGAGCCCCTGCTCCCCCGGGGTGAGGGCCGTTACTTCTCCTTCTTCTCAGGAGCCCTGGTCGCTTCGGGCGGCGTGGCCGGCTTCTCTTTCTTGGTCCCCGTGCCCTTGTTGGTCGACGTCGCAGCGCCGGTGGTGGGCGGGGGCGGCGCTTCACCCGCGGCAGGCGCCGGCGCCGGAGCGCCCTCGGCAAGAGCGGACAGCGACAGCAACGCGAGCAACGAAACAGAACGGTTCATGGGCTGCGGACCTTTGTTCAAAACAGCGGGGTGGCGATGCGACGCGTCACGGACGGGGGACAACCGGGGTCGATTCATAACCCAGAAAACTGTGTGCTTCCGGGCACCTGTGTAATCTGCCGGGCATGGCTGACGACTTGGTGGCTCGCCTCGATGCATGCACGGCGGTGATTCGGAAAAAGGCGCCTGGCTTCACTCCGAAGCTCGGGATCATTCTGGGCAGTGGTTTGGGCGCTTTCGCCGATTCACTCGAGCGCGCGGTGTCCATCGACTACCGCGAGCTGCCCGACTTCCCAGTCTCCTCGGTGCACGGTCACGCGGGCCGGTTGGTGCTCGGCCATCGCGGTGAAGTGCCGGTGGTGGCGATGCAGGGCCGGGTGCACTTCTACGAGGGCTACCAGCCCTGGCAGGTCGCTTTCCCCGCGCGCGTGCTCGGGCGCCTGGGCATCAAACACCTCACCGTCACCAACGCCGCGGGCGGCATCAACCTGGGGTTCAAGGTCGGCGATCTGATGGCCATCACGGATCACCTGAACCTGGCCGGCTTCAACCCCCTCATCGGGAAGAACGCAGACGAGCTGGGGCCCCGCTTCCCCGACATGAGCCACGCGTACGACCCGGCCTCGCTCGAGGTGTTGCGGGGCGCAGCCAAGGCCGAAGGCGTGCAGCTGCGCGAAGGCGTGTACGCCAGCCTCTCGGGCCCCAGCTACGAGACGCCCGCGGAGATCCGCATGCTGCGCACCCTGGGCGGTGACGCGGTCGGCATGTCAACCGTGCCTGAGGTGATCGTCGCCTCGCACATGGGCATCAAGGTGACCGGCATCAGCTGCATCACCAACCTCGCCGCGGGCATCGGCAAGAACGCGCTCAATCACGAGGAGGTCTCCGAGGTGGCCAACCGGGTGACCCAGACCTTCCAGAAGCTGATCGGCCGCTTCCTCGCCGACGTGGCCACGAAGTTCTAAGAAACGCTGATCAACTCGAAGAGAATGCAAAGCCATGGCTGAGAAGAAGAAGAAGCAGACCGAAGACGAGCGCCGCGACAGCCCCCGAGTGCCGATGGAGTTCCTGGTGCGTGACGTCGGGCTGCGCGACGGCGAATGGGAAGAGCGCAAAGGCGATCTCTCGCTGGGCGGCATCTCGTGGCGCGGCAAGACGGCCCCGCATGGCACTGAAGTCGACGTGCGTTTCCGCCTGCCCCTCGTTCCCAAAGAGGTCCGCGCGCGGGGCGAAATTCTGCGCGTGAAGGCCGCGGGCGTGGGCATCGACTTTCACCTGCGCTTCACCGAGCTCGAGGTGCGCGCCGAGCTGGCAATCGCGCGGTACCTCGACGAGTGGCTCTCGAAGCAGCGCTGAGCTCCTCTTTCCCTCTCCCGAACGAAGGCGAGGAGTCACTTCCGCACGAAGCACAGGCGGCCTCTCCTCAGGAGATGGGCTGCTCCACCAGAGTCACCCACTCGCTGGGGTCGGGCACCTCGGCGCCGGTCGTCACGTAGACCTCCCGCGGGGCTTCGATGGCGTGTTTGCCGTTGTTGCTCATCCACTCGTTGATGGCGTCGTAGGCGGGCTTCATCTTCTCGTAGCGCCCCACGTGCCGAACGATGGCGGCCTGCGAAGCGTTCAGGTGAAGCCGCTTCACCTGCCCGGTGACCGGCACTTCCCGGTCGCACGTCATGACGGCCTCCACGTCGACCGACTCCGGCGTGACCGAGTAGTACCGCACGAACGGCGGACCCACGGGGGACGCGCCCGCTGCGCGAATGCACTCGCTCAGCTCGAGAAAAGCGTTGTTGAAAAAATCGCGCAGCCCGTTCAGCGGAATGGTGGTGCGAATCGCGACCGCATCGCTTGCGGGAAGATTCGCCGTCAGGATTTCGTAGGCCATGGAGTGACCTCCTTCGAACTGAGGAGGTGCATCGCCCGCGCCACGCCGTCAGCGATGGTGATGAGGGGCGCGTTCACGGCCCGGACGGAAATGCGCGGCCTCGAGCGTGCGGTGATCTTCGACGTCGATCATCCAGTACCCCTCGCGGCCCGGCTCGGTGGAGCTGCCCCCGCCGAAGAGGTGCGGCCGCTCGTCGCCCGCCCGGTGCCACGAGCGGACGTGCGAATGACCATGGTGCAGCATCACGTCGCGGTTCTCGATGATGTCCAGGAACCGGGCGCCATCGAGCAGCCCGGTCTGCAGGCCTTCCCGGCGGCCGTCGTGCGAGACCGGGTTGTGGTGCGAGAGCACGTGCACCGTGCGTTTGGCGAGGCGAGGGTCATCGAGGATCTTCTGCAGCGCGTCGAGCTGCGAACGGCCCAGGCGGCCCACGAAATAGTGGCTCCACCCCGACACCCGCGTGCTGTCGAGCCCGATGATAGCGGTGTCGTCACCGAGCAACTTCACGAAGGGGTAGCCGGTCGCGTCTGCGTACTCGGGCATGGCCGAGACGAGCTGTTCGGCGAACACGCGCTCGAAGTGCCGCGCTCCGGGGGCGTCGATGTAGCGATCGTGATTGCCGGGGATGACGGTCAACCGCCCTGCCTGGGTGAGGTGACGCACGGAGGCGTGCACCGCCTCGAACTCGGCGCCCGCGCCCATCGCGGTGAGGTCACCGGTGAACAAGACGTGGTCGGCGTCGAGCTTCTCGATGTCTTCCAGGATGTTGTTCCAGGCCCTGGAGCCATCCGAGAACCGGTGGAGGCGCCCAAACGTGTGCAGCTCGATCCGCCCGAGCACACCCTGCCAGCCCGAGCTCCCCCAGGACCGCTGGCCCCAGTCGAGCTGGTGGTGAATGTCGCTGACATGAATGATTCGCACGTGCGCGCATCGTCTTCGCGAGGGCGGCGTCGGCGCAAGTCACCGGCCCCTCGTGCACTGCCCGCACGGAGAGGCCCGCAGCATCGTGAACGCGCGAAGAACGCGTCGCCGCGTCACAGATGGGTGGCCGAGGTGATCAGTCATGAAGTGGAGACCCCGCGGAGAATGGCGACCGGCGATGCCCAGCGAGGCCACGCCGCTCTCGCCCACGCTGCGCCCTTCGGTGCCCACGTGGACCACCCGCGTCACGCAGCTGCCCCCGGAGCCGACGCTGAAGGCCGAGCTGCGGCGCTCCAGCCTCGCGTGGAAAGAGGTGCGGCTTTCCACCCCGAGGGAGGCTGTTCGAAACGCCCTGGAGGAGTAGGTTGGAGACGTCATGCGCCTCTTCATCGTCGGAACGGTCCTGGTGGCTTCGGTGGCAACGGCGCAGTCCGGCGTGTGGACTGGCTACGTGAATGGCTGGGTGAACGACGCGCCCCGCTCCAACACGGGCCCGCGGGGGTTTGACGCCGTGAGGGTTCCGCGGCTCACCCGGCAGCAGCAGCAGGTGCTGGTGCTCCAGTCGATCGCCGCGCAGTCGGCCTTCGTCGCCCAGCAGAACTACGTGCAGCTGCAGCAGGTCACCGCGCAGCAGCAGGAGCAGTTGGCTCAGCAGCAGGCGATCGCCGCGCAGCAGCGGCAGTATGAATATGAACGTTCGTTGGCTGCCGAGGCGCAGTTGCTGGCGCAGCAGCAACAGCTCGCCGTGCAGCAGCAGTTGCTCGCGCAGCAACAACAGCAGGCCGCGGTGGAAGAGCTGGCCCGGGTGGCGGAGCGTGAAGCGAAGGTGAAGGTGTTGGAGGCCGAGCAGAAGGTGCTCGCCGAACGTGAAGCGGCCCGGCAGGCGCTGGCCCGGGCGGAAGCCGATGCGAAGCCGCGTGAGAAGGGCCCCGACATTCACCGCTGGGTCGATGAAGACGGCGTGGTGCACTTCTCCACGCGGCCGCGTCGCTGAGCCTCATTCCCTCTCCCGCCGCGAGAGGGTGGTCAGGGTGAGGGCGCCGACGTCACCCTGCACTCCGGAACCAGATCCACACCACCAAAGAACTCCTTCACCACCAGCGCCCATGCCTTCGCGTTGTCGGCGTTGCCGCACTTGAAGGCCTTGATGGGCTTCTGCTTCTTCAACAAGGCGCGGTGCTCCGAGTAATACCGCCGCCCGATGTCGGCCGCGTACTCGCCCACGCCGTTGCCGGGCTGAAAGTCGTAGTACGTGCCGCCGCGCACCTTGATGCTGTCGGGTGTGTACGGCTCGAGGCACTTCACGCTCACGCCGCACTTCGCGACGATGCGATCGTAGATGGGCGAGAGCGCCTGGTGCGACCAGTTGCCGTGCGCCTGATCATTCAAGTGAAACACTTCGTGAAACAGCGTGCCGCGTACGCCGGGCTCCGAGCCGAAGAGTGACCCCGACACGTTGTAGGCGACCGCCCAGTCCACCGCGTACGCAGACGGCGTGCGCCGCTTCACCGACTCGAAGAAGCGGAAGTCGAGCGCGCGCCAGCGGTAGTTCGGCTTGCCGCCCAGGTCCTTGAAGAACGACTCGAAGTCGAGCAGCGCCCCCGCGGCCCACTCCAGGTGCCGGCGATCGGCGCCGATGGGCAGGTGGGGAATGAGGTGCAGCTTGCCGCGATAGCCTCCATCGAAGTCCTGCTCGGGCAACACGCCCATCACGGTGCCGCTGGCCGCGTAGAGCGAAGCAGCCACCTTCGACGCAGCGGGATCCTTCGCGTAGCGCGCGGCGATCAGACAGGCGATCTGCTCTGCTTCGTTGCCCGTGTCGCAGGGCGCAGGCGACTCGTCGGTGATGAAGAGGATCTCCTGCGCGAGGCCGCGATCGACTCGGGGCGGCTCTTCCGCGAGCACCGAAAGCGACATCAGCATCGAGCCCATCAACCATCGCGTCATCGGCTCGCGAGTCTACGCGGGCGGATTTTTCCCGTCGGCACGCACGAAGAAAATGGGTCGACGGACAGGCCTGCACGGGCAGGTGCGCGCGCCAACGCACTGATCGCACTCGCCCTACATCAGCGTCGAGCACCGACGCGCGGTGCTTTTGGCCCCACATCGCTCTCCCGTACTCATCGCCTCCTTTCGAGGTCGCGCACTTCTGCCCGGCTTCGATGCAGTGGCCTTCGAGGGATGGCCGATGAGTCGCGAAGCAGCAGGTCGCCGGAAGTTGCGGTGGCCCGCTGGGCGGCTCGAGGAGCTCGATGAAAGTGTCTGTCAACCGATGGGCTGGAGCGGTGTTCGCAGTGGTCGTGGCCTTGAGCGCGTGTCAGCCGATGGAGAGCATCGCGCATGAGGCGCAGCACTCAGAAGCGGTCGAGACCAGCACGACCCGCACCGGGAGGCCTCTGTCGACTGGAAGCACCGCGCGCCCCGCGACGTCTGCGCCGGCCTCGCTCGACTCGGACACCGGGCTCGTCACAGACGCAGGAACGGCGCTCGCCCCCGGAGATCCCGGCGCGGGTGACGTGCGCTTCGCCATCGACACCGCAGCGCAAGTGCGCCCCATCAGCCGCTACGTCTACGGCAAGAACTTCAACGGCCGCACCTGGGCGCAGGAGCCGAACCTCACGATGAACCGCATCGGCGGCAATCGGTGGTCGGCGTACAACTGGGAGAACAACGCCTCGAACGCGGGCTCCGACTTCAACGACCAGAGCGACGGCTACCTCGGCGGCGGCAGCACGCCTGGTGAAGCGGTGCGGATGAACGTGGAGGCGGCTCGCAACGCGGGCGGCTCCATTCTGGTCACCGTGCCGATGCTCGGTTGGGTCGCGGCCGACAAGCTCGCCACCAGCGTACGCGACCAGCCCATCACCTCGCGGTTCGTGCAGACCCGCCCCGTGAAGGGCGCGGCGTTCGTCTACCCGCCGAACCTGAACGACGGCGTGGTCAGCCAGGACGAGTTCGTCTCGTGGCTGGAGACCACCTTCCCCACCGCGCACCAGGATCCCACCCGCGAGATCTTCTACTCGCTCGATAACGAGCCCGATCTCTGGTCGGAGACCCACTCGTCGATCCACCCTGAGCCGCTGCGCTACGACGAGCTGCTCGGCAAGAGCATCGCCACCGCGGCCGCCGTGAAGGACGTCGCGCCCGAGGGCAAGGTGATCGGCTTCGTCAGCTACGGCTACGCCGGCTTCACCAACCTGCAGAACGCACCGGACGCCGCGGGCCGCGACTTCACCGACTACTTCCTCGACGGCATGCGCGACGCGGAAGAGACGCACGGCAAGCGCCTGATGGATGTGCTCGACCTGCACTGGTACCCGGAAGCGCGCGGCAACAACGTGCGCGTCATGGGCGAGGACACCTCGGCGGCGGTGGCGCAGGCCCGCATGCAGGCGCCTCGTTCGCTGTGGGATCCCAGCTACGTGGAGACCAGCTGGATCACCAACGACAACGGTGGCCAGGCGCTGCGCCTGATCCCTTCGATGAAGGAGAAGATCGCGGCGCACTACCCCGGCACCGAGCTGGCGGTCACCGAGTACTACTACGGCGGCGGCAGCCACATCTCAGGCGGCATCGCGCAGGCCGACGTGCTCGGCATCTTCGGGCGTGAAGGCATTCAGTCGGCGGCGATGTGGCCGATGACCAGCGACGTGCCCTTCATCACCGGCGGCTTCGCGATGTTCCGCAGCTACGACGGTGCGGGCGGCAGCTTCGGCGACGTCTCGGTGCAGGCGAACAACAGCGACGTGATCGACACCTCGGTCTACGCGAGCGTGGACTCCGCCACGAACAAGGTGGTGCTGGTGGTGATCAACAAGGCGAGCACCGAGAAGGTCGCCGCGCTCACCATCTCGCACGACACGGCCTTCAGCCGCGCGAAGGTCTACCAGCTCACCTCGGCCTCACCGACCGCCACGCCTGGCGCCGACGTGGTGCTCAGCCAGCAGAACGCGCTCCGGTACACGATGCCGGCGATGAGCGTCAGCACGCTGGTGCTCGAGCCTTGATTCCCCACTGACGGCGCTCTGCATCGGTGGAGCGCCGTCACTTCGTTTCCTCTCTTTCTGGAGTTCCCCATGCGAATCGTCTCGAGCCTTGCCCTGATCACTGCCGTTGGACTGTCCGCCTGTGATGTTCCGCAGCAACCGTACGGAGAGCCTCTCGATTCAGAAGTGGAGCAGGCGAAGCGCAGGTGGCCCAGGGCCGATGCGGGGGTGAAGACTGACGGAGGGTCGAACACCGGTGGCGGCGGTGGCGTGAGCACGGGCGGTGGCGGAACGGGCGGCGGCGGTGGGACCAACACGGGCGGTGGCACGAACACGGGCGGCGGCACGAACACGGGTGGCGGTACCAACACGGGTGGCGGTACCAGCACGGGTGGCGGTACCAACACGGGTGGAGGTACCAACACGGGTGGCGGTACCAACACGGGCGGCGGTAGCGGAACACTCACCGGCTTCACGCACGGCGCCGTCGGCTGCGCGGCTCAGTCGCTCGACTCGAACGTGAGCGTCGGCGGCTACATGTCCGATCGGTATCACTGGAGCGACGCCACCTGCGCACGCCGCAGCGCCGCGCTCGTCCGCAACAACACGGCAGACCCGGGTGGCTCGAACGGCGGCTACCTGCGCGAGCTCACGCTGACGGTCAACGGAGCCACGCGCACGGCCCGCGGCACCGGCGCCAACAGCTGGAATGGCTGGGGCTACGTGGTCAATCATTACGGCTCGAGCGCCGACACCTCGAAGGGCAAGGTCGGCACGTTCCGCTCTGTGCTGGCGGGGGCGAACCACTCCATTCACGAGTTCAAGGTGCAGATGAGCCCGGGTGGCCCCGTCGCGGCGACGGTGCACTGGTTCTTCGCCACCGGCCGCAGCGAGCCCGTCTTCGCCATCACCTACGACGTGACCTCGCCGGTGAACACGGTGCGCGCCGACACCCGTGCGCCGTACGGCGACCTCGCGTTCGAAGGCACTCCGGGCCCCATCGGCGGCATTGGCTGGGGCGACATCTACAAGTTCACCACCACGGGCAACGGCCCCGTCACGATGAACTCGACGTGGGACTACACCGCGCCGAACTCGGTGCCGTACGTGCGCATGTGGTCGTCGGCGGTCGACGCAGAGATGGGCGCGGTGCAGACGCAGACGATGACGCAGCACCTCGCGGGTGGCGACTACGGCTCGGGGAGCATCGGCGCGTGCCAGGGCAAGACGAGCGCCAACAAGGGCTCGAATTGCAGCACCGGCGCGCAGACCATGCCGTCGGATTGGCTGTGGCCTTTCCAGCTCAACCAGTACGAGCTCGGGTCGACCACGTCTTCACACCGCGTGGCGTGGGGCTCGAACTACGGCGCCATCGGCCGCGAGTCGGTCACCGCTTTCGGCCAGACCGTCTCGGGCCATCCGCAGGTGAAGTACGGCGTGTTCCTGGTGGTCGGTGCGCGGTCGACGGGTGACACCCTCACGCGCGTCACGCAGGTCGAGCGCCTCACCTCGGCGACTGTCCTCGGCGCGACCTGGAACCCGATGTACGCGGTCTGGGATGCGCCGGCGGTGAGCGGCGGCACCACGCTGACGCTCGATCCGAAGGGAGCGGCCATCAACGCGCCCATCTTCCGGCTCACCGGCTTCACCGCGGCGCAACTGACCCAGGTGACCGTGGGCGGCGTCGCGCTGCAGCCGGGCGCGGGCTACTTCGCCACCATCGATGGGGCCACGCAGTCGGTGTGGATCACCCTCAACGGCACGGTCTCCGCGCCGATCACGTTGCGCGTGCAGTGAATGGGCGAAAACGGTTGTGACGAAAAGGCCATTACCCCGGCCGATCGTCACAACCGTTTCTGCGCTGAAATCGCCGGCACCTTGCGGTGAGGCGGGGCGTTTGCGATTGAGGGTGCATGAAGCAGCTCATGTGCCTCCTGGTTCTCTGCTCCGCCGTCAGCGTGCCCGCAGATGCTCCAGCCAATGAACGGCTCGACATCGCGCTCAAGGCCTACCGGCTCGCAGCGACGGGCTATCGCGAAGGCAACGTCCCACAAGAGGTCGTCGCGATGTGGAGCACGCGCGCCTGGGAGATTCAGAAAGCCGCGGGCGCTCCCAGTGCAGGTGCCGACTACGTCTTCCGGATGAAGGAACTGGAGAACGTGGCCACCGCGCGCGCGAAGGATGGCAGGGCCAACGCGCTCGAGCAGCTCAACGCGCAGTTCCTCCGCCTCGAAGCGGAGCTCGCCGCGAAGAAGAAGTGAGTCGGGTGGGTTTGACGGCAGCCGTCTGCTGTCTTCGTGCAGGCGTGGAGCACTGGTTCAGCGCGAGCGCAATGGAGGAGCGGCTGCTGAAGCCTACTTCTGTGCATGAATCGGACGCGCCCCTCGGGGCGGAGACCGCGAGTGCACCGGGTCATCAAGCCAACCTTCGCTTTGTAAACTTTGATCATGAGGGCGCAGGTGGGCCCTGGAGAGGCTCTCGGGCTCAGGGATTTTGATGACAAAGCGTGAGTTGCGAAAGTGCGATTCGGTGCGCTTGCGTCGAAGCTTTCGTCAGCGCGATCACTCTGGAGTCGCGTCGTGAGGGGCCTCTGCGCAAAGGCGCAGCGTCACGCGAACAGAAGCACCACACCCTTCAAGGTGCTTCCGCCTGGCTCACTGATCAGCGGTCGTCAGCGAGAAGGCCGACGCGCGATAGCCATGCACCCCGATGTGCAGCACGCCGCTGATCGAGGGCGTGAAGGTGAGCATCTCGTTACCAGACGACGTGTAGGCACGCGCGGTGTAGCTCGCAGTCGTCGGAGCGGCACCGAGCTTCACGTAGAGATCCACGTCGGCCGCGGCGCGTGAGCGGATCACCACCGGGCGGCCCGCGGTCACGGGGAGCGTGAAGACCTTCAGCTCTCCGAGTGAAACGTTGCCGCTGATGTTGAGGTGAGCAACGCCGCCATCGCTCGCAGCGCCGCCATCGGTGACCACGCCCGCATCCGGCCGCACGCCGCCATCGGTCGCGATGCCACCATCAACGACCACGCCACCATCGACACGCACGCCGCCGTCCGTCGCGACGCCACCATCGACACGCACGCCGCCATCGACCACGACGCCCGCATCCACACGCACGCCCGCATCGACTCCGGCATCCACGCGCACGCCCGCATCGACACTCACGCCGCCATCAACCACAGCCGCGCCGACGTACTTCACCTTCAGCTGCACCGTCGCCGCCGAGTACCCGTTGACCGACACGTACAGCGCACCGGGCCCCTGCAGCTCGCAGTTCTCGTTCGACGTGCCCGCGTACGGCCGGCAGTCGTACAGGTTGAGCGACGGCTGGCCGTTCATCTTCACGTACAGATCCGCGTCGCCCGTTCCAGTGAGCGTCACGCTGATGGTGCCCGCGGCGGTGGTGAACGGACCGAAGTGTCTCCACTCGCCCTTGGCGATCGGGGCCGACTCGTTCACTTCGACCGCGTTGCCGGTGAGCGCGCCCTGCCCCGCCGACTCCAGGACGAGCGCCTTCACCTCGGCGTACTTGATGGCCCCGCCGGCGACCGAGCCGCTCGCGCTGATGGGCAGCCAGAGAAAGTCAGGGTGATTCAGCTTGCTGCTGCCGACCCACTCTCCGCCGAGAATCTTGCCGGTCGCGTCGAGCTCGAGCACGTAATCGTAGCGATCCGTGCGCGTGTAGCTGTCGATGTTCGGAGCGGTGTAGCCATCGTCTGAGCTCGACTCGCTGATGTACTTCACCTCGGACTTCACGTGGATGAAGCGGGTCGCGTTCGCATTGAAGCGGTACGTCGACAGCTCCGCGCCGCCATCGGTCGCCGTGACGCCGATGAGCTTGTTTGCCTGCTCCGAGGTCAGCTCGCTCTTGGAGGTCACCTTGAAGTTGCGCAGCGGCTGGTTCCACACTTCGTACGAGTTGGTGCGGTCTTCGACGAACGACTGCTTCATCAGGCCGAGGTAGTTCGCGAGCAGCACGTGGTACGTGCCGGCGTTGGTGTCGCGGCACTCGCGATCGCTGTCGACCGGGCGGCCGTACGCGTCGAGCCTGATGCCGCCGCCATCCGGCGTGGAGTTGTGCTTGTTGCACCGCAGGCTGACGAACTTGGTGGTGGTCGAGTTGTGCACCAGCGACGCGAGGGCCTTGAGGTCCTGCGCTTCGAAGGTCACCCCGTTGCGGGTGACGGGGCGCTTCGGCTCGGGAAACAGAATCGAAGCCGGAGCCCACGCGTGGCAGATGCCCCACCAGGAAGCGACGCAGCGGCCTTCTTCTTTGCCCGGGCGCTTCGCACAGGTCTCCCCCAGAAAGCTGTCGCACTCCGTCGTCTCGCGGCAGGTCTTGGAGACCGACTCGATGCCGTGGCTGCGCGAGACCGCGTCTTCCACGTTCGTGCCGCCAAACGCCTTCTGGTACTTGAGCGATGGCGAATCAGACTGCGCGCCGGCCCAGCGGTGGTTGATGTTGTCTTCGTACGTGGGCCAGTAGCTGCCCGCCCACGGAATGTTGGCGGCCTCGCCCGCGAGCGGCAGTGCGTCGAAGTTCAGCTGCAGGTTCGCGCTGAAGAGCGACGGGCTGTCTTGCGAAGCCCACGCTTCGGCGGACTTCACGATCTCAGGCGTCTCGAGCTCTTCGCCCTCGATGAAAGCGACCTGCCCGCCACAACCTGCGATGAGAACAAGAGCCAACCAGTTGAAATTGCGCACGTTGTAGCCTCGGGAGCTGCCGGGAAATTGACTTCTTCCGACACAGACACTCACCGACCTACATGTGCGCACAGATTAGAGCAAGCCCGAGTGAACGCGTCCGTGCGAAAGCGCGACTTCTACGTCATACCCCGATGTGAGCCCGCCAGAGGCCCTTGAACTCAGTGGAGATCGCCGCATCGGCGTCGACTGCGCGCACCAACGCGTCGACCCACGGAGCGATGCTCGGATCGATCGGCGTCTTCCTCGGCGTGAGCCAGGCATCGGGCAGCTCGTCGTTGCGCGGCGCGAAGACCATGGGCAACACGTCGTAGATGGGCGCGAGCGTGGCGCGGCCTGCGTCATTGAACAGCAGCGCGTAGTTTCCGAGGTGCGCGTCGGTGTTGCCGATGGCGGCGGAGAACGCATGCACTCGCGCGCAAGTCTCCACTGACGCAGCGTCGACGAGGCCGTCAGCATGGAGGCGCGCCATGATCTCGGGCGCAGGCAGCGCGACGTCGCCGAAGCGATCCATGGACAGCCAATAGAGCGTTCCGACGCCGACGCGACCACGATGACCGACTCGGTCGAATCGATTCACGAACAGAATTGTGCGGTCGAGGTTTTCAGTCGGACGTCTGACAACCCCAGTCTTTGAGACCGCAGACTCGACGCCCACCCTGCGAAGTGACTGCCCGCATAAGGCTTCCATGCGAAGGAGGTCACTCCATCGTTGGCCTTGTGGCGATGATGCCGGCGGGGCGAACTTCGCGATGAGGTTTGAGTAGAGAACCTTCGGGCGCTCGCCCCCCAGCGACGAAGGGCCCGTGGCGAGCACCGAGTCACGCATCGCTTCCTCGAATGCTTGAGCGAAGTCAGTGAATGCGAAATCAGCCTGATCGAAAGCCGCGACGGATTCTCCGCCAATCAGAAGGTTGCCTGCGAGGTGACCTCCCGCCACCGTCAACGCACGAAGAACATCACTCGACATCCAGTCGCGGGGGTTCTCCGGCAGCTGAAGCCCAGGCATGCGGGACTGAATGCGCCGGCCCAGATACCCCGACGGGCACATGTCCCAGAAGATCCACGGGAGCTCGCCTTCGAGTCGATGCCGCCCCGGACCCAGCAACGGAAAGCCCTCGCGCTCGAGCTCGAGCGTGCGCTCGTCATGAAGCCACTGCCCCAGCCGCTCGACCTGGCCGTCGCGAGTGACCCGCGAGATGGAGATGGGCGCGCTCATGAGACTCATGGTGTCGCCTGACGCCACGAGAGTCCACCCTCTGAAACGACTCGAGCGGGAACCCGATCACTCGAGTTCCCGCCCGAAGTTGAAGCGTCAGCCGTCAGCTCAGCCGTTGAAGAGGATGCTCGCGACGACGACCCAGATGCCGAAGCCGATGGCGCCCACACCGAGCATGCCCTGCTTGGGGCTGAGCTTGGCGAGCGTCTCGTCCATCTTCGCCTGCGCCTGGGGGTTCTTGATGAACGTCTTCAGCGTGCCGATGCCGAGGATCAACCCGAGCGCCGCCTGGAACACCGAGCCGACCATCCACGAGATCCAGAAGATGGGCCACGTGCTGAGAACGCCGATGCTCAGAATCGCCGAGATGATTCCCCACACACCGCCCAGACAGGACACCGCACCAATCCAACCCTGGTAGGGGGTGAGCTTGGCGATCATGTCCTTCGCATCGGGACGCTTCGCGATGATGAGACTGGGGACCGCCAGAACGCCCAACAACACCAGCCAGATGCCTGAAAACATGTGAAACCCCCTGAAGAAGAGTGGACGACGAAAAGGACAGCGGAGCGACGGAGCGGGACCCTACTTGGGGCTGCCCGAACGGCTGAGTACTTTTCGCTGCCATCAGTTCACGTGTTCCCCGAGCCGCCGAAGAGCACCGCCTTCATGGCCGGCACGTGATCAAGATCGACTCCGAGGCGGTGCAGTTCTCCACCCCGATGGCCGAGTGGGGACAGTCGAGCAACGTCGACTCGGTTCCCGCGCAGACCACATCGTCGAGCAGGAAGACGTCGGTGATGCCGGTGGTGGTGGCCCACGAGACCGCGTCGCTGAAGCCGAGATCGCGGCAGACCACGCGCGCGCCGTTCTGCGTGAAGCCGTCGTCGCAGACCGGGCCCCAACCGCCGTTCGCGAAGACCTCCAACCGGCCGGCCACCATGCTGCTGCCCGAGGGGATCAACCGCACCCGCCCGTTGTCGAGGCTGCCCCCGCCCCCGCCGGTGCCCACCGTCTTGGTGCATTGACCGGTCGCGCAAGTCGTCTGCGGGCAGACGTTGCCGCAGGTGCCGCAGCTCGATGACGAGGTGTTCAGGTTCACGCACGTGCTGCCGCACACCGAAGCGTTCGCGGCGCAGGTGCTGCCGAAGAGCGGGGGCGCGAGGCTCCAGTCGGCAGCCGTGTTGCTGTCGGCCAGCAGCACGTTGCGCTGCAGCACCTCGGCCGCGGTGTCGGAAGGGTTGGCCGTGTTGACGCCCGACCAGGTGGTGCCCGAAGGCGGCGCGGTCACCGAAGGGCCCGTGCGCACGAAGTCGACGCCGGTGCTCGAGGGCGACTTGAGGGTCACCGCGATCTCCGTCGACCAGTTGATCGTTTTGTTCATGAAGATGGTGTTCGGGCTGTTGGTGCCCCCGCCCTCCACGAACGAGACGTAGCCGCCCGAAGCGACCGTGGTGCCGATGGGGATGCTGTACGAGTCGAAGCCCGCCTCGGTGGTCCACTCCAGCGAGTGGAGGTCGAGCGAGGTGCTGGTCGCCGTGCCGTTGTGCAGCTCGATGCGCTCGGGAGAAACGTTGGAGAGCCGCGAGATGACGATGAACCCCACGCTGCCGCAGGTGCCGTTCACGCAGGCTCGAGGTTCGGCGCAGACGACGCCGCACGCGCCGCAGCTCGCCGGGTTGTTGCTCAGGTTGACGCAGCGGCCGTTGCACAACGAGAGGCCCGCCTGACAGGCGAAGCCCGCGGTGCTGGGGTTGAAGGTGAGCCAGTTGAGCGCGTCGTCGGTGTCCAGCACGTCGAGCTTGCGGTGCACCGAGAGGTCGGCGCTGGAGACGGCGGGATAGGTGGGCCCGACTCCGAACCAGGTCAGGCCCGCGGGCGGCAGCGCGCTCGAGGCGCCGAAACGCACGAAGTCGAGGGGCGTGGTGCCATCGAAGAGCGTGACGTTCGAGGTGTCGTTGAACGAGCCCGCGGGCGGCGCCATGCCCGAGTAGGTGGTCGAGTTGTCGTCCACGCCCACGCCTGCGTAGAGCACCAGGAACTGACCGGGCTGCAGCACCCGGCCCATGGGGAAGGTGAAGAGGAAGGTGCTCGTGTTGGCCACCTGCACCCGGTACCCCGAGAGCGGCACCGGGCTGTTGCCGGGGTTGTAGAGCTCGACCATCGGCATGGGATCGAGGCGGTACTCCGAGATGAGCACCGTGCCCCCGCCCGCCACGCACTTGCCGGTACGGCAGACCTGGCTGGCAGCGCAGGCGTTGCTGCAGGCGCCGCAGTTCGCGCGATCGTTCTCGATGTCGATGCACGCGTTGCCGCAGAGGCTGGGCCGCGCGCAGTAGCGCAGCGGAGAGGCGTTGGGTGACAGGCCCCAGTCGGCAGCCGAGTCGCTGTCGGGCGCGAAGAGATCGCGCACCAGTGACTGCGAGGTGGCGACGGTGGGGCTGATGGTATTCGCGCCGATCCAGGTGGTGCCGGTCGGCGGGGGGACCATCGAGTTTCCGGTGCGCAGAAAGTCGACGCCGCTGCCGCCCGCGTTCAACAGCCTTAAGGCGAAGTCGGTGGTGCGCAACGGCACCGCGACCGTGGAGAGGAAACCCGCGTCGATGGAGCCCGCACCGAAGATGACGAAGCCCTGAGGCTGCAGCTCGTAGGAGGGAATCGCCAGCGCGCCCGAGCCCGCATCGCCCAGGGTGTACTGCAGCGAGTAGCCCTGCAGGTTCACCGGGGTGGTGCCGCCGTTGAAGACTTCGATGGTGGCGAGGCCGGGGTTCACTTCGGAGAACACCACGCCGCTGATGGAGCCGTTGGTGCACACGCCGGCCTGACAGACTTGCGAACTGCCACACGCGCGGCCGCAGAGGTCGCAGTTGGCGGCGTCGATGCGCACGTCGACACAGCGGCCGTTGCAGAAGGTCAGCCCGTTGGTGCACGTGCCTCCGCCGCCACCCGTCGCTCCACCTCCAGTGCCGCCGCCCGTGGATCCGCCGCCCACGCCGCCCCCTGTCGAGCCACCTCCGGCGCCGCCGCCCGTCGAGCCATCGCCGCCACCCGTCGAGCCGCCTCCGGTGCCACCACCGACGTCACCGCCGCCCGTCCCTCCACCCACCAAACCGCCGCCGCCGCCGCCGCCGCCGCCGCCAGAGCTACCGCCTGTTCCGCCGCCAGAGCCACCGCCGGTTCCACCGATGACCACGCAGGCGCCGTTGGTGCAGCGCTCGCTCACCGTGCACACGGCGCAGACCTGGCCACCGAGACCGCACGCTGCGGGGCTCGAAGCGGAGGCTGCCGCCGAGACGCAGCTGCCGCCGGAGAGACAGCCAGTGCACTCCGGTTTCGGAGTGGGCGGCGTACAACTCACGAGGGCGCTGCAGGAGAGCGCGCTGATCAGAAGCGCAAGACGAGGTGACATGCCGTCAGTCCTGCACGACTTGCCCTCTGGGTTCAACTGACGTGTCCCGAGGTGAGGGGCCATCTGGCTACAATCACGACTTCGATGACGACGTTGTGGATCATCAGACACGGCGAGACCGACTGGAACGTGGCGGGACGGCTGCAGGGTCAGCTCGAGGTGCCGCTCAACGAAAAGGGCCGGGAGCAGGTGCTGCGCCTGGGAGCGCGGCTGGCGCACGAGCATGCGACCACGCCGTTCTCTGCATTGTTCACGAGTGATCTCGGCCGCGCACGCGAGACGGCGTCAGCGATCAAGCTGGGGCTGCCGTTGCTCGAGCGGAAGGGGTTGCGAGAACGGCACTTCGGAGTGTTGTCGAAGCTCACGCCGCCGGAAGCCGAAGCGCGGCACCCCGAGTCGTTCGCGCGGCTGCGCGTTCGTGATCCCGACTTCGTTCCTGAAGGCGGCGAGAGCCTGACGCAAATGTACGAAAGAGCCCTCGCAGCGCTGCGAGAGATCGCCCGGGCCTGGCCAGATCGACACGTGCTCGTGGTCGCCCATGGTGGGGTGATCGACAGCGCGTGGCGCGCCGCCAGGAGACTTCCGTTGCACGTGAAGAGAGATCACGAACTCTTCAACGCGAGCATCAATCGGGTTCGGGTGGTGAATGATCAGTTCGAGTTGGCGGGCTGGGCAGACATCGAACATCTGTCTCCCTTCGGGTCGGGGTGAGGGCCGAACACACCTCGCGCTGTTCATTCCCTGGCCGGGTGGACATGATCGCGGTTCCGTCGACCACGGATCAGCCGAAGGCGCGCGTGAGAAAGGGAGCGGTCCGGCTCTTCCGATTCTTCGAGACCTCGGCAGGTGTCCCCGCGGCGACGATCTGCCCGCCTTCAGCACCCGCCCCCGGGCCCATGTCGATGACCCAGTCGCTGCTCGCGACCACGCGCATCTCGTGCTCGACCACCACCACGGTGTTCCCCTCATCCACCAACCCGTGCAGCTGCTTGAGCAGCTTGTCCGTGTCCGACGGATGCAAGCCGGTGGTGGGCTCGTCGAGCACGTAGAGCGCATCACCCCGCTGCGCACGCTGCAGCTCGGTGGCGAGCTTGATGCGCTGCGCTTCACCACCCGACAGCTCCGTCGCCGGTTGACCCAGGCGCAAGTAGCCCAGGCCGATCTCCTGCAGCAGCGTGAGCGGCCTGAGCACCTGCACATCTTCGGCGAAGAACCCGCACGCCTCGTCGACCGTCATCGCCAGCACCTCGGCGATGTTCTTCTCGCGGTACGTCACCTGCAGCGTCTGCGCGTTGAAGCGAGTGCCATGGCACGCGGGGCAGGGCGCGTAGACGCTGGGCATGAAGAGCATCTCCACGCTGACGAAGCCTTCGCCTTCGCACCGCTTGCACCGGCCCTTGGGCACGTTGAACGAGAAGCGCCCCGCGTCGAAACGATGCGCCTTCGCTGACTTCGTGTCGGCAAACCGTTTGCGCACGTGATCGAACAGCCCGGTGTACGTGGCGAGATTCGAGCGCGGCGTGCGGCCGATCGGTTTCTGATCGACGCGCACCAGTCGCGCCAGGCCTTCAGCACCACCGGAGAGCCGCCCGCGAATCGCCGCTTTCGGCTCGTCGGAGTCTTCTTCCTCTTCGACCGGAACTTCGTGACCCAACTGAGAAGCGACGAGCTCGATCAACGCCTGGCTCACCAGGCTCGACTTGCCCGAGCCGCTCACTCCGGTGACCGCACACAGACAGCCGAGCGGAAACGCAGCGTCGAGCTCGTTCAAGTTGTTGCGGGTGATGCCGGTGAGCGTGAGCCACCCCTTCGGCGCGCGCACCACTCGCTGCTGCCGCACTGGAGGCGCGAAGAGATGGTGGGCGGTGTGCGACTCCTTCACGTCGCGCAGCCCTTCAGGGGGCCCGCTGTAGAGCACCCGGCCACCACGCGAGCCCGCCTCGGGACCCACCTCGACCAACCACGCCGCGTGCCGCATCACGTCGAGATCATGTTCGACCACGAAGACCGAGTTCCCCGCGCGGGTGAGTGCATCGAAGGCATCGAGCAACGAGCGGCTGTCCGCGGGGTGCAGGCCCGCTGAAGGTTCATCGAGCACGTACACCACCCCGAACAGGTTCGAGCGGATCTGCGTCGCCAGCCGCAGCCGCTGCAGCTCACCCGGTGAACAGGTCGGAGTGCTGCGCTCGAGCGAGAGATAGCCGAGCCCCAGCTCGAGCAGCGTCTTCACCCGCGCCACCACCTCGTCGACGATGCGCTCGGCGGCCATGCGCTTCTCGATCGACAGGCTCTTACTCACACCGGGCGCGAGCACGGCCGCGAGCTGACTCAAAGGCAGCCGCGAGAGTTCACCGATGTCGAGGCCCGCGAACTTCACCGACAACGCTTCACGCTTGAGCCGTTTTCCGTCGCAGGTCCAGCAGACCGTGCCGAGCATGAACTGCGACACGCGCCGCTTCATCAACGCGCTCTGTGTCGTCGCGAAGGTATGGAGCACGTGCCGCTTCGCGCTGCTGAAGGTGCCCTGGTAGCTGGGCTCCAGCTTGCGGCGCTGGGCTTCTTTCGTCTCGACAGGCGTGAGCCCCGCGTAGACCGCCACCGTCGGCTGTTCGTCCGTGAACAAAATCCAATCGCGCGTCTTCTTCGGCAGCTTCCGCCACGGCGTGTCGACGTCGATGCCCATCGCCACCAGGATGTCGCGCAGGTTCTGCCCACCCCAGGCCAGCGGCCACGCGGTGACGGCGCGTTCCCGAATGGTCAACGAGTCGTCGTGCACCATCGACTTCTCGGTCACCTCGTAGGTGAAGCCCAGCCCGTGACAGGTGGGGCACGCGCCTTGCGGTGTGTTCGCCGAGAAGTCCTCGGCGTAGAGCATGGGCTGCTTCGGCAGGTACGTGCCGGCGCGCGAGTACAACATGCGCAACGAGCTCGACAGCGTGGTGACGCTGCCTACCGAAGAGCGCGTGCTCGGCGTGCCGCGTTGTTGTTGCAAGGCGACGGCGGGCGGCAGGCCTTCGATCGAATCGACTTCGGGTACGCCGACTTGATCGATCAACCGCCGCGCGTAGGGGGCGACCGACTCGAGATACCGGCGCTGGGCCTCCGCGAAGATGGTGCCGAACGCGAGCGACGACTTGCCGGAACCGGAGATGCCGCTGAACACCACCAGCACGTCACGCGGCACGTCGACATCGACGTTCTTCAGGTTGTGTTGGCGCGCACCTCGCACTCGAACGAAGGACATGGTCATTGAATGCGCAGCGCACCTGGGATTTCCCACCGATGCCCTGACATTCCGTCGAGGTCAGAAGTGCGGAGTCGTCGAGGCGCTGCGGATTGGGCGCCCGAGCGGTCGTGGCGCCAGCTTCGGCGGCCCCTCACCCCGACCCTCTCCCCGCTTCGCAAGGAGAGGGAGGCACAGTCATCTTTTGAGCCAGGGCAGGTCGCTGCCCGCCAACGCCCACTTCGGTGCGGGGTACGCCTGCTGCGTGGTGAAGTTGCCCCAGTTCACGTTCGCGTACCGATAGCCGTAGCCACCGTGATCGCTCTCGGCCCACTGCGCTTCGGGCACGCCCATCGACTTGAGCGTCATCCCCAACCACTGGTGCATCAGCAGCCCGGGGTTCTCCACCTCGGTGCGGTTGCGATCGTAGATGAGCGCGGTGTTCCGGTAGTCGACGTACTGCCCCGTGGCGAAGTAGCCGCTGGCGCCGCCGAAGGTGATCACCGGCACGGAGAAGGTGTTGTGCGTGACGTTGCCGCTCTCCTGCGTCCAGACGATCAACGTGTGGTCGAGCAGCGTGCCGCCCTGACCATCGGGCGTGGCGTCGAGCTTCGCCGCGAGGTCGAGCATCACGTCTTCGAAGAAGCGCTGATTGCCACCCGAAAGAATCGTCTGCGGCGCCGAGGGCATCTGGTTGTCCATCGCGGGCGCGAGCTGCTCGGCCCGGTGCGCGACCGACTGGTGGTAGTCGCCCGCGAAGTCGGTGAACGTCGAGTCGGCGTGCAGCACCGCGATGCGCGAGAGCCCGCAGGTGAACGACGACACGATGAGGTCGTTGAGCATCTTCGACGACGCTGACTGTTTCGTGGGGTTGACGTCGTAGTCACCGACGTACGGCCGGCCATACAGGTCGTGGTTGCTCCGCGTGCCGCGCGCGGGCTGCGTGCACTGCGCGCCCACCGTGACGTTGAGGCGGCGCTTCAACTCATCGAGGCGCTGCAGGTGTTGCTCGATGCGCTGCTTGTCTTCACCCGACATGCGCCGCGCTGAATCCTTCAGCCGCTGATAGTCGTCGCGCACCCGGTTCACCGCCGGAGGCCTCGGCGCGGGACCGCCCACCATGGTGCCGGGCGGGAAGATGCGGTCGTACCAGGACAGGCTGTCGCGCGTGCCAGCCACCTCCTGAATCGCACCGCTGCGCGTCGAAGGATTGGCCCACGTGTAGCTGATGCGGGAACCCATGGTGAGCACGCGCTCCCGCACGGAAGAGAGGTCTGGATAGAACTCGGGGCTCCAGGCCATCAGCTGATCAATCGTCACCCGCGGGTGCGCGCCCATCACCGCGCCGTCGCCCATCGCCTCACCCGAGCCGTCGTTGCGCGCCATGTTTCCCAGGTGGCCGCCGGAGTGATGACCCACGTAGAGCGGCCAATCGAGGCCCTGAATGACGTTCATCTTCGAAGCGAGCTGCGAGGTGAACACGCCCGAACTTCCCGTCAACACCGGCGAGACACCCGCGCGGCCGCCTTGCACGTTCAGCGCAAGAGGCTGCCGGCGAATGGTGTGACCGCCATAGCTCTGCGTCGTGGGCGAAGCCGCCGCCGGGTACATGTTCTGATTCCAGATGGCGCCGTGGCTCGTGCAGAGGTGCACGTAGAACTTCGGCGTGGTCATGCCCTGCGCCTGGGCCCGCGCGCTCCACAACGACGGGATGACCGGAGCGGCGGCGAGCGCCTGCAGCAGCATTCGGCGAGACAGAGCCATGATTCGTTCTCCGTTACGGCGACAGACGGCGGCTCTTGAAGCCGGGGAGGAAAGCGGTGGCAGCCAGTGCGTCGGTCAACGACCCACCACGCGCGGCGACGTCGAGCGTGCGGAGCGCACAGGCATCAAGGGTGAGGCTCTCGGCGCGCTGGAAGCTGTAGCGGAAGTACTGACGGGCAAAGCAGCTGTCGACGCGGCGGCTCTCGGCCAGGCGCGTGGTGACCGAGCCGATGTCGGGGAAGGCGCGGTCGTCTTCGAACTCCACCCGGGGAGTGGACACGGTGTTCACTTGCGGTGCGCCCGTCGGGTTGCCGTCGGAGTCGAAGAGCTGCTGGTGCGTGCGCACGCGGCCCAGCGCATCGAAACCTTCACTCACGTAGCCCAGCGGGTTGAGCGCGCGGTGACACCCCAGGCAGCTGCTGCCGGGCTGCTCGGTGAGGTTTTCGATCTGCTGGCGCGTGGTGGCATCGGCTGCCAGCTCGGGCGTGGTGACCATCAGGTTTCCCGGCGGCGCGGGGATCGAGTCGCACAGGAGCGCCGTGCGAATGCGCAGCCCCTTCATCACGGGCCGGGTGTTCGCGCTGTCGTTGGCGAGGAACGCGGCGCGGGTGAGCAAACCCGAACGCGTGGTGGGCAACCGCGCGGGCTCCGTGGTGCCATCCCAGACCGGCGCTTCGTAGAGGGCGGCCAGCTCCGCGCTCTGGGTGAACTGGCGTGAATCGGTGAGCAGGCCAGCGAGCGTGGCGCCGTGCTTCACGTTCCAGCGCACCGCGGAAAGCACGTCCTCGAACATCGCTCCACGCAGTTGGTCCGTCGGGCGATTGGCTCCGGCGAAGGCGTCGTACTGAGGCGTGCCTACGCGTGAGGTGAGGGAGCCGAGCTCCTGGAGGCGGAACCATTGGTTGAAGAAGTCATCGACCATCACTTCGGCGCGCTGATCAGCGACCAACCGGGCGACCTGGGTGCGGTACTCGCCGTCTTGCAACAACGCGCCGGAAGCAGCCGACGCACGCAGCGCCGCATCAGGAGGCGCTTGCCAGAAATGATACGAGAGACGCGCGGCCAGCTCTTCTGCGTCGAGGGCGAACACTTCGCCACCCAGCGGCTGATCACCCGACTCGAGGTGGTACAGAAACCCGGGCGCAGCGGTCATCACGGTCAGCACGTCGGCGACCG
Organism: Archangium sp.; assembly: GCA_030695565.1. Lineage (GTDB taxonomy): Bacteria > Myxococcota > Myxococcia > Myxococcales > Myxococcaceae > Archangium_A. The sequence continues at coordinate 131,689 of JAUYRZ010000047.1, forward strand.
CATCGGGATCCACCGGCGTCGTTCCCGCGGTGGCGATGAAGAACGCGCGGTCATCGGCCGACAAGGTGTGGCGCACGGCGAGCGGGCCGAGCTTGTCCACCAGGGCCGACAGACACGCGGCGTCGTTGACGGTGTTCGAGTCGGTCGCGCACGAGCCCATCAACTCGGTGAGGCGCGCGGTGGGCCGGGTGGCCTGACGCGCCAACGCCACCGACACCGCGTAGGTCGCGTCGACCGTCGCCTGCTGCGTCGTTTGATCCAGCCGCGAGAAACCGCCGTGGGTCTCTCCGTTCACCTTCACCACCGTGTCTTGCGGAACCTGGCCCAACTCAGTGCCCAGCGCGCTCCACGCGGCGCCGTTCGACTGGGGCAGGGCGGCGTTCGCGAACGCACGCACGGTGTTGAGGTACTCGGCCCGCGAGAGCCGGCGCAGCGGCAGCTCGACGGGGGTCTGGGCCGGGTCACACTCGAAGGGAATCGCCGCCTCGCCTCGAGGCGCTTCCGGCACGGGCGGTACCGGGGTGATCGGTTCACCGGTCGGGCCCATCAAGACGCCCTCACATCCCGAAAAAGTGAGGAGCAGCACGCTCAGTAGCCGTCGCATTTCGGTCACCCGCGGGAGAGAGCCACGACCGTGAAGAATCAGCTCACTGTATTCCCTCTCCCCCCTCGGGGAGCGGGTCAGGGTGAAGGTGCATCACCATTCGCCTACAGGGGCGTACCCGGACCCGGTCTTCAGACTCCCCAGGGGGAGAGGGACTTCGGCTTGATCGCCTGCCCGAATCGACGTATCTACATGCATCGATGGACGAGCTGACTGAGGCCTTTCGGGCACTGGGAGATCCGACGCGGCTGCGAATTCTGCGGCTGATCGGGGAAGCGCGTCTCAACGTGTCCGAGGTGGTGTCCCTGGTCGGGGTGGCGCAGTCGTCGGTCAGCCACCACCTCACCCGGCTCAAGGCGCTCGACCTCATCCGTGAAGAGCGGCAGGGCGGCTTCACCTACTACTCGCTGGCGATCGACGAGAAGGCGCCGCTCTGGCCGCTGATCAAACTGGCCCGCGGCGCTGAAGATGAACACGGCGACAAGGCGCGCTTGACTGAGCTGCTCCACCGCCGCGAAGACGTGCACACGCTCAACGAGAAGCTGCTCGAGCCCGGCCAGTCGTGGCGGCTGTGGTCGGCGGCGCTCTCCAGCCTGCTGCCCCCGCTCGACGTGGTCGACTTCGGCTGCGGCACCGGCGTGCTGACCGTCGAGCTCGCGCGTTGGGCCCGTCACGTCACGGCGATCGATCGCAGCGGCGCCGCGCTGATCAAGGCGAAGGCCGAAGCCGCGCGCCAGGGCCACACCAACATCACCTTCCTCGAGGCCGATCTCCACGCGCTCCCCCTGCCCGACGCGAGCGTCGACCTGGTGGTGGTCTCGCAGAGCCTGCACCACGTCGACTCGATCGAGCACGTGCTCGCAGAAGGCGCGCGGCTGCTGAAGCCCGGTGGAAAAATGGTGGTGCTCGAGCTGCTCCCCCACGACGAAGAGTGGGTGCTCGCGCGGCTGGGCCACCAACACCTCGGCTTCGACCCCGAAGCGGTGCGTGAAGCGATGGTCGCCGTGGGCATCGACGCCCACGAGGTGTTCCCCGCCCCGCGCGACGCGGCTTCTCCGTTCAAGGCCTTCCTCCTCACCGGCACGCGCGCTCGCAAGACGACGACGCGCCGCCACCGCTCCACCGAAGAAAGAGCACGACCATGACCACCGACTTCGAGCAGCTCTTCAAAGAACGCATCGTGATCATCGATGGCGCCATGGGCTCCCTCATCCAGACCTATGGTTTGGAAGAGGTGGACTTCCGCGGCGACCGCTTCAAGGAGCACCACCGCGACCTGAAGGGCAACAACGACCTGCTCTCGCTCACGCGGCCCGACATCATCGAAGAGATCCACGGCCGTTACTTCGCCGCGGGCGCCGACGTGGTCGAGACGAACACCTTCTCCACCACCAGCATCGCGCAGGCCGACTACGAGCTGAGCGGTTCGGTCATCACCGATCTGAACATCGCCGCCGTGCAGTGCGCCCGCCGCGCCGCCAACGCCGCGCAGGAGAAGACGCCCGGCCGGAAATGTTTCGTGGCCGGCGCCATCGGCCCGCTCAACCGCACGCTCTCGATGTCACCCGACGTGAACCGCCCCGAGTACCGCGCGGTGACGTGGAACCAGGTGGTCGCGGCGTACGAAGAGCAGATCCGCGCGCTGCTGCAGGGCGGCGTCGACGCGCTGCTGGTGGAGACCATCTTCGACACGCTCAACTCGAAGGCCGCGCTGTTCGCCATCGAAGGCGTGTTCGAGGAGCTGGGCCGCCGCGTGCCGGTGATGATCTCGGTCACCATCACCGATGCGTCGGGCCGCACGCTCTCGGGCCAGACCATCACCGCCTTCTACGATTCGGTGCGGCACGCGAAGCCCTTCAGCGTGGGCATCAACTGCGCGCTGGGCGGCGCCGAGATGCGCCCCTACATTCAGGAGCTGGCGCGCGTGGCCGAGTGCTACGTGAGCTGCTACCCCAACGCGGGTCTGCCCAACGCGTTCGGCGGCTACGACGAGACCCCCGACGAGATGGCGGCCGTCCTGGTGGACTTCGCAGCCCAGGGCTGGCTCAACCTGGTCGGTGGTTGTTGCGGTTCGACGCCCGAACACATCGCGGCCATCGCGCAGGGCATGAAGCAGCACGCCGCGCGCAAGAGCCCCTCGGGTGTGCATGACATGCGCCTGAGCGGCCTCGAGTCGCTGGTGGTCGCTTCTCCGTCCTCAGTGAGGTCCGTATGACCGTTGCATCGCAGTTTCTGATCGTCGGTGAACGCACCAACATCACCGGCAGCCCGAAGTTCGCCAAGGCGCTGAAGGCCGGCGATTGGAACGAGTGTCTCTCGGTGGCCCGCCAGCAGGTCGAGTCGGGCGCCAACATCCTCGACATCAACGTCGACGAGGCGCTCATCGAGGGCGAGCCGACGATGGTGAAGTTCTTGAACCTCATCGCCGCCGAGCCTGACATCTGCAAGGTGCCCATCATGATCGACAGCTCCAAGTGGAGCGTGCTCGAGGCGGGCCTGCAGTGTCTGCAGGGCAAGGGCATCGTGAACTCCATCTCGCTGAAGGATGGCGAAGAAGAGTTCTTGCGCCGCGCGAAGCTGGTGAAGCGGTACGGCGCCGCCGCGGTGGTGATGGCGTTCGACGAGCAGGGCCAGGCCGCCACGCGTGACGAGAAGGTGCGCATCTGCACCCGCGCCTACAAGCTGCTCACCGGCCTCGGCTTCCCGCCCGAAGACATCATCTTCGACCCGAACATCCTCACCGTCGCCACCGGCATCGAGGAGCACAACAACTACGCGGTCGACTTCTTCGAAGCGACGAAGATCATCAAAGCCACCCTGCCCCACGCGAAGGTCTCGGGCGGCGTGTCGAACGTGTCGTTCTCGTTCCGCGGCAACAACCCGGTGCGCGAGGCGATTCACTCGGCGTTCCTGTTCCACGGCATCAAGGCCGGGATGGACATGGGCATCGTGAACGCCGGCATGCTCAGCGTGTACGAGCAGATTCCCCCGGACCTGCTGGTGCTGGTGGAAGACGTGCTCTTGAACCGCCGCCCCGACGGCACCGACCGCCTGGTGTCGTACGCCGACTCGCTCAAGGCGCAGCACGGCGGCGGCAGCAAGATCGAGCTGAAGGAAGATCTCGCGTGGCGCAACGCGACGGTGGCCAGCCGCCTGTCGCACGCGCTGGTGAAGGGCATCGACGCGTTCATCGAGGCCGACACCGAAGAAGCGCGCCAGCAGTTCAAGCGGCCGCTCGACATCATCGAAGGCCCCTTGATGGACGGCATGCGCGTGGTCGGTGACCTGTTCGGTGCCGGCAAGATGTTCCTGCCCCAGGTGGTGAAGTCGGCCCGGGTGATGAAGCGCGCGGTCGCCTACCTCACGCCGTTCATGGAAGAGGAGAAGCGTCAGGCCGTGCTCGCGGGCGCGACGGTGCGCACGCAAGGCAAGGTGCTGCTCGCCACGGTGAAGGGCGACGTGCACGACATCGGCAAGAACATCGTCGGCGTGGTGCTCGCCTGTAACAACTACGAGGTGGTCGACCTCGGCGTGATGGTGTCGTGCGAGAAGATCCTCGCCACCGCGAAAGAGAACGGCGCCGACATCATCGGCTTGTCTGGGCTGATCACCCCCTCGCTCGACGAGATGGTCTCGGTGGCGAAAGAAATGACGCGCCAGGGTTTCACGGTGCCCCTGCTCATCGGCGGCGCCACCACCAGCCACCCGCACGCGTCGGTGAAGGTGGCCCCCCAGTACGCTTCCGGCGTGGTGCACGTGCTCGACGCGTCGCGCGTGGTGAACGTGGTGAGCGCGTTGCTCTCGCCCGAGCAGAAGCCTGCCTTCCTCGCTGAAGTGGCGGCCAAGCAGCAGCTCGCGCGCACCGACTTCGAAGCGCGCCGCGTGCAGCGCAAGTTGCTCACCCTGGCGGAAGCTCGCAATCGCCGGCAGAAGTACGACTGGTCGACCATCGACATTCCGAAGCCCGAGCTCATCGGCACGCGCGCGTACAACGACGTGCCGCTGCAAGACCTGGTGCCCTTCATCGACTGGGGACCGTTCTTCAACGCGTGGGAGCTGTTCGGCGCGTTCCCGAAGATCCTCGAAGACGAGAAGGTCGGCGTCGAGGCGAAGAAGTTGTACGCCGACGCGCAGACGCTGCTGGCGCGCATCATCAAGGAGAAGCGGTTCCGCGCGAACGCGGTGATCGGCTTCTGGCCCTGCAACACGGTGGGCGATGACGTCGAGCTCTACACCGACGAAGCGCGCAGCAAGGTGCTGGGCCGGTTGCACATGCTCCGGCAGCAGGCGGAGAAGCAGCCCGGTCAGTTCAACCTTTCGCTCGCTGACTTCCTCGCGCCGAAAGACTCGGGCCGCATCGACTACGTGGGCGGCTTCGCGGTCACCACGGGCCTGGGCGTCGAAGCGTTCGCGGAGAGCTTCCGCAAGCAGCACGACGACTACTCGGCCATCATGGTGCAGGCGCTGGGCGATCGACTCGCCGAAGCGTTCGCGGAGTACATGCACAAGCAGGCGCGCGTGTTGAGTGGCTTCGGCAAGACGGAAGACCTGAGCAACGACCAGCTGATCCGCGAGCAGTACCGCGGCATCCGCCCGGCGCCGGGCTACCCCGCGTGCCCGGAGCACACCGAGAAGGGCACCTTGTTCCAACTGCTCGATGCGACGAAGGCCACCGGCATGACGCTCACCGAGAGCTTCGCGATGAACCCGGCCTCGAGCGTGAGCGGCTTCTACCTGAACCACCCCGACGCGAAGTACTTCGGGCTGGGGAAGATCGGCCGCGACCAGGTGGAGGACTACGCGGCGCGCAAGGGCATGAGCATCGAAGAGGCCGCGAAGTGGCTGGGGCCTTCTCTCGACGAGTCGAGCGTCGGCACTACCGCCGCCGCTTGATGCCTCGAGCTCCCTCTCCCTGCGCCAGCGGGGGGAGGGTTGGGGTGAGGGGCCTTCCGAGCACGTGCTCGGACACCTGGCGGCAGGCGACTCATAAGACGAACGCCTCGAAGCGTACCCGTGGCTCGAGCCGGAAGACGTACGCGCTTGCCTCGCATACGCCCGGCGCGTCGTGGGTGACGAGCGCGTGGAGCTGCATCAAGCAGGTTGAAGCTTGAGACCCTGGTCGAGCATCCGCATCGTCGATGACGGTGAACCGCTGGTGCCCATCGCGAGCGAGCAGCTGAGCTTCGAGAAGCCCCATCCGTACGTCGCGCTCGGTGCACCCTACGGCGAGTTTGGCCCGTGGCTTCTCCGGCGCACGGTGTTCGAGCGGCTGCTCGACGCGCAGTCGAGGCTCGTCGTGGGGTGGCGGCTGCACCTGCTCGACGCCTGGAGGCCGCTGGCCGTGCAGGCCTTCATGGTGAACCACACCGATGCGCTGCTCCGTCGTGAAGCCCCCGAGCTCGACGACGATTCCCGGCGTGAGCGCGTGCTCACCTACTGGGCGCCCCCCAGCGAGAACCCCTCCACGCCGCCGCCGCACAGCACCGGTGCCGCCATCGACCTCACGCTGTGTGATGCACACGGCCGCGTGGTGCACATGGGTTCACCCTTCGACGAGCCCACCGAACGTTCGCGCCCTGATCACTTCGCCAGAGCCATCGATGCCGCCGGGAAGCAGGCGCACGACCATCGGCAGCTCCTCACGCGCGTGATGCGCGAAGCGGGCTTCGTGCAGCACCCGCAGGAGTGGTGGCACTTCTCATTCGGAGATCGCGCGTGGGCAAGGGAGAACGAGCTCGAAGTCGCCCGCTACGGCCGCACCACGCCCGGCGAGACACTGGTGTAAAATTCCTTCGGTTCCGACGGAAGTGGGGCAGATTCCGCGCCGCCACACTCACCTCAGGGGGTTTCAACATGCGTCAGTTCGTTGCGTTGTTCGCGGTCGTGGGTTGCTTCGCGTTCGTGGGTTGCACCAAGAGCCAGTCGGAAAACTGCAAGAAGCTGATCGCGTGCTCGGAGGCGCTGAGCCCCGGCACCGGCGCCGCCATGGAGGCCAGCTACGGCAAGGATGGCGCATGTTGGAAGAACGGCGACAGCGCCGCGGCCTGTACCACCGCGTGCGACAGCGCGATGGCCGGCTACCAGGCGATGCCGAACTTCGCCGAAACCGCCGCCTGCAAGTAAACGTCTCGTTCTTCGAAGTTCGAGGCGCGCTCGGGCTTCGCGCTCGGGCGCGCCTTTTCTTTTCAGCCGAGCGGCGCGTCTTTGAGCCACGAGGCGTAACCTGTCCACTTCGGGTCGGGCCTGCGCTCGAACTCGATGCGGTAGCCCGGGTGCTTTTCGGTCAACGCGACGGCGACCTTGGCCAGCTCGGCGCCTTCGCCGAAATAGAAGTAGTACTCGCGCACGCCCGGCGTCGCGTAGCGGCGCAGGTACACCGCCCAGCCGTTGCCGTGTTTCTCGGCCAGCGCGATGAGATCTTCCTCCAGCGCATCGAGCGCGGTCGCCTCTGAGGGCGCCCAGTACGCCCCGCGGGGATCCTCTTTGCACCAGACGCCGAACCAACCGATGTTGGGCAACATCTCGGAGGGCGGCTCTCCCGCGAAGCGGTGGTCGAGCAGCACCTGCGCCTTCTTGTCACCATCGCGGATCTCGAAGAATTTCCAGGTCACGGCGCGAGGGTATCACCGAGGCGACAAGCTGCCCGAGATGCTCAAGGGCACGCCCATCGGTTGCGCGCTGCAATCAGGCGAACGGGCCTCCAGGGCGATTTTTCCGTCTTCCAGTCTGCGCGCCGTGCCTGAGATCTTCCGGCAGGTGGCGGTGGTGCGCAGCTGGCCGCTGAAGGCCGTGAACGAACACCGGCTGTCCGAGAAGCTCAGCGCGCCGTCATCGGTGCGCTTCGCGTAGAGATCGCAATACGCCTTCGCGTCGGATGGATCTTCCAGGCGCAAGGTCACCCCACCGACCGTGTTCGCCTTCGCCGACGCCTTCAAGCTCAGCGGGGCTTCGAGTTTGAGGCCGAGCTTCTCCAACGCCAGCGTGCTCAACGAGTCGCGGGTGACGCCCTTCGCGTTCACCGACGCCGACGCGCCCTCGAAGGCCCACGGATCGGCGGTCTCCTTGTCAGTGGCGAGCAGCAACAACAGTGCGAGCGTGGTCATGCGCACATTCTCGCACGAGCGTTGCGCCCTGGGTCATTCGCCGTGGTGTGGTGATGTTCGACTCACCTCGTTTTGTTCGGGAGAGGGATCAAGTGGTGCGCGCGAGAGGAGCACCGTTACGCTGATCAGATGATCCCGCGCTTGATCGATTGGTTCAGCCCCGGCGCCACGCTCGAGGGTGCCACGATTCGCGATGCGTCGCGGCACCGGAAGCTGGTCGCCTTTCTTCTCGTGCTGCTGGTGGTCACCGTGTTTTCAGCGGCGCATCAGCTCGTGTTGGGCATCAAGGCCAGCGCCATCGGAGTGCTGCTCATCATGGGGGTGCTCATCTGCGGCCTGGCCTCGCTGCGCAAGGGGGCGGCCCCGTGGTTGGTCACCTGCGTGGTGCTGTTCTTTGGCGTCGTGGTGGCCGGCGTGATGGCCATGGGCGCACGTGCGTACGGCATCGGCTCGCTCGCCTGGGTGGCGCTCGCGCCGGTCATCGCGCTGTCCATCGGCGGCAAGCGTGCCGGCTGGGCCACCCTGGCGCTGTCGGCCGTGGTGGTCGCCGTCTGCCTGGTGGGCATCAACCGGGAGTGGTTGCCCGCGGTGGTGAAGTTCGAACGCCCCGTCGAAGCCCAGCTCATTTCGTTGCTCGGCGTGATGATGACCGCCTTCTTGCTCACCCGCGCCTACGAAGTGGAGACCCAGGCCAACATCGTCGCGTTGGAAAGGCACAACGACGCGTTGATCGAAGCGCAAGCCGAGGCCGCGCGCGCCAGCAAGGCCAAGAGCGAGTTCCTCGCCACCATCAGCCACGAGATCCGCACGCCGCTCAACGGCGTCACGGGCCTGGTCTCCTTGCTGCGTGACGAGACCGACCCCACGCGCCTGCGTGATGGGCTGCGGATCATTCAGCAGAGCGCCGACACGCTGCTCGCGGTGATCAGCGACGTGCTCGACTTCTCGAAGATCGAATCGAACCAGCTCGAGCTCGAGGCGGTGCCGCTGTCGCTCGAACGAGAGCTGCGCGTGGTGGTGGAGCTGCTGCAGTCGAACGCGGCCGAACGCGGCACCGAGCTCGAGCTCACCCTCGAACCCGACGTGCCGTCGTGGATCCAGGGTGACCCCACCCGCTTGCGCCAGGTGGTGATGAACCTGGTGGCCAACGCGGTGAAGTTCACCTCGGAGGGGCGGGTCTCGCTGCGCGGCCGCGTGCAGGAGGGCCGGCTGTTCATCGAGGTGGCCGACACCGGCATCGGCATGACGAAAGAGGTCCGGGAGCGGCTCTTCGAGCCCTTCGTGCAGGCCGATGCCTCGACCACCCGGCGATTCGGTGGCACCGGCCTCGGCCTGGTGATCAGCCGCCGCCTGGTGCGCAGCATGGGTGGTGAGGTGACGGTGACCAGCGAGCCGGGTGTCGGCAGCTGCTTCACCGTGTCGTTGCCCTACGTGCTGGCCGTGGCGCCGCCCACGCCGTCGCGGCTGATCCCCATCGTGAGCGTGCCCCGCTCCGTGCTGGTGGTGGAGGACAACCGGGTCAACCAGGTGGTGGTGGTGCGTCTGCTCCAGAAGCTCGGTCACCAGGTGATGGTGGCCGACGACGGCGAACGCGCGCTCGAGCTCGCCACGAGCCATGAGTTCGACGTGGTGCTGATGGATTGCCACATGCCGGTGATGGATGGTTACGAGGCCACCCGCTGTCTTCGTGGGCGGGGTCTGACGACGCCCATCTTCGCGTTGACCGCGGCGGTGACCAACGAAGACCGCGAACGGTGCCTGGAAGCGGGCATGACGGGCGTGCTCTCCAAGCCGATCCGCGTCGAGCGCCTCGCCGAGGTGCTCGACGCGCTGCCGCCTCCGAAGCGGCCTCTGGATCGCACCGGCTAGCGTGCATCGAGTCCTCCGCCGCTCCTCAGTTACCAGCCGATGCCCACCGCCCCGGTGAGCTCGGTCGGGTACACGCCGCTGGCCATCGAGAACCCATTGCTCACCGGCAACACGTTCTGGGCGACCCGCAGATCGAAGTAGATCCGCGTCGAAGACTGGCGCGCCAGCATCAGGCCGGCCTGCGCATACGGCGCCAGGTTGAACACCGAGCCGCCGAAGACGATGCGCGGCTGCACGCCGGCGCCGAGGTACGGGCTCACGTCACCATCGGTGAGGTAGTAGCTCGCGCCCACCTCAGCGGTGATGCCGCCGTAGCTGGTGCTCGAGGCGTTCACCACCGCGGGGATGAGGGCGCCGACGCCGAACTCGATGAAGAAGCGCTCCTGCTCGAGGCGCGCGTTGAAGGCGATGCTGCCCAGCGGGTTGACGGTGGTGTCGGCGGAGAACGCCCCCAGGAAGCCGGTCTTCACGCCGATGACGCGCTCGCTGCCGATGCGGTGGGGCTTGCCGCTCAGGCGCGCTTCGGCCGCGGTGACGTTGTGCCGGTTGAGGGTCTCCTTCGCGGTCAGCTTCTGGGTGAGCGACAGCGCGATGCGTTCACACACCGCCGGTGCGTCGTCGATGGAGCCCGCGGTGAACTCCGCGCTGTGGATCTCCTTGCCGTCGAGGCCACGGCGCGTCGCGCTGATCAACAGCCGGCCGGGCCCGCGCTGACTGGAGAGCTCGATCAAGGTCAGCTCGACGAGTTCACGCGCCTCGAGCGACTTCGCGGCCTCGAGGAGGCTGCCGTTCTCGCCCACCGCCGCCTGCGCCTGCGTGGGGCTGATCACCACCGACTCGTTCACGCGCGCGTAGTGGCCCGCGCAGACCAGGCCGAACGATTCGACCTGGCCGGCCTCGAGGTTGATGGCTTTGGGAATGAACATCGCGACGGGTTCACCGGCGAGAGCAGAGGTGGAGCAGACCAACGCGGCAACGAGAAGAGTTCGCATGGCCTCCCCGTGAGCAGCCCTCGTGCCGAAAGCGTTGCCGAATCAAATCAAGCGCCTGTGCGCGCCCGCGCGGCAGCCGGCTTCACACCGCTGTGCAACGGTCTGCACAGGTGATCCGTGAGTGCCCCGGTTTTTTCTGGGTATGCGCGCGCACGCACGACTTCGGTAGAAGACGGCGCATGCGAGACAAGCCGTGGAGTCGAGAGAGTCCGTCGGGTCCGTTCGATGTCCTGGTGATCGGCTCGGGCATGGGCGGCATGGTGTGCGCGGCGCTGCTCGCGAAGACCGGCAAGCGCGTGCTGGTGCTCGAGCAACACTACGTGCCCGGCGGCTTCACGCACGCGTTCTCACGCAAGGGCTACACCTGGGACGTCGGCGTGCACGCGGTCGGAGAGGTGACCACGCGCAGCATGCCGGGGCGGCTGCTCCACGCGCTGACCGACGGCGCGCTGCAGTGGACCACCCTGGGCAAGTCGTACGATCAGTTCCACTTCCCTGACGGCTTCAAGATCGACTTCCCCGACAGCCCCGCGCAGTTCAAGGCGAACCTGATCGCCGCCTTCCCCAACGAGGTGATCGGCATCGAACGGTACTTGAAGCTCGCCAACTCGGTCTCCAGGGACATGCAGGGGTTCTTGCTGGGGCGCATGTTGCCGCGCTCTGCCGACTTCATCTCCGATGCCCTGCTCTCCCGCGGCGTGAAGCCGTACCTCGAGCGCACCACCGCCGACGTGGTGGGTGAGCTGACCAAAGATGAGAAGCTGCGCGCGCTGCTCACCGCGCAGTGGGGCTATTACGGCTCACCGCCCAGCCGGTCTGCCTTCGCGATGCACGCCCTGGTGGTGAAGCACTTCTTGTGGGGCGGTCACTACCCCGTGGGTGGTTCGGCACAGCTGGCCAACACGCTGCTCCACACGGTGGCCAAAGGTGGCGGGTGGACCCGCATCGTCGCCGACGTGAAGGACGTGCTGATCAAACGCGGCCGCGCGATCGGCGTGCGGCTGAAGTCGGGCGAAGAGATTCACGCTGAGTCGGTGGTGAGCGCCGCGGGTGTCGCGCCGACCGTCGAGCGCATGTTGCCTGCGTCGGTGCGGTTCTCTGCGTGGGCAGACTCCGTGGCGTCGCTCGCCCCTGCGCCCGCGCACGTGTGTCTGTATGTCGGCTTCAAAGGCGACATCCGCGAAGCGGGCGCGACCTCGGCCAACCAGTGGTTCTACGAGACGTGGAGCCACGAGTCGGACGCCTGGCCCGTGGAGCCTGGCGTCGACCCGAAGCCCTGCCCGGTGCTCTACGTGAGCTTCCCCTCACTCAAAGACCCCGAGCTCGCCAACAACCCCAACGCCAAACACACCGCCGAGGTGGTCACCTTCGTGAAGTACGAAGAGTTCGCGAAGTGGAACGCGATGCGTTGGAAACGCCGCGGAGAGGACTACGACACCTTCAAGAAGGCCCTCGAGAAGACCATGCTGGAGCAGCTGCTCACGCGGTTGCCGAAGCTGCGGGGCATGGTGGATTTCGTCGAGCTGTCCACTCCGCTGTCGACCGAACATTTCGTGCGGCCCTCGAAGGGGTCCATCTACGGGCTCGAGCCGACGCCGCGGCGGTTCGCCAACCGGTGGCTGCGGCCGCGTTCACCGATTCCCGGCCTGTACTTCGCGGGCGCCGACATGACCTCGGTGGGCGTCATCGGCGCCATGATGGGCGGTGTGCTCGGTGCGGCAGCGGTGGCTCCGGTCGACGTAGGGCGCTACCTCGCCCGCCACGCACGCATGAGCTGAGGGTCTGTTTCCCTCGAGTGAAACCCGCTTGATCAGATGGTGAACTTGCGCGCAGCGGGCGCTTCGAAGTCGTCCGCCGCGCTCTGGGCTCTGCCCGAGGCAGGCGCGGGTTTCGCGGGCAACGGGCGGGTGACCTCGACCTCCGCCACGTCGAACGGTTCTTTGCCGACCAGCGCGCTGCCACCGAGCCCCTGGAACGCGGCGTCGTAGATCAACACCTCGAGCTCCCCCTTCTTGCCGAGCACCTTGGCGAAGTAGCTGCGCCCGTCGAACTCCACCTTGTACGCGCGCGCGTCGTCTTCGGGCTCGAGCTTCGTGGGCACCGGAATCTTGTTGGTGATCAACGCGGTGCCGAGCAGGCGCTCTTCGGTGAAACACTTCTCCATGAACGCGGTGAGCTTCGTATTGCGCGCAAGCTCGGCCTTGCTCGGCGCGAAGGTGGCGAGGCGCTGCACGAAGTCCAAATCAGCTAGCTCGGAGCCCTTCGCGTCGACGATGAGGCCCGCGACGAAGGTCGGCTTGGCAGCGTCTTCGTCGAGGTGCTCCCAGGTGCTCAGCAGCTCGAAATACGAGACCCCGCCCACCCTGACCTGGCGCAGCTCGGTCGCCTGGGCCTCCGACAGCTCGGCCAACACGGCCCGCACCGGCACCGGCAAGGCGCTTTCGGTCAACGGGGCGCGGGGCTCACTGAGAAGCGCGGCTCGGAAAGCGTCGTCGGTCATGGCAACATTCCTCAGCGAACCCGGAGAATACAGATACCTATGCCAGTTCGATCCACACAACGCACTGCCGCTGCCACCAGAACCCGCCGGGCCGAGCTGCCGTACAAGGCGATGGTTCGCCTCGCCAAGAAGCACGGGCTGCACGTGACCTCCACCACGGGTGGCCGGCACAACCGCAACTCGCTGCACGGCCGCGGCCGGGCCATCGACGTGCGCACCCGCGGCGTGTCGAACACGCGGCTGAACGCCTTCATGCGTGAAGCGCGCGCCCAGGGGTACCGGGTGGCCGATGAGCGGGTACGCCCCCGTGGCCAGGCCGTCTGGAGCGGGCCGCACCTCCACATCTCGAAGTAGGCCTACCCCCGCTTTCCACTAATTCTCCCCGTTTTTAGGCTTCGTCAGCCTCGACGAAGGCTCCCGTGTGTGCCAGATGGGCCTCAAACCCGCTGTCCCACCATCAGGAGCTCGTCATGACCAACACCCCGCTGCGTGACTTCCTCGAGATCAGCTACGAAAAACTCGAGGAGATGAACCTCGAAGTGAAGATGGCCCGCATCAACCGCGAGAATCCGGAGAAGTTGAAGGAAGCGCGGATGAAGTACCTGCAGGACGAGAAGCGGATCAAAGCCGTGACCGTGTGTTTCACCGACCTCGAGGGCCGGTTGCACATGCTGGATTACGACAAGAAGTACCTGCTCAAGAGCCAGGACAACCTGACCTTCGACGGCAGCTCGGTGCGCGGGTTCTCGGCGCAGCACGAGTCTGACCTGCGCCTGGGCATCGACTGGAGCGCCTTCTACTGGCTGCCCGCGGACGTGTTCGGCCCCGGCAAGGTGTTGGTGTTCTCCGAGGTGCTCGGCCGCGATGGCCAGCCCTACGCCTCCGACCTGCGCTCGATGCTCAAGCAGTACAGCGAGCAGCAGTTCAAGAAGGACGGCCTGGTGGTGCACGTGGCGCCGGAGATCGAAGGCTTCCTCTTCAAGGGCCGCGATGCCGAGCGTCACTACAACGAGACCGGCAAGTTCGAGTACGTGTCGATCGGCGGGTACTACCACTCGTTGCCTGGCGACAAGCTGCGCGCGTTCATCGACGGCGCCGCCGAAGTGCAGCGCGCGATGGGTTTCCAGAACGAGAAGGATCACCCCGAAGTGGCGCCCAGCCAGTTCGAGATGAACTTCAGCTACGCCGACGCGCTGATCACCGCTGATCAGGTGCAGCTCTACAAGCTGCTGTGCCGCCAGGTCGCGGCGAACCTCGACTGCACCGCCTCGTTCCTGCCCAAGCCGGTCACGGGCGTGAACGGCAACGGCATGCACACCAACATGTCGTTCAACAAGGGCGGCAAGAACCTCTTCTGGGACGCCAAGGGCACCGACGGCCTCTCGAAGGCGGGCTGGGACGCGATCGATCGCATCCTCAACAACGCCGACGATCTCTGCCTCATCCTGAACCCGTCGGTGAACGCGTACCGCCGGCTCGACCCGCACTTCGAAGCGCCCAACCAGATCAAGGCGTCGGCGAACAACCGCGGCGCGATGGTGCGCATCCCCACGGGCAACGAGAAGTCGGCCCGCATCGAAGTGCGCAGCGTGGCGCCCGACGCGAACCCGTACCTCGTGTTCTACAGCATCATGCGCACCGCCCTCGAAGGGCCGGCCAGCGACACGGGCGTCGACGAGGCCAAGCGCAGCCGCACCCGCTTCCTGCCCGACAACATCTACGACGGGATCCGCCTGTTCAAGGGCAGCAAGTGGATGTCGGACGCGCTGGGTGAGACGGTCGCCGGCAAGTACGCCGAGGTGAAGCAGCAGCAGGCAGCTCGTTGCAGCAAGGCGCTCGGCACGATGATCAAGGTGCCCGAGATCCAGTTCCACCACGAGGTGACGAACCAGTACCTCTGGAACCAGTTCTAAGAATCACCGCGGTGCTCCCTCTCCCTGCGGAAACGCGGGGAGAGGGAGACATTGTCAGACCAGCGTCTTCAAGGTGTCGAACAGCGGGGTGTTCCCGCGCAGGAAACCGTGCGGGTGCGCGAAGGCCAGCAGCCCACGCGCGAGGCCCTGGTACATCTCGGCGTAGAGCGCAGCCTGGCCAGGCAACATGCCCATCTTCTCGAGCGTGTCCTTCGCCGACTCCACCGGCAGACCCACGGGCTTGATGGGCTGGTTGAGCAGCGAGGTGAGCGCCACCCCGACGTCTTCCACCGACCAGTTTTCCTTGCCGCCCAGCTCCAGATGACGCGTGCCGGTGACGTTCTCCACCAACGCGTTCGCCGCGGCGACGCCGATGTCGAAGGTACCGACCTGGGGGAACTTCACGTGCACGGTCCCGAAGTGCAGCAGCTCGCCCGTGTCGATGGCGTGCATCAGCGAGTTGGCCCAGTTCTCCAGGAAGTAACCCGGCCGTAGGAAGGTGACCGAGGGCACGATGCCGGCGAGCGCCTTCTCTGCGCGGTGCAACGCGACCACCGGGCCAGTGCCGGCGGGGTGCTGCGCGCCGATGGAGGAGAGGAAGACCAGCTTCTTGATGCCCGACTTCTTCACCCCGGTGATCATCTTCTCGAGGAAGGCGGCGCGATCGGCCAGGTAATCGGTGGCCGCGGGGTTCGGCGGCAGGAGCAGAAACGCGCCGTTGACGCCCTTGAGCGCGGCGGCCAGCGAGACCGGATCCGTGAGATCGGCGATCGCGATCTCCACGTGTTTGTGAGCCCACGGCTCGGCTTGCGCTTCGTTGCGAACGATGACGCGGACCTTCTGGCCCTGCTTGAGCAATGCGTTCGCGGTTGCTGCGCCCGTACGACCTGAAACTCCTGCGACTGCGTACATGAACGCCCCCTGATTGGTGGACGCGCACCATGCGCTCGCAACGCCGGGGAGTCTATGAGTGATCGGCCCCTCACCCCGGCCCTCTCCCCTCCTGAGGGGAGAGGGAGCACCAAGTCAGAAAGTGCCGGCCACGCTGACGCCCCCAGCCGCGGGGACCAGGGCCACCTTGGTTTCATCGAGGCTCAGGATGAACAGGGTCACCCCACCCGCCGCCAACGCCGCGCCCGAGATGATGAACACGTTCGCCAGGCTCGCTTCGGTGCGCTGCTGAGCGTCGAGCGTCAATGCGTCTTTCTGCGTCAGCCCAATCACCCGGCCACTCGAGTCGGTCGCAGCACCCGTGACCTTCGCCTTGGTGCCATTCGACATGGCGCCAAACACGAGGCCCAGGCCTGCCACGGCCACGCCGCCGCCCATCAGCGCAAAGGAGGCCACCCGCTTGCCCGGCATCGGCGCGGCCGGCTCTTCCCAGGCGGTGATCTCCTGCGTCTTCTCGGGAACCGCCTCGACCACCGCCTCGGGTTGGGGCTGCGGCTTCAAGTCAGGTTTCGGCTCAACGGATTTCGGCTTCACGGCCACCGGCAACGGCGCCGCCGCTTCGATGCGCGGGGAGCTCGCCGACGACAGCTCCTTGAGCACCGCTTTCTTCTCACCCAACAACTCCGCCCACCACGACAGGCGCTGCACGTTGGCCGGCGCCACCACCGTGCCCAAAGTGAACGGCACGTCGACCTCGCTGATCTTGCCTTCGCTGATCAGGTGAAAGCGCACCTCTTTGATCAGCTTGAGCGGATCATTCGTCACCTCGACCTTCAGCTGCGTGACCAGCCCGCTCCCCGTCACCGCCGGGAGCTGCCGCGCGATGATGGGTTTGTTCTGATCAACCCAGCTGCGCGCCTCGTAGAACACGGTCGTCACGCGCGGCGGGTAGTTGCCGTTCAGCTTGAAGTCGGGCACCAGCGAGAAGACCACCTGGAACGCCTTGAGGGCCTTGGCGTCCTGGCCCAGGGTGGCCAGGGTGATCGCCTGCAGCTCATAGATGCGCAGGGTGGTCGCCCGGTCGTTGCCCGCTTGCTTGCGCGCGACCTCGAGGGCCTTGAGCGCCTCGGGGTACTCCAGGTCACGCACCGCCTTCTCGGCCTTCTCCACCTGGGCAAACGCCATCGCGGGGAGCAGCGCACAGAGAAGACCGAGGGGTCGAAGGGTCGTCACGGATCGCACCATACCCCTGACTTCGCACTGACTGCGCGCCCGGCGCTGTTGCATAGTCCGCCCCGACATGACGGATCCGCAGGACGACACACCGGGCTGGGCTCCCGGAAACGTCGTGGGCGCGTACACGCTCCTCGCGAAGCTGGCCACCGGCGGCATGGCGGAGATCTGGCTGGCGCGTCAGGTCGGCCTGCGCGGTTTCGAGCGCCTGGTGGTGGTCAAACGCATCATCGAGTCGCTCTCGCAAGACGAAGCCTTCGTAGAGATGTTCCTCGATGAAGCGCGCATCGTGGTGCAGCTGACGCACCCGAACATCGTGCAGGTGTTCGACCTCGGGGAACACGCGGGCGCCTACTACATCGCGATGGAGTACCTCGCGGGCGAGAACCTGGTCTCCGTCGCGCGCGCCGCCGCGAAGGCCGGTGCGCCGCTCGACCCGAAGGCCTCGGTGAAGATCGCCATCGCCGCGTTGGAAGGGCTCTCTCACGCCCACCACCGCGCGGGCATCGACGGCAAGCCGCTCAACGTGGTGCACCGCGACGTGAGCCCGCACAACATCGTGCTCACCTGGGATGGCCAGGTGAAGCTGGTCGACTTCGGCATCGCCCGCGCCGCCAACCGCGCGACCCAGACGCAGGGTCACCAGCTCAAGGGCAAGTTCGCGTACATGGCGCCGGAGCAGGCGCAGGGTGACTCCGAGCTCGACGCGCGGGTCGACGTGTTCGCGATGGGCGTGGTGCTCTGGGAGATGGTCACCCATCGCCGCCTGTTCAGCTTCGATGATCAGATCCGCATCTTGAAGACGCTGATCAGCGACGACCCCATCGAGGCGCCGCACGAACGCAGCCCCGGCGTACCGGTCGAGCTGTCGAACATCATCATGAAGGCGCTCGACAAGCGGCTGGCCACCCGCTTCCAGAGCGCACAGGACTTCAAGGCGGCGCTCGAGGCGTGGCTGCAGTCGGTGGGTGGTGGGCCGACCACGAGCGAGTTGAGGCAGCTGATGAACAAGCTGTTCAAGGCACGCATCGCAGAGCGCACGCAGCTGATCGAGAAGGCCGCGCGCGGTGAAGTGAGCCTGTCGAAGGTGGGCGAGGTGATGAAGCCGCCCACCGATCGTTCGATGCCCAGCGGCACGCCTTCGCAGATGAACGCGGGCGTCGACGGCAGCGGGAATCTCAAGCTGGGCATCGCCGCGGTGGGCACCCTGGCGCTGGTGCTGATGGCCGGCGCGGTGTCGTGGAAGGTGCTGACGCAGGGACCGCCCGAGCCCACGCCCGACACGGTGGTCGAGGTGCTCGAAGCGCCGCCTCCGCCTTCCAACGAGCCGAAGGTGGTGCTGGCGGTGGTGGAGAAGTCCTCCTCCATCATGGTGGAGACCGAGCCTGCGGGCGCGACCATCACCATCGACGGCAAGACCGCGGGCACCGCGCCGCTCACGCTCTCGGAGATCACGCCCGGTGAACACGCGGTCGAGGCCGCGCTGGCCGGGTACTCGAACGTGAAGCGCACCGTCACCGCGAGCGCGGAAGGCGACCGGCTGATGGTGGTGCTGACGCTGACGAAGAAAGAAAAGGCCGAGGTCGCGCGCGGCAAACTCAGCTTGAGCACCGACCCGTGGACGCACGTGTCCTTGAACGGGCGCGTGCTGGGTGACACGCCGTTGATCGAAGTCGCGTTGCCGGCGGGGCGACACCGGCTGCAGCTGTCGAACGAGCAGGCGAAGATCGACCTGGCCATCGAGGTCGAGGTGAAGGCGGGGCAGGTGACCAAGAAGGTGCTTCGCCTGTAGCCCCTGACCCTGCGACGCTTCGGGCGCCTTCATGATCGCCAGCTTCATCGGGTGCACCGAAGCCACAAGACCGACCACCTTCCCTGAAGCAAGACTGAGCTCCACGTCAGAAGCCGGTCCCCTCTCCGGGTGCTGCTACGCTCTGCCCCGTGAATCGCTGGTTCCTCGTGCTGCCCCTGCTCGCCGCTGGATGCACCTGCGGTGCGTTCGATCCCAACGTCACCCGCTTCGCTTGCTCGACGGATGCCGACTGCGGCCCGGGCTTCGTGTGCTCGCCCGTCTCTGACGCGCGCGAGTGTGTGCTCCTCAGCCAGGTGGGTGGTGGCGGCGGCGGCGCGGTGACCGGTGGCGGAAGCGGCGGCGGGTCAGTCGGAGGCGGTGAGACCGGGGGTGGTGGCGGCGAGGTCGGCGGCGGCGGTGGCTCCATCGGTGGCGGTGGCGGCGCGACGGGTGGAGGCGTGGGAGGCGGAGGCAGCGCGACCGGTGGCGGTGGCGGCAGCATGGTCACTCCAGTGCCCACGCGCCTGGCGATCACCTCGGCCTCGCAGACCCTCTCCACCGCGTCCTGCTCACAGCCCGTGCGCGTCGAAGTGCGCGACCAGCTCGATCAACCGATCGCGGTGACCACGCCGACGACCATCACCTTCACCTCCGCGCCGGCGAACCTGACCTTCTTCCGCGACGCGAGCTGCCAGTTCCCCGCGAGCAACGTCATCCCGCCCGGCGCCAACACCACCTCGGTCTACTTCCGCGGCGCAATCGCGGGCTCCCCCTTCATCACCGCGAGCGCGCTTTCGCTGACCGCCGCCACGCAGATGCAGACGCTGGTGCAGGCGCCCAATGGGCTGGTGTTCGTGAACCCGCAGCCGATGCCGCCGGTGCCTGCCGGTCTGTGCTTCCTGGCCACGCTCGAAGCGCGCAGCAACGGGAGCCCCGCCACCCTGATGGCGGACGCGCCCATCGCCCTTCAATCGGGCACGCCCGGCGGCCTGCGTTTCTTTTCCGACGCGGCCTGCACCACCGCCGTCACCAGCGTGACGATCGCCTCGGGCCAGTCGAGGAAGAACCTCTACGTGAAGACCATCTCGGGAGGGAACAACTCCATCGTGGCCACCGCCTCGTTCGGCATGGGCACCCAGAACTTCTCGGTGGTGGGCGTGGTGAACAGGGGCCAGTGCTCGATGACGAGCTTACAGACCCAGGTCAACTGCAGCGTCAGTCCCCCTCAGGTCGACATCGGAAAGACGATGTTGATCTTCCAGGCCACCGCGAGCTCCGACAACGCGAACGTGCAGGAGATCCGCTGCCGGCTGGTGCTGAACAACCAGATCAGCTGCGTGCGAGAGGTCGCCGGAAACGGCGCGAACATCGTCTGGCAGACCGCGGAGCTGATCAGCGGTCTTCAGGTGCAGCGCACCGAGGCGACCATCTGCGCGGGGCCGTTGGTGAGTACGCCGCTCTCGCCCGCGGTCAACCCGAGCAGCAGCTTCGTGTTGTCGAGCTTCAGCGGCCAGGGCAACAACCTCGACGGAGACGACCTGTCCTCCGCTCGGCTCACGGCCGATGGCGGCGCGGTGTTGATCGAAAACCGCTCCACCACGCCCTGCCAGGGGTACGAACTTCAGGTGGTCGAGCTGAACGGCGTGACCACCCTGCGCGGCGAAGCGGGCAGCCTGAGCCTGGGCCAACGGGAGGTGACCGTCTCCGCCCTTCCCGCCGCCTCGGCCAACACGGTGCTGTTCAACCAGGCGCTGGTGAGCGGAACGTTCTCCAACACGACGCCCATCTGCAACCTGATGACGCGCGGCGAGATGCCCACCCCCACCTCGCTGCGTTTCAGCCGCGGCGCCGACATCGCGCAGCTGTTCGAGTGCAGCATGGTGACCATCAACGAGCTGCCCTGGGAGCGGGTGGACTTCGGTGCCCGCGCGCGCGTTCAGACTCTCGTGCTGACGCTGCGGAACAACTCCTTCGACGTGGCGATTGGGGCGGTCGACGTCACGCGCACGCTGGTGTTCGCGGGCGGCATGCTGGCCGGCGGCCAGGCTTCGGGGGAGACCTCGCAGAACAACGCTGGCGACGACGGCATCGGTGCGGGCATGGCGCGGTTCGAGTTGGATTCGCCCACGAGCGTGCGGGTGACGCGCGGCCGCAGCAACGCGAGCGCGTTCATCACGATGTACGTAGTGGAGCTGGAGCCGTAGAGCTCAGCTGACTTCGGTGACGGACAGCACTCGCGTCTTGCCAGCCAACTTGAGCTCCACCTCATCACCGGCACGTTTGCCCAGCAGCGCCTGACCCAGGGGAGAGGCGGGCGTGACGACCTGCACCCCACCCTTCAACTTCGTGCCGCCTCCTTCCGGAGCGAGGAAGAAGCAGACCTCGCCGTCTTCTTCTTCAGCGCTGATCAACGCACCCACCCGACCGATCACCCCCTCCGACAGGCTCATGGTGCCCAACGCGGCGATGCCCGCCTTCAACGTCTCGATGCGCATCGCCTGCCCGCGGGCCAGGTAGCTCTGCTCGAGCGCGCGGGTGTCCTTGTCGTTCTC
>JAUYRZ010000055.1 GCA_030695565.1 Archangium sp.
CGGCTCAAGCTCCAGCAGCGAGCCCTGCCGCTGCTCAGGCAGCCGATGCGTCTTCGTCGACCGTCGTGATTGCTTCACGCGCACCCAAGATCACGACAGGGTGCGGGTGGTCAACCACTCCCGACTAGATCAACAGCCTCCTCTGAGCCGGGCCCCGAGATCGTCTTCGTCAACGAAGCCTTCGAGCGCATCACGGGTTACTCGCGCCACGAGGTGATGGGCAAGACGCCGCGCATTCTGCAGGGCTCCGACACCGAGCCCATGGCGCGCGCACGCATGCGCGCTGCGCTCCAGCGCGGGGAGCCGGTGCGCGAAGAGCTCGTGAACTACACGAAGGCCGGCGTGCCGTACTGGCTCGACATCGACATCGCGCCGGTCCGCAATGATGCGGGCACGCTCACGCACTTCGTCGCGGTCGAGCGCGATACCACCGAACGGCATCGGGCTCATGAGGCGCTGCAGCGGACGGAGGATCAGCTCCGTCAGGCGCAGAAGATGGAGGCCATCGGCAGCCTCGCAGGTGGCATCGCGCACGACTTCAACAACCTGCTCTCGGTCATCCTCAGTTACACGACGATGATCATGGATGATCTGCCCGGAGCCGATCCTCTCCGGGCCGACCTGGATGAGATTCACCAGGCAGGGCTGCGTGCGACCGAGATGACCCGTCAGCTCCTCGCTTTCAGCCGCAAGCAGTTGCTCCAACCCACCGCGCTCAACGTGAGCACCGTCATCCGCGGCCTCGAGAAGATGCTCGGGCGCATGATCGGCGAAGACATCGACCTGAACCTTCTCCTCTCGGCGGACACCGGAAGGTCTCTCGTCGACCGCGGTCAGCTCGAACAGGTGATCATGAACCTCGTCGTCAACGCCCGTGACGCGATGCCCGAAGGCGGCACCATCACGGTCGAGACCTCAGACATCGCCTTCGATGACGCCTCTGCTGCGGCGCATTCCGGCGTGACACCAGGCGAGTACGTTCTGTTGGCGGTCTCCGACACGGGGTGCGGAATGGATCGGGCGACCCAGGCCCGCATCTTCGAGCCGTTCTTCACCACCAAGGAGCAAGGCAAGGGCACCGGCCTGGGTCTGTCGACGGTCTATGGCATCGTGCGCCAGAGCGGTGGCCACATCTGGGTGTACAGCGAGCCAGGCCAGGGAACGACCTTCAAGATCTACCTGCCCCGCACCGATCGCATCGAAAAGGTGCAGCCCGAGGCGCTGGCCGGCGCCTCGCTCAGTGGGTCTGAGACCATCTTGCTCGTCGAAGACGAGGCACCCGTGCGCAACGTCGTTCGCAGCATCCTGCGCAAGGCCGGGTATCACGTGATCGACGCCCAGAATGCGGGCGAGGCCGTCCTCGCCTGCGAGCAGTTCAAGGCGAAGATTCATCTGCTCCTCACCGACGTCGTCATGCCCCGCATGAGCGGGCGGGAGCTGGCCGCGCGCCTCGCTGAGCTGCGGCCCGAGCTGCAGGTGCTCTTCGTCTCGGGCTACACCGAGAACACGATCGTGCATCACGGGGTGCTCGATGCGGGCGTCGAGTTCCTCGCCAAGCCCATTCTGCCCGACGCCCTCCTGAGGAAGGTCCGCCAGGTCCTCGACGCTTCCAGGCGGCGAAGCCTGGCTGCAGGCGCATGAGCGCCTGGCGGGCGATGCGAACGCTGGGTCACCTGGTGAACGATTCAGCCCAGACGTCAGCGCTTCACTTCTCCTGAGTGAAGAGGTGACACCCGACGCACTGGGTCGGGGGCGTGGGGTGACTGGCCGGCGGGAGACGCCGATGACAGCTCACGCAGGCCGCAGGGCCCCGGCGGGGTTCAGGCGTGTGCGCGGCGTGACACGTCTTGCACTCGCGGTGTTTCTGCACGGCGTGCAGCCCCGGCAACGCTTCGGAGGTGGGTGAGAGGTGGCAGCTGGCGCAGGTGGCGATCACCTTCGCCGAGTGGCTGGCGTGGCAGGTGGCGCACTCCGGGTGTTTCTTCTGCGGCGGCACCTTGTCTTCGTGGCAGCTCAGACACGCCCGGGGCGCTTCGCTCTCTGCGTGCGGCAGGCCCGCGTGGCACTGATTGCAGTCGGCGTGGCCCTTGTTCTGCTTCGCCGCCAGCACCTGCTCTTCGTGACACGTCACGCACAAGACGCCGCGTTTCGGCTTGCCGCCGTGAGGTAGGTGGCAGCTGTCGCAGCTCAAGGTGGCCGCGTGCACCACGTGCCCGTTGAGCTCGGGCTCCTGGTGACAGCTCAAGCAAGGCACCGCGATGGGGCCCGGCTCGGTGGGGTGCGCCACGTGGCAACCGGTGCAGGTCTGACCTTCGGCCGAAGCGGGGTGCTTCAAGGTGGCGGAGATCTTCTGGTGACACGACACGCAGGGTTTGGGCTGCGCCATCGGTTGATGCGGCTGGTGACAGGTGTCGCACTTCGCGTGCGAATCGGGCGCGAGCACCAGGCGCTTCTCGTGACAGCTGCTGCACGGCTTCACCGCGTTCTTCTGGAAGGTGTGCGGGCTGTGACAGGTGCCGCAGCCCGGGTGACCGCCGGGGAAGAGCGCCTGCGGAGAGACGCGCGCGGCCAGCGTCATGTCCCCCCTGGCGTGACAGGTCAGACACTGCTGGCTGGCCACCGGGGCCTTCGAATGCGGCGGGTGACAATTCATGCAGGTCTGCGCGACCGTGTCGCCCTTCGCCCCGTGAACCAGGGTGACGGCGTGGCAGCTGGTGCAGTCAGCGGGCGCGGTGAAGGGCGCGTCGTGAGGGCGGTGGCAGCTGTCGCAGCGCTCCAGGTGCACCGTGATGGGCGCCTTCGTGCCTTGCGCTTCGGCGTGGCAGCCCATGCAGCCCCACTTCTCGAAACGCACGCCCGGTTCTTTCGCGAGGAACACGTGGCAGGTCAGGCAGCTCATCGAGACGCCGGCGTCGAGCGGGTGGTGCTGACGTTGTTGCGCTTCGTGGCAGCCCGCGCAGATGGTGACCGGGGGCGCCGCGAAGCCGGCATCGGCCAAAGCGTGACAGTCGCGGCAGGGCACCCGCTGCTCACCCTCGAGCGCGAGGTGCGCCCGGTGACCGGGGGTCATGCGGGCGAGGTGATAGCCGCCGGGCACGGTGAGGGTGCCGCCGTCTTGCTCCGGGGGGAGCACGGAGGAGACCGTCTCGCAGCCCCACACCCCGAGCGCCGCCACTGCCACCAGCGCCGCGCGCGAAGTCATTTGCCGCCGCCGCGCCGGGCCGCTCCATCAGCGGCGATGGACACACCGAACAGCAGGCAGGCCAACACGCCCAGCCCCTGCGCCACCGACATCGAGGCGACCACGGCCAGCGGGGTGCCCAGCACCACGCCGGCGATCATGAGGGCCAACGCGAGCAGGCCGATCCAACACGCCACCCGCAGCGCGCGTTCGGTGGGCCAACGGGCGATGAAAGCGAGCAGGCGGCGCACCTCAGAGCTCCTCGGGGCGCTTGCTGAAACGATGCGCCACACCATGACAGCCCGCGGACGCGCACGAGACCCGATTGCTCTCGAGTTCTTCCTGCATGCCCAGGTGCTCCCGTACGTTGCTGAACGAACTCAGTGTGCCGGAATGACACTGTTTGCAATTGGCGTTGGGGAACGGTTTGGCGACGCGCACCTCGGCGTGGAACCTGCGGAGATCCCAGTTTCGATAGCCGCCCAGGTAGTAATAATAGACATGGCTCATGCCTTTGAGCTTCGTCATCGGGTAGCCGAGCATGCCGTAGTCGGCGTGGCAGGTGTAACAGGCGTGCGGCCCCATCATCGGGTTACGGCTGTGCCGGGCCGCCAATGACAGACTGGTGGGATCGACCAGGTCCGTGAGGTGCGTTTCCATCACGTGGCAAGAGCCACAGAACTCGCGCTCCGTGGTGCGCTGCATGCCCGAGGCGGTGGTGGTCACCGCGGCGATGAACGGCAACACCGCCAGCCCCAGCAGCAGCTTGAGCCGGGTGGTGCCCGCCAGCTTCGGGCGGACCACGATGTGGTGAATCAACAGTGAAGCGGCGGCCAGCGCCGTGAGCACCGCCGCCGCCCCTATCGGTGTGCCGACGCTCCCCATGATGTCAGGGCAACAGCGCGTGAACGGTGTCGACGCCCGAGCTGCGGCCCGCCTGGTGGCACACCGCGCAGGCTTCGACGCCCGACGAGGTGGTGTTGAGCGACGCGTGGGCCTGGGCCGAGAGGCTGTTGTGGCAGCTGGTGCACGCGGCGCTGGTGGGCGCCTGGAACACCGAGCTGGCCATCACCGCGAAGCTCACGCAGGTGCCACCGCCGTCGGCCGGGTAGCCGGTGCCGCCATCGGGGAGCAGGCCGCAGCTGCGCAGTTCACTGCGCGAGGGCAACACGCCTTGAGGCAACGGCAGCGCCGCGCCGGTGGTGGTGTGGCACTTCGCGCAGTTGTTGAGCGGAGAGGGGTAGCGCGCCGCCGAGTGCACCTCGTGAATGAGGTCTTTGAAGTGGGCCGCGTTGGCGGTCACCACGCCACCGTCGGTGGGCACGGCCGTGTTGAGCACCAGGTTTCCGTTGTGGCAGGTCACGCAGTGTTCAGTGTTGTTGCGCGAGCCGCCGTGCGCGGAGAGCTGCACGTGGCAGGCGTTGCACTGGGTGAGGGTGACGGGCTGGCGGCGGGCCACGGCGGTGGCGTCGGTGACCGCGAAAGGGGCCACCGAGTTGACCGCGCACCAGCGCACCCCGGCATCCGAGGTCGCGCAGACCTCCATGCCCACGGTGAAGCTGCCGGTGTCGGTGGGCAGCAGCGGGGTGCGGCCGCGCCAGGTGAAGACGCCCGCGTCGACCGCCGAGAGGCACTGGCCGCCGTCGGTGAGGGTGCTGCAGTCGGGCGCCAGCTCAGCGGTCTCACCCCAGTAGCGCGCCACGTCGACGTTCGGGCCACCCAGAACGAACCGCAGGCGGCTCATGCGCTGCGCCAGCACGTCGCGAGGGGCACCGTCGACCTGCACGGAGAAGGTGACCTCGGGCTGGGCGCCGGGCAACACCCGGGGCACCCGGAGAATGGTGCTGGTGACGGTGAGCTTGTTGGGGTCGCGCGCCGCCAGCGGGTGGTTGCCCTCGATGGGCTCGATGGAGTTGGCCGCGTGACACACGATGCACTGCGCGTCGGTGCGGGGGCCACCGCTGTGCACGGTGAAGCCGGCCGGCGGGGGCGTGGCCGCGAACCAGGTGGTGTCGTGGCAACCGCTGCAGCCCTCCTGGCTGGGGTTGGTCTTCCAGCGCGCGCCGTCGGTGCCGGTGTGGCAGGTGTCGCAACTGGTGATCGAGGTGGGGAACTTCACGTCGCTGTAGTCGTGCAGCGAGTTGGCGAAGCCGATGATCTGGTACGGCTTGCCGCCGAGCACCGAGGGCAGCTCGGCGCCGCGGTGAAGGTTGTGCACCATCACCTTGAAGTCGAAGGTGTTCCCGGTGTCGGGATCGATGTCGTTGGTGTTGGTGTGGCACATGATGCACAGGCCGACTTCGCGGCGGGCGCCACCGTGCGCCTCGAGGCGGGTGTGACAGGCATTGCACCCCGCGGTGGTGGTGATGTCGCGGTGCGCGGTGACCGGCTGGGCGTCGGGGCGGAAGTCGAACAGCTTGTTGTCGACGAAACGTTGGGCCTGGAAGGTGCGGGTCGCATAGAGCCCGACGGTGTGCGTGCGATTGCCGACGGCGTTCACGTTGGCGGCCACGGTGCCGAAGCGGTAGCGGTAGTTGCCGCTGCCCACCGGCTCGAGCTCGGTCCACTCGCCGTTGGTGTCGGCCGCGTTCTGCACGAAGGTGCCGCCGTCGAAGGTGACGTTGCGCCTGGTGTAGCTGACGTACTGGAGCGGCAGGCCATCGACGCGCTCCTCGAGGTACGCGAGCAGGAAGGACACGCTGACGGTGCCTTCGGTGAAGGTGCCGGTGCGATCGAGGGGGCGGCCGGTGGTGTCGGTGAGCTTCACGTCGACGGTCGCCACGCCCGCGTCGCTGATGCCCGCGTCGACGATGCTCACGGTCAGGCCGGGGCCCACGGAGCGGAGATCGCGGCCACCCGGGCCGGCGTCGCCTTGCGGCCCCACAGGGCCTGACGGGCCCGCGTCACCCGGCTGCCCGCCTTGACCGGGCGAGCCGTCAGCTCCGTTCTGCCCCGAGGTGCCCGGCGCGCCCGTTTCACCCGGCGGGCCCTGCGGACCGCTCGGCCCCGCGGGTCCCAGACATCCGACGAGCGCCACCGCGATCCCAGCAACCAGACAACCTTTGAATGACACAACGACCTCCCTGATCGCGATGATGACCAGTGGCGTATTGCACCCATGGGGCCAGTCCCCGCGGGGAGGGGAACTTCTGGTGACGCACGCAATCCTGACGTCGAGAGTTGTGCGCGCGCAGTTCCTGCACGCGTCGCAAGCCGTTGGCGCAGGGATCGTGCCCTCGCCCCAAAGTTGCTTAGGGGCGGCCCCGTGATGTCCGGTTCGGTGGCTCGTTGGGTGGTTCTCGCGCTCCTTTCGAGCGTGGCGCGAGCCGACGATGCCGTGTGGGCTGACGCGCGGGTCGCGATGTACGCGCAGTATTTTCAGCAAGCCTTGATTCCGGGCTCCCCGGGCTCAGTGACCCGCATCGAGCCCGCGTTCCCCGTCTCGCTTTCGGGCTTCGTGCGCTTCGGTGCGGTGGATCTGCCGGGTGCTCCCGACAGCGTGAGCGGCGAGCTGGCCTTGTGGGGTCGCGCCGGGCCGCTCGATGGAATTCAGGGCGACGGCGACGTGACCGCGGCCTGGGCCCAGTACCGGCGGGGCGTGTTCCGGGTGAAGTTGGGGCGGCAGCTCACCTTGCCGGGCTCGCGGCGCTACGTGCGCTTCGATGGCGCCACGCTGGGGGTGAGCGTCGGCTTGCTCGACGTCGACGTGTACGGCGGCTGGGTGGCGTTGCCGCGCTGGAACCAACCCCGCGGCGCCAGCCTGCTGGGCTTCGTGGGTGATGGGCTGCGCGACCCGCTGCTGCTCGAGGCGCAGAACAGGGCCGGGCAGGTGACCGCGGGTGGGCGGGTGGCGTTCCGGCTGCCGAAAGAGAGCCGGTTGGGGTTTTCCTTTCATCAACAACACGACCTGTCTGGAGTTGCTTCGCGCGTGGTGGCGGCGGATCTCACCACCCAGCCGCTGCGCTGGTTGGGCGCGGGCGCGCGCATGACGTTCGATCTCCAGGCGCTCGATGTCTCGGAAGCGGCGGTCTGGCTCGACGTGACGAAGATTCCCCGGGTGCCGTTGGCGATCGACTATTCGTTTCAGCGGCCCTCGTTGTTGTTGCCGCACACCTCGGTGCTGGCCGCCTTCGGTGGCGCGTCGTGGCACGAGCTGGGCGCCGAGGCGACGGTGCGGGCCCTCGAGTCGCTCGAGGTGAGGGGCCGCGGCGCGGCGCAGCTGTTCGAAGGTGATCAACCCGGCGGCCGCGCGCAGGTGCAGGTGCGCTGGTGGCCCGGGCTCGAGCGGCGGTTGTTGGTGCTCGCCGAAGTGGCGCGCGTGCTGGTGCCGCCTTCGGGCTACGTGCAATTGCGGGCCGGCGCGCGGTACCGGGCGAGCGAGACCATCACCACTTCACTCGACGGCGCCGTCTTCCTCTACGACGCGCCGGTGCGCGGAGTGGCTTCGTCGATGACGGCAGTGGCCAGCGTGGAGTGGGCGGCGCGGCCGTGGTTGCGGGTGTTGGTCTCCAGCACGGTGATGCGCACGCCGTTCGCGGCGTTCGAAGCCCAGGGCCTCGCGCGGTTGGTGGTGGAGCTCGATCCCAGGAGCGCGGCGGGCGCACCATGAAGCGCAAGGCCGTGTTGATAGGCGTCGCCGTCACCTTGCTCGGGGGCGCGTGTGCGCGCGGGTTGCTCACGCACTTTCCCCATCGGGTGCACCTGGCCACGCTGGAGTGCGGGGCGGCCGGGCAGCCGAAATGTCTGTCTTGTTTGAGCTGTCACCAGTCGTCGCCCGGTGGCCATGAGAGCTGGTCTGCTCCGACGGCCCAGCGCTGCGCGGGGTGTCACGAGAACGACAAGCAGATCTTCCAGCACTCGGTGCGGCCGGCCCTGGCCCGTCTCCCCGCAGGGAAGAAGATCGTCTTCGCGCACGAGCCGCACCTGAAGATGGGCGAGCTCAAGGGGCAGTGCGTGAAGTGTCACGGCGGTGCGGTGGGCGTGGAAGGTGGCGCGCCGCTGTTTCCCCCGATGGACACGTGTTTGAGCTGCCACCACCACCAGGCGCAGTTCGAGGCCAATCAGTGCACCGGGTGTCATGTGGCCGGCGACCTGCGGGGCCTCGAGCCGCGATCGTTCCTCGCGCACGACACGGGGTGGATTCGCCGGCACGGGCCGATGGCGCGATCGGCTCCGGAGAAGTGCGCCACGTGTCATGCGCAGACCAGCTGTGATTCGTGTCACGACGCCACCCGGCCCCTGGGGCCTGCGCAGCGCAACCCAGAGCAGCTCGAGCGCACGTTCGTGCACCGGTTTGATTTCTTGTCGCGGCATCCCTTGGAGGCGCGCTCTCAGCCAGGGCAGTGCGCGACGTGTCACGCGAAGACGGAGTGTGATGCGTGTCACATCACGCGTGGTGTTTCAGGCGCGGTCAATGGGGGGCAGAGCCCGCACCCGTTGGGGTGGGCGAGTGGCCTGGGCGCGGCGGGGAATGGGCATGGGCTGGCGGCGCGGCGCGACATCGGCGCGTGTGCGTCGTGTCATGATCAAGGCCCGGCGACGAATTGTGTGCGGTGCCACAAGGTCGGTGCGCTCGGTGGTTCGCCGCATCCCGTCGGGTGGCGGAGTACGGATCCGCTCGGCTCGCCGCAGTGTGCGGTCTGTCACGGAGGTGCTCTGTGAACGCGCGTACGGCAACGGCAACAACCGCAACAACAACAACAACAACAACCGCAACAACTCTCTCCCTCTCCCCCGAGGGGGAGAGGGTCGGGGAGAGGGCTTTCCGGCGATCTGCTCCGAAGCGCACTGAGGCCCTCACCCCAACCCTCTCCCGAAGGGAGAGGGGGACACTTGGCGTCTTCCTCTGCTTGCTGAGCTTCGGCTGCTTCGTTCCGCGCGACCCCGCGCCCGTCGACGCCGATCGCGCCTGCACGCGCTGCCACGGCGACGCCACCCGCACCACCAACCGCGCTGCGCCGCCGTTCGACATCTTCGGCAACACCGGTCTCGAGTTCCCCGGTGTCGGCGCGCATGAACTCCACCTCACCGCCAGCCCCACCCACGGCCCGGTCGCCTGCGCCGAATGCCACCGCGTACCCGCCACCGCCGCCGATGAAGGCCACAACGACGGCCGCACCACGTTCTCCTTCGGCGCCATCTCGGGCCCTGATTCCACCTACGACTTCGGCGCGCGCCGCTGCACCACCGCCTGCCACGGAGGCACCTCCGGCGTGTGGACCCGCGCACGCTCCTCCACCGAAGCCTGCGGCACCTGCCACGGCCTGCCCCCACCATCCCCGCACCCCCAGGCCGGCAGCTGCGCGGTCTGCCACAGCGACGTGCTCGCCCCCGACGGCGGCTTCGCCCGGCCCGAGCTCCACGTCGACGGCGTCATTCAATCCACTGTCGCGGCCTGCAACAGCTGCCACCAGGAAGACCAGGGCGCGCACCAGCGCCACCTCACCGGAGGAGCGCAGACCCGGCCGGTGCCCTGCGCCACCTGCCACGAAGTGCCCGCCACACCCGTGACGCCCCGTCACCCCAACGGCGGCCGCGCTGAAGTGAACACCGCGGTCGTCTGGTCGACGGCGAGCTCGACCTGCGCCACCGCCTGCCACGGCGTCAGCTCCCCCCCGTGGACCTCGACCACCGCGCTCGACTGCACCAGCTGCCACGGTGCACCGCCGCCCAGCCCGCATCCCCAGGTGCAGAACTGCGCGGTCTGCCACCCCAACGCGACCGGGCCGCTCGGGCGCCAGATGGTCGATCGCACCCAACACGTCGACGGCGTGGTCGACGTGAACCAGGCGGCCGCCTGCGATTCCTGCCACGGCAGCCCGGGCAACCCCGCACCGCCGCGCGACACCCGCGGAGAGACCGCCACCACCGCGGTCGGCGTGGGAGCGCATCAAGCCCACGTGGTGGGCCGAGGGCTCGCGCGCGTGGTTCAGTGCGCCGAGTGCCACGTGGTGCCCACCACCGTCGCCTCAGGCCAGCACCTCGACGGCATCGCCCAGGTCACCTTCAGCGGCGTCGCGCGGGCCAACCTCGCGCGGCCCGAGTACCGCGTGGGCGCGACCTGCGCGAACACCGCCTGCCACGACATCGCGAACTACACCGTCGACCCCGGTGGAGGTCAGTTCACCATTCCCCGTTGGACGCTGGTGGATGGCACGCAGTCGACCTGTACCTCGTGTCACGGCATGCCGCCGCCGTTGCCGCACGTGCAACGCAGCGACTGCGAGGGCTGCCACCTCAACGCGACCGCGCAGCGCACCTTCGTCAGGCCCGAGCTGCACGTCGACGGCGTGGTGCATTTCGCCCTTCCCTGACTGCGTGCTTGACTGAAGCGCGATGCGAACGCTGCTCCTCACGCTCTCGTGGTTCGTGCTCGCGTGCGCCCCTGCGCCGGCCACCGTGAGCGCGCGCGAGCAGGCCATTCTCGGAGGCGCCACCGACGCCGCCTCCAACGACGTCTTCCTGCTCGATCTCCGCTTCGACAGCGGGGCGTCGATCTGCAGCGCTGTCTTGATCAGCCCCCGCGTTCTGCTCACCGCCGCACACTGCGTCGACCCGGTGTTCCACAACGCCTCCACGCTCACCGTGCGCGCCACCAACAAGGCGAACACGATGATGCTGATGCAGTCAGACATGATCGACGTCACGACGATCACCCGGCACCCCAGCTGGAACCCGGCCGTCCAGGAGAGCGACTTCGACTTCGCGGCGATCCTCCTCGAGCGCGCGCCGGCGGGCGTGACCGCGGCGACACTCCTCACCGCGTTGCCCGCCAACGCTGCCGGCCAGTCGCTGCGGGTGGTGGGCTACGGGCGCGCCAGCGCGAGCGACGGAACCAGCAGCGGCACCCGTCGCAGCGTCACGTTGCCCATCACCCGCATCACCTCGGCCGACCTGCGTTTCGGCAGCAACGGGGTGGCGGGCATCTGCGCGGGTGACTCCGGGGGGCCTTCATTCCTGGGCGAAGCGGTGGCTGGAATTCACTCCCGCACCGAAGGCGCGTCGTGCGGCGTGGGCGTCGACATTCGCGTCGATCGACACGCTGCCTTCATCGACGCGTTCGTGGCCGCGAACGATCCGCCCTCCTGCGCGAACGATGGCCGCTGCGCGTTGGGCTGCGGCACTTCAGACCCCGACTGCCCGTGCCAGGCTGATCAACGCTGCGATGCCAGCTGCGGCCTCACCGATCCCGACTGCGGTGACGATGGCGCGGTCTGCACGCTCGCCGCCCAGTGCGCGGGCGGTCTGTGTGTCGACGATCCTCGCGGCTTTCAGTTCTGTTCGCGCCCCTGCACGACCTCGAGTGAGTGCCTCAACGCGATGACCTGCCAGGCCGAGGTGTGCAGCGCTCCTCCAGAAGTGGCGCAGACCGACCCGGTCGCGGGCGGCTGTTCAAGCGCCCCCGCGTGCCTGGGGTGGCTGCTGCTGCTGTTGCTGCTGCGCCAGTCGAAGACCCGCGCAAGCCGTGCCGGTTCGCCGTGCTGACGAGGTCTCGCGCGAGACAGAGGTGACATCTCGACTGCGCTCGATGCGAACGGTGGAGGCCGGGTGCTTGCGGCCTCCTGTGAACCCGGCCTACAGCGCTCCTCCATGCTGCTGCCCATCGTCTCTGCTCTGTTGTTCCAGTTGCCCGCCCCCATCGCTTTCCAGGACGGCGTGCTCACCCCTCCGATGATCGGCAACCCGGGCACAGCGGCGCTCCACTTCGCCCACTCCCGCAAGGCCGAGCTGGGTCTCGAGGCGCGCTCGAAGCTGGTGGTCGGCAAGCTGCTCAGCACCCGCCTGGGCGGCGTGGTGCACTTGAACCAGCAGGTCGACGGCCTCGAGCTCCACGGCAGCAAGCTCATCGTCAGCTTCGATGAGCAGCAGCGGGTGGTGCGTTTCTCCTCGACGATTCGCCGCTTCGGCGCCGTGCAGACCACCCCGGTGCTGACGGGTGCCCAGGCGCTCGCCATCGCCACCCACGAAGTCGACGGCGCCTGGCTGCGCTCGGATGGTGTGCCCTACGGCGGCTACACCCGGAAGGCGTTCCTGGTGAACGGCGCGGTGCACGTGGGCTTCTTGACCTTCGTGCCCACGCTCAAGAACTCGGAGAGCTGGCACGTCGCGGTCGACGCGATCGACGGCGCGGTGCTCTTCGTGGAGAACCGCGCTCACACCGCGCGTGACGCCGATGTCTACGCCTCGAGCCCCGGCGGTCTGCAGGGTGGGGTGGGCCGCACGCCGACCATCACCACGCAGCTGCAGCACCTCGACGGCGGCTTCCTCACCGGCGAGCGCATTCGCGCGCTCAACTGCTGCCCCACGTTCAACTGCCAGGCCGACGCCGGGCCCGCGCGTGCCACTGGTCAGGCGCAGACCTTCCAGGGGCCGATCGACTTCGACGTGGCCATCTGTGATCAGCGCCAGCGCGCCACCGATGATTCGGCCGTGCACGCGTCGGGCAACTACGTCTACCCGCCGGTCGATCAGCCCGGCACGGTGGCCCCCAGCATCAACAACCCGGCCGACTACGACGAGTTCGCCGAGGTGCACGCGTACTACCACGTGAACAAGGCCTACGACGCGGTGCGCGCGCTCTCCATGGGTCCGCTCGCGCGTGATGGTGGCTTCTCGCCGTTCAGCATGAGGAACGCCGGGCCGGATCTGCCCGCGGTCTGGGTGAACGTGAGCGACGCCGACTTCAACAACGCCGAGCCCAACGGCGCGGGCGTGTACGTGAGCAACAGCCTGTCGCGCACCGACAACGCGATGTTCCTGGCGCGCGAGAACATGGAGTTCCTGCTCCTGCCGCCCCAGGTGCTCGCCTCTGACGCGCTGGTCATCTACCAGGGGGCGGGCGTCGACTTCGCCTACGACGGGCCGGTGCTCTGGCACGAGCTGGGTCACGGCATCGTGCACTCCACCGCAGACTGGGGCACCATCGTCACCATCGACTCGCGCTCCTCGAACAACGAGTCGTCGGCGCTGCACGAAGGCGTGTCTGACCTGATCGCCGCGATGACCGGCAACGACCCCATCGTGGGCGTCTACGTGGGCCCGCGCATCGACCCCACCCGCACCTCGATCCGCAACGTGGACAACGCGTCGCGCTGCCCCGACGTGCTCTGGGGTGAGTCGCACGAAGACTCGTTGCACTTCACCGGCGCCGTCTGGGAGGCGCGCACGCTGCACTTCCAGGGCACCGACCAGGGCGCCACCTTCGACGCAGCCTTCTACGCGGCGATGGTGTCTTTCCCGCCCGACGTGAACTTCGAGAGCGCGGCGCGCATCATCACCAGCACCGTCGCGCAGGCGTTTCCGGCCATGCCCGACGCGCGCGCGAAGCTGGAGACCGCCTTCGACGGGCGCGGCGTGACCAACTGCTCCAAGGTGCTCGACGTCACCAACGCGCCCAACGCGACGCGGCCCTACATCGGCATTCCCGGTTCGGCCTTCGCCGAGGTGACCCTGGGCAACGCCATCCCCGGCCCGTACCAGTTCAAGATTCACGTGCCGCGCGGCGCGAAGAGCGTGACGGTCACCGGCCAGGGTGGTGGTGGTGGCGGCGGCGTGGTGCGCATGCAGCTCCTCGCCTCGAAGGGCCAGCCCATCACCTTCGCGCGCAGCGGCGCTTCGGACCTCATCAACGACGCGGAGAAGACGGTGGTGCCCACCTCGAGCAACGGCGTCTTCACCGGCAAGGTGCTGCTCGACGTGCCCTGCGGCGGCGACCTCTATTTCGCCATCGGCAACACCAGCCAGCGCGACCGCACCCTCTTCAACGTGGGCTACTCGTTCGAAGAAGCCGACAGGTGCCCCGAGCCGGTGGTCGACGCCGGCATGCCCACGCCGGAGCCGGTGTTGGTGGCCGCCGCCCAGGAGACGTTGGGTGGGCGGGTTCAGGGCTGTGGGTGCTCCTCGGCCCCCCCGTTCCTGCTGTTTGCCGTGCTGCTCTGGTTCCGCCGCCGCGGTCACTGAGGGCCGGAACGTCACCGTTTTCCGGGTGGGGCTCGACCCCACCTTGACCGCTGGCTCACAAGCCCATACGGGTGCTCCATCACATGACCCAACCCGAGACTTTGACGCACAGCGATTCGCAGTCCGCACCTCTTCCTTCGACGCAGGAGGCGACCACGCTCGCTCCTGTCGGCCACCAGACCCCCGGTCTCGTGGTGATTCCTCACACGGTGGATGGCGTCGTGGGCATGCAGACCCTCGCCCTCACCGGTGAGACGCAGCCGATCACGCTGATGCACTCCGAGTCTGGCCAGCCCCTGACCTGGGAAGCCGTCGCCTGTTCGAACAAGGTGGCCGCGGTCTCCGGTTGGTACCCTGGCAAGCTGGGTGGTTGGGTGAAGCTGGGCGACTGGCGTGATGGTGGCTTCGCCGCCGACGCGTGGTCGTCTGACGGTGCCGGCATGACGGCGTACGACGCCGCGATGCGCGCCGCGAAGAAGCGCAACGCCTAAGTCGTTGCCCGCCGAAACTGGAGGTACGCCTCCAGCACGGCCCGTGGCGCTTCCACTTGTGGATAGTGCCCGATGCCTTCGAGCAGCGTCACGTCTGCCGCTGGCACCACCTCGCGGTACCGCGCGGCCATGTGGCTGCCGGAGACGCGATCGGCTGCTCCATCGATGAGCTTGAGGGGAATGCGCGCGTGCTGCAGGGCGCCGACCCAACGCTCGCGGTGTGTCACGCGTTGCGGAATGTAGCTCAGCAGCTGGGGCATCACGCTCCTCTCGAGCAGCGACCAGTGACCCTCGAGGAACTCGGGTGACGGCGGTGTTCGAGGGCCGAAGACCGAACGCAGGCTCTGGTCGAAACGCGCGCGGTTGGTGAGGCGGGCGATGAAGGGGCCCAGCGGCGAGAGCAGCAGCTTCTGCACGGTGAGCGCGCGGTGCGTCTCGGGGAAGAGGCCGCCGTTGAGGAAGCAGACGCTGCGCAGCTTCGGGGTGGGCGTGTCGCGGGCGAGCAGCTCTTGCGCGACGGTGTCGCCGTAGTCGTGCGCGAGCAGGTGGTACTCGGTGAGGCCCAGCTCACGCAGCCGTTGCTCGACGAGGTCGGCTTGCGCGTGGATGGCGTAGCTGAAGGTGGTGGGCTTGTCGGAGAAGCCGTAGCCCACCAGGTCGAGGGTGATCACCCGGTAGTGGCTGGTCAGCTCTTCCCAGATCGCCTCGAAGTCCCACGACGAGGTGGGGAAGCCGTGCAGGAGCACCAGGGCGGGCTGGGTGGGCGCGCCGCCTTCGCGGCAGAAGAGGCGATGTCCGTGGAGGGTGGTGAAGGTGCCGCCGCGCTCCCATTCGCTGAGGCTGATCACGGAGGCCGTTGTAGCCCACCGCTCGATGTGAACGGTGGTTCTGCCTGCACCAGACCGCGCGCGGCGTTAAACGGCTGGCCCCATGGAACATCGACTGCTCGGCGCATCTGGTTTGAAGGTCCCGGTTCTCTCGCTCGGCACCGGCACCTTCGGGGGCTCGAACGACTTCTTCAAAGGCTTCGGCAGCGCCGACGTGAAGGAGGCCACCCGCATGGTCGACCTCTGCCTCGAGGCGGGCGTCACGATGTTCGACTCGGCCGACATCTACTCAGGGGGCCTCGCTGAAGAGTTGCTGGGCAAGGCGCTGGCCGGCCGCCGGCAGCAGGCGCTCATCTCCACCAAGGCGACCTTCCGTTCGGGCAAAGGCCCCAACGACACCGGCAGCTCGCGCCATCACCTGCTCGAGAGCGTCGACAAGGCGTTGAAGCGCCTGGGCACCGACTACATCGATCTCTTCCAGCTGCACGGGTTCGACGCGCTCACGCCGGTTGAAGAGGTGCTCTCCACACTCGACGGCCTGGTGCGCTCGGGCAAGATTCGGTACCTCGGCTGCTCGAACTTCTCGGGCTGGCACCTGATGAAGTCACTCGCGGTGTCCGAGGCGCGTGGCTACGAGCGCTACGTCGCGCACCAGGCCTACTACTCGCTGGTCGGCCGCGAGTTCGAGTGGGAGCTCATGCCGCTCGGGCTCGATCAACGCGTCGGCACGGTGGTGTGGAGCCCGCTGGGTTGGGGCCGGCTCGGCGGGAAGCTGCGCCGGGGTCAGCCGATGCCCGAGGTCACCCGGCTGCAGAACAAGGCGACGGCCAGTGGCGGGCCGCAGGTGCCTGATGAGTTGCTCTTCCGCGTGGTCGATGCGCTCGATGAGGTCGCGAAGGAGACCGGCAAGACCGTCGCGCAGATCGCGCTGAACTGGGTCGCCAGCCGGCCGGGTGTGTCGACGGTGATCATGGGTGCGCGCAATGAAGAGCAGCTGCGCGCGAACCTGGGGGCGGTGGGTTGGTCGTTGACGGTCGATCAGGTCGCGAAGCTCGATGCGGCGAGCGCGGTGCCGATGACGTACCCGTACTGGCACCAGGCGCAGTTCACGGAGCGCAATCCGTTTCCGGTGAAGTGACTCCCTCTCCCTTCGGGAGAGGGCCTCGCGTCAGTCATCATCGTGTCCACGGAGAAGCCGTTTGGATCCGCGGTCCACTCGTGCAGCCGCCAGCACTCGGAAATGAACGGTGGGTCATCGGCCCTTGAACACCGGCTCGCGCTTTTCCATGAACGCGCCGATGGCCTCCTGCAGATCTTCGCTCGGGAAGAACGCCGCGTTCCACAACGCCACGGCATCGAGGCTCAGCGCCGCTTCACGTTCACTGGAGAAGTTGAGCACCTGCTTGATGCCCTGCACGGTCAACGGCGGGTTCTTTGCGATGCGCGCCGCGAGGGACCGCGCGCCCGCGAGCAACGTGGCCGGCGTGTCGAACACTTCGCTCACCAACCCCAGGTCGAACGCGCGTTTCGCGCTGAAGTCATCGCCGCTGAAGGAGAGCTCGCGGGTGGCACCCTGACCGATGAGCGCCGGCAGCCGGGCGAGCGTGCCCACGTCGGGAACGATGGCCAGCTTCACCTCGCGCACCGAGAACTTCGCGTCCTGCGAGGCGAGGCGGATGTCGCAGGCGGTGATCAGATCGACTCCGCCGCCGATGCACCACCCCTGCACCGCGGCGATGACCGGCTTGCGGCAGGCGGCCACCGCGTTGTGCGTGCGTTGCATCTTCTTCACCAGCGAAAGAAACCGGGTGCGCAGCACCGCGCGGGCATCAGGCGCGGTGAACTCGGCGAGCTCTGCACCCATCGCCACGAGATCGAGCCCGAAGCTGAAGTGCTCCGAGGCCGTGCGCAACAACACCACCCGCACCGCTTCATCGGCATCGAGCTGGTCGAGCAGCGTGGGGAACTGGGCCCAATAGTCAGGGCCCATGCGCTGGCCCTTGCCGGTCGCGGTCAACGTGACCTCGGCCACACCTTCGTTCACGGCGACGGCTGCGCAGGAGAACTCGTATCCGCTCATGGCCTCCTCTTACACCCAGTCCTCGCACCGGAGACCGGCGACGCGCCCGAACTCCGCAGTGTTGTTGGTCACGAGAATTGCTCCGAGCGCCATGGCGTGCGCCGCGATGATCGTGTCGAGAGGGCCCATGGGCCGGCCCGCCCGCTCGAGGGCCCGGCGCAGACGACCGTAGGTCGCGGCGAGCTCAGGAGGAAATGGGAGTACCCGCTCGGTCGACAAGAACCCGTCGACGACGGCTTTGAGCCGCCCGGGCGACGGGTGCTTTTCCAGGCCGAAGCGAAGTTCCATTTCCGTGATCACGCTGACGCCCACGCGAGCGCGAGGCTTGGTCGCCATCACTTCAGCGGCGCGCAGGCTTCTGCCCTTGAGGATCAACGAGACGATGTTCGTGTCGAGCAGGTACTGGTCTCTCACTTGAGCGGGTTCCGGCGCTCGTGAGGCTCCTTGCGATCGCCCACGTCGAAGTCGTCATCGAGGGTCCCGAGGAGCTCCCAGAATGACAGCGGCCACCCGAGTGCGTCGGTGGCCTCCTCGCTCGGCTCGAGCACGAGCTTGTTGCCTTCCCGGTGAATCGAGACCTCGCGACAGGAGAGCCGATACTCCCTGGGCAGCCGGATGGCCTGGCTTCGCCCAGACCAGAAGAGTAGTACTCGTTGGTTACGCGCGTGGAGACCCTCGGAGAGCGGCCGTTGCGCGCGGCGTGAACGGTGTTCTGCACCGTGGTCTCGACGGTCTCGTCGCGGACGAGGGCGACCTGTCGTTCGATGGGCGCTGCCTGGTAGCGCCGCATGCGGCTCCAGGTGAAGCCGAGCGACGCCAGCCCAACCAACAGCACGGTGGCCACCAGCAGCAGCTGCGTCATGGGGTCGTCCGAAAGGAAGTGAAACCCCAACGCAGCGGCGCCCGCGGTGCCCAGCGTCATGAGCACGAGCAAGACCACGTAGTCGAGGACGGACGCCTCCGGCGTGAGCGCCATGAGTTCGTCGTAGCGAGGCGACTGTTCGGCGAGTGCGAAGGCATCCTTCATGAGCGCCTCATACGAAAGACGGGGAAGAAACTTCAAGCGTGCGCGCCGCGCCCTTCCGCGTCAGTGGCCTGGCCAGCGTTGAAGGCCCTCGACGCGATCGAAGTGCGCGTCGAAGGTGATGAGCGAGGCCGCCGCCTCGAGCGCGTGGGCCGCGATCCACACATCGTTGATCGGGAGCGGCTTCCCTCGCCGCTTCAACGAGTCCTTCACGCCCGCGAAGATTTCCGCGGTGGCGTCGGTCGCGAAGAGCAGCTTGACCGACGGCCCCTCCATGAATGACTTCAGCTGCTCCCGATTCTTACGCTCTCTCTGACCACCCTTGAACCCGGCGAACAGTTCGCCGAGGACGAAGATCGACAGATAGACCGTCTCCGCTTCGCTCAGGACTTCGAGCACGCGCTCGTCGCCGAGGGCCAGTCGCGAGTACGCATTGGTGTCGAGCAGAACGCGCTTCAGCGCCATTCGCCCTCATCGACCTTCTCGAAGTCAGAGGTGGCCCGATCGAACGCGGCCTTCTCGGACTTCGACCAGATCCCCAGGAACTTCTCGAAGTGTGCCCGGTTCTTCGACGGCGCCGGCTTCACGCCCAAGGCCTGTTCGAGAAGTGATTTCACGAACTGATTGACGCTGACGCCCTGTTCGCGAGCGCGCGCCTTGAGGAGCGTGGCGAGCGGCTTTTCGAGGTTGTGAATCGTGAATGAGTTCATGACGTGGTTCAAAGATAGCTGAACTGAACCAGCCTTGAGAAGAGGGTCGACTACTCCGTCGGGCTGCGCACGGCCTCTCTGAACGGTGCCGGCAACAGCTGCCAGACCAGCGAACGCGCCGCCTCTGCTTGATGCCCCTGCAGCATGGGGCGCTCACCATCACGGCTGAAGGCGAGCGCGCGCTCGAGCAGCTGCGTCTCTGCTTCGTTCAGGTCGGGCTCGAACAGCGTGTCGAGCAGCGCTTGCGCCTTTTCCCATTGCTGCTCCTTGATGAGGCAGCTCACTTCGATCTGCATCACCAACCGCGTCTGCGGCACGTTGCTCAGAATCGTTCGGGCCCCTGCGCAATCGTTCTGCGCGGCAGCCATCGCCGCTCGCAGTTCACGGCCATTGGGATCGTTCTCGGACAACCTTCCGCACGGCTCTTTCGCCGCGTCGAACTGACCGTCGCTCACCTCGACGTAGCAGCGCAGCAGCGCGCCCATCGAAGGCTCGAGCGAGACCGAGCGCAGCAGCTCACGCGCCGCGTCGTACTCACCGCGCATCGCCAGCAGCTCCACGCGTTGCGCATCGAACTCGCCGGGCTTGCGCGCCGACGCGTCGGCCAGCAGCTGGTCGGCTTGATCGAACTCGTACGTCGCCGCCAGGGTGCGCGCGCGCTCCGCCATCGCGGGTGCTGAGGTGGGCGTTGCCTGCAGCATCTGGCGGGCGATCTGATCAGCCTCAGCGGTGCGGCCCTGCGCGAGCAGGATGCGCAGCTTCATCTTGAGCAACTCGAAGTTGTCCGGCGACTCCTTGAGGCTGGGCTCGAGCGCCTGCAGCGCGGCGTCGTACTTCGCCAGCGCGTACTTCACCCGCGCGCGGATCGCCGCCACCGCCACCGGCTGGCCATTGAGCTTCACCAGCAGCGGCTCGGCTTCTGCCACCCGGCCCGTCGCGATCAACGCCTCGATGCGAAACCACACCAGCTCCGGGCGCGGGTTGGCGTCCATCAACTCCGTCGCGGCGATCACCGCCTTCCAGTCGTTCTGCTCGAAGGCCGCGCTCGCTTTCTCCTGGCCTATCCACTCGTCGTGAAAGCCGGGAATCGGGCGCAACGACACCCAGATGAGCAGGGCGATCGCCGCGATGGTTGCGCCCAGGTTGCCCCGGTGCAGCGGCGCCATGGTCCACGTGAGCGCGGCCCCGGCGAGCATGCCCGCCCCGTGCGCGAAGCTGTCGAAGCCCATCACCGGGCCGATGGCCAACCACACGGCGATCATCAGCAGGTTGCGACGCTGCTCCGGCCTGGCCCACAGCGCCGCCCAGCTGCCCAGCACGCGATGATGCACCACGATGCTGCCGCCGATGATGCCGAACAATGCACCCGACGCGCCGGCCGACACCGCGTCGTGCCCGATGACGCTGGCCGCCGAGCCCGCAAGCCCACTGGCCAGGTAGATGAACGCGAAGCGGTACGGCCCCACCAGCCGCTCGAACGGCGCGGTCCAGGTGAAGCCCATGGCGAGGTTCCACACCAGGTGCAGCGCCCCGATGTGCAGGAACATCGAGGTGAACAGCCGCCAGTATTCGCCCTTCCACACCAGGCCGCGCCAGGTCGCGCCGAAGCGCACCAGGGTGACGGTGTTCTGGGTCGAGCCGTTTGCTTCGGCCACGGCGAAGAGCACGACGCACGCGGCGAAGAACACCACCGTGACGGGTGCGGCCTTCAGTCGCTGAAACAGCGTGGGTGCAGGCGGTTCAGGAGGGGTCGGTGCTTCTGGATTCAGAGCGTGTAGTCCTTGCCGAAGATGACGGCGCCCGCGCCATCGTGAAACTCGAGCCGGGCGATCTTCGTCATCGGGTCGAGCGCGATGGTGACGTAGTTGTTGGTGCCGGTGGCGTAGTCCCATCGGGGCGGCCGCAACAGGTTGAAGATGGGGTTAGCCCCCTGCGCGCCCGGGCCTGCGAGCACCTCGAGCGCCTGGCGGCCTGCGCCGAAGCCGGAGACCTGGCCCACGCTGCCGAAGTGGTGATCGCCCGAGACCCACAACACGCCTTCGATGGCCTCGTCTTCCACCCAGCGCAGCAGCTCGGTGCGTTGCTGCGAGTACGAGAGCCAGCCGTCACCGGTGAGCGCGGAGAAACCGAAGTCGGTGATGGGGACCGAGTTCATCACCACCTTGAACACCGCGGTGCTCGCCTTGAGTCCCTCCTTGAGCCACGCGAACTGCGCGGGCGAGAGGTACTGGTGCGGCTGGCCGTTGAAGCGCGTGGAGGGCTTTCGTTCGCTGCGCCCGTCGACCACGAAGATCTCGGCGGTGTCGCCCCACTGCATGGATTTCCAGAGGCGATCCGGCTCCGTTGCGTGCCGGCGCAGCGGGAGCGCCTCGAAGTAGCAGGCGCGCGCGATGGTGAACTTCGCCGGGTCGATGGTCTCGGGGTTGAAGTCGTTCGTCACCTCGTGGTCGTCCCAGGTGGCGAGCACGCTCGTGGAGGCGCGCAGCGTGCGGTACTCCGGGCTGCCCAGGTTCGCGGCCCAGCGGGTGCGGTACTCGGGCGTGGTGTCGGCGCCGTCGTTGTACGAGGTGTCGCCCAGCAGCAGGAAGACGTCGAGATCGTCGCGTTCACCCGCGCGGCGCAGGGGGACAGGGGTGTTGCCCTGCTTCGTGCAACTGCAGGCCCCGATGACGATCTTCTCTTTCTGACCGGGCGCGAGCGCGGCGCGGAAGCGGCCGATGGCGCTGCGTGCGGTCAGCTCGGCTTGCCCGTTCTCTTCGAAGAAGGCGTAGCGGTACCGCAGGCCGGGCAGGAGACCTGCGACGTCGAGGTGCACGAAGCCGCCATCACCCGGCGTGACCACCACGTCGGCCACCCGCTCGGCATAGACGTCGGCCTCCATGCGCCAGACCCGAAGCCGCAAGGTGGCCATGCCGGCGTAGCGCGTCCACAACACGCCGCGGGTCGGCTCGAGATCGCCGCTGGCGAGACCTAAGGGAAAGTTGAACGCTTCGGCGAGCTGCTCGGGTTCGTCGGGCGGGA
The DNA here is from genome assembly GCA_030695565.1 of Archangium sp. Taxonomy (GTDB): domain Bacteria; phylum Myxococcota; class Myxococcia; order Myxococcales; family Myxococcaceae; genus Archangium_A. Next base: position 22,294 of record JAUYRZ010000055.1, read on the forward strand.
GCGGCTGACCCGCATCGACACCCGCGTCTTCGACGACGCCTTCTTCAGACATGCCGCCGTCTTCACCCAGCCCGATGAGACCGGGCGTGCGTTCACAACCCAGAACGAGCCCGGCACCACTGAGCGCGGTGATGCGGAGAAAGTGGCGGCGGGTCTGTTGGGCCATTCGGCCGCTTCTACCACTTCAGCTGTGGCTCGAACGAGGGCGGCTCACCGTGAACGTGATCAACGGGTGATCCGAACCGCCCTTGGGGCCGCGCTTCAAGTCGGTCAGCTTGACACCGCGCGACATCTCCCAGTCGATGCCGCCGGTGGGGTGCTTCTTCATGCCGCCTTTGGCCGCCAGCCAGGCGGGAGAGCCAGGCCCGCCGGTGACCGCGCCTTCGTTCCAGTCGCCGCCGATGAGCATGCCCAGCTCGGGGTTACGCTCTGCCTGGCGCTGGGCCGACGCGAGCAGCTTCTTGGTGAGCGACTGGTACGACTTGATGCGCGCCTCACCGCCGACGGGGCGGCCGTTGACCCAATCGATGCCCGGGGGCGCGTGCACCGAAGCCACGCGCAGCCAGCCCGCGACCCGCACCGAGGTGGCCGCGCGAGGCTGCGCGACGCCGCCGCGATCGTTGGTCCACCCCGTGTCGGCTTCGATCGACTGGGCGAACTTCGCGTCGATGTCCTTGCGCACGAGCACGCCGGTCTCGCCGTGATCCTTCGAGCCGCGGAAGGAGATCAGCTTGTAGCCGGGGATCTTCTTGAGCGCGTCGTGGTAGCCGCTGATCTCCTGCAGCTGAATGAAGTCGAGCTTGCGGCGGTGCGCGAACTGGCTGACCGTTCTGGCCACGATGGCCGGCGGGCGGCCGATGCGGCAGTTGTACGAAGCGCCCTTCATGGTGGTGGGGGTCTGGCTCTTGCCCGAGGAAGGAAGGTTGAGGGCAGCGGCCATCTTCGCCCCGACCTTCGGCTTGGGATCTTCCCAGCCGTTCTTCGTCTTGTAGGCCACCACAGCGTCGGCGGTGCGCGCGTCGAAGGTGGCATCGACCGGACCCTTGAGGTGACCCTGGGCCTTCAATTTCTTCTCGAGAACTTGAACCGCCGGACCCTTCGAACCCAGTTTGAGGATGCTCATGCCCGGTTGTCGGCGGCTCTCGGCCGCTGGGAAATTCGTTGCGATGTAAAATGGATTATCGAATTCGCCCTGTTTCTGGCCGCGCCTTTTGACAAGCGTCGCGCCGCAGGCTTGATTGCAACTTCGTGTTGCAATGTTCAGCTCAGCCGCGTGGCAGCACACCTCCGAGGGCGAGGTCGACCAGGTTCGAGAGCCATCGGCGGGTCAACGGCGCGTGCTCCAGCAGCGCGCGGTGCATGACGGCGCCGACCAGCATGAAGACGACCTGCCTCGGGTCTGCACCTGCTCGCCATTCGCCCCGGGCCCTGGCGCGGGCCATCACGGAGCGCAGCGGCTTCGAGGTGTTCTCGAGCTGGTGCGCGGCGAGCTCGCCTACGGTGGATGCCGAGCTGTGCGTGACCGCCGCCCGCAACACCGCCTTGCCCAGGTCTGAGCCGATCAGCTCGCAGATTGGAGCGAGCAGACCGAGCAGGTCGCCGCGCAAGGTGCCCGTGTCGGGGATCTGCGACGAGACGTCGCCCAGCATGCGCTCGAGCGCCGCGGAGACCAGCGCCTCGCGGGTCGGCCAGCGGCGGTACACGCTGGTCTTGTTGACCTCGGCCTTCTGCGCGATGCGCTCGACGCTCAGCCCCGCCAGACCGGCGCTCGCCAGCTCCTCCAGGGTGTGGAGCAATACGGCGTCGACGATCGGCTCGCCCCGGGCCCGGCCCGCGTCACGGCGCTTCTTCGGTTTCATGGGTGGTGCTTCTGCCACGAGGAGAGACGAATGCTGCTGAACACGAAGTGGGAATCGGGTCAGGCGGAGTACCTGCTGGCCCTGTTGGAGCGCTGGGGCGGCGACGCGCCAGCGCAGCGTTCCTTCCTCGAGCTGGTGCGGGCCCGGCTGGGCGTGCGGCCGGCGGCAGACGTGTCGATCGATTCGTTGGGCCCGGCTCGTCGCCGGGAGGTGCTGGAGTTCTTGTTGGTGATGACCTGCCTCGGCAGCGAGGCCACCGACGCGCAGCTCAGTGCGCTCGAGCTGTTGAACCGTCAGCTCACGCCCCGCACACCGTGGCCGGGCATCGTGCGTCACGCGAAGGCGGGCCGGGGCAAACGCGCCACGATGACGATGGCGGGGTTGAGCCCAGACGGGAAGGCGCTGCTGCGGGTGGTCTGGAAAAAGGAGGGCGTCTTCGGCGTGGTGCGCGCGCTCTTGAGTTCGCTGGGACGCGGGCCCTCGAATCCCACGCTGGCTGCGCGCTACGAACAACTCGGCGCACTGCCGCCCGACACGCTGGGCCACGCGTTCTTCACGCACATGAGGTCACGCAAGCTGCCGATGCCAGGAGAGAAGGGCAGCCTTCCCGAGGTGGCCATGCACCACGACCTGATGCACGTGCTCACCGGTTTCGACACGGATGCGCGGGGTGAGGGCCGGCTGGCCGGCTTCTATGCAGGTGCGACGTCGCGGCACCCCATCGCGGGTGCCGACGCGTTCGCGTTCGTGATGGTCGGGCTGATGACCTTCCACCTGGGTTACGACATCGGCCCCACGTTCGTCGGCGCGGAGCACGGCGTGGTCGACCCCTCAGAGTTGCTGCGCTTCATCGAGCTGGGGAGCCGCGTGCCGTTCAACGTGCTCACCGACTGGTCCTTCGCAGAGGATCTCCCGCGGCCGCTGCGTGAAGTTCGTTCGCGCTTCGGCATTCATCCTGATGGCGCGCTGGCGATGAGCTGATCAGCGCGCGCAGCTCTTCGCGAACCGGGAGTCGTTCAGGAACTGGTCGAGCACCTTCTTCCACGAGGTCCACTTGTGACCGCCCGGCACGGTGTACCGGCGACTCTCAGGCAGGGCTTCGCCCAGCAGCTCGCACGGCTCGGCCAGCCACGGATCTTCCTGCCCCCAGCCCAGATAGAGCTCGGGGCCCTTCTCCTTGCCGGCCGTGAGCGCTTGCAGCCAGCGCCAGAGTTCGCGCTGGTAGACGCCGTCGTCCATCACGTCGATCTTCTCGGGCTTCGCAGGCGCCTGCCACGAGGCGAGCCCTCCGGCCGCGCGGATCTCTTTGGTGATGGGGCGTTTGCCCAGGTACGGCGCGAGCGCGAGCACGCCGGTGACCTCGTCCGGATGCGCGTGCGAATAGAGCAGCGCTCCCATGCCGCCCATCGACACGCCGATGAGCCACGTCTGCCTGTAGCGTTTGGCTTGCGCGGGCTCGATCACGTCGTTGCCCAGCCGCTCCACCAGCACGCCTTGCGTGTAGTAGGGCATCGTCGCCTGCGCGGAGATCACGTCGACGGAGAGGTTCTTCTCTCTCAGCGCCGCGACGAAGCCCTTCTCGTCGAAGTCTTCCGCCTCGTCGCGCACGCCTGGCAGGAAGACCACCAGGCACTTCGCCTTGCCGCCCTTCAGCTCGTCGCGCACCGAGGTCATCACCGGGTCAGGTGGCAGCAGCACCAGACAGCCGCTGAAGAAGCACCCGCACAGCAGCAAGAGAACGCGCACCGTCTCGAAGTAGCGGCGTGGACCCGGGGTCGTCAGGCGAAGTTGGTGAGGGCCCGAAGCAATTCCGGGGAGCGGCGCAACGGTGACACCGCTACCGTGAGCGCCATGCCTCTTGCTCTCGTCTTGTCGGTCTCGTTGTGTGCTGCGCCGTTCGAGCTCGGTGCGTGGAATGCGCAGCGGCTTCAGACGCAGGGCATCGGGCTGGGTGTGTTGGGCGCGTGGGCGGTGGGGAACATCGCGGTCGGGGCGATTGGTGCCGCGCGATCGAATGACGAGCGGATTGCGTGGCTGCACCTCGGCAACGCGCTGTGGAACACCGTCAATCTGGGGCTGTCGGTCGGCGGGTTGGCGGCGCAGTGGAACGCGGATCCGAACAGCTTCGATGCGAAGCAGTCACTTCGCGAGTCGAGCTCGGCGGCGACCATCTTTGGGGTGAATGCCGGGATCGATGTCGGCTACCTCGCGACCGCGGCGTTTCTCTGGCAACGCGGGTTGGCTCATGACGACGCTCGCATGGTCGGCGTCGGGCAGGCCCTGGTGATTCAGGGCGCGTTTCTCTTTGTTTTTGATGTCGTGATGGGCGTGCTTCAGGGCCTGTTGACGGGGCAACTGCTCGACCATGTGACGATTACGGCGCCGTAGTGGGCCCCTCACCCCGACCCTCTCCCGAAGGGCCCGAAGGGAGAGGGAGACAAACGGTTCGGAGGGTTTCGACGAGCGTTGAGGCCACCGGGATCAGGCGCGGCGTGACTTGCGCTCGATCGGTTCTCGTTCGGAGAAAGACCGCGTCTTCGTAACTTCCGACTCGTACGGCTTGTCTGTTCAACACGTAGAGTTCGTCGACTCCGTTGATGCCGAGCAGGAATGAGGAAGCGTCTCCACCCGGCTGAAACCACGGGCTGGTCACCTGTCCACCCAGCGTGTGCCAGCGCGCCTCGGCCGGAAGCGCTCGCAGCCCCGGGTGAAACTTCATCAAGGCGAGCAACAACGCCGGCACGTCGTTCTGGGAGAGCGGGGTCGCATCGAGCAGCGTGCGCGCTTCACCGAGTGCAGCTTCCAGCTTCGGGCGGTCTTTCACCCTCGCGAGGAACGCCTCCGGAATCACGATGAGGAAAGGCACCTGCGCCTTCGCTGCATCCGTCTCGTGTTCGATCGAATCGGATCCCCACACGTAGTCTTCGCCCGTCGAGTGATCCGCCATCAGCACCACGATCGATCGTTCTGCGATGCCCAGCGTGTCGAGCTGCGCGAAGAAGCGCTCGAGTGCTGCATCGGTGTACGAGTGCGTGAGCAATCGTCGGCGATCGTCCACTGAGGCTCGGTTGGGCGAGTCCTTCACGGCTGCTTCCATGCGCGCCAGCACTGACTTCGGCAGATCTTCGGGCGGCGTGTACGGCGAGTGATTCGAGAGCGACATCACCAACGCGTACTGCGGCGTCGTCTCGAGTCCCTTCGCCACGCGGCGCGCCGCTTCATCGAACACCACGAAGTCCGTCAGCCCCGACCACGCGCCCTTCGGCAGGCCCTCCGGCAGCTCGTCTTGCGAGACCACTTCACGAACCCCATGCGCAGAGAAGAAGCGCGACATCTGGTCGTAGTGCGGGTCTGACCCGTAGAAGAAGGTGCCGTGAAAGCCCGACTCGGCGAGCAGATCCGTCGCGCACCGCAGCGGGAACGCGTCGAGGTCGCGGATGATGCTCAAGTTGTAGGGCAGGGTGCCCACGCCGCAGGTCATCGCCGCCACGCCTTGTGCACTGCGCACGCCGGCCTGGAACATCTTGCGGCTCGCCAGCCCGGGCTTTTCGTAGAGCCCGTTGACGAACGGATCGAGCCCCCGCGCCGCCGCTGGATTGAGCGCGTGCAGATCGTCAGCGCGGAAGCTCTCGAGCGAGAATTGGAAGACGGCGACCTTGTCGTCGGAGGG
>JAUYRZ010000066.1 GCA_030695565.1 Archangium sp.
ACCAGTCACTGCACACCACGGTGATTGGCCCGCTGTCCGAGCGCATCGAGATTCAGATTCGCACCGAGGAGATGCACCGGGTCGCCGAAGAAGGCATCGCCGCGCACTGGGCCTACAAAGAAGGCCGCAGCGCGATGAACAGCGACGACGAGAAGTTCGCGTGGCTGCGCCAGTTGCTCGAGTGGCAACAGGATCTGAAGGACCCCAAGGAGTTCCTCGATACGGTGAAGGTCGATCTCTTCACCGACGAGGTCTTCGTGTTCACGCCCAAGGGCGACGTGAAGAGCCTCCCGCGTGGGGCCACGCCGATCGACTTCGCGTACGCCATTCACTCCGGTGTCGGCGAGAAGACCGTCGGCGCGAAGGTGAACGGGAAGATCGTTCCGCTCCGCTACAAGCTGAAGAACGGTGACCAGGTCGAGGTGCTCACCAGCCCTCAGGCCCACCCCAGCAAAGATTGGATCACCTTCGCCAAGACGAGCCGCGCGCAGCAGAAGATCCGCGCGTTCATCAAGCAGCAGCAGCGCGACAAGAGCCTCATCCTCGGGCGCGAGCTCACCGATCGCGAGTTCAAGCGCTTCGGCTTGAACCTCAACAAGCTGATCAAGGGCGGCGACCTCAAGAAGCCGGCTGAGGGCTACGGCTTCCGCTCCGAAGACGATCTGCTCGTCGCGGTCGGTTACGGAAAGATTCAGCCCAGCCAGTTGGTCGACCTGCTGGTGCCGAAGGAGAAGGTCGAAGAGCTGCGCGAGAAGGAGAAGCAGCCGCACGAGTCTTCGGGGTCAGGCCTCTTTCAGACGGTCAGCGATCTCGCGAAGAAGGTGGTCGGCCGCAAGTCGTCGAGTGGCGTGACCATCGGCGGCATCGATGACGTGCTGGTGCGTTTCGGCCGGTGTTGCAACCCGGTGCCGGGCGATTCGATCGTGGGCTTCATCACGCGTGGGCGAGGCGTGACGGTGCACACGGGGAACTGCGACAAGGCGAAGGCGACCGATCCCGAGCGCAAGGTCGACGTCGCGTGGGACGTGCGTGGTGACTTCCGAAGGCCGGTGACCCTGCGCGTGCTCACCGCGGATCGCCCGGGCCTGCTTGCCGACATGTCTCAGATCTTCAGCAAGAAGGGCGTGAACATCAGCCAGGCCAATTGCCGCGCGACCGGCGATGACCGCGCGGTGAACACGTTCGAGGTCACCATCACCGATCTCAAGCAGCTGACTGATCTGATGAAGAACATCGAAAAACTGACGGGTGTGTTCTCGGTCGAGCGAGTTTGATCGTTCTGGGCGACTTCGGGCATCTGATAGCTTGGCCCGCATGGCGCGCGACGTGATCCAGACAGACAAAGCCCCCAAGGCGATCGGCCCGTACTCGCAGGCGATCGCTGCGACCGGCGGCAAGACCGTGTTCCTTTCCGGACAGATTCCGCTCGATCCCGCGACGGGTGAGCTGGTCGCAGGCGACGTCAGCGCACAGACCGAACGGGTGATGAAGAACCTCGAGGCGGTGCTGGCAGAAGCGGGGTGCACCTTCGCGAACGTCGTACGCTGCGGCATCTTCCTCACCGACCTCGCTGATTTCAGCAAGGTGAACGAGGTGTACGGGCGCTACTTCCCGTCAAACCCTCCGGCTCGGGCCACCGTTCAGGTGTCCGCGCTGCCCCGGGGTGCGAAGGTCGAGATCGATTGCATCGCAGTCGTTTGAGGGCCGGCCGGAAGAACGAAGCGGAGAGATGGAAATGTCGCTGAAGAATCTGATGATCGTGTGGGTGCTCGCGCCTGCCATTGCGCTGGCACAGACCACGACGCCTACGCCTGATTTCTCACCGCCGCCGATGGTGCCGGCGAGCCCGCCGCCCATGCCGCCGGCCGATCCGTCGACGCAGCCGGGCACGCCGCCGCCGCCTTCCACCGTGCCGCAGCCGGGCTACGTGCCGGGCCAGCAGGGCAAGTCGGCGTATCCGTATTCGCCCTACGGTCAGCCCAAGGCGCAGGAGAAGCCGGGCCCGGAAGTCGGGTTGATGGTGAGCGAAGCGCTCTTCGGAATGCTGACGTCAGCAGGCGTGACGGTGCTCCCGTACTTCCTGCTCTTCAACAGCGGCACGCTGACCGAGCCCATCGCGTCGATCATCTTTTGTCTCATCTTCGGCGCCTCACCGCTGGCCGTGGCGCAGACCCAGGTCAGCCTCGCCAACGGCAGCAGGCACTACCAATCCGAGATGTGGATCCCCGCGCTGGTGGGCCTCGCGGGTCAAGCCGCGGTGCTGGGCATCTTCTACGCGACCGGCTGGCTCCCCACGGGCCAGGCGAGTGGTGGGGTGCCCAACGGCGGCAGCGTGGCGTGGTTGATGATTGGCGCGATCGGCATCGTGCCCCTGCTGCAGATGGCGGCGATCAATCTGTTCAAGCAGCCCAAGCTGCAGAACTTCGGCGTGATCGGAGACCCGCACAAGAGCATCGGCGTCGCCTTCGCACCGCCGACCGCCGCACCGATCCTCGCGCCGAGTGCAGCCGGCACGTCGATGGGTGTTCAGGTCTCGTTCCTGCGCGGGATCTTCTAAAACAGCCGGTAGCCGACGCCGAGCCGGGCAGCCCACGCCGGCCGGTACTGCGTGACGCCCAGCGGCTCGCGGGTCGCGTCGAAGCCGAGGTGACCGGTGAGCAGCAGCGAGAAGCTCCCTCCGAGGTGAAACTCGGCGCCGGCGCCCAGCAGCGGGGTGACCTGAAAACCCTGCACGGTCAGGGCAATCGAAACCGGCAGCTCGAGCTGCGCGACGCCTGAGATCGTCTCGGTGAACGCGTACGAAGCGTTCGCTCCGATGCGCGGGCGCAGGCCGAGGAAGCCGAAGTTGAGCTGATCGAAGTAGCGCGCCCCGCTGTTGAGCTCGAGGCCCAGCGCCACCGTGGGCGCGAGGCGGAGCTTGTCGGCCTGGAACACGGCGAACTTGAGCCCCACCTCCGCGAGAATCGAGACCTCGAAGATGTTGAACACGCCGCGCGCTTCGAACTCGATGAAGCCGAAGCCCTGGCGGTAGCCCACGCCCACTTCCGGAGCGCCCACGAAGCCGTAGATCGCGTTGGTGCCCGCGGGCAGCGAAGCAGGCGCCAGCACGCCACCCGTCACGCGGGTGTTCGAGTTCTCAGCAGGGAGCGGCTCTGCGCCCGCGATCAGCGTCAGCAGGACAGTGGTGATCATCGGGGCGCAACGTACCTGTAGGACTCGGCTCTCCGAAGTTTTCAACCGCCACGAAATCGGGTCGTTTTTTTGACCGATCCCGATGGTGGCTACAGCCTTGTCGCATGGCCACTTCGACGCGGAAGAACGCAGCGACGGTTCAGGGACGGCGGTACCCGCGGTTCCACCTCGATGTCGATTGGTTCGTCGTTTCAAAGGGCTGTTCGACCCTGGGGCGCGGCATCGAGCTGTCCGTGCGCGGCGCCCTGTTGCCCGCGACGTGCAACAGCCCGTTCACCGATGAGGTGACGCTGTATCTCTCGCTCCCGCTGCGGCCGAAGATGCTCAAGGCCCAGTGCACCGCCTCGAATCAGGGGCAGCGCGGCTGGGTGCTGCACTTCGAGGAGCTCTCCCCTGAAGATCTGCAGCTGCTCGGTCACACGCTGCTGACCGAGTTCGGCGTCGCCGCGCTCCCGAACCTCGAGCGCCGGGCTGAGCACGCCATCGAACTGCCCTGAATTCAGGCGGTTGGGCGTTTGTGGCGATGTGGCTTCACAGGGTATGCAGTGCGCATGGCTCATACCGTCACGCACAACACGCTGACCTCCGACGCATCGACTCTTCTCACGCCTGGCCGCAAGCCGCTGGTGTTGGTGATCGATCCCGACGAGTCGACGCGTTCGGTGCTCGAGGTGGCGATGGGCCGTGATGGGTTCGAGGTCTGGAGCGCCGCGACCGCGAAGCTCGGCCTCACGTTGCTGCAGGGCCGCCCGCCCGACGTGATCATCCTCGAGTCGGATCTCAACGGTGAAGACGGCTTCTCCTTCGTCGCAGAGGTGCGCGGCGACGATCGGCTCGCGAAGATCCCCGTGCTCTTACTCGCGCGGGCAGAGGATCAGAACGTCGAGGCGCTGGCCGACGTGGTGGGCGTGGACGACTTCATTCAGAAGCCTGCGTATGCCCGCGACGTGGCCGCGTTGGTGCGGGTCGAATTGGCGAAACACGCCGGCGGCCGGTTGGTGTTCGACTCGAAGCAGCTGCCCCCCGCGCAGTTGCTCCGCGCGTTGTTGTCGTGCCCGCGTTCGGGCCGGCTGCTGCTCGTGGAGGGGCGCGCCGAGGTGCGCTTCCGCTCGGGCAAGGTCATCGACGCCCGCTTCGATGCGCGCGGCGGTACGGTCGACGCGCTGGTGCGTGCCCTCGCCCTGACCTCGGGGAGCTACGAGCTGATCACCGAGCCCATCGATGGCTTCGCAGAGCTTCAGTGCGGCCTGCGTGAGCTGGTCGAGCTGGTGATGCCCCGCCTGCAGAAGTGGTCGCGCGTGATGCAGCGCAGCCTGCCGCTCGATGCCCGGCTCACCGTCGACTTCGCTCGCCTCGCCACCGGTCTCAAGGCGATGCCCGACGAGGTGAACCGCATCGTGCAGCTGTTCGACGGTTTCCGCTCGATGGCGCAGGTGCTCATCGACAGCTCGCTCACCGAGACGCTGACGCTCGAAGTGGCGACCCGGCTCTACCTGATGGGCGTGCTGGGCCACGCGCGTGATTCGAAGACCGAGCTCATCGAGCCCCGGCCGATGCCCCGTCTCTTCGAGCCCCGCGCGGCCGAGGCCGAAGAGCTGATGCAGCAGCTGTTCGCGGGCACGGCCGAGATTCGCAGCGAAGAGAACCCCGTGACCGAGGATCAAGACTGGTTCTCGCCCTCGGCGCTCGGCTCGGAGCTGGACCTCGCGGATCCGAACGGTGGTTGGACGACTGCTCCGGTGCCCGCGGGCCTCGCTGCCGGCCTCGCCCCTGAGCTCGCGCGCCAGCTCGACGCGTTCCAGACCCCGATGCGGGTCGAAGCGAAGCAGGTCTCGCCCGAAGCCGCCGCTGCGCAGAAGTTCGCCGACACGCAGCACGTGGTGTCGGCTGACACGGCGATGGAGGCAGCGCTCCTGGCGGCGGCTGATGCGCGGCCCGTGGCAGAGATCGAGGACGATCTGAACTCGATGCTCGCGGCCAGCGCAGAGGCTGAGCTCGAAGCCGAGCTGGCGGCCCACAAGAATGAAGCGCGCGGCCGCCAGGCCCGCATCGAGACGCCGTGGATGACGCCGGTGGTCGAGGTGCCCGCGCCGGCGCCGATGCTCAACTCCGCTCCGACCGTCGAGGTCGCGGCCGAGGCTTCGTTCTTCGAGCAGCCTGCGCAGCAGCCGGTGGAAGAAGACCAGCTGGCTCCTGAGCCGAAGCGTGAACGTCAGGTCTGGCCCTTCGTGGTCGGCGGGCTGGCGATCATCGGGTTGGCGCTGCTCATCGAAGGTCAGCGCGTGGCGCCCGTGGTGGTCGACGCCGCGCCGGTGGCTCCGGTGGTGGTGGTGGTCGCTCCCGAGGTGGTGCCGGAGCCCGTGGTCGTCGCGCCTGAGCCGGTGCTCGAAGAGCCCGTGGCCGCCATCGACGTGTCCGAGAACCTCGCCGAGGCCACCAAGCTCTACAACGCGGGCCAGTACAAGAAGGCCATCAGCGTGCTGGAGCAGGTCGTCAGCGACGATCCGCAGTCCGTGTCGGCGTGGAACCTGATGGCGATGGCGAAGTACGACGCCGTCGACTCGGCGGGTGCGAAGGCTGCGGCAGAGAAGGTGCTGGAGCTCGACCCGAAGAACGGCCGCGTTCAGATCCTCCTGGCGTCGCTGCACTTCGACGCGAACGAGAAGGATCAAGGCCGCGCTGCACTCGAGAGGTACCTGGAGCTCGAGCCCAACGGCGCCCACGTCGACGAAGCCCGGGCGCTGCTCAAGCGTTGATTTGAAAACTGGAATCGGGAATCTGACGGGGGTAAACATTTGTTCACCCCATGCTCGTTCTCGGCATCGATCCCGGCAGTCGTTACCTGGGCTACGGGCTCGTCGCGTGGCGCTCCAACAAGGCAGTGCACGTCGGCAGCGGCGTGGTGCGGGCTGACTTGAAGGCGCCGCTTCACCAGCGGCTGAGCACGATCTTCAGTGACCTTCAGGAAGTGGTGAACGTCTTCAAGCCCGACGCGGTCGCCGTCGAAGGCGTGTTCACGCACAAAAACGCTCGCAGCGCGTTGATTCTCGGGCACGCGCGGGGCGTTGCGCTGCTGCTCGCAGCGCAACGTGGGCTCGATGTGCACGAATACGCGCCGGCGCGCGTGAAGAAGGCCGTTGGCGCTGGTGGCAATGACTCGAAAGATGCCGTGGCGCGCATGGTGGAGCGGCTGCTGCAGCTCACCGAGCCGCTCGAGCGTGAAGACGCCTACGACGCGTTGGCGGTAGCGCTGTGTCACGTCAACCAGCTGCGCGTGCCTCGTGTCACGGGCGGGAAGACGTCAGCAGGGAACACATTTCTTTCGCGGCTCAAGCCCGCGGTGGTGAGGGCAGCTCCGTGATTGCGTTTCTCAAAGGCCTGGTGCTGGAGAAGGACGTCACCGAGGTGATCGTCGACGTGAACGGCGTCGGCTACCGGGTGGCCCTGTCGATTCTCTCGCTCGCCCGGCTGCCCGAGGTGGGCCAGCCGGTGACGCTGCGCATCCGCACGGTGGTGCGTGAAGACGCGCTCGATCTCTACGGGTTCTCCAGCCGGCCGGAGGAGGAGCTGTTTCTCCTGTTGACCTCGGTGAGCCACGTAGGCCCCAAGCTCGCGATCAACGTGCTCTCGGGCCTCGAGGTGGCCGAGCTGACCGCCGCCATCGCCAAGGGCGACGTGGCGCGCCTCACCAAGATCCACGGGGTGGGGAAGAAGACCGCCGAGCGCCTGGTGCTGGAGCTCAAGGAGAAGGTGAAGCTCCTGGTGCTCGATGGCGTGCCGGCGGCGAAGGGCAAGAACTCGAAGCCCGCTTCCACCAGCAGCGACCTCATCAGCGCGCTGGTGAACCTTGGGTACAAAGAGGCGCAGGCCGAGCAGGCGGCTCAGTTGGCTGAAGAGCGCGCCGGGGCTGAGGCCCCGTTCGAGTTGCTGTTCCGCGAGTCGTTGAAGTCACTGCGCGGTTAAGCCCTGAAAGAGCACTCCGGTCACCTCCCGAACAACGCCCTCTTCAAGAAGAGCGTGATCACCGCGCCGACGAAGGCGACCCCGAAGCTGTACAGATTGAACCCCGTCACGCCGACGCCGCCGAAGAAATTGAAGACGAAGCCGCCGACGAACGCGCCGACGATGCCGACGATGATGTTGCCGATCACGCCCTGCCGCGCGTTGTTGCCCGCGAACATGCTCGCCACCCAGCCCGCGAGACCGCCCAGAATGATCCAGCTCAGAATGCCCATGGTGTGTGACCTCCGTGCGACACCTTACGCAATAACGGCGGGCTGATTTCTAGAACAGAGCCATCTGCGGCTCCACACGCGGCGGCCTGCGGAACGTCGAGGGATGTTCGGCCCAGCGCTCGTCGTTGTTGAACCCCAGCCGCTTCACACACGAGTCGAACACCTGCTCGATCGCATCGGCGTACGGGCCTTCACCGCGGCCGCGCACGCCGAACCGGTGATCGTAGAGCTTCCCATTCCGCGTCTCGCGCACCCGGTGGAGGATCTTCTCTGCGCGAAGGGGCAGGGCGGCCTTGATGCGCGACTCGAACACGTCTTTCACGCTGCCCGGCAGCCGCAGCAATACGTAACCCGCCGAAGTCGCGCCCGCGTTGCGAGCGGCCTCGAGCACCCTGGCCATCCCTTCATCAGACACGCCGGGAATGATCGGCGCCACCATCACGCCCACCGGAATGCCCGCCTTCGCCAGCCGCTCGATCGCCTGAATGCGCCGCTTCGGAGTGGCCACGCCCGGCTCGATCGCCCGCGCGAGCTCCGGATCCCAGATCGGAATGCTGATCGACACGTGCACCGAAGCGTCGCGGTGCAGCTGCCACAGCACGTCGAGATCGCGCTCGATCAACGGCGCCTTGGTGATGATCGCCACGGGGTTGCGGTACTCGGCGCAGACCTCGAGGCAACTCCGGGTCAGGCGCAGGGCGGCCTCGGTCGGCTGGTAACAGTCGGTGACGCCCGAGAACATCACCAGGTCGCCTTTCCACGAGGGGCGTTCGAACTGCAGGCGCAGCAACCGCGCCGCCTCGCGCTTCACCACGATCTTGGTGTCGAAGTCGGTGCCCGCGCCCCACGACAGGTACTCATGGGACGGGCGGGCGAAGCAGTACGCGCAGGCGTGATTGCAGCCGCGGTACGGGTTCACCGAGTAGCTGAACCCCACGTCAGGGCTGTCGTTCTTCGCCACGATGGTCTGGCTGTGGTCGTCGAACAGCTCGACCTTCGCCAGGGGGACTTCTTCGAGGTACTCGACCTCGGTGGTCGCCCACGGATTGGGCGGATTGGCGATCGCTTGCGGCTTCATGGGCCGCAGCATCAGACTGAATGCCTGTTCAGGTCAAGACGCGAGGATGCGTTCGAACCCGGCCTTCAGGGAGGCGGCTTTCGCTGCGCGCCCTGCCGAGGTCACGAACATGGGCACCCGGTTCACCTCGACGCGCTGCACGTGCAGGGTGCGCTCGTCCCACTTGAGCGTGGCTCGGCGCGAAGAGGCGCCGAGCGCGCCCATCCACTCCACGTCGGTCTCGCCCACGCCCGCCACCAGGAAACCGTCTTCAGTGGTGACGGCGAGGGCCTCGATGCCTTCCGACTTCCGGACCGACTCGAGGAACAGGTTCAGCGCCAGGTGAGCCTTCTCACTGCGGTGATTGCGGCGTTCGGGCTTTCGCATGCGACAAGCCTGATGCACCTGCGACGGGCCGCAAGAAAACGCCCGTCGGTTGACAGGTCTGTTCACTTCGACTCATCAGTTGCCATGCGCGAACGTGTCTCAGCAATCGGGGTTGGGTTTCTCTCAATCGCAGCGTTCGCCAGCCCGCCTGAGTTCGCCCCATTCGCGGATGTGGGAGCGGTTCCCGGGTTCCCGTCACCGCTGGGGCCGGTCGTATCGCTTGCCGAACCGCCGCTGGAGGGTGAGCGACGCGCCATCGAGGGACGCGTCACCAAGGTGACCGGGCCGCAGGACCTCGTCTACGTCGTTCACGTCGGTCGCTCGAAGTTCGAGGTCGGTCTGCCGCCGAAGGTGAAGCTGCCAGTGCGAGTGGGCGACGATGTCCGCGCCGAAGTGTGGATCGCGGAGGGAAAGTGGCACGCGCGGGTAAGTGACGCCAGGGGTTCGCCCCTCCTCTTCATGAACGAGAATCCCCCCGGTTGGACCCTTGAACTCGGCGTGCCCGCCGAGAAGACCCCGTCGAAGCCTCCGCGTCAGGAGCGTGAAGTTGTCTTGCGCATCGGCGAGGTGGATGCGGCCCACATGTATGGCTGGCAGCGAGGGTCGGTAGACGGAATGGTCTTTTTGGTGTGGGGGCAGGCCGCGGTGATCGACGAAGCCCGCGCACAGGCCATGGGGCTTCGCCCCACATGGACTCGCTCGATCTTCTCCGGCGTCGTGCGCGTTCGGTAAGACGAACAAATAAAAAGGCCGCCCGAGTTTCCTCGGACGGCCTTGAGATGCTGGGGAACTAGGATTCGAACCTAGATAGCCAGAGTCAGAGTCTGGAGTCCTACCGTTGGACGATTCCCCAAGAACGGGCGCTACTTTTTCGACTTTTTACTACCACCACTTCCACTGGCGGGCACCACATAGATGCGAACCTCGTCGTTCGCTTCGTAAATGTTCAGACCTTCCCAGCCGCCTTTACCTGACGTGTTCGCAATGTGAACCGCGTGCACGCCCGGCTGGTTGACGATCTTCGTCCGGTTGTTGGTCGCGTCCGGGTACTTCGTTTTGTAGAACTTGATCGTCCCGTCGAAGTCGTTGGGCGACTTGTAACGGTGCTCTGCGACCTTCCGTGCATTCTCGGGAAGGATTGCCCCGAGTTCAGTCTCTGCCTGAGCGTTCAGCCCCAGGGTCACCACGAGCACTGAAAGCGCACGCCACACGGCGCGGCAAGTACCCAAGCCCGTCCCACCCG
This sequence comes from Archangium sp., assembly GCA_030695565.1. Lineage (GTDB taxonomy): Bacteria > Myxococcota > Myxococcia > Myxococcales > Myxococcaceae > Archangium_A. The sequence goes on from JAUYRZ010000066.1 coordinate 10,115, forward strand.
TCAAGGGCCGAGCAACGAGCCCTTCGCAGAGAGCCAGTCCATCCACACTGCCACCACGCCGTGAATCAGGGCCCCGTAATAGAAACTGCGGGTGCGCAGGCTCAAGATGCCCAGCGCCACGCCGGCGATGATGCTCCCCAGCGCCTCGAGCTCGGCCTTGCCCAGGTGCATCACCGCAAAAGGCGCCATCTGGGCGAGGATCGCCGGGCCCCGGCCCCATTTCGGCACCACGCCGTGCACCATCCAGCCGCGGAAGAGGAACTCCCAGGCGATGAAGTACGCGAAATACGCGGCTTCGTAGGTGAAGAAGAGGGTCCACGAGATGGCGGTCTTCCCCCCGCCGAGGTTGACCAGGTACGCGCCGTTGCCGGCCAGCGGGTAGATGCCCTTGAAGGTGTTCAGGGTCGAGGCCACCCAGGTGGCCGGCAGCATGATCGCCAGGAACAGCACGGTGATCAGCAGGCCGGCCCGCCAGTCGCCCAGCTGAAAGCCGTAGCGCTCGTTGAAGCTCCCGCGGGTGGCCAGGGCCAACAGCAGCGGCATCACCAGGTAGAGAAAGAAGCTCGCTCCGAACCACCAGAAGTGGCCGAAGGTGGCGTTCCACGGGTGCTGATCGAGGCTGTTGCCGACCAGGGTGCGGAAGAAGCCAGCCGCGCCCTGGTAGTGCGAGATGATCAACAGCGCACTCGCGCCGCAGAGGATCACCGTGGGCTCACCGCCCAGACCCTCGAACAGCGGCGTGATGCGGCTCCGGAGCGTCGGTTGGGCCGGCTCTGGAGGCGGAGGGAGCTCAGCTTCCAAGGACGGCGTCGATGCGGTGCATCGTCTCTTCGCGGCCCAGCAGGGCGAGCGTGTCGCCGATGCCGGGGCTGGTGGTCCCACCCGTGACAGCCACGCGGAGCGGCTGCGCGATGGCGCCCTTCTTCGCGCCAGTCTCGGTGGCGATCACCTCGACGATGGGGTCGATCACGGCCGCCTGCCACTCGGTCAGCGCGAGCAGCTTGGCCTTCGTCACCTTGAGCATGTCCTTGCCCGCGGCATCGAGGTGTTTGGCCACCGCCGCCGCGTCGAGCGTCACGCCGTGCGCGTAGTAGGGCTTGATGGACTGGGCCATCTCCACCAGCGTCTTGGCGCGGGTGCTGAACGCCTTCACCGCGGTGATGAGGCGATCGTCGTCGGCCGCGTTGGTGACGCCGGCATCCTGCAGGTAGGGCAGCAACCGGCACGCGAGCTCTTTGGGATCGCCGTTCTTGATCCAGTGCTGGTTGACCGAGAGCAGCTTCTCCGGGTTCCACACACCGTTGGTCTTGCCGACGTGCGCGAGGTCGAACAGCTCGATGAGCTTCTCGAGCGTGAAGAGCTCGTCGTCACCGTGGCTCCAGCCCAGGCGCACCACGAAGTTGAGCAGCGCGTGCGGGAGAATGCCGGCGCGCTTGTGGGCCATCACGTCGGCCTCGGGGTGCTTGCGCTTGCTGAGCTTCTCGTTGTTCGAGCCCATGATCAGCGGGAAGTGCGCGAAGACGGGCGGGGTCCACCCGAGCGCCTGGTACACGGCGATCTGCGAGTAGGTCGAGTTGATGTGCTCCTGCCCGCGGCCGACGTGGCTGATCTGCATGTCGTAGTCGTCGATCACACAGCCGAAGTTGTAGAGCGGGATGCGATCGGTGCGCAGCAAGACGAAGTCATCGAGATCGTCGTCGGGCTTCTCCAACCGGCCGTGAATGAGATCCTCGAAGCCGATCTTCTCTCCCTTCGGCTGCATGCGGAAACGCACCACGTGCGGCTTGTCGAGCTTCTCGGTCTTGTCGCGCCAGGGGCTGGAGTACTTGAAGCCCGCCTTGCGCAGGTCATCCTTCTCGCCGAGGCCCTGCTTCGCGGCGAAGTCCCTGCGCATCTGCGTCGACTCTTCCTCCGTCGTGTAGTCCCGATAGGCCTTGCCCTGCGCGATCAGGAGGTCTGCGACCTGGTGGTACCGGGCCAGCTTTTTCATCTGAAAATAGGGGGGGAAGGGGCCGTCTTTGCCCGGGCCTTCATCCCAGTCGATGCCGAGCCACTTCAGGCCGTCGAGGATGGCCTGGAGCGACTCGGGGGTGCTTCGCTCCTGGTCGGTGTCCTCGATGCGGAGCACGAAGGTGCCGCCCATTCGGCGTGCGAACAGCCAGTTCCAAAGGGCAGTGCGGGCGCCGCCGATGTGCAGGTAACCGGTCGGCGAGGGGGCAAAACGAAGACGGGGCTTCATAGCGCCGCGCGTGTAGCAGCGTTTCCGTCCTGATCGAAGGGCCGCTATGGTGCCTGCATGGTCGTGAAAGTTCGCACGCTGCTTCTCTTCATCGCGCTGGGCGCTGCCCTGGCCCATGCCACCACGCTGCTCGCGCTCGACGTTCCTGCGTTGACGAAGGGGTCTGCCGTGGTGGCGCGGGCGACCGTGCGCTCGGTGCAGGCCCGGTGGACCAAAGATGGCGGCCGGATCATGACCGACGCGGTGCTCGAGGTGACCGAGCCGTGGAAGGGCACTCCGGGAAAACAGATCACCGTGATGCAGCCGGGCGGGGTGGTCGGCGAGATCGGGCAGATGGTGCACGGCACCGCGAAGTTCGCCGTGGGTGAAGACGTGGTGGTCTTCCTCGAGGCGCGGGGTGACCGCTTCCTGCTCACCGGCATGATTCAGGGCAAGTTCAAGGTGGAGACCTCGTCCGACGGTAAGGCGGTCTTCGCGCGCCAGGCCACGGAAGGCGATGCGTTGCTCGTCGATCCCGCCACGCGGCAGGCCGTTCATCCGGCGCCGGTGCTGTTGCCCATCGATACGCTGCGCGCGCAGGTGTTGGCTGCTTCGGGCGCCCGCGCTCCGGTGGAGCCGACCACGCCGGGGCCGATCAAGGTCGCTCCATGATTCTCAAAGTCGTGCTGACCATCGCCCTCGCTCAGGCCGTGCGGAGCAGGGTGGATGATCGGGATCCCGCCTCGCAGTGCCTCTGGTGGCCCGAGAACACGGCCATCCAGCTGCGGCTCTCGGTCAACGGCAACCCCGAGACGCCCGCGGAAACCGAGTTCGCCGCGATCGTCGCTGCCATGAACACCTGGCAGACCAAGCTGAGCGCCTGCTCGAGCCTGAGCCTGACCGAAGGCCCGCGCACCCAGACGCGCAAGGTGGGCTACTTCGACAAGGAGACCAACGAGAACATCGCGGTCTTCCGCCTGCGCCGTTGCTCCGAGATCGCACCGCCCGGAGACGCCTGTTACGGCGAGCCCGACAACTGCGGCAACCAGTTCGATTGTTGGCAACACCAGGAGGCGGCGATCGCCATCACCACCACCTCGTACAACCCGAACACCGGCCGCATTCTCGACTCGGACATCGAATTCAACACGCCGACCTTCATCTTCTCCACGGTCGATGCGCCGCCCTGTCTGGCCGGTGCGTACAGCACCAGCTGCGTGGCGACCGACGTGCAGAACACCACCACGCACGAGCTGGGGCATCTGCTGGGCCTGGGGCACAGCCCGGGCGTGGGCAGCACCATGAGCTTTCGCGCGAACCCCGGCGAGCTGAGTAAACGCACGCTCGACGCCGACTCGGCGCGCTTCGTCTGCGAGGCGTATCCGGCTGGCCGCCCCTCGCAGACGTGCTTCCTCGAGCCCGTCTCTCCAGAGCTGGGCGCCGCGGCGAAGGGCTGTTCTGCAGCTCCCGGTGGCGTGTTGCTGGCCATCGCAGGTCTGCTGCTGCGGAGGCGTCGAAGGTCTTGACCGTGTCGCGCGCCACGCTGGTGTTGGGGCTCGTCATCGCGTGCATGGCGCAGGCGCAGGCTTATCGTCGAACCGTGGCGAGCGTGACCGACAAGTCCACCCTGTGCGTCACCTGGGCTGATCGCAACTTCGACTACCGCGTCGATCAAGACGGCAGCATGCAGACGCCCGGCGAGACCGAGTTCACCGCGGTCGACGCTTCCTTTGCGAGCTGGCAGGCGGTCTCCGACACCTGCTCGGAGTTCAAGTTCATCCGCGGCGCCCGGGTGGCCGGCGGCCGGGTGGGGCGGGGCACCGAGACGGAGAACCTGATCATCTTTCGCGAGACCAGCTGCCGCGACGTGGTGCAGCCGTCGGACACCTGTCTGGCCGATGGCTCGTGCGGCAACGCCCGCCGGTGCTGGGATCACAGCGATGGCACCATCGGCCTGACCACCGTCACGTACAGCACGCGCACCGGTGTGGCGATCGACGCCGACATCGAGCTCAACGCGAGCGGCTTTCTGTTCACCACCATCTCTTCGCCTCCGTGCGATCCCGGCCGCGAAGCGATCACCTGCGTCGCCTACGACGTGCAGAACACGCTCACCCACGAGATCGGCCACGCAGTCGGTTTCGATCACGTGGAGGATCCCACCTCGACCATGGCGCCCACGGCGCCGACCGGCGAGACGGCCAAACGGGTGCTCGACGTCGGCTCGGCGAGCGGGTTTTGCCAGACCTACCCCCGGGGCCAACCGCCGGTGCCGTGCGACGATCTCGCCGTGCTGCGCAGCCGCATCATCGCGCGCAACACCGGCACCTTCGGCCTGAG
>JAUYRZ010000032.1 GCA_030695565.1 Archangium sp.
GAGACCGCGAAGACCACCGGCGCGCGCATCGTGCACACGTGCGGGTTCGACTCGATTCCTTCTGATCTCGGCGTGCTCGCGCTCACCGAGGCGATGGGCCCACTGGTGAAGGCGACCTACGTGGTGGAGATCCTCAAGGGCGGCTTCTCCGGCGGCACCGTGGCCTCGGCGCTCAACGGCCTCGATGAAGCGAAGACCGACAAGACCAAACGGCGCGCGCTCACCGACCCGTACGCGCTGTCACCGGATCGCGCGAACGAGCCGAAGCTGGGCGACGAACGGGATCTCTCGACCTTCCGCTTCGACGACTTCACGGGGCAGTGGATCGCGCCGTTCATCATGGCGTCGGTGAACACCCGCGTGGTGCGCCGCTCGAACGCGCTGCAGGGGTATGCGTACGGCAAGCAGCTCCGCTACGCCGAGGTGACGGGCCTGAAGCGAGGCCCGGCGGCTGCGGTGAAGGCGGCGGTGATGACGGCAGGCCTGGGCGCTTTCGTCGGCAGCCTGATGTTCGGCCCGACGCGCAAGCTCGTCGAGTCGTGGTTGCCCAAGCCGGGTGAGGGCCCCAGCGAGGAGACGCGCAAGGCAGGTTTCCTGCGCGTGCGGATCTTCGGCGAGGCGGAGAACGGCACTCGCAAGACCGTGCTGATCGAAGGCAAGGGCGACCCGGGTTACCAGCTCACGTCGCTGCTGCTGGGCGAGTCGGCGCTGTGCCTGGCGCGCGATGAAGCGAAGCTGCCGAACGTCGCGGGTGTGTTGACTCCGGCGACCGCGATGGGCCGTGTGCTCACCGACCGGCTCGTGGCGGCGGGCATGGTCTTCAGGATCGAGTGAACTCTTCTCCCGCTCCCCTCGCGCACTCGCGCAGGGAGAGGTTGAACTACGCGCACGCGCAAGCGAAGCGCCCGCAGAGGGCGCAGGCGAAGTCGTTGAACATCTCTCTCATCGGACCCGCTCGTGAGCCGTAGAGCGCACCCAGCCCACACGCTTTGCAGCGGCGAAAGACCAGCGCACCCAGCTTCAGTTCGTCCTCCAGCGAAGGGTGCTTGCAACTTCCTCTTCCCAGCCGCCGACCGGTGACGGCGAACCTGGCTCCCCGGCAAGTCGAGCACGACTGCCGCTCGTCGCATGGCACGTCATCATCGGAGAACTGCGCGGGGTACGAGCCCACGCCGTTGCAGACGCTGCACACCTGTTCGCCCTTCTCGTCGCACGCGGTGCAGGGCGCTCCCGTGGTGATCACCAGAGGCAAGACGCGCGTTCCATCGGTGACGCGCGCTCCGGGAAAGAAGGGGTCGCTCGTTCTCGGCGCGACTCCATCGTGGATCGGTTGAAAGACCGCGAAGGTCCAGCGCACGCCCGGGGGGGCCTCGAAGGCGAGCGCGTCGGAGACCGACTCAGGGACATCCACTCCACGACGCTGCAGCGCGGCGACTTCGCTTGCCGCCGCCGCGCGCAGACCTGCCTGCAGCAGCGCCGCCGCCCACTTCAGCCGCGCGATGGAGTCGCCTGGGTTTGCGTTCACTTCACGTTCAGCCGCGTCGAGCGCCTGCGTCGTCTCAGCGGAAAGGACGGGGCGATGCGGCCGCGCGCCGCGCTCGAGGAGCAAGTCGACCAACACCTGGTGACCGCTCTCTTCCGCGCGGACGAGCGGCGTGCTGCGACCCCTCGCGTTCGGGTCGGCTCCACGGTCGAGCAGCTTCTGCGCGGTCGGAAGATCGCCCACCGCGCAGACCTCGGTGAGGAGCGTGGTGTCGGCTGCCGCGTTGATGCAGCGGGTGTTCGGGTCGATGCCTCCGTCGACCAACGTCGCGAAGAGGGCTGCGCGTTCGCTCGACTTCATCGCGGTCCACAACAACTCCGGGCCATTGGGGTCTGCTCCGGCCGCCAGGAGCAGCTTCATGATCGTGGTGTTCGCGGCCGCGCACGCTTTGATCAGGTGCGGTCGATCAGCGTTGCGCGCTCGCACGTCGAGGCCCGCGTCGAGCAGGCGTTGAACCACTGCCGGGTCTGCTCTCCCGTAGCCGGTGCCGGGGCCGTTCTGGATCAAGTAGTGGTGCAGCACGTCGAAGCCCGTGCTCTCGCGCGCCTTGACGTCGGCGCCTCTCGAAAGGAGGAGCTCGAACATCGGCAGCCCGGTGGCCCAGAAGAGCGGGGTGCGGTCCCAGGTACCGCGTTCGTTTGCGTTCGCACCCTGGTCGAGCAGCGCTCGCACCTGCTTCAGGTCGCCGTGAATGATCGCCGTGATGAACGCTTCGTTACCTGCCACGAGCACCCTCACCCGAACCCTCTCGCAAAGGGAGAGGGAACTCCACTTCGAGCTTCACCTGCGGCTGTTGCCCGCTCGACACTGGACGCCCGCTCGCGCCCTGGGCGAACGGTTCAAGCCCTCCGTCGCGGAGTGCGACGACTGGCTCAAGAAGTTCACCGCGAAGTGAGCTGGCGTTCCGTGGCCAGCAACGCCGCCGCTCCGCAGAACGCGAAGAAGTCGAACGACATCACGTAGGGGAACTGCTGCGTGCGGAACAGCTGCGCGAAGTCGCGAAGCCCTCCGAGGAGGAAGAGCGTTCCGAAGCAGAGCACGGCCAACATCAGCGCCCGCCGAACCCAGACGCTCGAGAGCAGGCGCGCGATGAACGAGCTGTCGGGCGCGGGCCGCACCAACCACGGACGGAAGATGAAGTACGGCAACAACGCGAAGGCGCCCACGCCGAAGCTCAGCGCGATGAAGGGCCATTTCCACCACGGTGCGTCGCCCCGCAATGCGACCGCCATCACTGCCGGCCAGACGCCCATGAGGTTGAAGAGCGCGAACAACGACAGGTTCACGCCTTCCAACTTGCCGGTGACCATGCGGCTGATGAGCTCGCCGGTGTCGGGCGCGCCGGGTGGGGCGGTGAAGACCGCGATGGAAAGGAGTGCGCACCACAAGGCGGCGGCGGCGAGTCGGAAGTGCAGCGGCTTCATCGGTGCTTGAACCCCAGTCGCCCTCGCATGGGTACGCCGTCGAGCTTCACGCCCGTGCCTGACCGAAGCCAGCCGATCTGTTCTGCGGCGAAACCGGCTTTGGCCATCGCGGCTTCGAAGGCGCGCGGCCGGCGCACGGCGACGAGCAGCACGTAGTCTTCTCCGCCGGTCAGCGCGTACGGCAGCGCGGATCTTCGGGAGCCTGCGTAGTCGAGCAGCGCGTCACTCAGGGGAAGGGCGGCGGAGTCGAGCTCGGCGGCGACTCTCGAGGCGCGGCACAGATGCGTCAGGTCTTGCGCGAGGCCGTCGGAGACGTCGATGGCGGCGGAGCAGAGGCGGCGGGCGTGCTGGCCGAACGCGAGGTGCGGGGTGGGGCGGCGCTGGGCCGGGGTGAGTGGGTTGAGGCCTTCGAGGCCGGCGGCGGCGTCTCCCAGCGGGCCGGAGACGTAGAGGGCGTCGCCGGGTCTGGCGCCCGAGCGGAGCAGCGGCTTGCCGTCGAGGGTTCCGCTCGCCGTGATGGTGATGGAGAGTTGGGAGGAGCGGGTGACGTTGCCTCCCACCAGCTCGGCGCCGTGGGCTTTGGCCAGGGCCGACATTCCGCGGCCCAGCTTCTTCAGGTGGGTCGCGGTGAGATCTTCGGGCAGGCCCAACGCGACGGTGAACCAGGTGGGTTTGGCGCCCATCGAGGCCAGGTCGGAGAGGTTTACGGCGAGTGCTTTGTGACCGATGTCTTCGAAGGTGAACTGGCGGGTGAAGTGGATTCCTTCGACCAGTGCGTCGGTGGTCACGACTGACGGGCCCTGGCGGGGAATGAGTGCACAGTCATCGCCGGGACCCCTGGGGGACGCCGCGACTTTGAACTGCGCGACGAAGGTGTCGATCAGGCCGAACTCGTCCATGGCGTCGCTCGTACCAGAAACCGCCCCTCACCCCGACCCTCTCCCCGCGTGCGCGCGTGCGGGGAGAGGGAGATTGGAGTATCTCAGCAGCCGTGTCGCAGACGCTCGGCAAGTACCAGTTGATCAAGAAGCTCGCGGTCGGTGGCATGGGCGAGGTCTTCCTCGCTCGCATGATCGGCCCCGTCGGCTTCGAGAAGCTCGTGGTCGTCAAGACGCTCCTGCAACACCTCCGCGAGGATCAGGAGTTCGTGAACATGTTCTTCGACGAGGCCCGCATCGCGGCGGTCCTCAATCACCCGAACATCGCGCAGATCTACGACCTCGGCGAAGACAAGGGCGAGTACTTCATCGCCATGGAGTACGTGCACGGGCTCTCCTTGCGCGACGTGGTGGTGCACGCGCTCGAGAAGGGCACGCCGATGCCGCTCGCGCTCAAGTGCCGCGTCATCGCCGACGCCGCCGCGGCGCTCGACTTCGCGCACCAGGCCAAGACGCCTTCGGGCCAGCCGCTCGATCTCATTCACCGCGACGTGAGCCCCCAGAACATCCTCATCGGGTTCAATGGCGTGGTGAAGCTGATCGACTTCGGCGTGGCCAAGGCCGCCAACAAGTTGGTGCGCACCGCCACCGGCATCATCAAGGGCAAGTACGCGTACATGTCGCCCGAGCAGGCCTACGGCAAACAGCTCGACGGCCGCAGCGACGTGTTCGGCCTGGGCACCGTGTTCTGGGAAATCCTCTGCACCGATCGGCTCTTCAAGCGCGAGAACGAGACCGACACGCTGCAGGCCGTGGTGGGCGCAGAGATTCACCCTCCCTCGATGCTCGATCGTGCCGTGCCCAAGTCGCTCGATCCCGTGGTGCTCAAGGCGCTCTCGCGCGAGCTGCCCGAGCGCTACCAGAGCGCCGCCGCGTTTCAGAAGGCGATCGAGAGCTGGCTCACCAAGCAGCGCCTGCCCGCCACCAACGCGCACCTCGCTGCGTTCATGAAGCAGCTCTTCCCCGACGACGTGGAGCTGCCTTCGCTGCCGGCGGCCGACGTGACCCTGTCGACCGACAAGTCAGCCGTCGCCATCGAGCCGCCCCAGGTGCGGGCGCCCGACAAGGTGCGCGCCAACCAGACCCGCGTGCTCGACTCGCAAGAACTCGAAGCGCGCATCGCCAGCACGCTGCCCAGCCATCACATGCGCGGCATGTTCTTCAACGCGCTGGTCGACGCCGTGCTGCGTTCGGTGGGGCCCGCTGCCGAGCCCAAGGTGCGCAAGGCCGCCCGCGAACCGCGCGCCTACGTCGACTCGCTCACGTACCCAACGGCTGAGTTCCTGCGCATGTTGTGGAAGTCGGTGGAGCTCCTCGCACCGAAAACACAGAGCGTCGATGATGCCTTCGAGCAGCTCGGGCTCTACACGATGGATGCGCTGCTCAAGTCGCCCTTCGGTAAGTCGCTCGAGACGCTCAAGGGCTCGGGTCCCCGCGCGTTGTTCAAGCCGTTGCTCTCCACGCTCGACCCGATGATCGCTCCGGGAAATCGGTTCGTGAGCGAAGCGGGTGAAGTGAGCGCGAAGCTGGTGTTCAAAGAAGAGGTGTTGCCGCTCCAGCTCTACGTGGGCCTGGTGCGCAGCCTCTTCGAGGCGTTCTACGGAAAGACCCTGTTCGCCACCTGGGAGAAGACCGCGGCCGAACGGGTCGAACTCACCCTGGCCTGGAAATGAGCAGCGCCCTGCTGGAGAGCGCGCCCCGCTACCCGCGGCGCATCGTCTGCCTCACCGAAGAGACCACCGAGACGTTGTACCGGCTGGGGCTGGGCGACCGCGTGGTGGGCGTCAGTGGTTTTACGGTGCGGCCCACGGAGGCGCGCAAGAAGCCGAAGGTCTCCAGTTTTCTCGACGCCGACTTCGAGAAGATCCTCGCGCTCGAGCCCGACCTGGTGCTCGGGTTTTCTGATCTGCAGGCCGCGCTGGGCGCTGAGCTCGCGAAACGCGGCGTGCCTGTCTACCTGTTCAATCAGCGTTCGCTCTCGCAGATCCTCCAGACGGTGCGGGTGATCGGCTCGCTGGTCGGCGCGGCGCGTGAAGCGGAGGTCCTCGCCGATGAACTCGAGGCCAACGTGAAGCGCCTCGCCGCCGAGAACGCCTCGTTGCCGAAGCGCCCGCGCGTGTTCTTCGAGGAGTGGCACGAGCCGCTCATCTCCGGCATCCGTTGGTGCAGCGAGCTCATCGAGCTGATGGGCGGCGACGACGTCTGCGTGGAGACCCGCACCCAGCAAGGCGCCAAGGGCCGCATCTTCACGCCCGACGTGGTGGCCGCGCGCGACCCGGAGCTGATCATCGCCAGCTGGTGCGGCCGGAAGGCGAAACGCGCGAAGATCATCGGCCGGCCGGGGTGGGAATCGGTCAGCGCGGTGAAGAGCGATCAGCTTTACGAAGTGAAGAGCGCCTTCATCCTCCAGCCGGGGCCCGCCCTGTTCACCGATGGCGCGGCGCAGATCGCCCGCATCATCCGCGCGGCTGCCACCGGTGAGCTGCTCCCCCCACCCAGAATCGGCGAGCTGCGCACCGCGGGCCTGGAGGCGACGTACCCCACTGGACCTGGTTGACATGCTGTGTAGGACATAGGCATACGGCTGCCCACCTGACGTTCAAGAGGGGCCGAAACCATGAAGCGTTCCATTCTGCTGTCGCTGGTCGCGATGTCGATGTTCGCCTGTGGTCCCGACGCGCTCGCCGTGGTCGGTGAAGAAGAGACCGAGCTCGACGGCACCGAGACGTACGACGCGGAGCTCACCAGCACGAGCCGCTCGTCGACCTGGTTTCCCCTGCAGACCGGCAACAGCTGGACCTTCAAGAGCAGCGCGGGCGTGACCCGCACCGTGACGCTCAGCCAGGTCGGCGACGGCATGGCGCTGCTCACCGGCCTGTTCCCCAACCCCACCTGGGTGGGCCTGACCACCGACGCTTCGAGCTCGCTGATGATGTGGAGCGGCTCGGCGTGGGTGCCGTTCGTTCGTTTCGGCTACGCCACCACCAGCTGGCGCACCTCCAGCGAGCTGTGCACGGGCCTCGTGGGCCGCCGCCTCTCGACGGGCAACGTGGTCACCACCACCGCGGGCAACTTCTCCGACACCCGCACCATCGGCTTCGCGCAGGTCTCCGACCCCGCCGTGCTCTGCGCGCCCCAGGCGTTCAACGAGCTCGTGTTCGTCCCGAACGTCGGCCTGGTGTCCTTCCGCAGCGGCACCAACCAGCGCTTCACGCTGGTGCGCGCGACGGTGAACGGCAAGGTCATCCCGGTCGTTCCTGAGGCCGACATCACTGCGAAGGTGACGCTCGATCAGGCCAGCTACGTGTCGATCCCCAACACCATTCGCTGCATCACCACGCCGTGCCCGAGCAACGCGCAGACCGCTTCGGCGCGCGTGTCGTTCGAGCTGCGCAACACGGGCTCGACCTCGAAGACCTGGCAGTTCTCCACGGGCTGCCAGTTCGACGTCGAGGTGGTGTCGTCGTCAGGTGCGGTCGTTCGCAAGCTGTCGGATGGCCGGGCGTGCACGTTCGCGCTCACCTCGCTGACGCTGGGCGCGGGCCAGTCGCGGGTCTTCTCGGCCAGCGTTTCGTTGGAAGACAAGACGGGCCTGCAGCTCGACGGCACGTACTCGGTGAAGGCGAAACTGATTCCCTCGAGCGGCACGGCGCCGTCGGCGAATGGCTCGTTGTCGGTCTCGGTCCTCGTTCCCTGAAGACCCGGGCGGTCCGTCCGCGGACGCGGGCTGGGCGGCTGGCTGCGCTCGATGCGTGGGTGGTGGCGAGCTGCCCTGAGCTGCTCGATGGGCGCGGTGCGATCGTCGATGTGGGCTACGGCGAGGCGCCGGTCACCACCATCGAGTTGGCGCGGGCCGTTCATCAAGTGAACGCGCACGTTCGAGTCGTCGGCATCGAACGAGAAACACAAACACCGGAGAACTAACTCCACCAACATCCTCCCTCTCCCCGAGGGAGAGCGGTGAAATAGCCCGTCGCGGACAGGTCGCGGCGGGTGACGAAGGTAAGTGGATCAGGAGTGGCTCAGGAGGCCATTTCCACGCTGACGGAAAAACCGAAGCACCAAGCGCC
>JAUYRZ010000071.1 GCA_030695565.1 Archangium sp.
CGCCTTCGCCACGGCGCTTGGTGCTTCGGTTTTTCCGTCAGCGTGGAAATGGCCTCCTGAGCCACTCCAGATCCACTTACCTTCGTCACCCGCCGCGACCTGTCCGCGACGGGCTATTTCACCGCTCTCCCGAAGGGAGAGGGAGTCAGCTTTCACTTATTCCCTGCTCGCCTCGAGCACGCGAGACAGCTGCTCGACGCGAGTCCTCAGCTCAGCGCGATCCTTGCGCTTCGGATCGATCTTCAACAACCGGGTCAGCCGCTCGACCGCTTCGCTCGCCAGGTCGACGTCCTTCAGTTGCTCGGCGCGATCGATCAACTCCAGCGTGTACGCCTTCGCGTCATCGATCTGGTCGTACTGAAACAACCCATCGATCGCGCTGAGCCGCGCGAAGTCATCACGCTTCGCATCGCCGGCGATCAACTTGAGATCGACCAGCGCCCCGTACACGTCACCCTTGGCCGCCTTCACCAACGCCGCCGAGGTGCCCACGCGCACGTGGAACATGCCCTCTTCGATCACCACGAACCGATCCGCCAACGCGGGCAGCGACTTCCGCGCGAGCGCCTCGGCCATGCCGTCGAGCACCTCGAGCCAATCGCCCATCGCGCCGGCCATCTCGGCCATGAACTTCTCGCGCCGTTCGCCCGCTTCGGGCACGCGCAGCAAATACCCCTCGACCACCTTGAACCGCGCCTCGAGCGTGCCGTCATCGGGCCGGTTCTCGAGCGCGCCATTGAGCGCGGTCAACAGGTTCACCGACGCGAGCGACAGGTCGGTCGGAGCGAGCTCGCCGCCCTTGAGCCTGCGCCACAGCTCTTCGGCCGCGGCGGCGGGGAAACGCGAGAACTGCCCGGTGCCTTTCCAGCGCTCGTGCCACCCCATGGCGATGGCGAGCGGGAAATCTTCTTTCGTCAGCTCGAGGAACTCCGCCTCGGTGACGGCGACACCGTAGTGGCCCAGCGAGCCGAGAATGGCGGCGTTCGAGTACTTCTCGATACCCGTGGTGTGCCAGGCCTTGTCGACGCGGTCGACCGAACTCATCAGTGGTGCCCGCCGGTGTGGGCGTGGGCGCGATCGAGGCGGGCCCGCACTTCACGGAGGTACGTCACGTCGGCGCCGGCCTTCTGCGCGATGTGGCTGAGCAGGTGGGCGATCGAATCGGCGAGGCCCCACTTCTCCTGCCTGGCCGCTTCGTCGAACACGGCGATGCCCAGCGGCTTGGCGGCCTCGAACTCCTCGAGCTGAAAGAGCGCGTCGAGGGCGGCGTAGCGCGCGAACACGTCACGCGTGGTGTCTTCAGCCCACTTCTTCAGGTCGGCCACGGCGCCTTCACGCTCGCCGGTCTGCGCACGCACGAGCGCGGTCATGCAGCCGTCGCGGTCGGTGAAGAGCACTTCGTGCACGAGCGCGAAACGCATCGCGTCTTCCTTCTTCCCGGCCTTGGCGAGCCGCTCGGGCAGCTCGTTGAAGGTCTGCGCCCACGACTCGAGGAAGGTGACCAGCTCACGCAGGAACGCGTCGCGGCTCTCACCCTTCGGCGGCAGGCGGGGAACCATGTCGTCCCAGTTCTTGAAGGCGTCGTTGAGCTTCGCGTCTTCGCGGCCGGCGACGAGCTTGAGGGCGTTGGCGATGAGATCGAGCACCACGTGCGCGGTCTTCATGGGGGTGGGCTGATCAGGGAGCAGCCGATTGAACAGCTCGTTGGCCGCCGCATAGGGGAACGGGGCGAACTGGCCGGTGCCCTTCCACTTCGGCTTCCACTCGATCGCCAGGTCGAGCGGGAAACGCTCGGCGGCGCTCGCTTTGAACGAGGCCTCGTCGATCGTGATGCCGTAGTGCCCGAGCGTCCCGAGGATCGACTCGGTCGAGTAGGTGGTGAGCCCCTTGTCCTTCCACTGCTTGTCCACGCGTGCCGTCATGCCGCGGCGTTAAGCACGCAGGCCGGGTGATCAGCGACCGAAATCACCATGACGCCCCGCCCCGCCGGCAAAGCGCGCGGCGCCGGAGACGCCTTCTTTCTGAAGCGCAGCCAGCCCCCCGTTGAATTCCTGAAGGAGCGCCTCGGGGAGCGGATGGTCGAACTGGCTGACCGCGCTCGCACGATCGGCGCGCATGCAGAGCTGAGGGAACGCGGCGATCTCCCGGGCGAGCTGTTCGGCAGCCTCGCGGGCAGTTCCTTTCGGGACCACGCGATTGACCAGGCCGATGGAGAGCGCCTCGTCTGCGCCGACTGCTCGCCCGGTGAGAATCAGGTCGAGCGCGCGCGAGAGGCCGATCATTCGGGGCAAGCGCACGGTGCCACCGTCGATCAACGGCACGCCCCAGCGGCGGCAGAACACACCGAGCACTGAATCGGCTTCGGCCACGCGCAGATCGCACCACAACGCGAGCTCGAGACCGCCTGCGACGGCGTGACCCGCGATGGCCGCGATCACCGGCTTGGACAGCGCCATGCGGCTGGGCCCCAGGGGGCCTGCTCCGCTGGGCTCGACGCGGTTCTGGCGCTCGGTGCCGATCGACTTGAGATCCGCGCCCGCGCAGAAGGTGCCGCCTTCACCCCAGAGCACCGCCACCTTCGCATCGTCATCACGCTCGAAGGCGAGGAAGGCTTCGACCAGGGCATCTGCCGTGGGCCCGTCGACCGCGTTGCGGGCTTCGGGGCGATGCAGCACGACCGTGAAGACGCTGCCCTGCTTCTCGATGCGCACGCTCATGCGCCAACTCTTTCACAGCGCGGCCCGGCGTCTACGGTGCGGCGACGGCGAGAGTGTTCCGAGCGCCGCGGTGCGCGTAGCCTGCCGACATGTTCATCACCGGGTTGGACCACGTGCAGCTCGCTGCTCCGAAGGGATGCGAAGCCGAGGCGCGGCGCTTCTTCGTCGACCTCCTGGGCCTCACCGAGATCCCCAAGCCACCAGCGCTGGCAGTGCGCGGAGGACTCTGGCTTCGCTGCGGGAGGCAGGAGCTGCACATCGGAGTCGAGGACGACTTTCGCGCGGCGAAGAAGGCCCACCCCGCGTTCCGGGTTGCCGACCTCGCCGCGCTCGATGCGCTGCGCGACCGGCTCACCGACGCGGGAGCTCCGATGCGCGAAGACGCTGAAGCGGTTCCGGGAGTCGTGCGCTTCTTCGCCGACGATCCCTTCGGAAACCGAATCGAGTTCCTGACCGCAGGTTCGCGGCCCGCAGCGCTGTAAGGTTCACCGCGATGCTCTCGCTCGTTCTCTCGTTGGCCATTTCGCAAACCGCCGTGGGGCCACCAGCAGAGCCAGTCGACGGGTTGGTTGCCGCTCGAATGAATCCCCGTCTGCGCCTGGGTTTTCACGTCACTGGTGGCGCGGGCGCTGGCGGAGGCACGTCTTCACAGGGCGTGGGATTGATGGGCGAGATCGGAGTCGTGTTGCGCGACCAGTTCTCCCTCACCTTCAGAAACTCAGGCATGGCGCTTCCGGGCTTCGGGTTGATGGTCATGGCGCTGGTCGGGCTCGACTACTCGCTCTCTGACAAGTTCACCGTCGGAGGCGGCGGGGGCGCCATGTTCCTCATCGCGCCCACCAACTCGTCGATGAGCATCGTGCTGCCATTTCGAGTCACTTTCGCCCCCTTCTCCCGCGAGCCGGAGGCGGTCGCGCGCAGAGGTTTGTTGGTGTCACTCGAGGCGGGGCCGGCCTACGGCTTCCGCACGTACGCGGGGCGTGGCTCTCCTGCGCCGATGCCGATCACCCTCTTCGGTTTCTCAGCCCAGCTCTCCGTCGGCTTCGCGTGGTGGTGAGCCAGGGTTCGCCGCCATGGATGAACAGGTCGAACGCATTCGGGAAGCGCTCGCGAAGCAGGGAGCGACGCTGCAAGACGTGAAGCCGCTGCACGGCGGGGCGTGTCAGGAGAACTTCCGCGTCGAGCTCGTCGTGAATGGAGCGCCGCTGCGGCGGCAGAACACGCCCAACACGGCGTCGGCTTCGGCGACGCGCAGATCGCACCACGACGCGAGCTCGAGACAGCCTGCGACGGCGTGGCCCGCGATGGCCGCGATCGCCGGCTTGGAGAGCTCCAGGCGGCTGGGCTCGACGCGGTTCTGGCGCTCGGTGCCGATCGACTTGAGATCCGCCCCCGCGCAGAAGGTGCCGCCTTCACCGCAGAGCACCGCCACCTTCGCTTCGTCGTCACGCTCGAACGCGAGGAAGGCTTCAACCAGAGCGTCGAAGCGCGGCGCTTCTTCGTCGACCTCCTCGGACTCACCGAGATCCCCAAACCACCAGCGTGGCACTGCGCGGAGGGCTCTGGCTTCGCTGCGGGAGCCAGGAGTTGCACATCGGAGTCGAGGAGGACTTTCGCGCGGCGAAGAAGGCCCATCCCGCATTCCGGGTTGCAGACCTCGTGGCGCTCGATGCGCTGCGCGACCGGCTCGCGGCCGCGGGAGTGCCGATGCGCGAAGACTCTGAAGCGATACCCGGAGTCGTGCGCTTCTTTGCTGACGACCCCTTCGGCAACCGAACCGAGTTCCTTGCCGCAGGTGAGCGGTGATCGTGAGCACCTCCACCACAATCAGAGAGGGTGGTGCCTCCTCCGAAAACGGAGGGCCGGAAGGGAAGCGGGTCGCTGGAGTGGGTCCCTGCGCCCTACTGGACTTGCCCGCGAGCCGGATCACCGCGAGTGCACCAGCCAGAGCCAACCGTCGATGAGGAAACAAAATCCACAACGCTGAGCCCTCGTCAGGGGGGCAGAGGCTCAGGGATAAAGTTTACAAAGCGAGAGTTAGCTCGTGTGGAGGGGCCGTAACCTTCAATGAGTCAACAAAATTGATGAGGCTGAGACCCCCTTGGGGGGGCACCGGCTTGTGGACAGAGTTTACAAAGCGTCGGTTAGGTCAACGCTTCGTTCAGCGCGTGTACGGATGCGCCGTGCCGCGAGGCCAGCTCGCGAACGAAGCCCAAGCACCGCAACGGAACCGGCCGTCTTCCCCAGAGCCTACGGGCACACCGCCGAGCGTGCCCTCATCGATGCTGCACCCGACGCGCGGTTCAACGCTCCGTATATGGCGTTGCTTCGAGAGGGCACGAATCCGGTCTGGGGTGCGTTCGTGCTGGCGTGCGTCGCCGGCTGCCTGGGGCTCGACTTCTATTGGCTGTTCACGGAGAGCGGGCCCATCGCCTGGCTCGCGGAGGCTGAGGCGCGCGTGATGTTTGGGCACTGGGCGCCGAAGGTCACGTTCCTGATCCTGTTGTTGGCGCAGGTCGGAGCAGTGATCGTGCTCAAGCTGATCATCGAGAAGCTCACCGGCAAGCGCCTCACCACGCCCGTCTCATGATCGCGCTCGCCCTCATGCTGGCACTCTCCCAGGCCAAGCCTATCGAGGTCAGCGAGGAGCGAGAGCGCCCGCGCGTCAAAGCCGCGCTAAGCGTCGGGGGCGGACCGATTCTGCCGATCCTTTCGCCCTTCCCTTCCAATTCTCCCTCGAGCTGGGCGTGGGCGGGGCTGGCGGTTGAAGGCGGCGTCGTGTTGAACGATCGGATCGTCTTTTCAGGCCGCGCGTCGTTCTTCACCAACTTCGGCGCCCTCGCATCGGAGGAAACGCGGGGCTCGACTTCGCGGTCTCCGATCACTTTGCCCTTGGCGCGGGCGTCGGCGTGCTCTGGGTGGCGAGCACCTTCCGAAGCATCGCGGGAATGATGGTTCCAGTTCGAATCGGCGTCGCGCCGTGGGCACGGAAGCCAACCGAGACGCGACGCAGCGGGCTGCTGATCTGCTTCGAGCTCGCGGGTGGCGTCACGGGCGATGCTTCGCGTGGCCTGGGAGGGCCCTACAGTCCAGCCGCCTCTGCGCTGCTCACCGTCGGCTACGCGTGGTGGTGAGCTAGGGTGCGCCGCCATGGATGAACAGGTCGAACGCATTCGGGAAGCGCTCGCGAAGCAGGGAGCGACGCTGCAAGACGTGAAGCCGCTGCACGGCGGCGCCTGCCAGGAAAACTTCCGCGTCGAGCTCGTCGTGAATGGAGCGCCGCTGAGGCTGGCGTTGCGAAGCGATGCTCCGACGTCGCTGCCCGGCAGCATCAAGCGCAAGGCCGAGTTCGCGGTGATCGAAGCGGCCGTCAACGCGGGCGTGAAGACGCCGCCGGTGCGTTGGCTTCAGCACGATCTGCTGCGCAAAGGTTCTGACGCGTACTTCCTCGAGTGGGCGCAAGGCGAGGCGATCGGCCGGCGCGTGGTGCGCAACCCCGAGCTGGAATCGGCGCGCGCGAAGCTGCCTCTGGAGTTGGCGGACACGCTGGCGAAGCTGCACACCGTCACGCCGAAGACCGCCCTGCCCTTCACCGCACCCGAACAAGGTCCGGCGCGTTCGGCGCTCGACGACCTGCGCAAGATGCTCGACGGCCTGCCCGGCGTGTACCCAGCGACCGAGTTCGCCATCAACTGGCTCGCGGCGCGGTTGCCCTCGAACGAAGAGACCGTGCTCGTGCATGGCGACTTTCGCACCGGAAACTTCCTGGTCACGCCAGACGGGTTGTCGGCCCTGCTCGACTGGGAGTTCTCACACTTCGGATCGCCCTACGAAGATCTCTCGTGGGTCTCGGTGCGCGACTGGCGCTTCAACCGCCTCGACAAACCCATCGGTGGTTTCGCGGCGCGCGCTCCGTTCTACGCGGCGTACGAACGCGCGAGCGGCCGCCAGGTCGACCTCGAGCAAGTGCTCTGGTGGGAGATCTGCGGGAACCTTCGCTGGGCCGTGGGCAGCGTGTTCCAGGGCGAGCGCTACCTCTCAGGTGAACAACGCGATCTCGAGCTCATCGCGATCGCCCGCCGCAACGTCGAGATGGAATTCGAAGCGCTGCGGCTCATTCGCCGCGGGAGGCTGTAGACCATGCAGAACCGACCTGATCATTCGACGCTGCTCGACGCGATCGCGAGCTTCTTGATGTCGGACCTGGTGCCGAAGCTGGAGGCCGACAAGGCGCTGCAGTTTCGCGTGTTGATCGCGGCCAATCTGGCGACCGTGGTGGCTGGCGAAGTGCGCACCGGGGCGGCTCGATTCGCTTCAGAAGCGGGCCGGCTGCAGGCGCTGCTCGCGAGCCCAGAACTTCCACGCGATGACGCCGCCCTCGAGGCGCTCAACCGCTCGCTCGCCACCGCGCTGCGGAAGAACGAACTCTCACCCGCGAAGCTCGACGCTGCGCTGGAGCATCTCTTCGTCACCGCGAAGGAGACGCTCGAGGTCACCAACCCGCGCTTCGAGTTGAACGAAGAGATCTGATCAGCGCGAGCACGGCGAACGCGAGCAGGCCCCAGCTGTCCGCCACGCCGCAGCTGCAGCCGACGGGCGGCGCGACGATCGGATCCCCCGGCGTTCCGGCGTCCGTCATCACTGCGCCCGCATCCTGTTCGGTGCCCGCGTCAGCATCAACGACGGTGCCCGCATCGATCTCGCCTGCGTCGGCGATGCCCGCGTCAGGGGTTCCTGCATCGTTTGGCCCCGCGTCGACAGTCCCCGCGTCGACTGCGCCCGCATCGACAGCACCCGCATCGGGAACACCGGCGTCCACCATCGGCTGACCCGCATCGACGCCGCAGCCGCCGAGCCGAAAGTCGACCATGGTGACCGTGCCGGCCGTCGCGTCGTTCTGCGCGGTCGCCTCGAGGCACGGCATGGTCTGGCCGAGCAGGTAGCGCTTGAAGAAGTCGACCGCGTACCGCTTGAAGATCGCCGAGCGCACGGTGCTGGTGGCTGCAGCGCCTCCGCAGCCGAACGAGCAGATGCCGCTGATCGGCTCCTGCGGATCGCAGTGGTTCGCGTTGACGACCTTGAGGCGCGCCTTCGGGCCCGTCACCGTGGTGAACCAGCCCGTCGCGTTCGCCTGCGAGTTGCACGTCGACGGCTCAGCGAAGAGAAAGATCGTCGGAGCGTTCACCATCGACGCCACCGCCGTACCCAGGTTGGTGTTCTCGACGGGATCGAACAGCATCACCGCGGCGACCGGGCGCTGCGCCGCGGCCAGAAACGCGGAGAGCCCACCGGCGCTGTGGCCTGCGAAACCGAGCTTCGTCGAATCGATGCCGCCCGCGGTCACCTGCTGATCCATCGCGGCGATCAACACCCGGGCATTTCGCGCGTGATCCGAACCACACGCCGAGAGGAAGCCGGGAAACTGCGGCACCACCGTCACGATGCCCAGCGCGCCCAGGGCCTGAGCGAGCCCCGCCGCGTTGTCTTTGTTGTTCTGAAACCCGTGCCCGAAGGCGACCAGCGGAAAGGGACCGGAGCCGGAGGGGCGGTAGACGTCGACTTCAGACGTCGCCGAAGCCGCTCCACAGTTCGGCACCGTCACCATCGCCGTCGTCTTGGTGACCTGCGCAAACGCCGGGCTCGCCACGATCAACACCCACACCAGGATTCGCATGCGGCGCTGTCTAGCGACTGCCTGCCGTCATTTCCAGTCGGCCCGAAATGTTCACCAAACGGTCGCGATGGCACCGCGCGCCTGATCACGTTGACAAAATGTCAGTCTGGCAGCCTCGGAATGCTGACAACCAACTGAGATTACTCAGGAATACATGGCACCTGGCTTGCTGTTCGGCGTGCCTGTGGAAGTCCTCTTCAAACGTCATTTCTGGCTGGTCCACCTGCTCTTCATCTTCGCGGTGGCCTGGCTCGTCATGCGCACGGCAAACGCCTTCATCGAGGCGGCCCTTCTCCCTCTCCCGACTGGAAGGTCGGGGCCGGTGAAGGCGCAGCGGCTGTTGCCCATGGCCGCGCTCAATCTCGATCGGGTGGCCAAGGCCCTCGGCCTGCCGGTGCCCAAGCCTGAACCGTTGGTGCAAGAGCCGACCACCCCGGTGGTCGATCAGAACGCCGCGCCGGTGCACACCACCCTGCGGGTCAAGCTGCTCGGCACGCTGGTGAGCGAGAACATGCCGGAGTGGTCGGTGGCCAGCATTCAAGACGTGGTCACCCTCAAGACCAACACGTACATGATCGGCGATCGCGTGCAGGGCGCCGAGGTGATGGAGATCGAGCGCCTGCGGGTGATCGTGATCAACAACAACCGCCGCGAGTTCATCGACGCCACGCCCGGCGACATGAGCGGTGCACCGCCCCCGCCCGCGCCCGTGATCTCGGCCAGGGCCGTCGACAGTGGCCCGCCGCCCTCCGTCGCGCTGGGCGCGAGCGTGAAGCAGATTTCAGACAACGACTACGAGATCCCCCGCGCTGAGATCGACAAGACGCTGGCGAACTTGAACGACGTGGCCATGCAGGCGCGCATCGTGCCGGCCTTCAAAGACGGCGTGGCGCAGGGGTTCAAGCTCTTCTCCATCCGCCCGGATTCCATCTATTCGAAGATCGGCATCCAGAACGGTGACGTCATCAAGCGCATCAACGGGTTCGACCTGAACAGCCCGGAGAAGGCGCTTGAGATCTACTCCAAGCTCAAAGAGTCCTCGCGCATCGACATCGAAGTCGAGCGCAACGGGGCCGCTGTCCGCAAGACCTACAACGTCAAGTGAAGCACCTGAAAATGAACCGAACGATCTTCGCTCTGCTCACGACCGCCTCGCTCATCGCCGTAGCCCAGGC
Source organism: Archangium sp. (assembly GCA_030695565.1). Lineage (GTDB taxonomy): Bacteria > Myxococcota > Myxococcia > Myxococcales > Myxococcaceae > Archangium_A. The sequence goes on from JAUYRZ010000071.1 coordinate 9,567, forward strand.
GCCTGCCCCGAATCCCCCGGGGGAGAAGCCCATCACGCCCAACAAGCGCGCGAGCTGTGAGGAGCAGCGCCGCAAGGGCCGCTACAACATCTACTTCGACAAGGTCGAGATCGAGAAGCTGGTGCAGACGGTGGCTGACGTCACCTGCCGCACCTTCATCCTCCCTGAGAACATCCGCGGGAAGATCTCCATCATCGGGCCTGAGAACGGCAAGGTCGAGGTCACCTCCGATCAGTTCTACGCGGCGTTCCTGGCGGCGCTCGATTCGAACAGCCTCGCCGTCTACGAGCACGGCAAGTTCCTGAAGATCGTCGACAAGCAGCGCGCCAAGCAGTTCCCCATTCCCACCATCGTCGACCCGAACGAGAGCTACACGCTCAACGAGCAGATGGTGACGCGCGTCTTCAAGGTGAAGAACGTGGAGATCGAGCAGCTGCGCGGCGTGTTGCAGCAGCTGGTCACGCCGTCGGGCGACACCATTCCGTTCCAGCCCGACACCATCATCATCAACGACCTCGGCTCGAACATGCACCGCCTCGAGAAGGTGGTGAACCAGCTCGACTCGCGCGCCGCGGCCGACGAGATCCGCATCATCCAGGTGCAGTACGCCACCGCGCAGGAGATCGCCGACAAGGTGCAGAAGCTCTTCGAGTCGAAGGGCAACAAGCCCGGTCAGCGCCCCGGCATCATCGCAGCCCCACCGCCCCCGCCGGGAACCGGTGCGGTTCAACCAGCCCCCGGGGCCCCGGGCGCGACTGAGGGCGGCGGTACGGCCACCCTCTCGCAGATCATTCCCGACGAGCGCACCAACAAGCTCATCGTGATCGCCAGCCCCGCGGGCTTCGAGCGCATCATGGCGCTGGTGCGCGAGATCGACATTCCGATCTCGGGTGAAGGCCGCATCAACGTCTACCCCCTGGAGAACGCGAGCGCCGAAGACGTCGCCTCCACGCTGCAGACACTGGCGCAGGGCACCGCCAATCGCCCCAAGGCGGGCCCGCCCCCCCCGCCGGGTGCCGGCGCCAGGGCCGGAGGTGCAGCCGCTGAGCTGTTCGCCGGCGAGGTGAAGATCAGCGCCGACAAGGCCACCAACTCGTTGGTGATCATCGCCAGCCAGAACGACTTCCGCAGCCTGGTGCGCGTGGTGGAGAAGCTCGACATTCGCCGCCGCCAGGTCTTCGTGGAAGCGGTGATCATGGAGGTCAACCTCGATCGCAACTCGGATCTCGGCATCAACCTGCACGCCGGCCTGCCGCTGCCCGACGGCCAGGGTGGCACCATGCCCGTGTTGTTCGGCACCAAGTACAGCGGCTCGGTGCCGCCTTCGCTCAACCTCACCAGCCTGCTGGGCATGAGCGGCTTCCTCGCGGGGTTGCAGGGCCCGACGATCCCCAACCTCAACATCGGCGGCACCCCGATCCCCGCGTTCGGGCTCGTGATCAACGCGCTGCAGAAGTCGAGCGACGTGAACGTGCTCTCCACGCCGCACATCCTCACGACGGACAACGAAGAAGCAGAGATCACGGTGGGCCAGAACGTGCCCTTCCAGTCGGGCTTCTCGGCCGGTGGCCTCGGAGGGCTGGGTGGTCTGGCCGGGCTCGCAGGTCAGTCAGGGTTGGGCGGCGCCCTGGGCGGCCTCGGTGGCCTGGGTGGTTTGGGGGGAGGCCTGGGCGGCGGGCCGATCGGCGCCATCCAGCGGCAGAACGTCGATCTGAAGCTGACCATCAAGCCGCAGATCAACGACAGCGACTACGTGCGCCTGGTCATCAACGAGCAGATTGAAGAGATCGCCTCGTCAGACCCGGTGCTCGGCCCCACCACCTCGAAGCGCAGCGCCAAGACCACGGTGATCGCGAAGGATCAGGAGACCGTGGTCATCGGCGGCATCATGCAAGACCGCATCGTGGAGTCGGTCTCGAAGACCCCGATCCTCGGCGACATCCCGCTGATCGGGAACCTCTTCCGGCAGCAGACGAAGAAGAAGGTGAAGACCAACCTGCTGCTCTTTCTCACGCCGTACATCATTCGCGAGTCGAGCGACTTCCGCCGCATCTTCGAACGGAAGATGAAGGAGCGTCAGGAGTTCGTAGAGCAGTTCTACGGTGCGTCGACGACCTACGACGTGGCGATCGACTTCCAGCGCAAGTCGGGCCCGATGGCGCGCATGGGCCAGATCATCAACAGGGAGATGAATCGCCTGGAGAACGGCGGCCCCGGGACGGGCACCGAGAAGTTGATTCAGCCGGTCACCCCCGCGAACCCGGTGATGCCGCCTGAAGACGGCACTGCGCCGGTGCCGGTGCCAGAGCCGAACCCTGAAACGCTGAAAGTGCAGCCGCCGGAGATCAACTGATGAGCGTCGTGGGCGATATTCTGGAGAGCACGCTGACCGAGCGCACGCATGTCGTGACGCACGGGCCGGCGTATCTCTTCGGCCGCCCGCTGGGCGAGATCCTGGTGGCCAACTTCGGCCTTCCCCGGGAGAAGCTCGACGAGGCGCTCGCCGCGCAGTTGGAAAAGGGCGGCCGCCTCGGTGAGGTGCTGATCGGCCTCAAGTCGGTGACCGACGAGCAGGTGACGCGCGCGCTCGCCGCACAGTTGGACCTCGAGTTCGTCGACGTGATCGGCTTCGACGACGTCGACCCTGAGCTCGTGAAGAAGGTGCCGATCAACTTCGCGAAGCAGGCGAAGTTCATTCCGCTCAAGCGCGAGGGTGAGTTCATCGCCATCGCGGTGGCAGACCCGCTCGATACCGCGGTGGTCGATCACGCACGCACCATGCTGGATGGCGAGGTGCTCGCGAAGGTCGCGCGTGGCACCACCATCATCGACGCCATCAACTCGGTCTACGACCGCTCGCTCAACGAGGCCGAGCAGGTCGTCGGCGAGATGGAGGCGCAGGATCTCGACGCCGCCGAGCAGGTGCTCGAGTCGGAGCAGGACCTCCTCGACACCGGTGACGAAGCCCCGATCATCCGCCTGGTGAACTCGCTGCTGTTCCGCGCGGCGAAGGAGCGGGCGTCTGACATTCACATCGAGCCGATGGAGCGCGAGCTGGCCGTGCGCTTCCGCATCGACGGCGTGCTGCAGAACGTCATCAAGCCGCCCAAGCGCTACCAGAACTCGATCTTGAGCCGCGTGAAGATCATGGCGCAGCTCAACATCGCCGAGAAGCGCCTGCCGCAAGACGGCCGCATCAAGATCAAGCTGGCCGGCCGCGACATCGACATTCGTGTCTCCACGATCCCCACGGTGCACGGCGAGAGCATCGTGATGCGTCTGCTCGACAAGAGCGCGACCCTGCTCGACCTCGCAGAGATCGGGATGAACTCGACGATCCTCGCGCAGCTCGACGAGTTGATCCGGCGCTCCCACGGCATCGTCCTGGTCACCGGCCCCACGGGCTCGGGCAAGACCACCACGCTCTACGGCGCGCTCACCCGCATCAACACGCCTGAGGTGAAGATCCTCACAGTCGAAGATCCGGTCGAATATCAACTGAAGGGCATCAACCAGATGCCCCTCAACCCGAAGATTGGGCTGACCTTCGCGAGCGGCCTGCGCGCCTTCCTCCGGCAAGACCCCGACATCATCATGGTCGGCGAAATCCGCGACAAGGAGACGGCGCAGATCGCCATCGAAGCCTCGCTCACGGGTCACCTCGTGTTCTCCACGGTGCACACCAACGACTCTGCAGGCGCTGTCACGCGTCTGGTCGAGATGGGCGTCGAGCCCTTCCTCGTCTCGAGCTCGTTGATGGCCGTGATGGCCCAGCGCCTGGTGCGCCGGGTCTGCAAGGAGTGCCGCGAGGAGTACCTGCCCAGCGACGAAGAGGTCGCCAAGCTGGGCATGAGCATGGATCGGTTCCGCGCGTTCGGCGGAGGCAAGGTGTACCGGGCCAGCGCGCGAGGCTGCACCGCGTGTAGCCGGGTGGGTTACCGCGGCCGCACCGGCATCTACGAGCTGCTCGTGCTCGACGACGACATCCGCCAGCTGGTCTTGAAGAACGTCGACTCCGGAACGGTGAAGAAGAAGGCGATGGAGAAGGGCATGCTCGCCCTGCTCGACGACGGCGCGCTCAAGGTCGCGCGCGGAGAGACCACCATCGCGGAGATTCTCTCGGTCACCCAGGAGGACCTCTAAGCCGCCATGCCCGTCTTCGAATACAGAGGCCTGAGCGCCGCAGGAAAGAACGTGGAGGGCCTCAAGGAAGCCGAGAGCCCCAAGACGTTGCGGTCGGTGTTGCGCAAAGACGGCATCTTCCTCACCGACGTGGTGGGGCAGGCCGAAGGCGCGATCAAGCCGGGCGGCAAGGCGAAGGCGACCTCGCTGGGCAGCACCGAGGTCAACTTCAAGCTGAGCGGCGGCAGCGTCAGCACCGACGACATCGCCGTGATGACCCGCCAGCTGGCTACCCTGCTCAAGGCCGGCGTCTCGCTCGTCGAAGCGCTGGCCGCGATGGTCGATCAGGTCGAGAAGGAGAAGTTGAAGCGCATCCTCTCCGACGTGAAGCAGCGGGTGAACGAAGGCAGCTCGTTGGGTGACGCGCTCAACACGCACGTGAAGGTGTTCGGCCCGCTGTTCGTGAACATGATTCGCGCGGGTGAGAGCTCGGGCGCGCTCGACTCGGTGCTGCTCCGTCTGGCCGAGTTCACCGAAGGCCAGGCCCGCCTCAAGCAGAAGATCGTCGGCACGATGATCTACCCGGCCATCATGTTGGTCATCGGCGGCGGCGTGCTCATCATGCTGATGACCGTGGTGGTGCCGAAGGTGACGAAGATCTTCGACGACATGAAGGTCAACCTGCCGTGGACCACCAAGCTGTTGATCTGGAGCTCGAACTTCCTCCAGGACTACTGGTTCGTGGTGGTGCCGGCGCTCATCGCCAGCGCGATCGGGCTCTACAAGTGGGCGGGCTCGGAGAAGGGCAAGCCGGTGTGGGATCGCGTGGTCTTGAAGATCCCCGTGTTCGGCCCGCTGGTGCGGCACCTCTCGGTGGCCCGCTTCACCCGCACGCTCGCCACGTTGCTCAAGTCAGGCGTGCCGCTGCTCACTGCGCTCGACATCGTGAAGAACGTCATCACCAACAGCACGATGTCGGCGGTGGTCGACACGGCCCGTGACGCGATTCGTGAAGGTGAGAGCATCGCGGCGCCGCTGAAGAAATCGGGCGAATTTCCGCCGCTCGTCTACCACATGGTCGGCATCGGCGAGCGCTCGGGCCAGCTGGAAGACATGCTGCTCAACGTGGCGGAGAGCTACGAGTCGAGCGTCAACGTGCGCATCGGCGCGCTCACGGCGCTGCTCGAGCCGATGATGATCGTGATGATGGGTGCGGTGATCGCGTTCGTCGCCTTCTCCATCTTGATGCCCATTCTGCAGATGAACTCGATGGTGCGGTGAGGACTCCCATGCACGCTCCGGTTGTTCAAAAGCACGACCTGTTGATTCAGCGAGGCGTCACGCTCGCGCTGCTCACCCTCGCCGCGACGCTCGTCTGCGCGGCGCTCGTTTTGTACGTCTGAAAGGAAGAAGCACATGAAACCCGCATTGGCTCGTCACCTGGCCCGTCGTCGTCGCTCTGCACGGGGCATGACGCTCATCGAGATCATCGTCGTCATCACCATCCTGTCGCTGCTGATGGCCGCGGTCGGTATCGCCGTCATTCCCCAGCTCGATCAGGCGAAGGTCGATCGCGCGTACCTCGACATCGCGAACATCAGCAACGCGCTGAAGACCTACTACGCCAAGAAGGGCAACTACCCGGACACCGGCGGCGGGCTCAAGGCCGTGGTCGACGCGCAGATCCTCGAGAAGATGCCGGTCGACCCGTGGGACCACGAGTACGTGTACCTGAACGAGGGCGGCAAGCCGGTCGTGATGTCGTACGGCAAGGACGGCGCTCCTGGTGGCACCGAGAGCGACGCCGACATCTCCTCGAAAGACAGCAGGAAGAAGTAGCCCGAGGCCATGAAGAAACCGGACGATGACAAGCAGAACGGGCTTTCGCCCCTGACGATCGCGGTGGCGCTGGGCGCCAGTGCGGGCGTCTGGCTCGTCATCGACGTGCTCCGGAGGATCTTCTGATGCGCAGGCGCGGCTTGACGTTGATCGAGATCGTGGTCGCGTTGAGCATCGTCACCCTGCTCTTCGCGGGCGTGGTGATGAGCGTGGGCGCGTTGACCGGCGCCAAGGCCAAGGAATCATCGACCGAGCTCGCTGGCACCATTCGCTCGCTCTACGACACGGCCGCGTTGTCGGGCCGCACCTGCCGGTTGGTGTTCACCATGCCGCCGGAGAAAGACGACGAGACGCCGGTCACCTGGCGCGCGGAGTGCGCGAAAGCGGGCGCCACCGCGTCGGCCAAACGCGAAGAGGAGCTCAAAGAGGCGCAGAAGCCGCTCAAGGACAAGGTGGCGGAAGACTCGCGCTTTCGCAGACTCGATTCCGACGACGCGCCCACCCTGCAGCAGCTGCAAGAGCAGGAGAAGAACCGCGTCGATGAGTCGGCGAAGTTCTCGGACTTCTCGAGTGAAGACGTGGTCGAGAAGACGTTGCCCTCGAGCGTGAAGATCGAAGTGTGGACCAGCAAGCAGCGGCAGGCGGCCAAGTCGGGCACGGCCTACCTGTACTTCTTTCCTCAGGGCTACACCGAGCGCGCGCAGGTCTGGGTCAAGCAGGGCGAGAACACCTGGACGCTCACCATCTCTCCGCTCACCGGGAAGACGAAGATCCACAACGAGGATCTCGAGGTTCCCCACTCATGAGCACTGTCTTTCTGGGTCGCTCCTCGCTGTCTCGCGCGCCGTTCCGGCGCTACCGGCTCCGCTCCCGGGCCTTCACGTTGCTCGAGGTGGTCGTCGCGCTCGCCATTCTCGGCGTGTCGCTGGTGGCCGTACTCGACATCAACGCGAGCGCTGTCTACTCGCACGTGTACGCGAAGAAGCTGACCGTCGCGACGCTGCTGGCCCGCTCGAAGATGACGGACCTCGAGCAGAAGCTCTACGACGAGGCGCTCAGCCCCGACGACGACGAAGACGCGGGTGACTTCAGCGCCGAAGGCTGGCCCGGGTACAAGTGGCGCGCGAAGATCATCGTTCCCAAGACCAACGGGCTCACCCCGGAGCAGCTTTTCGGTGCGCTCTTCAACTTCCCCATGGGTGGTGAAGGCGAAGGAGGCATGCTCAGCAGTCTGTTCGGTGGTGCTTCGGGCAGCGCGGCCGCGGGTGCAGCAGGTGCGGCGGCGGCAGGTGGTGCTCCCGGTGCGGCAGGCGCAGGCGGGTTGCTCGGAGCGCTCGGGCCGATGGCCGGCATGGCGCAGCAGCAGTTCACCCAGATGGTCGACCAGCTTCAGAAGTCGGTGCGTGAAGTGCACCTCACGGTCACCTGGAAAGAAGGGAAGATCACCGAGAGCATCGACGTGGTGACCCACGTGGTCTCGCTCGGGCCCGGCAGCGATCGCAACGGCGGCGCCGCCGCGGCCGCGGGCAACCCCGGCGCACAGAACGGCAACCTGGTGCGCCCCGATGGCACTCCGGCCCGTGCGCCGCGGCAGGGCCCGAACGGCAACTTCGTCGACGACGACGGCACGCCCCTGATGCCGGGCGCGCAGAACCAGCTGAGCAGCCCGCAGTTCAACCAACTCAACATGCTCAACGGGCCCCGGCCCCAGTTGAACAACCAGATCATCAAACGATGAGCGCCCGACGCACAGGTTTCACTTTGATGGAGGTGGTCATCGCGATCGCGATCACCTCGTTCATCGGCGTCGTGATCGGCGTGAGCTTCAACACGACCATTCAGAACAAGGAGATCATCGAAGGCCAGGCCGAGCACTACCGCATGCTGCGCACCGCGATGAACCGCATGGTGCGTGAGATCGGCGCCGCCTACGTGAGCGACCGCTACGATCCCAAGCGATACCGCGACGCCTACGACCGCCCCAGCAACTTCGTGGGCAAACGCGACACGCTGCTGTTCACCACCCTCTCGCACCAGCGGCTCTACAGCGACGCGAAGGAATCGGATCAGATGGTGGTCGAGTACTCCGTGAAGACCTCGCCCGATCAGAAGGCGCGCGGGCGGACGGATCTCGTGCGGCGCGAGAAGGTGCTGCTCGAGGAGCGCATGGAGCGCGGTGGCACCGAAGACTCCCTCTTCGAAGGCGCCAAGAAGATCGAGTTCCAGTACTGGAACAGCGAACGCAAGCAGTGGGAAGACGAGTGGGACACGCGGCGCGCTGAGCGAAAGAGCATCTTGCCCACGCGCGTGAAGATCACGATGACCGCGGTCGACGAGAGCGGCAAAGAGGTCAAGTACACCACCCAGACCCGCATCATGTTGAACACCGAGTTCCCGAGGTACGAATGAGATCCGGGAAACTCAAGACCGTCTCCCCCCGCGCGCGGAAGAGCGAACGTGGCATCGCCATGCTGCTGGTGCTGGTCGGCATCGCCGTGCTCGCGCTGGTGGCCAACGAGGTCCGCTACAACTCGATCGTCGAGCTGCGCCTGGCCACCAACCAGCGTGACGAGCTGCGCGCGCACTACATGGCCAAGTCGGGCATTGCGATGTCGCGGCTCATGCTGCGCTTCCAGAAGCAGCTCGACGCGATCCAGATCCCCAACCTGGGCGGCATGCTCGCGGGAATCATGGGCGGAGGCGGCGCGGGTGGTGCAAACCCGCTGGCTGCCCTGCTCGGCGGTGCGGGTGGCGCGAACCCGCTCGCTGCGCTCGGTGGAGCGGGTGGCGCCGGCGCCCTGGCCGGTCTGCTCGGTGGTGCAGGTGGCGCCGGCGGTGCGGGTGCGGGCGGCGGCAGCATGTCGATTCAGCTGTGGAAGATGGCGAAGATCGACTGCCACATGCTCGCGCAGATGGTGCCCGAGTACGACGAGAAGGACGCGGTCATCAAGAAGTCGGGTATCAGCAAGAAGTTCGACTTCGACGACGAGAACCCCGAGCTGGGTAAGGCGCAGGCCACCCGCCGCTTCGGCGCCTTCACCGGTTGTTTCGACACGGTGATCACCGACGAAGAAGAGCGCATCAACTTGAACAAGCTCGACGCGCCGCAAGGCACCTCGATGCCGCTGCTGCTGATGCTCATCAGCACGCTCGGCGACAAGAAGTACGAGTTCCTCTTCGAGAAAGAAGACTCGAACCGGGTGAAGCTCACCCCGGTCGAGGTGATCACCAACTTCCGCGACTGGGTCGACGAAGACGAGACCGGCTCGACCTTGAACCTCTCCGGCTCGGGTGACCCCTTCTTGAAGGGCTTCTCCGACGAGAACGGTGGCTACGTGAAGTACGACCCTGCCTACCGCGCGAAGAACGCCCGCTTCGACAGCCTCGACGAGCTCTTCATGGTGCACGGCGTGAACGACCGGTTCATGGCGGCCTTCAAGGAGAAGCTCACGGTCTACCCGAACGTGAACTCGCGCCTGAACATCAACACCGACGACCCGGTGCTGCTCGAGGTGGCGATCCGCTCGGTGGCCGACCCGCTCCGCCCCGACCCCCGCATGGCCGACCCCATCTTCATGGACACGCTCATCAAGAAGATCCGCGCGGCGCGGGTGTTCGCGCTGTTCGGCATGAGCGTGAACGACTTCGTGATGATCGTCGCGGCCGCCGGCATCCCCATCAACGCTTCGATTCAGAGCAACGTGCAGGGCAACCGTTTCATCGGCGACAAGAGCACCACCTACCGGGTCCGCGTGACCGGCAGCGCGGGTGACGTCACGCGCACCATCACGGCGGTGGTGCGGCTCGACGACACGCTCGGCCGTCTCGTTTATTGGAGAGAGGAATAACCCATGGCTCGCGTTCTCGGCCTCGACTTAGGCAGCCACACCCTCAAGGGCGTCATCGTCGAGACGACCTACCGCGGGGCGACCGTGAAGAGTTACTTCACCGCCCCCGTTCCGCCCGACGGTGAACGTCTCGACCGGCTCAAGGCCGCGCTGCCCCTGCTCCTCGAGCAAGGCGCAGGCCTGGTCGACTCGGTGGTCATCTCGTTGCCCGGCACCACGCTGGCCACGCACCCCATCGCCCTGCCCTTCAGCGACCCCAAGAAGATCGAGTCGACGCTCGCCTTCGAAGTGGAGAGCCAGCTCCCCTACGATCTCGACGACGCGGTGTACGACCACCAGGTCGGCGTCTCCGACGAGAAGGGGGCGCAGCTCCTCGTGGGCGTGGCACGGAAGACCGAGCTCAAGCCCACCCTCGACGCGCTGAAGGAGGCGAAGCTCGACCCGCGCATCGTCACGCACGCGGGCCTCGTCTACCAGAACCTGATCGCCACCCTTCCCCCCAGCACCGTGGAGGGGGATGCGGCAGTGGCCGTGCTCGATCTCGGTCACGAACGCTGCAGCCTCGCCATCGGCAAACCCGGCGGCTCGGTGGAGTTCGCCCGCACCTTCGCCGGCGGCGGCTGGTCGCTCACCAAGGCGCTCTCCAACGAGTTCAAGATCAGCCTCGCCGACGCGCAGGCGTGGAAAGAAGAACACGGCGCGGTGGGCACCGAAGTGGTCGGCGCCGAAGCCGAGCGTGCGTCGGGCGCCTTCATGCGCGCGCTGCAGCCCGTGCTGCGCGACCTGCGCTCTTCGCTCAAGTCGTACAACGCGCGCTCGAATCACCGCACCGTCGGGGTGTTGTTGCTGTGCGGCGGCACCTCGAAGTTGAAGGGCCTCGCCGAGCAGCTGGGCACGGATCTCAACCTGCCCACGCGGGCCCTCGAGCTCCCCGCGGAGACGCGTGAGGTCATCGGGGTGAACCGGCCCGAAGCGGCGCAGGCCTACGCGCTCGCGCTGCGAGGCACGGCCACCGGCACCAAGGCGCCCCGCTTCAACCTGCGGCGCGGTGAGTTCGCCTTCAAGAGCGACTTCGACTTCGCGTCCGACAAGCTCGGGCAGATCGCCGCGTTCGCCGTGGTGCTCTTCGTCTTGCTGATCGCCAGCGGCATCGTGCGCAACTCGGTGCTGGAGCGCCGGGAGAAGCAGGTCGACGCGGTGTTGTGCGACGTCACGCAACGCATTCTGGGCAAGTGCGAGAAGGACTTCACCATCGCCCTCTCGTTGCTCAAGGGCCAGGAGAGCCCGGCCGCCGGCATTCCCCCGCGCACCGCCGCGACGTTGCTGGCCGAGCTCACCTCGCACGTGCCGCCCGACATGAAGGTCACCTTCGACAAGGTGGTCATCGATCTCGATCGCATCTCGTTGAGCTCGGAGACCGAGAACTCCAAGTCGTTGGAGGAGCTGATCGGCGCGCTCAAGACCTACAAGTGCTTCAAGGAAGTGAACGAGGGCCGCGTCGAGAAGAGCAAAGACGGCACCAAGGTCACCACCCGCCTCGACATTCAGGTCGAGTGCCCCACTGACGCGGAGCCCCAGGGATGAGCGCCATCACCGATCTGCAGACGACGATTCAGACCTCCTTCGCGGCGCTCTCCGCACGTGAGAAGCGCATGGTGGGCGGCGCGGGCCTGGCCGTGAGCGTGTTCGTCATCTTCATGGTGGTCTTCTCCTTCAACAGCAAAGCCGACGCGATCCGCAGGCGTACCGCCGACAAGATCATCAAGCTCGACGAGGTGCAGACGCTGGCCTCGGGCTACCGCGACGCCAAGGCCAAGCAGGACATGCTCGAGGGGCAGCTGCGGGCTTCCAACGTGCGCCTGGTCAGCTACCTCGAAGAGAAGGCCAAGCCCGCGGGCATCGAGCTGCCGTCGATCAACCCCAAGGCCGACGTGCCGCTGGAGGGCTCGAAGATCGTGGAGAGCGCGGTCGAGGTCACCCTCACCGACGTGAAGCTGAACCGGCTGGTCGATTTCCTCACCGCGGTCGAAGCAGGCCCCGGCATCGTCAAAGTGAAGTACCTGCGCCTGGAGCCCCGGCCCGCGCAGGAGACCGTCACCGCGTGGCTGACCGTCGCCACCTACAAGTTGAAGTGAGTTGACCACCATGGCCGAGAAGAAGCCCAGTCTCTGGAAACGCATCGTCGGCTACACGGCGTTCGCGATCTTCGCGCTCGTCGCGACGTTCTTCCTCACCTTCCCCTACGACACGATGCGCGAGACGCTGCGCAGCCAGGCCATGGCCCAGGGCTACGCGCTGAAGATCGGCGCGTTGGGCCCTGGGTTCTTCGCGGTGCGCGCGGGCAACGTCGAGATGATGAAGCTGCCGAACCTCGCCGTGGTTGACGAGAACACCCCGGCGCCGGTGCCCATGATGGTCGACTCGATCTCCATCGGGCCTGCGCTGTTTCCCCCCGGGCTCTCGGTGAACATGAAGCTGCTGGGCGGCAGCATCAGCGGCCGGGTCACCGGGCTGACCGGCACGCGCCGGGTGCGGGTGGACATCGAAGATCTCGATCTCGCCAAGGGCAACCTGAAGGCTTCGTCGGGCATCGACATGTCGGGCGAAATCGAAGGCCACCTCGACGTCACCATTCCCTTCATCGCCGGCGCGCCCAACACCCCCGCCGAGCCTGACCTCTCGCAGGCGTCGGGCACGATGAACCTGATCACCAGGGGCCTGGCCATCAACGGCGGTACGGCGAACATCACCATCGCGCAGTTCGGCCCCGACCCCACCCCGGTGGATCTGCCGAAGATTCAGCTCGGTGAGATCAGCGGCAAGGTGAAGATCGACAAGGGCGCGGCGACCATCGAGGAGTTCAAGTCGAAGAGCGCCGATCTCGAGATCGGCATCAGCGGCACCCTCAAGCTGGCCAAGCGGCTCGAGTACTCGGAGCCTGCGATGGAGGTGCGCGTGAAGCCCGACCCCGAGTTCCAGAAGCGCCTGGGCCTGTTGGGCAGCGCGTTGTCGATGATCGGCGCGGACCCGAAAGATCCCACCTGGCGCATGGGCCGGCTCACCGGCTACCTCGGCCGCCCGCAGTTCCGCTGACCATGGCACCGCTGGTCGCCCTGGCGATCCTCGCGGCATCTCCCGTGGAGATGCGGCAGGACTCAGACCTCGAGTTCGCCGTCGACGAGGCCTTTCAACAAGACGGGGGCGTGCAGTACTTCTACGAGCTCGCTGAGCCGGGCCCTCAACCCTCGAGCGCGCTCACCCGTTTCCGCGCGATGGATCCCGAGTCGACCCTCGACGACCCGTACGTCGTGGTGATGAGCCGACTGGTCTACACGGTCGAGCGCGACATCTCGTTCTTCACCGAAGCGCGCGCCCGCGACGTGAGCTACTTGCAGCAGGTGGCGCCCGACATGGGCGTGCGCCTCGAGCCCGACGGCACCTTCCGGGTCAACCGGACTCCCAGCAATCGGTTCAAGCTGACCTGGTTCGAGGAGCCGGTCGCCGGCAAAGCCCCGGCGATGACGGCCTTCTTCGGGCTGCTCCCTCAAGGAGCCAAGCCCGCCTCCGTGGTGCTGCAGAAGAACTTCGACTTTGCGCGCGTGATGGGTTGGCGCACGGGTGAACGGGCGATCACCTACACCGCCCACTTCGCGATCGCCCCGGGCCGAACCCGGGTGGTCGTCTGCTCCATGAGCCTGATGCATCACCTGCCCCCCTTCTTCCTCGGAGGCCGCGGCCGCGTCTTCCGCGAATCGGTCGACGGCGCGGCGTCGTTGATTGGTCAGCTGAGGGCGTGGACAGAAGAGTGAGACGCGGCGGCCCACACATCCGCTGATGTGAGGTGGGTTGCAGTGACCCAGCGCGCGCGCGTCGAATCTCAGCTACTGATTTTCACACGTCCTGCTTCCTGGAGCCCCCCTACATGCGCCGAACCGCTTTCCCGAAGTTGGCCGTTGCAGCCTGTCTTTCTCTCGCGGTCCTCGCAGGCTGCGGCGGCACCATCACGCCCCCGCCCGTGCCGAGCTGCAGCGACGGCATCAGCAATGGCACCGAGTCAGACGTCGATTGCGGCGGCAGCTGCGGCATCTGCGCCACCGGCAAGGCGTGTGCGGCGGGCGCCGACTGTGCGACGGGCGTCTGCACTGGCAGCACCTGCCGGGCTGCCGACTGCGTTGACGGCATCAACAACGGCGCAGAGACCGACGTCGACTGCGGCGGAACGTGCGCGAAGTGCGAGAGCCCGAAGTCCTGCGCGACGGCCTCCGACTGCGCCAGCGGCGTGTGCACGGCGAAGACCTGCAGCGCCTCGCTCTGCACCGACGGCGTGAAGAACGGCACCGAGACCGACCTCGACTGCGGCGGCAGCTGCGCCACCAAGTGCGCGGCCGGAGCGGCGTGCGCGCTTCCCACCGACTGCACCAGCGACGTATGCGACTCGGGCGCCTGCCGCGCGTCGTCGTGCGCCGACACCGTCAAGAATGGCAGCGAGACCGCCATCGACTGCGGCGGCAGCTGCAGCACGAAGTGCGCGAACGCGGCCGGGTGCCTGCTGGGCGGCGACTGCGCCAGCGGCGTCTGCGACTCCACGACCTTCACCTGCAGCGCGGCGCTCTGCACCGACGCCGTGAAGAACGGAGACGAGACCGACATCGACTGCGGTGGCAGCTGCACCACCCGGTGCGCGAACGCGGCCACGTGCACGAACGCGGCGGACTGTGTGAGCGGCGTGTGCAACGGCACCTGCTCCACGCCGGCCTGCGTGGACAGGGTGAAGAACGGCGCCGAAACCGACGTGGACTGCGGCGGCAGCTGCGCCACGAAGTGCGCCGACCTGAAGGCCTGCGCTGCCCCGAGCGACTGCACCAGCAGCGTCTGCAGCTCAGGCTCGTGCGCGGTGCCCAGCTGCACCGACACCCTGCGGAACGGCTCGGAGACGGACGTCGATTGCGGCGGCAGCTGCACCCCGTGTGCGACGGGGGGCGTGTGCGCGATGGGCACCGACTGCACCAGCGGCGTGTGCAACGCGAACGCATGCGCGGCGCCCAGCTGTACCGACACGCGCAAGAACGGTTCGGAGACCGATGTCGACTGCGGCGGCAGCTGCACCGACTGCATCGCCACCCGGGCCTGTCTCAGCGGGGCGGACTGCGTCAGCCAGGTCTGCACCAACGCCATCTGCCAGGCCGAGAGCTGCACCGACGCCGTGAAGAACGGCACCGAGACCGACCGCGATTGTGGTGGCACTTGCGCGGCGTGCGCCGACGGCCTGGTCTGCCAGGGCACCGCCGATTGCCGCAGCCGGGTCTGCACCAACAGCACCTGCCAGCCCTCGAGCTGCACCGATGGAACCCAGAACGGCACCGAGACCGATCAGGATTGTGGCGGCACCTGCGCTCCCTGCGCCGATGCCTCAGATTGCCAGGTGACGGCCGACTGCCTGAGCCGGGTCTGCACCAACAACCTCTGCCAGGCCCCTTCCTGCACGGACACCGTGAAGAACGGCGCCGAGAGCGACCTCGACTGCGGTGGTGGCACCTGCCCCGTGTGCGCCGACACGTTGGTCTGCCGCGGCGGCGCTGACTGCGCGAGCGGCGTGTGCGTCGGTGGCACCTGCCGCGCGCCCAGCTGCTCAGATGTGGTGAAGAACGGCGTCGAGACCGATGTGGACTGCGGTGGTGCCTGCTCGCCGTGCGCGACCACGAAGCGGTGCCTGGCGGGCGCCGATTGCCAGAGCAGCGTGTGCTCCGGGGGAACCTGCCAGGCCCCCAGCTGCTTCGACCTGGTGAAGAACGCCGTCGAGACGGACATCGACTGTGGTGGTGGAACCTGCGCGCGGTGCAACGACACGAAGCGGTGCCTGGGTAGCTCCGACTGCAGCAGCGGGGTGTGCACCGCGGGCCTGTGCCGCGCCCCCGCCTGCAACGACGGCGTGAAGAACGGCACCGAATCCGACCGGGACTGCGGTGGAAGCTGCGCGCCGTGCGCCAATGGACTGGCCTGCAATGCAGGTGCGGACTGCACCAGCGGCAGCTGCACGAACAACGTGTGCGCGACTCCCCTGCTCAACGGGTGCAGCATCGACACGGCGACAGACCTCACCGGCGGCGCAGGGGTGGTGATCACCTTCGCGAACGGCAACCTCACCTACGCCCCCAAGTGCATCAAGGTCAGCGCGGGGACCCCAGTCACCTTCAACGGCAACTTCGCCAGCCACCCGATGATCGGCGGCACGGTGAGCGGCGGCGTAGCGACCCCGGCGTCGAGCGGCCCCTTCATTCCGGTCACGAACGCCGGCACCAGCAAGACCTTCACGATGAGCGCCCCGGGCAACTTCCCGTATTACTGCCAGCCCCACGCCACCCTCGGGATGAACGCGGCGATCTTCGTCGTGCCCTGACTCGAACAGCCATGCTGAGGCCGCTTGCATTCGCGGCGGCCTCACGCTTGGAGGGCCCATGCGCTTTGGGCTCTTCGTGCTGGCATTGGTGGCTGTTCTCGCAGGATCAGCCTGCGGGCGTCGGAGGCCCGCTCCGCTTCTTCTGGCGGCGCCCCTGGCCATCATCTCCCCCAACGACGGCACGGGCCGCTGTGTCGAGCGGTTGCTCGCCCGATCCCGCTACACCGGGTACATCGAGCAGACCGTCGACAAGGAGATGGGCTTCTTCCGCGTGATGGCGCGAAACACCTACGCCGTGGTCGAGCGCAACAAACGCGGCCCGGTGGTGCCCAGGGGCAAGCTGCCGGCCGACGTGAAGTTCTACAACGTGCAGTGCACCAGCGACGAGCAGGCGGTCATCACGCCGATGAACGAGACCGGCGCGCTCGACGATCGTTTCGTGATGGATGCCCGGCAGCACGACGAGCTGCTCCGGTACGGCGGCTCGATCGGCGTCATCCCGGCGGGCCTGCCTGCGATGCGCTGACTACGGGGCTGGCATCGGTCCGTCGTCGGACTGCTCCAGCACGACCACCGACAGCTCGGTGCTCGCCTTCTGCTTCTTCGCGAGCACCCGCACCACCCGGCCCTCCTTCACGAAGGTGCCGGGCTCGCGCTCCTTCCAGCCGCCAGAGGGCAACACCGAGCGGTAGAAGTCGATCACCTCTTCCTGCGTGGCCTTCGCGGTGAACGAGACGGCGGTGGCCAACTCGACGTTGAAGGTGGTGGGCGACTTCGCGCCGGGGAACACCGGCAACCTGCCGCCCTGCGCCTGCTTGCGATTCTTCAGGTCGGCCGCGCCGAGCACCAGGGTGGTGGTGCCGTCGGCTTCGGGCCAGCCGTAGACCAGGAAGCTCACCATGCGCACGTCGTCGAGCGCGACCACCCGGGGCAGCTTGAGGCCGGTGATGCGGCCCATCTTCGGGGGAATGAAGTAGCCCGCTTCGGCAAACCGTGCGGCGTAGTGGAGCAGCAGGCGATCGAGCTCCCACGTCGACCTGGCGAGGAACACCGCCATCGGCAAGCCGCCGCCTTCGAGCTGTTTTCCCACGGGCACCAGCTGCACCTGGCCTGGCACGTCCCACGAGAAGGGGGCTGGGCCTGCATCGGGCGCAGCGCTCAACACCGCGGCTGCGACCAGCACGAACATCACGGGCAATTCTTACCGAGGAAACATTTGGGCCGGGTCATGTTGGGCACCATGCCTGCGCCCGCGCCACCCGTGATGAAGGTCGGAGTGCCTTCACCTCCGACGTAGTCGAGCATTCCCGACTCCACGCCTGAGTAACTGAAGTGAAACTCGTCGGCGTTGGTGGGCGCGCTGCCGGCGAACCGGGTCGCGAAGGCGGCGCCTGCGCCACCACCCCCGCCCCACATGCGGCTGATCATCCCGCGGTACGCGGAGGAGTTGCAGGACAGCTTGCACTCTTCAGTTTCTTCATTCGCGAGGCCCCAGTCGTTGGTGAGGAGCGCCAGGGAGCCTCGGCACGCGCCGTTGACGGGCAGCCCCATGCCGCAGATGGGAATGGGCGTGGTGCGCACGATCTTGTGCTCGAAGAAGCCGCCATTGTCGTTCTGCAGGAAGCGGCGCGGAATGTTGATCGCCTTCACCTTCGCAGAGGCCGTGCAGTTGAGCCCACCTTCCGGGCGCATCACCACCGCAGCCGTCGTGGAGGGTAGAAAACGCAACGAGTCTTCTTGCTCGCAGCGCACGTCGACGCCGCTGCCTTCGGTCAACGCGCGGCCGATCACCGCGCCGCCGTTGGTGTTGCTCAGGCCGTTGAAGTCAGCGAACCGGCTCTGCGCCATCGGCCCCACGCCCGTGACGGAATCGAGCGTGCGGCGAAACGGAACAACGTTGGTGCCACCGTTGAGTTCACGCGATTGCACGCGGCGGCCCGAGGCATCCCAGATGGCGTAGGTCTGCGCGTCTTGCACCTTGAGCGCGAGCTGCGCGTACTCGGCCATGTGAATGCCGATCAGCAGTACACCCACGAAGACGATGCTCCCGAGCGCCAACTCCACGGTTGCCTGGCCTGACTTTCTGGTCGCTTCGCCTCGGCCAGTCTTCCGCTGCGCTCCAGACTGTCTCGCGCGCCGTTCCGGCGCATGCGGCTCCGCTCCGGCTTTTCTGGTCGCTGCGCCTCGGCCAGTCTTCCGCTGCGCTCCAGACTGTCTCGCGCGCCGTTCCGGCGCATACGGCTCCGCTCCGGCTTTTCTGGTCGCTTCGCCTCGGCCAGTCTTCCGCTGCGCTCCAGACTGTCTCGCGCGCCGTTCCGGCGCATGCGGCTCCGCTCCGGCTTTTCTGGTCGCTTCGCCTCGGCCAGTCTTCCGCTGCGCTCCGGTTTTCATCAGTGAAGCCCCTCGAAGCCGACGTTGCGAAGCGCCTGATACGCGTCGCGCTGAAAACGGAACTCGGTGGCTGAGAGCGCGCGGTTCATGTCGCGCGGCGAGGCGTCGACATCGATGGGCGCCAACGTCGCGCGCCAGAACGGGTTGAGCAGGTTGGGGAACTCCTCCCAGTGATCTCGCCGGTGGTAGTACGCGATGCCCGTGGCCACCGCGCCCTGGCTCGAGATGTTCATGCCGTTGCCGGTCCTGGTGTGAAGCTCGCGGCCACGGCCATCCCACTCGCTGGCGGGGCCGGTGGCACTGAAGGGGAACTTGAAGTGCAGCTCCCAGGGGAACTTCTTCATCGTGAGATCGCGCTGGAGCGCCACGATCACCTTGGGCTGCCCCCACGCATCGGCCTCCGAGTTGTTCGGCTGAAAGCCAATCGTGCGGACCCAGACTGAGGGGCACAGCGGCGTGCAGTCGCCCATCGTGTGGTGCACTTCGGGGTCGGGCTCCATCGCGTCGCCGCTCTGGCCGTATTCGTGTTGGTCGCCTTGATCGATCAGGTGGGTCGACCGCACGTGCGCGAGCACCGGCTGCGTTCGGGTGCACGAGCCCGCGTTGATCGTCATGGTGCCATGATCATCGCCCCACGCCTCGGTGCCCGCCGGCACGGTGCCGTGCGTCTGGCTGGCGGCCCAATAGGCGCTGCCTGACTTGCCGCCGAAGACGATCGACAGCTCGCTGTAGTTGCCGGCGATCTGCGTGATCCCTGCGAGGGTCTTGCCGGGCATCTGCGAGCGGCCCGTGACGAAGGCGTTGCCGCGCGAGCCCATCGCCGCCAGCAGCATGTTCTCATTCCAGGTGGCGCGCAGGCACAAGCCCGCGCCGCCCGGGGCTTCACCCGTGAGCTGACCGGTGGTGTCACCGCCCGAGTCGCAATCGAGCTCGGCCATGGTGATGCCCTGCGGCGTGTTCGGCTCGGCGCCCCGGCCGGTGTCGACCACCGAGATGTCGTCTTGCCGCGAGAGCGCGACGATCTGCCGGGTCAGCTGCTGCGTGGTGATCTGCCGGTAGAACTCGCCGCGCAGGTTGCCGGGGTTGGTGGTGAACATGCTGTCAGACAGTTCACCGCGCAGGCCGGCGATCATTCCCTGGATGGCCTTGCTCTCTTCACCGGCCGCCTGGTCCATCGACTTCCACTCGGCGGGGGTGAACTCGGTGCCCATGTACGTGCCGACCGCGTCGCGGAAGTCGATCAGCTGCCGGCGGGCACGCAGGTTCTGGGGCCGTCGCATGCAGGGCTCGTTGAGCAGGTCGGCCGCGCCCTTGCGACTGTTGTGGCCCAGCGCGCGCGCGTAACCGGTCCACGAGATGAGCGACTGATCAGCCGCCTGCGCCACCCAGTAGGAGACCTCGAGCCGGTTCACCGCGGCCATGTTGTTGAACGTGCGCGCGGTCATCACCGCGTTGGAGAACGCCGCCGCGTCAGCGAGGTTCTGCAGCTCGTGCTTCTGCCGGATGCGCAGACCCAGGCCGATGGTCATGGTCACCATCAAGGCGAGGAACAACATGGTGAGAGAGAGCAGAACGAGGTTCTGACCGCGACGGGACCTCATGGCGTGGGCTCACAATTCTGGCGACGGAAGAGCGCGCGCCGCGGAGGGGTCATCATGCGCATCGCCGCGCTGCCCACGACGGGGAACACGTATTCCTCCTCGTTGAAGCGGCGGAGAAACTCGGAGCGAAACCCGTTGAGCGAGTTCGCGCCCGCCTGTGTCCAGCGCGCCTGCTGCGTGGGGATGAGCGGGTTGGTCTTGGTGTAGTCGCCCATGCCGAAGTACGCCCGGTACATGGTGGCCATCACCCAGTTCGCGAAGGGGATGCGCAGCGGGTACCAGTACACGACGCGCAGCTCGAGCCGGTACCCCTCCGTGTCGGGATCATCGAAGTCGTCTTCGGCGCGCGCTCGCACCTGGGCCACGCGCGGCGAAGGGCGGAAGATCCACACCACCGCGCTCTTGTGCGGGTCGTCGGCGTTCGCGTCGTACTGGTTGTCGAAGGGCTTGTTGCGGGTGCGCAGCGCGAAGGCGGTGGCGAGCTTTTCGGCCGGCGTGTTGCCGCCCGTCGCTTCGCCCAAGTACGAGGTGAAACTCGGCAGCAGCGCCGCGATGGCCGCGTGCGTCATCGCGGTGCAGTCGCCGTGGCGCACCACGCCCACGCGCACCGCGGAGTAGGCCGCGTGTTCGGCGAACAGGCGGCCCTGCATCAGCATGAAGAGCTGGAGCGTACCGAGCACCATGAAGAGAGCCAGCGGCATGGTCAGCGCGGTTTCGACGGCGGCTTGGCCGGATTCACGGGTTGGCCCCTCTTTCTGGGTCGCTTCGCCTCGGCGCATCTGCCGCTTTGCTGCAGCCGCGCTCGCCCGTGGTGGAGAGGGAGCGCATCGTTCAGGTGGCCCGGGGCGCTGCACGGGGCGGAGTGTCTGCTTTCCACCCTCAGACCTCCATCGGTCAGCATGCCGGTGTGTCTCGAGTGTGGGCCTTGGTGCGCCCGTGAGCGTCATGGTAGGTCGCCGCGCATGGCTGAGCTCGTGTTCTTCCGGCGTGGGGAAGAGGTGTTGAGGCTGTCGATGGGGGAAGACCGGGTGGTGCTCGGCCGTGGCGAGCGCTGCGACGTCGTCATTCCCGATCCGGAGGTCTCGCGTCAGCACGTCGCGCTCCACCTGGAAGAAGGTCGCTGCGTGCTGCAGGACCTCTCGGGCAAGGGCACCATCGTCGCCGGCACGAAGGTGACTGACGGCGAAGTGCACGACGGCGCCGACATCGCGTTGGGCCAGTGGCGCGCCATCTTCCGCAAGACGTCTTCGGTGAGCGATGGCGATGCGACCGAGCTGGGGCCGCGCACCGAGCTCATCGAACGTGCCGAGGCGACCGACTCGCCAGTCATTCCCGCACAGGTGCGACTGCGCGCCGGTTCGCAAGAGACAACCCACAAGCTGCAGACCGAGGCGTTCACTGCCGGCAAGGATGCCGGAAATGACCTCGTGCTGAATCAGCGGTTCGTTTCGGGGCGTCACCTCAAGGTGACGCGTCAGAACAATCGCTTCGTGGTGAGCGACCAGCGATCGACCAACGGCACGTGGTTGGGCAACGTGCGGCTCTTCGAAGCCGAGGTGCCCTTCTTCACCACGCTGCGGGTCGGCGAAGGTGAGCTGACCATCGAGCCGGTCGCGCAAGGCGCGTCGAAAGCACCGACGGGAACCTACGGTCTCATCGGCACCGACCCTTCGATGAAGAGCCTGGTCGAGCTCATCGATCGGGTCGCGCCCTCCACCGCGGCAGTCGCGGTGTTCGGCGAATCGGGCACCGGCAAGGAGCTGGTCGCGCGCGCGATTCACTCGCAGAGCAACCGCTCTGCGGCCGCCTTCATCCCCGTGAACTGCGCGGCCATCTCGCGCGAGCTCATCGAGAGTGAGCTGTTCGGCCACGAGAAGGGCGCGTTCACCGGCGCCCTCAACGCGCGCAAAGGCGCGTTCGAAGAAGCCGACGGCGGCACCATCTTCCTCGACGAGATCGGCGAGCTGCCCCTCGAGCTGCAGGCCAAGCTGCTGCGCGCGTTGGAGTCAGGCGAAATCAAACGGGTCGGTGCACCCCGCCCCATCAACGTCGACGTGCGCGTGGTGGCCGCGACCAATCGGGATCTGCTGGCCATGTCGCGCGAGGGCAAGTTCCGCGAAGACCTGTATTACCGGCTCTGCGTCATCCCCTTGAACCTGCCGCCGCTGCGCGCGCGCCTGGGCGATCTCAAGCTGCTCACCGAACACTTCCTCAAGCAGCACGCGCCTCGCGGTCAGCGGGTGTTGATGACGCCCGCCGCGATGAAGGCGATCGAAGAGCACACCTGGCCTGGCAACGTGCGCGAGCTGCGCAACGTGATCTTCCGCTCGCTGCTCCTGCGCAAGGGCACCAACATCGACGCGGCCGATCTCACCTTCGATGCCCGGGCCGATGCGCCGCGCGGCGTGGCAGAGCTCGAGTGCATTCCCGGCATGTCGTTGGAGGCGCAGCTGGCCCGCTGCGAGCGGTTGATCATCGAGAGCGCGCTCAAGCGGTTCCCCAGCCGGGAAAAGGCCGCCCGCGAGCTCGATATCGGTCGCTCCACCCTCTTCAAGCGCCTCAAGGAGTGGGGCCTTCAGGTCGACGATCAGGCGTAGAGGCCTGAATTCACGGGGCGCGCGCGCCAATAGATCGGCCGGGCGGGTGGGTCGTTTCCATGGCCCATGACCGCGCTGCCCCCGATGACCGAGCTGTACGCCCAGCACCGCCGCCGGGCCCTGGCGATTGCCCGAAGAATCCTGAGGGACGCTGACGAAGCCGAAGACGTGGTGCAGGAGGTGTTCACCCGCCTCTTCAGCCAGAACGTGCGCTTCGACGGAAAGGCGGCGTACACCACGTGGCTGCATCGCATCCTGGTGAACTCGTCGATCAACTCGCTGCGCGCGAAGAAACGCCGCGGCCGGTTGGAGAGCACCGTGGGGCCCGCGATCGATCCCGAAGAAGCGGCGGTGGGCAACGAGCGCCACGCCCTGTTCCTCGAGGGGCTCGAACATCTCTCCGAGCAGCACCGGCTGGTGGTCACCCTGCGCGATCTGCGCGGCTACTCGTACCCGGAGATCGCTCGCATGTTGCAGCTGCCGGAGGGCACCGTGAAGAGCGCGCTCAATCGTGGCCGCACGAGGCTGATGGCGCACATGGCGTCGGTCGCCAGCGATGAAGAACCGGCCCCTGCGTAGCTACTCTTCTTTTACTCCGACGAACTGATCAGCCTTCTCCTTGAACAACACGTTGAAGGTGGTCAACGAGCCGTAGCAACGCGTCACGTACTGCTGCATGTCGACCTTGTCCGTGTCGGTGAGCTTGGGGTGCGTGTTGATCTTCTGCTCCAAGGTGCGGAGCCTGTCGCGCACCATCACCACCTTGTGAAACAGCGCATCGATGGGCAGGTCTTTGGCCTGCAGTTTCTCATCGGCGGGAATGAGGCGCACCGTGCCGCCTTCCCATTTGCCGGCGAGGGGAACGTCGGCGAGACCCGAGGCCTCGAGAAAGAGCTCCATCAATTCCTGTCGGGTCATGCTGTCTCCTTCGAAGTCGATCGATTCGCCGGGATCGTGGGCGGACACGCGTGAGGGGGCGGCGTGGACCTGCTCGGTCCCATCAGCCCGACGAACCACGGGGCCGATGGGTTTGAGCGCCTTGGCCCGCCGGAGCTGAGGCACGGCCGCCACCGTGGCCGTGACATTTTCGCCTCGGGCCACGAAGGCATCGCACAAGGGTGCGGAAGGCTTGAACAGGCCGCGGTTTTCCTGAACCCGGCAGGTGCCCACCCAGCCCTTGAGCGGGTCGAGCGAGTGAGCACGCCAGAGCTTGCAGTTGCCGCAGACCCGCTCGTGAGGCTCGAAGGTGGGCAACGCCTCGTCAGACATGCAGGTCGCCTGTAGGCGCGCAGCGCTTGTGTTTCAAGCAGGCTTTCGGTACGCGGGCCGCCGCTATGGCTCTCATCCCTCTCGAACGAATCCGCAACATCGGCATCTCCGCCCACATCGACTCGGGCAAGACCACGCTCACCGAGCGCATCTTGTTCTACACGGGCAAGATTCGCGAAATCCACGAAGTGCGCGGCAAGGACGGCGTCGGCGCGACGATGGACTCGATGGATCTCGAGCGCGAGAAGGGCATCACCATCCAGTCGGCCGCGACGTACGCGATCTGGTCGGGCGCCCTCGGCAAGACCGAAGAGCACAACATCAACATCATCGACACCCCCGGCCACGTGGACTTCACCATCGAGGTGGAGCGTTCGCTCCGCGTGCTCGACGGCGCGATCCTCGTGCTCGACTCGGTGGCCGGCGTGCAGAGCCAGTCGATCACCGTGGACCGCCAGATGAAGCGCTACGGCGTTCCCCGCATCTGCTTCGTGAACAAGATGGACCGCGCCGGCGCGAACTACCTGCGCTGCGTCGACATGCTCAAGGAGAAGCTCGGCCACCACGCCGTGCCGATTCAGGTGAACATGGGCGCCGAAGACAAGTTCATGGGCGTCATCGACCCCGTCGACTTCAAGGCCTACTTCTTCGACGGCGAGAAGGGCGAGAAGGTTCGCTGCGAAGAAGTGCCCGCCGAGTACCTCGAAGAGACCAAGAAGCGCCGCCTCACGATGATCGAGCAGGTCGCCGACGTCGATGACAAGCTCGCCGAGAAGTTCATCGGCGGTGAAGAGGTCTCTGCCGACGACCTGCGCCAGGCGATCCGCCGCGCGACCATCTCGCTCAAGATGACCCCGGTCATGTGCGGCTCGGCCTACAAGAACAAGGGCGTGCAGGTGCTGCTCGACCAGGTCTGCGCCCTGCTCCCCTCGCCCCCGGAAGTCGAAAACGTCGCGCTCGATCAGCGCAACTCCGAAGCGAAGGTCATCCTCAAGTCCGACTTCAACCTGCCGTTCGTGGGCCTGGCGTTCAAGCTCCAGCAGGATCAGTACGGCCAGCTGACCTACTTCCGCATCTACCAGGGCACCGTGAAGATGGGCGACACCATCATCAACAACAGCCGTGGCCAGCGGAAGGAGCGCGTGCCCCGCATGTTCCGCATGCACTCCGATCGCCGTGAAGAGTTGAACGAGGCGAAGGCCGGCGACATCGTCGCGTTCTACGGCGTCGAAGCGACCTCAGGCGACAGCTTCACCGCCCCCGAGCTCTATTACACGCTGACCTCGATGCACGTGCCCGACGCCGTGATCTCGCTGGCCGTCTCGCCCAAGGATCGCACCGGCGAAGCGAACTTCAGCAAGGCGCTCAGCCGCTTCACCCGCGAAGACCCCACGTTCCGCGTGCGCCGCGACGAAGAGTCGGCCCAGACCATCATCTCGGGCATGGGCGAACTCCACCTCGACATCTACATGGAGCGCATGCGCCGCGAGTACGACTGCGAAGTCGTCTCGGGCAAGCCCCAGGTCGCCTACCGCGAGACCATCACCCAGCGTGGTGAGTTCGCGTACACGCACAAGAAGCAGACGGGTGGCTCAGGCCAGTTCGCCCGCGTGTGCGGCTTCATGGAGCCGCTGCCCAGCGACGCCGTCGAGCAGTACGAGTTCGTCAACGAGACGGTCGGCGGCACGATCCCCAAGGAGTACATCCCGGGCATCGAGAAGGGCTTCCTCGAGGCCATCAAGAAGGGCTCGTTGATCGGCTTCCCCGTGGTCGGTATCCGCTGCGTGGTGAACGACGGCGCGTACCACGACGTCGACTCGTCCGAGCAGGCGTTCAAGATGGCCGCCATCATGGCGTTCCGCGAAGGCTACGCGCAGGCGAAGCCGGTCGTCATGGAGCCCATCATGAAGGTCGAAGTGCGCGCCCCTGCTGAGTTCCAGGGCTCGGTCGTCGGCCAGGTCAACCAGCGCCGCGGCATGATCCTCGAGACGGGCACGGCCGAGGGTCACGTCACCGTGGTCGCCGAAGTGCCGCTCAACACGATGTTCGGTTACTCGACCGACCTTCGCTCGGGCACGCAGGGCAAGGCCGAGTTCTCCATGGAGTTCGCCAAGTACGCGGCGGTGCCCAAGGGTGAGCAGGAGACGATGATGAAGAACTTCAAGGACAAGAACGCCGCCGACGCGGCAGCGCGCAAGTAAGCGTTCTTCGCCTCGTCGAACCCGGAGCCGGCGCCTCGAAAGAGGGGTCGGCTTCGTTGTTTTCAAAGTGATTGCGCAGGCGAGAGCCGCCCCTAAAGTGGCGTCATGGCCTCGAGTTTCCAGACCGTTCCCGAGATGTTGCTGCACCGCCTCGCCGCCACCCCCGACAACACGGCCTTCAGCTACCCGGTGGGCTCGGGTTGGAAGCAGGTGAGCTGGAAGCAGTTCGGTGAGCAGGTGCGGCACGTGTCGATGGGCCTGCGCGCGATCGGCCTTCAGAACGAAGAGCGCGTCGCGATTCTCTGCAACACCCGCTACGAATGGATCGTCGCCGACATCGCCATCCTCGGAGCGGCGGGCGCGACCACCACCATCTACCCGAGCAACCTCGCCGACGAGTGCGAGTACATCATCAACGACTCCAACACGCGGTACGTCTTCGCGGAGAACGACGACCAGGTGGCCAAGCTCACCTCGGTGCGCGCCAAGCTCACCAACGTGAAGAACGTGATCACCATCGACGGCAAGTCGAGCGGCGACGGCTGGGTGTTGAGCCTCAGCGACCTGATGGACAAGGGCAAGCAGGCCACCCAGGCCGAGTGGGAGACCGTCTGCAAGTCGGTCAAGGGCCAGGACATCGCCACCCTCATCTACACCTCGGGCACCACCGGCAAACCCAAGGGCGTGATCCTCACCCAGGACTGCTGGGTCTACGAGGCCGAAGGCATCGACGAGATGAAGCTGCTGGTGCCCGACGACGTGCAGTTCTTCTGGCTGCCGCTCGCGCACAGCTTCGGCAAAGTGCTCGAGGTCGCGCAGTTGAAGATCGGCTTCCACACCGCCATCGACGGCCGGGTGGACAAGATCGTGGAGAACCTCGGCCACGTGAAGCCGACCTTCGTGGCGGCCGTGCCGCGCATCTTCGAGAAGGTCTACAACAAGGTGATCGACGGCGCGAAGAAGGGCGGCGGCGCGAAGTACGCCATCTTCAAGTGGGCGGTGGGCATCGGCGCCGAGGTCTCACGGCTGCGCCAGAAGCGGCAGGAGCCCAGCGGGTTGCTCGCGATGAAGTACTCCGTGGCCACCAAGCTGGTGTTCTCCAAGCTGCAGCAGCGCTTCGGCGGCCGGCTGCGCTACTTCGTCTCGGGCTCGGCAGCGCTCTCGCGCGACATGGCGGAGTTCTTCCACGGCGCCGGCATCTTGATCCTCGAGGGCTACGGCCTGACCGAGACGAGCGCCGCGTCGTTCGTCAACCGCCCCACCAACTTCAAGTTCGGCACCGTGGGCCCTCCCCTGCCCGGCACGCAGGTGAAGATCGCCGAAGACGGCGAGATCCTGATCAAGGGCCGCGGCGTGATGCGCGGGTACCACAACCTGCCCGAGCAGACCGCGGAGACCATCAAAGACGGCTGGCTCTACACGGGCGACATCGGCGAGCTCGACAGCGAAGGGTTGCTCAAGATCACCGACCGCAAGAAGGACCTGATCAAGACCTCGGGCGGCAAGTACGTCGCGCCGCAGAACATCGAAGGCAAGTTCAAGATGATCTGCCCGTACGTCAGCCAGTCGCTGGTGCACGGCAACAACCGGAACTTCTGCACCATGCTCGTCGCGCTCGACAAGGACGCGATCGGCGACTGGGCGAAGTCGAACGGCGTGGGCGGCACCTACGATCAGGTGGTCAAAGATCCCCGCACCCACGCGCTCATCAAGCCCTTCGTGCAGGAGCTCAACAAGGGCCTCGCCAGCTACGAGTCGATCAAGAACTTCGCGATCCTCCCGAAGGACATGACGCTCGAAGACGGCGATCTCACGCCGAGCCTCAAGCTCAAGCGGAAGGTCGTGGAGACCAAGTACAAGGAGCTGATCGACGGCTTCTACACGGGCAACCTCGCAGAGCTGTGACCCCGGCACCCTTTCAGCACCACGTGGCGATGGGCGACCCTCAGGCGCCTTTTGCCACCGTGCTCTCGATTCTCGATCGACACGGTTTGCTCGGCGACGATGGGCGGTTGCACGGTGACGTGCAGCTGGTCTCGATGGGCGATCACTTCGACTGGGGTCAGGCTTCCGAGCGCAAGAAGGCCACCGACGACGCGACGGCGATGCTGGCGTGGTTGAGCGCGCACCCGCCGGAGCAGGTGATCATCATCGCGGGCAACCACGATCTCGCGCGGGTCTGCGAGCTCGCCCCCTTCACGGATGACGCTTCCTTCGAGGCGGCGTGGGCGATGGCCAGCGCGGCGTATCGCTCCGGCAAACCCGACCCGGAAGCCTCGAAGCAGTTCCTCGAGCGCTACCCGCACGTGCCCGACGCGGAGTGCCTGGCGCGTGACTTCTCCTGTTACTCGGCGGAGCAGCAGCGGCTGGTGACGGAGTTGCTCCGCACGCGCAGGCTTCGGCTGGCGCACGCGCACGCGGGGCTGCTGCTGGTGCACGCGGGGGTCACCGAAGAAGACTTCGCCTCCATCGGTCAGGTGCCCGCGAACGCGGCCGACGCAGCGGCGAACCTCAACGCGTTTCTCGATGCGCGGGTCGATCAGTGGAAGGCCGGCGCGCTCGACCTCACCCCGCTCCACCTGCCGGGTTCGTCGACGGGCGTCGCGCGCGGGGTGCTCTTTCACCGGCCGGCGGTGCCCACGGGCGACGCGCAGTTCTCCGGGCCGCCGAGGCGCCGGTACGATCCACGTCAGCTGCCCGCCGCGTTTCCCCAGGCCATCGGGCACATCCGCGACA
This sequence comes from Archangium sp., assembly GCA_030695565.1. Lineage (GTDB taxonomy): Bacteria > Myxococcota > Myxococcia > Myxococcales > Myxococcaceae > Archangium_A. Next base: position 38,568 of record JAUYRZ010000071.1, read on the forward strand.
AGAAGTGCCGCGAGCTGCTGGGGGCGTGGGCCGACGAGCTGCCTCCGGTCGACGGCGTGCTGCGTTCGCTGCGCATCGATGGCGAGACCTTGCGGTACGCGCGCGGCACTCCGGCAGATGCGCGGCTCTACTTCCTCGACGCAGGCATGAACCACCCCGCGGCCACCAGCTACGAGCTGTTCGATCTCGAACGGCGGCGACCGCTTCAGCCGAGGTCGAAGTTCGCGATCAGCGGAACGTGATCCGACAGCCCGCTGAAGGGGCTCGTGCGATCGCCGAAGGTGCAGGTGTCTTTGAGATCGATGAAGCCCAGGTCGCCTGAAGCGAACAGGTGATCGAGGTGCATGCGCAGGTGCATGAAGCCCGCAGTGGCGAACGACTGCGAGCGTGAAGCGTCGATCTGCTTGAGCTGCTCCTGGGCGCCGCGCAACTTCGCCTCTTCCGTGAGGTAGCGGTACACGGGCGTCATCGGAGCGGTGTTGAAGTCGCCCACCACCAGGTACGGCTCATCGTGAGCGGTGACCTGCGCGTACTGGGCCACGGCCTTCGCTTCGGCGATCTGGTTCTGCCCGAAGCCCATCTTGCCCGGCTGGCTCCAGAACTCTTTGGCCCAGGGCGTGGGGAGCGAGAGGTGCGTGTTGAAGAGGTGAAAGCGGCGGCCCTGGAGATCTTCCAGCCGCAGGTGCGCAGCGATGCGCGTCTGCTTCACCTTCTTGAGGCTCTCGTTGCGGTGGTGCGTGATGGGGTGCGGGCGATGGCCGTTGTCGGCGATCACCTCGAGCTTCTGCGAGTTCACCAGCATCGCCAGGCCCGTGGTGTAGAGCTTGATCGAGCCCAGCTGGTACACGTGCGCGGGGAAGTACCAGGCGCGATACGGCATCACGAGGCCGCGGCGTTTGAACTCGTCACCCAGATGCCGGAGGAAGGCCTCCAGCTGGTTTTCGGCGGGGTGAGCACCGCGGTGAGCCACGCCCGCGCGAAGGGACTGCGTCTCGACTTCCTGGAGCGCGACCAGGTCAGGCAACGGATCGAGGTTGCAGAGCGCGGTGGCGATGCGGCTCTTCGAGGCCGCAGTGCTCGCCAGACCCTTGAGGCCGTGACCGAAGTAGCGAACGTTGTAGCTGACGATTCGCACGGGCGACTGGAGCATACCCGTCGGCGGCAGCTCGCGCTGTACGCAGATGTTGCGTCAATCAGCGGCGCTGATGGAGGGCTGACTGAAGCGCGGCGCCCTCGAGGTGCGAGGGGCCATCGGCGACGAACTGTTCGGGCGCAGAGAGCACCAATTCTTCGAGCGCCAGGGCCTCCGCCCACGCCGCCAGCTGATCCTCCGCGAACGGGCCGGAGAGTCGCCTTCGCCAGCGGGCGACGCTTTCGGGGTTGGGTTCGATGCCGGCCTGGCGCGCGAAATCGGCCAGCAGGAGCGTCTTGACCCCTTCGTTCGCAGGGGCGGCGTTGAGGCGGCCGGTGAGCCGGGTGCGTCGCACGAAGGAGGAGAGCGGGAGCGCTTCGGGGGTTCGGGAGGCGGGCGCGAGCTGGGCCGCGGCCTCCAGACAGGCGCGCGCGTCAGCGGCTTTGAGATCGACGGCGTGGGCGAGCACCTGCTGGTGGAGCTCGACGGGCCAGCCGAGCGCCTGGAAGACGGAGCTCCAGGTGCGTGATTGATAGAACTGCGCTTCAGCGGTGGTGTGCAGCGCGCGGGCTCTCGCGGCGGTGAGCACGCCGTTGCGTTGAGCGGCCCGGGCTGTGGCGAAGACGTTCACCCAGGGCACGGTGAGCGCGCGGTAGTGCTGCGTGGCGTCGGCGTGGAGCAGCGCGACCGCGGCGTCGTCGTTCCATTCGCCGGTGACGAAGCGGCGGGCGATTTCGCCGATGGGCGTGATCACGCCCGGGAGCTCGGCGGCTCGCAGCGCGCCCATGCTGCTGGAGCCCAGGAGCGTGACGCCTGAGGCGTGCGCGGCCAGTAGCTCGTGATGCCAGACGGAGGGCGCTGATTCGAAGACACCGTCGATGAGGACGATGGTGTCGGGCTTCGTCTCGAGGGCTCGGAAGACGTCGCCTTGCCTGGCGGGCGGGCGGAAGTCGGCGCGCAGGAGCTTCTTCGCTTCGTGGTGCGGCAGGGTGGGTCCCAGGAAGACGACCGTCCTCTCTCTCTCCCTCGGGGAGACGGAGGCTTTGACTCGAGGGGCCTTCTTCACAGCAACTCCGAGACGAGCAGATCGGGACTGACGGCCTTCACCACGAACGGTGACGAGCGCAGCTGCACGAGGGCGACTTCACCTTTCACCAACTTCGACAACGGTCTGCGCTCGGTGCGCCGCGGTGCCTTGCGTGGCGTCACGCCCTGGAGCGTTCTGAGCAGCGCCCCACCCTCCTCCCGCGCTCCCACCAGCACGTCTTCGCGCGCGCCGTGGATCTCGGTCAGTCGCGACTGCGCAGCCTCGAGCCAGGCAGCTTCAGCGGCAGCGGCCCACGTGCGGCGGCAGGCGTAGCCGGCGGTCAGCGGAACGGGCCCGCCTTCGAGATCGAAGATCAACGCGCCGGCCACGGAGAGCGTCGTTCCCTTCGGCGTGAGGTCGAAGAGGAAGCAGGCGAACCCGCGCTCCTCCAGGTTCTGGGCTCCCACGGGAGATTTCACCAGGCGGCGAAGCGCCTCGTGCGGAGTCCACCCTTCAGGCAGCACACGGGCCAACGCGTCGCGTTCGACCAGCTCGAGCACGGCGTGCTCTTCGGCTGCAGCGAGTGAAGTGGGATGCGCGCCGAGACCGTTCGATCGCCAGGTGGTGATGGAAGGGCCCATCCAGCAGCGGCCGGCGGGCGGGCAGTACACGCTCTGCGCGGGCACCAGGCAGGGCTCGGCATCCCCCAGTCCACGTGCAGGCACCCACGCGACGCACAGACCATCTACGTCCCACGGTGAGCCGGTGGGGCCGGTGCCGAACTCGAAGGTGCTCACGTCGGGCGCTTCGGCGGCGGCGAGCTCGATCGCTTCACCCAGCGCGCTCCACTGGGCGTGCTCGAGGGTGAGGCCCTTGCCCTGCGAGACCTGGAGCACGTGGCCTCGCGGGCGCACGGCACCGACCACTTCCACACCGCAGCGATCGAGTCCGGTGAGGCGCGCGAGCCGGGTGACGCCGAAGTCGGCAGCGAGTCGTCGGAGCGAAGGGGCGGTGCGCACGAGGCGGGTGTAGAGGGTTGGCGAAGGGAAGAGAAGCCGCTCGAAGCGCCCCGGCTGCGTCACCTGCGCGTCCTTGCAACGAAGGGAGAGGCCAGCCCGCGACGAGCACGGGGAGAGCCGAAACCACCCCGTTCGCTCCTGTGCTTTTGCGTCTCTCCACCTGCTACGTGGCCGCCCGTGACGAAGAGGGGCACCGGAATCGCGTTGATCGCCGTCGCGGCGACGTTGTGGGGCACCTGGCCGCTCTACACACGCGCGGGCGGCCCCACCGGCGTGAGCATCGGCTTCCTCGCGCTCCTGATGATGGCCCTGCCCGCGCCGTTCGTCTTCCGTCGCGCCGCCTTCGCCGACCGCGGCGCGGTGATCGCACTGGTTCTCGTGGGGCTCGCCGACGCCGGCAACATGCTCCTCTACTTCCAGGCGTTGGAGCGGGGCCCCATCGTGGTCGCCGTGCTCTCGCACTACCTCGCCCCGACCCTCGTCGCGATCAGCGCGCCCTTCGTCCTCGGTGAACGCGGCTCTCCCCGCGCCCTGTGGGCCAGCCCCGTGGTGCTGGTGGGCCTGGGCCTCGTGCTCAGTCACGGAAGCACGACCGCCGGCTGGGCCACCACCGCGGTGCTCGGAGCAGGCAGCGCCGTCTTCTACGCAGTCGTCGTGCTCGGCAGCCGGCGCGCGGCAAAGTCCTTCACACCGATCGCGGTGATGGCGCTGCACTCCGTCATCGCGGCGGTGGTGCTGGCGGTGCTCTTCGGTCGGGAGGTCTTCCCGATCGTCGCCGATCGCGGCCTCGCCATCGTGCTGTTCGGGTGTTTGGTGAACGGGCTCATCGCCGCGTGGCTCTTCAACCTGAGCCTGCAACGCATCGAGGCTCAGCTCGTCGGGCTCTTCACGTATCTGGAGCCGGTCACCGCGGCGATGCTGGGCGTGGCGGTGCTCGGCGATCCGTTTGGTTTCACCAGCGCGGCGGGCCTGGTGCTGGTGGTGCTCGCGGGGGCGTGGGCTGCGACTGGCCCCCCCCCCGACCGTCAGCGCATCGCTGACGTGCCCATGGCCGACGGGGCATCTTCTTTGGGCGGCGGCGCGGCTTCCGTCTTGCGGAACTCGTAACCCACCTCGAGATCGACCGCGAAGCCGAACTGGTTGTCGAAGCGCCCCAGATCTGCGTTCACGCGGAACGTCTTGTACACGCGCCCATTGAGAAACAAGAACGGGAGGATCCTCAACCGCGCACCCGCGAACGCGATCGACTTGTCGCCGAACAACCCGATCACCTTGTTGCCGTTGGGCGTGCCGAGCTCGGTCCACGACTCCACGCCGCGCAGGTAATAGCTGCCGAACACCTGCACGAAGCTCAGCACCGGCACCTCGACGTGCGCCACGAAGTTCACCGCGGGCGAGGCGCTGGTGCCTTCCATCGCGAGCGTGAGGCCCACCACGTTGCGCACGCCCCAGCTGCCTTCCACGTAGTAGCCGAAGCGGTCCGTGAGGCCGTTCTCCAGGATGTAGCGCTGCTTGGGGATGTAGTTGCCCGCGCCCGCCGAGGTATCCGTGCGGTAGTCGCGGTTCAAGTACGCGAAGCGGTCGACCTCGTAGAAGGTGTCGAAGTAGCTGGGCGCGTACTTGTTGCCGAGGAACCGCGCCTCGACCACCAGGCGGAACGCGTGGATGACCTCTTTGGCCGCCACGTTGAAGCGGCCGAGCATGCCTGCGGTGAAGCCACCGTCGCCGCCGATGAGCATCGAGTAGTCGAGGTACGGCTTGATATCGACGTTCTCCGTCTTCACGATTTTCATCTCGGCGTCGAAGCCGATCAGGCCCGCGGGCTTGAACGAGGTGGTGAGCGGCCGGCCGTCTGCTGCCACGCGCGACCTCGACGCGTCATTCGAGAGCTGAAACGGCGCGCGCCAATCGAGACCACCCGTGACGCCGATGGAGAAGGTCTTCGCCATCAGGTTCTGCGGCTTGAAGAACGAGAGCGGCTTGAAGAACGCCAGGCCCGAGAGCTGGTTCCACTCCAGCAGGTCGTTGGTCATCAGCTCGAAGCCGCCGTAGTCGTTGTACATGTCGACCTGCGCCGAGGCGCGCGGGTAGTCGATGTTGATGCTCGGAGAGTATCGGCGGGTGATCGCGCCGTGACCGATCGACGAGGCGTAGCGCTGACCTGCGCTGACGTAGATCTGGTCTTCCTTCCGCCCGTACGTGACGTATTTGAGGATGCGGCCGAAGTCGTGGAAGGTGTCGTAGTCCTCCACGCGCAGACGGCCGATGCGCTCGATCAAATACGGCTGGTGCGTCACGGGGTTGTTGGCGAAGTTGACGATCTCGATGCGCAAGGGAACGCCGAGCCCGATGCCCAGCTTCGCGTCGAACAGCCGCAGGTCGACCATCGGCTCGACCAGCGCGTAGTAGGCGTCTTCGAAACGATCGACACCGACGGACACGCCGATGCGGGTGTTCTTCACGGTGAGCCGGTCGCTGCCCAGGTAGACCGACAGCTCGCCCTTCACGAACTCAGGCCGGGTGTCGCGCTTCTCCATCTCGGCGACAGGCGCAGGTGGCGGCAGCGGCGTCGCCACCGGCACGTCAGACACGATCACGCCTGCGTCGATCACGCCGGCATCGGGCGCGACCTCGTACGGATCAGCGGCGAGCTCCTCTCCAGCCCCGCCGTCACTGAGGGCGAGACAGGCAACGACCACCAGCTGGAGCATGGCTTTTCCTTACTTGCCGCAGGGGTTCATCGGCTTGAGGAACTTCACGAGCTGCGCCTCGTCGGCAACGGTACCCGCAAGGTCGAGCTCCTCGGCAGACTTCTCGGGGGCGGGGTCGAGCTGACTCCACACGCCGACCTGCAGCTGGTCACCGGGGCACTCGAAGAGGATGGCGTTGTTGAGCCCCGCTTCGGGCGCGCCGCCGCGGGTATCGAGCTGGCCGCGCGAGGCGACGTAGGCGAACTTGCGGCCATCGATGGTGAGCTGGCCGCGCTTCACGATGTCCTTCGCTTCGATGTTGATGCCGTTCTGCTGGAGCGCGCGCGGGTCGGTCTCCTTGCCGAGCAAGAAGTCCTTCCCCTTCTTGTTGTTCTCGTTCGCCATGATGCGGAAGTACGAGAACGTGTGGCCGTCACCGAGCACGAACCCGCCATCGGGCAGCATCTCGCGATCGGTGAGGATGGTGGTCTGCGCGAAGTACATGTTGAGGCTCGCCACCACCGTGTAGCCCTCGGGGATCGTGCCGAGCTGCTCGAGCGCGTTCTTCTGGCGCTCAGCGGGGTCGGTCACGCCAGAGCCCACGTCTTTGACGGCCTTCACGCCGAGGCCCACGACGATCATGCTACCCAGACAGATCAAGCCCGCGAGCCCACCACAGCCGAGCAGAACGTAGAGCCAGGGGGAGCGCTGCTTGGGAGAAGCCGTTTCCATGGCGCGCGGGTATAGCCGCGAACGAACGCGGCCTCACTGTTCATTCAGCGCCGTTCAGATCCTCCAGGCTGCGGAGCAGCCCGCGGCTCATGCCGAAGCAGGGGTGCTCCTTCTCGAAGTGCGCGGGGATGTTCTGCAGCACCTCACGCGCGATCTTCACGTTCGGGTACTTCTGGTTCATCTCTTTTTGGTAATCGACCAGCATGCCGGAGCACTTGCGATCGAGCTCCGGGCGGATCTCACGCATGCGGGAGCGGGCGATCTCCAGCAGCTCGGGCGGGCGATCCGGCGTCGCTTCCAGGAGCAGCCAGGCGTCGCGGTACTGCTTCCACGAACGGAACAGGTTCATCGCGCCGACCGTACGCAGGTCGTACATCCGCGACGCGCGCTCGAGATCTTCCTTGGCCCGCCGCCCCGCTTCTTCCGCGCTCATCTGCGGAATGGGGATCACCTCGACCCAGACGTTCCAGATTCGCCAGGTGTCTTCACCGGGGGGGTTCAAGATGTTGTCGAACACGATCTCGTTCGGATCGTTGATCTTGAGCTGGGTCGAGGGGAGCACGATCTCCAGCTGGCGCTGCGCCACCTCCACCGTATCGGGCGGAATGCTGTTGAGCTGCACGCCGTTGAGCTCGATCGACACCTCGTCCTTCGAACAATCGCGCGCCTGGTAGTGCAACACCCCGACGATCGCGGTGGGCGAGGCGAAGCTGAAGTTGAACGACTTCATGTCGGGCCGCTCGAAGTCGACGTCGTCGCCCAGGCCGTACGAATCGGGCACCGCCTCTCCGTTGGGAGACAGGGTGATCGTCTCGACCTTGCGCTCGACCTTCCTGGGAATGATCGCGATCACCAGGAAGACCAGCGCCGCGATGATCGCCCCGCCGCCGAAGACGCCGACGGCGATCTTCCCGGGCAGCGGCAAGTCAGACCACAGCAGCATGGCCCGGCCGCTGCTCGACTTGCCCAATTCGCGGCGAGCGCGCGCGCGTTCGGCGGCCGAGATGGCGACGGGCTCATCACCACCCGAGGCACCGCGCCCTGCACGGGCCGGCACGGCTGAGCCGCGTTTCTGCAGCGACTTCGGCGGAGGCACCACGAAGTTGGCCGTCGCGTCAGCGGAGGCGTCGCCGTTGAGCTCAGGCACCTCGGGCTCTTCGGCGGCGGGCTCTTCGACCGGGGCTGCCCTGCGGGCCGGCGACTTCTTCACGATCGCCGCGGGCTCGCGCGGCGGCTTGAGCATGGTGGCGTTGGGATCTTCTTCCGGCTCTTCTGCCGCCGCTTCGTCGATGGTCGAAGACGGCGGCCCCATCACGGTGTCGTTGCTCTCGGGCGCGATGAACTCGAGCGTCACGTCGCCGATCGCGATGCGATCACCGTTCTTGAGCGGCATGGCCGCCTTGAGCGTCTTGGCGTTGAGCTTGGTGCCGTTGGCGCTCTTCATGTCCTCCACGAAGTGGACGCCACCGTCTTCATAGACGCGCGCGTGACTGCGCGAAGAAGACGGGTCCTTGATGACGACGTCGTTGTCCGCGGTACGACCCAGACGGGCCTCACCGCTTTCGAAGGAGAACTCCTCCGATTCGGTACCGACCTGGCTGACTCTGAGGGTGAAGGCCACGGCCGCACGGGAATACAGCGGGCCCTCCGGGTCAAGCTCTTGTCGCAGTGCTTCCCGCTGTGTACGGCTGCGGGCATGCACACCGAAATCGCTGGCCTGTCAGTCGAAGTGTTCCAGGCCACGCAGACAGCCCCCTCGGCCGCGGTCATCCTCTGTCACGGCTTCGGCGCGCCCGGGGACGACCTGGTCGGGCTTGCTCCTGAGCTGGCCAGTGCGGTGCCGGCCTTGCGTGACGTGCGCTTCTATTTTCCCGCAGCGCCCTTGACCCTCGAGATGGGGTTTGGCGATTCACGGGCGTGGTGGCTCATCGACATGGGCGCGGTTCAGAAGTTGGCCCACGACCCGGCGGCGCAGCGGGAGTTCCGCCGCAAGGAGCCCGAAGGCATGCCGGCGGCGCGCAAAGCCCTGCTGGCGCTGGTGCAAGACGTCGCGGCGCACACCGGCCTGCCGATGAAGAAGATCATCCTGGGGGGCTTCAGCCAGGGCGCAATGATCGCCACCGACGTGGCGCTGCGGTTGGAAGAGGCGCCCGGCGGGTTGTGCGTGTTGTCGGGCACGCTGCTGATCGAAGACGCGTGGAAGCAAAAGGCGAAGGCGCGGGCGGGGCTGCCCGTCTTTCAGTCACACGGCCGGCAGGATCCGATTCTTCCCTACGTGGCAGCGGAGTGGCTCAAGGAGCTGTTCCTCGAGTCGGGCATGGAGCACGAGTTCGTGCCGTTCGATGGCGGTCACACCATCGGGCCGCAGGCCTTCACGAAGCTGGGCGCGTTTCTGGCCCAGCAGGTCACGCGCTGAGCTCCCAGGTCAGCCCCACGGGTTGATCACCCTCAGGGCGAGGTCGTCGAAATGGCGCACATTCCGGGTGGCCAGCGCCGCCCTTCGTGAGAGCGCGATCCCTGCGATCTGGGTGTCGCGCATGTCGACCGGCCGACCGGCTCTCTGGCGACGTGCTGCCAGGGTGGCCGCTTGCGCAGCGGCGTCACTGTCGAAAGCGAGCACCCGCTGGTCGAGATCCTCTTCGAGCAAACGCTCGAAGCTCGACTGAACGGTCTGGCGCCGCTTTCCCGCGGGTAACAAAGCGAGGCCGAGGCGGGTCTCGAACTCGGTGATGCTGGTGATCCAGATCGCCTCTGAGGGCTGCAGGTCGAGCCAATCGATCACTTCGCGATCTGGTGAACTGCGCATCAGGGCTGACAGCACGTTCGTGTCGAGGATGATCATCGCTTGAAGTCGGCAGGCCGCACGAGCTGACCGCGCAGCTCAGGAATCTCGCGGGTGAGGCCGACCTTCTTGAACCGCGAGGCGATCCGGCTGCCCAGCTTCACAGGGGCGCGCTCATCACCTTTCACCGCATCGCGCAGAATGTCCCGAAGCTCGGCCTCCATGCTCACCCCATGCCGCGCGGCGCGCCGCTTCAAGCGGACCTTCACCTCTTCCTCCAGCTGTCGCACGACGATCTGAGCCATTTGATATCAAGATATCGACGCACCACCTTGCGCGCAAACCACCCCTCCGGTGTGAAGCCAGTTCGCGCGCAGCGGGGGAGCGAATACCATCCGCGCCATGCGACTTCTCTTCACCTGGTGCTGCGCCCTGGCGTTGATCGGCTGCGAGGGCACCGCGGGCGAACCCGATGGCGGCACGCCGATGCGGGTCGATGCGGGTCTGTTCGACGCAGGGCCGCCAATCATCGAATACGACCGCTTCACGCTGCGCACCATGGGTTGGCCCTCGGGCGCGCGGGTGCGTGGCGCGGCGGTGCTCGACAACGTGTTGTTCGTGGCCAGCGATCAAGGCCTGCTCTCACTCGCCGCCACCGAGACACGGTGGGTGCCGGTCACCACGCCGTTGATGGGCGATCAGAAGCCGACCTCGCTCACTCGCGTCGACCAGTCGCTGGTGATGACCGCTGCAGGCACGGCGGCCGGTGGGCTGTACGTGAAGCCCTTCGATGGAGTCTGGGCGCAGGTGACGGCGGCGCCGCCGAACCCGAGCTGGTTGCTGGTGAAGAAGTCCACTGACTACCTGCTGGCCACCACCGGCGGGCTCTATGCGTCGACCTCGCTCTCGGGCCCGTGGGTTCGAAGGAGCGCAGCCAACACGCCGCTGTTCACCGCGCCCCTCGCCCGCCTCGTCGCGGAGCCGCAGCAGCAGAAGCTCTTCGCCTCCGCTGTGAACGGCCCGTTGTTCGAGTCGGCCGATCTCGGCGCGACCTGGACCGCCCATTCCCTGCGCGGTGCGGTGGAAGCGCTGACGGCCAGCGGCCTCGTGGTGCTGGTGTCGACGGCGATGGATGGCCAGCAGCGCAGCGACAACTACGGCAACACCTTCCGTCCCACAGCCACGCCGATCGCCGATGGCCTGCTGTTCTACGCGGCAGAAGGCACACGCTTCTACGCGGGTGGCACGGGCGGCCTGAAGACGAGCGACGACAACGGAGTCACCTTCACCGACGAAAGCGATGGGCTGCCGGTGGGTACGACGGTGCGCGCGCTCTTCTTCGCCGGCAGCTACGTGATCGCGGATACCCCCGACGGGCCGTTCATCAATCAACTGCCGTAGGCGCTACTTGCTGATCTTCTCTTCGACTTCGCCCGAGCCGTTCTCTTCCTGGTTCTGCTTGGGGTTGGTCGGCCAGCCGAAGGTCTTCGGCACATGCCCGCCACCGCGCGAACCGCTGCTCCACTCGCGGCGGTGATGCTCGATGTCGACTTCCGGCCGCGCGGAGAAGGGGACCGGGAGGTTCTTCGGATCAGACTCGTGGTTCGAGGCGCTCATCGAGCCAAATGACTAGCGCATCCCAAGGACTTCGGCACCCGTCTTTCCTGGTCGCGTCGCCTTGGCCCAGCTCTCCGCTTCGCTCCGATGCTGGCTCGTCCGGCGTTCCGCCAGACCGGCGCCGCTCCGGTAAGGTTGTGGTTCATGTCTGGCCCCCTGCCCCGGATCTACGCCTTCGACTGGCTCCGCGGCGTCGCGGTGCTGGTGATGCTGCAGACCCACGCGCTGGTGTTGCTGCTGCCTGAGATTCACAAGACCGCCTTCTTCACGCGCCTCGTGGCCATCGATGGGCTGGTCGCGCCTTCGTTCATCTTCTCGGCGGGTTTCGCTCTCGCGCTGGTTCAGGTGCGCGCGGGTCTCGCGGGCAGACGTGAGGAGCAGGCGAAGAAGACACTCAAGCGCATCGGCGAGGTGTTGCTCGTCGCCAGCTTCATCAACTTCATCTGGTTCCCCATCTGGCGCGAACCGAAGTGGCTGCTGCGCATCGACATCCTCCACTGCATCGGGCTGTCGCTGCTGCTGGTGATGCCTTTCCTCGTCGGGCTCTCCACCCGGCCTCGTTTGCTGCGCTGGGTGACCTTGATCCTCGCGTTGGTGATCTTCGGGGTCTCGCCCTATGGCGAGCAGGTCACTGGCTTCTGGACGCTCTTTCTCAACACGAAGACTGGCTGGCTCGATGCGACCACGGGCGCCGCTTTCCCGCTGCTGCCCTGGGCAGGGTACGTGTTTCTGGGCGCCAGCTTCGGGGCCACCATCGGCGCGATGAAGTCAGAGAAGGAGCTGTGGGCCTGGCTCGCGTTGCTGCTCGGCATCGGGGCCGTGCTGGTCTGGCAGGCTCAAGCCGTCAGCGCGATCTACCCGCCTCACAACTTCTGGGTCACTGACCCGGCGGATGCCGCTCGGAGGTGGTTGCAGGTGCTCAGCCTCGTGGCCGTCTTCCGGCTCATCGAGATGAAGTGGCCCGCGAGTGCTCAGACGCGCGTGATGAAGTGGTTGGCGGCGTTTGGTGGTGCGTCGTTGTCTGCGTACTTCTTCCACCAGATGTTGCTGTATCAACGCTTCGTCGGCGTGTTCACCCGCTTCTTCCGCGAGAAGGCTGACTGGCCGCTGTACTGGGTTCTCGTTGTTGCGCTCATTGCCGCGACCTGGGTCTGCGTGCAGGCCTGGGATCGCGTCGAGAAGAAGCTGCGGAGGCGCGCGGCCCCTCACCCCGACCCTCTCCCCGCTTCGCACGCTTCGCAGGGAGAGGGAGAGCGGTGATTACTTTTTCGGCAGAACCGCTTCGACCTTCTTCTTCACTTCATCGCTCGTGGGCTCCGCGCCTGAGGCCAGGTGCGCCACGACGGTGCCTTCGGGCGAGACCAGGAACTTGTTGAAGTTCCACGCCACCTCGCCGCCGTTCTCCTTCAGGCCCGTGAGGTACTTGTAGAGCGGGTGCGCCGCGTCGCCCTTCACGGGGATCTTCGCGAACAACGGGAAGCTCGTCTTGAACTTCAGCTCGCAGAACTTCTTGATCTCTTCGTTGCTGCCCGGCTCCTGGCCGCCGAAGTCGTTCGAGGGGAACGCGAGGATCTCGAAGCCCTTGTCTTTGTACTGCTGGTACAGCGCCTCGAGGCCTTTGTACTGGGGCGTGTAACCGCACGCCGAAGCGGTGTTGACGATCATCAGCGCTTTGCCTTTGTACGCGCTCAACGAAACGTCTTTGCCGTCGATCGTCTTCATCGAAAAGTCGTAAACGCTCATAGGTGCTCCCGCGAGGGTGAGGGCCAACAGAGTAGAGGTCAGCATGGGTCCCACCGACTAACCGGGACCTTGCCAGCGCGCCAGACTCAGTGCGATTCGAGCATCGGCTCGAAGCGCGCCTTGTTGCCCGCCTTGTGAAAGGCGTCTTCGGCCGAGATCTTCTTCTCGGTGGCGAGCTTGAAGAGGATGTCGTCCATCGACTGCATGCCCTGGGCTTTACCCGACTGGATGATCGAGCTGATCATCGGCGTGTTGCCTTCGCGGATCACGTTGGGCAGGCCCGGCGTCTTGAGCAGAATCTCGTGCACCGCCACGCGCCCTGCCCCATCAGGCGTGCGGAGCAGCAGCTGCGAGACCACCGCCGCCAACGACTCCGAGAGCATGGTGCGCACCTGCTGCTGCTGATCGGTCGGGAACGCGTCGATCACCCGGTCGATGGTCTTGGGCGCGCTGTTGGTGTGCAGCGTGCCGAACACCAGCACGCCCATCTCGGCCGCCGTGATCGCGAGCGAGATGGTCTCCATGTCGCGCATTTCGCCGACGAGGATGACGCCGGGGTCCTGGCGGATGGCGCTGCGCAACGCGTTCGAGAAGCTCTTGGTGTCCACCCCCACCTCCCGCTGAGAGAGCGTGGAGCGCTTGTTGGGGTGCACGAACTCCACCGGGTCTTCGATGGTGATGATGTGGCGCGCGCTGTTCGCGTTCACCTGATCGATGATCGCCGCCAGCGTGGTCGACTTGCCTGAGCCGGTCGGGCCGGTCACCAGCACCAGCCCCTGCTCCAGGGTGGCCAACTGCGCGAGGGCCGCCGGCGCCTTCAGCTCTTCGAGCGTGCGAATGCGCTCGGGAATGATGCGGAAGACGGCCGCTGCCCCACGCTCCTGGTTGAAGAAGTTCGCGCGAAAACGGGCGAGCCCGGGGATCGCGTAGGCGAAGTCGAGATCGAGGTTGGTGGTGTAGTGCGCCCACTGCTTCTCACTGGCGAGCTCCTGCAGGTGCGAGCGCAGGCTCTCGTCGTTGAACACCGGCCAGTCGGCGATGGGCGCGACCACGCCGTGACGGCGCAGGTGCGGCGCGTTGCCAGCGGCGAGGTGGAGGTCGGAACCACCCTGATCCTTGAGCAGCTTGAAGAGAACGTCGAGGCGAGCCATGGCGTCCTTTCAGGCGAAACGTTTGGGATCTTCGGCGAAGCGGCGCGCCACTTCTTTGGTGACCTGCCCCGTCTTCACCAGGTCGGCGATCGAGTCATCGAGCAGCGTCATGCCGTCACCCCGCCCCGTCTGCATGATGGAGCGAATCTGAAAGGTCTTCTCTTCGCGAATGAGGTTCGAGACCGACGGCTTCACGTACAGCACCTCGAGCGCGGGCACGCGGCGCGCACCATCAGCGGTGGGGATCAAGCGTTGCGAGACGACGGCGCGCAGTGACTCCGAAACCATCGCGCGGATCTGTGACTGCTGCTTGGGCGGGAAGACGTCGAGCACGCGGTTGATGGTGCGAATGGCGTTGTTGGTGTGCAGCGTGCCGAGCACCAGGTGACCCGTCTCGGCCGCGGTGATGGCCAGCGAGATGGTCTCGAGATCGCGCAGCTCGCCGATCACGATGATGTCGGGGTCTTCACGGAGCGCGGCGCGCAGCGCGTTGGCGAACGACTTGGTGTGTTTGCCCGCCTGCCGCTGATTCACGATGCACTGCTTCTTCGAGTACACGTACTCGATCGGATCCTCGACCGTGATGATGTGATCCTGCCGCGACTCGTTGAGCATGTTGACGATCGCCGCGAGCGTCGACGACTTGCCCGAGCCCGCGGGCCCCGTGAAGAGCACCAGCCCCTGGTGAAAGTCAGCCAGCTTCGCGAGCGTGCCCGGCAACCCCAGCTCGCCCAGCGTCGGCGGGTTCAGCGGAATCGGGCGGAACACCGCGTCGTAGCCGCGCTGCTGTTTGTAGAAGCTGGCGCGAAAGCGGCCCAGCCCCGGCAGCACCAGCGCCGCGTCGTAGTCCTGCTCCTCTTCGAGGATCTTCTGCTCCGCAGGAGTCAGCCCCTCGCGGATGATGTTCTCGACCTCTTGCGGGCTGAACTGGCCGAGCTTGAGCTCCTTGAGCACGCCGCCGATGCGCATCTGCATCGGCGCGCCCGAGTGAATGTGCACGTCACTGGCGCGCGCTTCGACGGCCTTGGTGAGCACGTCTTTGAGAGTGACCACGCTCTTGCGCGCGGATGGAATCGCGGCAGGTACGGGCGCCGTGGGCAGGTTGACCACGTGACCTTGCGGCCGTTGCGCGGGCGCGGGTGCAGCTGCAGGTGCGGGCGCAGGGGCCGCCGCGGCGGGTCGGGGCGCTGAAGGTGCAGGCGCCGCCCCCCCCCCTTGTTTGGCGAGGTATTGCTGCTGTGCCTGCTGCAGCCACTTGAGCTGCTCGCCGCTGATCACCTTGAGCTCGAGCAGCAGATCGCCGAGCGGTGGTGAGGGCTGCATCGCGCCTTGCCGCTGAGTGGCCGCGGTCAGGGCGTCTTGCGTGACGAGTTTGTAGTGCAGCGCGATCTTGCCGAGGAGCGAGTCTTCCTGTGACGCCATGCTGGTGGCAGATGCTACCTGCCGCGCTTCACTTCGTTTCGCTTCTTTTCGCCCCCCACGCGGATGAAGAAGGGTGAAGAGGTGTGTGCCTGCGCATACCTGTGGTTAGGGTACCCGCGTGTCTGCGAAACCCGACCCGAAGAACGAGAAGAAGCCCCCGCTTCCCGTCACCCTCAAACGTCTCTACTCGTTGGCCTGGCCCGAACGCTGGCCCTTGCTCTTCGCCACCCTTTTCCTGGTCGGCAGCAGCGTGGGCAACCTCGCTTTCCCCCGGGCGATGGGCACGCTCTTCGACGAGTCACTGCTGGGGCTGAAGGCCGGTGCAGTCGATCTGGACCGCGTCGATCAGATGGCGCTCATCTTGATCGTCATCTTTGCCGGCACCGCGATCGCCTCGGCGTTGCGCTTCCTCATCTACAGCCGCGCGGGCGAACGCATCGTCAGCAAGCTGCGAGGCGATCTCTACGCGTCGCTGCTCAGCCAGGAGATCGGCTTCTTCGACACGCAGAAGACCGGCGATCTCACCAGCCGGCTCTCCTCCGATGCCGCGGTGCTGCAGAACACCGTCACCGCCAGCTTGAGCATGGTGCTGCGCAACCTGATGATCGCCGTCGGCGCGCTGGGCATGCTGCTCTACACCTCGCCCAAGTTGACCTTGATGATGATGGGCGTGGTCCCGCCCGTCGCGCTCTCGGCGGTTTTCTACGGCCGGCGGGTGCGCAAGCTGTCGCGTGAATCGCAAGACGCGCTCGCGAGGGCCAGTGACGTGGCCGTGGAGTCGTTGGGGGGCATTCGCACGGTGCGTGGTTTTGCCGCCGAGAAGAAAGAGGTCGCGCGCTATCGCGAGGCCGTCGACAGCTCGCTCCAGCTCGCCTTCAAGCGCATCAAGCTCTCCGCGATGTTCTTCGGCATCGCGTTCTTCGCGGCGTTCGGCGCGGGCGATTTCGTCTTCTGGTACGGCGCGCGAATGATGGCCTCGGGTGCACTCTCGCCCGGCGCGTTGTTCTCGTTCCTCTTCTACACGATGCAGCTCGCCTTCGGCCTCGCAGCCCTGGCCGAGCTGTGGACGGAAGTGCAGCGAGCCGCGGGCGCCGCCGAACGGGTGTTCGACCTGCTGCACCGCAAGCCGGAGATCCCTTCCACCGAAGGCCGCCAGCTCGCCACCGTGCAGGGCCAGCTGGAGTTCAAGGACGTCTCGTTCGCCTACCCCACCCGCCCCGACACCAAGGTGCTGCAAAACTTCTCGCTCGCGCTCAAGCCGGGCGAAGTGGTGGCGGTGGTGGGCCCTTCAGGCGCGGGCAAGTCGACCATCGCCTCGTTGCTCTACCGCCTCTATGATCCCGCAGGCGGCCGGCTGGAGCTCGATGGCGTACCGTTCAACGAGCTCGACGCCGAGTGGTTGCGCCGGCAGGTGGGCGTGGTCGCGCAAGAGCCCCTGCTCTTCTCCACCTCGGTGGCCGACAACATCCGCTACGGCCGGCCGGAAGCGACCGATGAAGAGGTGGAGGCCGCGGCGAAGCTGGCCAACGCCGACCCGTTCATCTCCACCTTCCCCGACAAGTACAAGACGCTGGTGGGCGAACGCGGCATTCAGCTCTCCGGTGGCCAGAAGCAGCGCGTGGCCATCGCGCGCGCGGTGCTGAAGAACCCCCGCATTCTCATCCTCGACGAGGCCACCTCAGCGCTCGACGCCGAGAGCGAACACCTGGTGCGAGAGGCCCTGGAGCGTCTGATGGAGGGGCGCACCACGTTGGTGATCGCGCACCGGCTCTCGACCGTGAAGGGCGCGGATCGCGTGGTGGTGCTCGACGCGGGCGCGATCGTGCAGTCAGGAACCCACTCGGATTTGGTGGGGACCGAGGGGCTCTACCGCAGGCTGGTGGAACGACAGTTTGCCGCCTGAACTGAATCAGGCGGCGACAGGCAACGAAATCACCCGAATCAGCCGGGTCATTTCGTGCTCGAGGTTGGCGTAGAGCGCAGGGGCCGGAGCGAGATCGCCGGTGCCTCCGCAGACCTCGAGCGCACGCGCGCCTTCGGTGGCTGGCTTGGCCCCCAGGCTGACCAGCGCACCCTTGAGCCGATGCGCCGCGCGTTTGACGGCCAACGCGTCACCCGCGGTGATCGCCTTGCCCACGTCACGCACCAGACCATCGGCCTCACCCCGAAAGAGATCGAGCACCTCATTCACGAGGGACTCATCACCAGCGCAGTTTTCCCGAAGCGCGTTCCAATCAAGCGGTTCCATCAAATCCTCCTGAGGCATTGTGTACCCGCCTCTCCTTGATGACCCTCTCGCACCGAGGGAAGCCATCATCGTCAGACCCTTTGTGCAAGCGCTGGACCCGAACACCCCAATTGTTCCCCCGCCGGCATTCGAAGGTTGCGTGGGGCCGGTGAGCAGTTTGAAATCACCGACCGATGCCCGCCGATACGCAGCTGCTCGCCGCCGTCCCCCTGTTCGAGCGGTTCAATGACGAAGAGCGGGAGCTCCTGGCCTCACAACTCGATGAGGTCGAGTTCCAGGCAGGGCAGATGATTTTCCGCCGAACGGATCCCGGAGGGGCGATCTTCATCGTGGCTTCTGGGGAGGTGGAGGTCTTCATCGAAGACAGCACCGGGTCGCGCATCGTCTTCGAGACCGTCAAACCCGGGCATTTCTTCGGAGAACTCTCGTTGCTCGACGGCGAGTCGCGCAGCGCTTCGGCCCAGGCACTGGCGGTCACCCGGGCCCTGCGCATCGACCGGCAAGACCTGGAGAACCTCTTCGCGCGGCACCCCACCGCCGCGATGGACGTGCTGGGCGTCATCGGGCGGCGGCTGCGTGAGGCGGATCGTTTACTGGGCGTCAGGCCCCGCTTCTCACCCAACGAAGCCGCTGAAGAACGGGTCACCTGGGTGCAGGCCATCGCCGACGCCGCTGCTGACTTCTCCGGCCGCTTCAGCTTCTTGCTGGTGCACGCAGCGTGGTTCGCGGTGTGGATCGCGCTCAACGTGGGCTTCTTCAACGTGACGCCGTTCGACCCGTTCCCCTTCGGGTTGCTCACCATGATCGTCTCGCTCGAGGCGATCTTCTTGTCCTGCATGGTGTTGATCAGCCAGAACCGGTCAGGCCAGAAGGAGCGCATCCGCTCCGAGGTCGAATACGAGGCGAACATTCGCGCCGGCCTCGAGGTGACTCAGCTCCACGTGAAGATCGACGCGATGCTGGATCAGCTGGGCACCCGGCTTCACCTGCTGGAGAAGCAGGTGAGTCAAAAGCCACCGAATGGTCAGAGCTGACCCGGTAGCGCAGGTGAGCGGAGACCCTCGTTACGAGGCGTTGGCGTTGATCGATACTGCCGCTCCATGAAGCCAGCCTCTTTCTTCAGCCCGCAGTTCTTCCGTCAGCGCACCGAGAACTCCGCTTCTGGTTCGAACGCGGGCACCGAGTACCTGCGGCTGCAAGGTCACGCCGCCGAGCTGCATGAGCAGCGGCTGTATCTGGTGCCCGGTGGAACGCTCGACGTGATCGCCGAAGCACTCGGTGGCGTGGGCCTGGGCCGCATCGCCTACACGCCGGGGCTGCAGGCGGCGCTCAAGCGGAGCGAGACGTTCCTCACCTATCGCTTCACCGCCCCGCTCACCGCTCAGGAGGGTGAGTGCTTTCAGGTGAACTGCCACGGGCACGATCAGCTGCCTGCGTTTCACTTCGTGATCGAGGTCGGTTCGCTGGCCCCCTGAATGCAACTCCGGGTTGTGCCGAACAGGCCACCTGGAGGTGTGTGATGTCGTTTTCCCGAACGTGCCTGGTGTGGGTGCTCGCAGCCATCGCTGCCGGCTGCGGCCCCACGCCCGAAGAACCGCTGCTTTCGCTCTCGCCTGATCGTTCGAGCTTCGATGGAAAGACCGAGCGGGTGGTGGTGCGGATCCGCGGCTGGGCCCTGGGTGGAATCCCCGCGGAGGGTGCGGTGCGCCTCACCTCACCCGTCGGCCACTTCGTCGAAGGCGAGGTGGTGACGCTCACCGAAGGCTTCGCCACGGCGACCTACGTGTGTTCGCCTGAAGAAGAGGCCGCGTGTTCGGGATCGGTGCGGCTCGCCGCTGAATGGGGCGAGGTGAACGCCACCACGCAGGTGTACATCGCGGCCGCGCTGGTCATCACGCCGGTCACCTGGGAAGTGGTCTCGACGCGCACGGCGGCCGCGCTGCTGGCGATCGCGACTTCGCCCGATGGTTCGGCGTGGGCGGTGGGTGAACGCGGCGCGGTGGTGCAGTTGATCGGCCGGCAGTGGCACGTGATCGCCAGCCCGGTGCGCACGAGGCTGCGCGCGATCACCTTCGACATGGCCGGCAATCCGGTGATCGTCGGTGATGAAGGCGTGATGCTGCGGTGGCTCGACGGAGCGCTCAGGCGCCAGACATTCCCCGACAGCGGCTCGTTCACCGCCGTGGCGGTGGATGGCGATGGCCTGCTGCACGTGGGCTCCGAAGCCGGTCTCCTCTCCACGCTCGTGGGTGACGAGCTCGAGGCGAAGCTCGATCTGCGCACGCCCGTGCTGGGCATGGCGCCCCTCGACGGCGACGTGTGGGCCAGTGGTGATGGCCTGCTCGCGCGCTTCTCGGCCTCGCAGTGGATGAACCTGCCGATGCCGCTGACCGCGAAGCTGACGGTGGTGCAGTCGGGCAGCGACGGCTTGTGGCTGGGCGGTGAACGTCAGGGCGCGACCAGCGTCACCGGCGTGGTCGTCGAAGGGCCGAACCCCAGTTGGCGCAGCACCCTGCTGCCCGAGCCCGTGAAGGCGTTCGCCGAAGTGCCGGGTGTGCCCGAGCGGTTCGCGCTCACCACCGCGCATCTCTACCGCCAGCTGGAAGGCGCGCAGTGGAAGGCGGTCGAGGTGCCCGCCGCCGGTGTCGCGATGACCAGCCGCAAGAGCGGTGACCTGGTGATCGTCGGGCCCGCGGGCTTCTCCTTGCTGCGTAAATGAAGCTGCGGGGCCAAATCTCCTCCCAATTCCAGCCCCTTACATTCGTTGTCACAAGAATCGACACGGTCGCGTTGAGGGAATTGAACCCCTCACGAAAGGATGGACCGCATGTCGTTCGCGCCCCGCACCCCGTCTTCCGTCGCCCCGTACGAGTCTTCTGGTGGCCGCCTCATCACCACCGATGGCCGCGCCCTGCCCCTCATCGGCGCCTCGCTGGCTGCCGACGCGAAGGGCGGCCTCGTGCGCATCACGCTCGAGCAGACCTTCCGCAACCCGCACGACGAGCCGCTGCGCGTGACCTACTCGCTGCCGCTGCCGGCCGACGGCGCGGTGAGTGGCTTTGCCTTCCGCATCGGTGAAGAGCGCGTGGTGGGCCAGGTCGACGCGAAGGCGCGCGCGCGACAACGTTTCGAAGACGCGATCCTCGAGGGGCGCACCGCGGCGATCCTCGATCAGGAGCGCTCCAGCCTCTTCACCCAGGAGGTGGGCAACGTGCCGCCGCGCACCCAGGTGATCTGCGAGGTGCAGATCGATCAGAAGCTCACCTGGCTGCCCGACGGCGCGTGGGAGTGGCGTTTCCCCACCGTGGTGGCGCCCCGCTACCTCGGCGCACCCGGCCGGGTGGCGGATCATGCGCAAGTCTCCGTCGACGTGGCGGATGCCGAGCTGCCGGTGAAGCTCTCGCTCTCGATGGCCATCCGCGATCGATTGCCGGAGAACGCGCGACCAGAGAGCCCCAGCCACACGCTCCACTCGGGCCGGGGGCTGCAACGAACTGACGTGACCTTCGCCGATGAACGCGGCGCGGGGCTCGATCGCGACG
>JAUYRZ010000042.1 GCA_030695565.1 Archangium sp.
CCGCACGAGCGACTGAACGGAGCGGGTGAGCCATTTCGGGGGGCACGGTAGTAGCGTCCACCGCCATGCGCATCCTCTACGGAGTCGTCGGTGAAGGCATGGGTCACGCCACCCGCTCTCGCGTCGTGCTGGAGCACCTCACGAAGAACCACGACGTGCACATCGTCGTCTCAGGCCGGGCGCGGGACTACCTCGCCAAGCGCTTCGAGAACGTGCACAACATCTGGGGCTTCACCCTCAACTACGAGGGAAACTCGGTCAAGAAGTGGCAGTCGGTGCTGCAGAACCTCAAGGGCGCGGTCACCGGCTTCCCCCAGAACGTGAAGAAGTACTTCGAGATCGTCGACGACTTCAAACCCGACGTGGTGATCAGCGACTTTGAGTCGTTCAGCTATCTCTTCGCGCGCAACCACTTCATCCCCTGCATCAGCGTCGACAACATGCAGATCATCAACCGGTGCAAACACGAGCAGGAGCTGATCGGGCCGCATGAAGACCAGTTCGAGCTCACCCGCAGCCTGGTGAAGGCCAAGCTGCCGGGCGCCTTTCACTACCTCATCACCACGTTCTTCCACCCGCCGGTCCGCAAGGAGCGCACCACGCTGGTGCCTTCGATTCTGCGGCCGGAGATCATCGCGGCGAAGTCGGAGCCGGGTGAACACCTGCTCGTGTACCAGACGATGACCAGCAACACGGCGCTCATCGAGGAGCTGCGCAAGAGCGGTATCGAATGCCGCATCTATGGCTTCAAGCGCGACATCACCACGGATGTTCGTGAGGGGAATTTGATCTTCAAGCCGTTCAGTGAAGCGGGCTTCATCGATGACCTGCGCACCGCGCGCGGGGTGGTGGGGGGCGGCGGGTACACGCTGATGAGCGAGGCGGTGTACTTGCGCAAGCCCATGCTGTCGGTGCCGATTGGTGGGCAGTTCGAGCAGGTGCTCAACGCGCTGTATCTGGAGAAGCTCAACTACGGCATGCACGCGAAGGCGCTCGATGGCCCCGTGCTCGGTGAGTTCCTGGAGAGGGTCGACGGGTGCGCGAAGTCGCTGGAGAGCTTCAAGCAGGAGGGCAACTCGGTGTTGCTCTCGAAGCTCGATGCACTGCTGCGTGATGCCGCCTCACTCGGCAAGTGGGACGAGACCACGGTGTCCTGAAGAAAAAACCTCTCCCTGCGAGAGCGGGGAGAGGTCGGTCCGAAGGACCGGGTGAGGGGCCCACCTCGGTGCCTGAAAGGCCCCTCACCCCGACCCTCTCCCCGCTGCGCAGGGAGAGGGAGTTCATTTTCGATCGTCGGGAAACTCGGTGAACCGCAGCTGCGGCGAATGAGTGCCGCCGCTGAAAGACACCATCAACAATTTCCCCGGAACGCGGCGCAGCCAGTGACCACCGAGCAGCTGAGGGACCTGAAAAAAAGAGCGAGCCTTCCTGCTCGGAAATGCGGAAGTGCGGCATCGACTTCGCGTCACGAGCGACGGCCTGCAGCAGCGGGTCTTTGCGCTTTCCCTTCCGGAGTCCCTCGACCAGGGCGAGGAACTGCTGACGCTCAGCTTCGTCATCGGGTTTCACCTCGCCCACGGTGACGCCCCCTCCCGGCGTGAGCTCGAGTAATTGCAACCCACGCTCGCCATTCGAATCTTCGAAGGTGCCCAGGGTGAAAAGTGAAGGCGCCGCGCGAGGCTTGGTCGAGAAGCTTCGACCATCTTTCGGGATCAGGCCGGGCATCTGCGCTGACGACGAGAACGAGCGCGAGCTGGAGCATCACCCTGACCTAGCTCGGAGCGGGCGGAATCAGCGGCTGCTCCGAGGCCCAGATCTGCGGCGCGGCCGTCAGCATCTCAAAGCCGATCTCGTTGCTCACCGCGACGAGGCCAGCAGGCGGCACGGTCTTGATGGTGGGTCCGTCATTGAACGTCTGTTCGGTGGCCGAGTTGTTCCTGAGGATCATGAGTACGCCTTGTCGTGATGAGTGGTCCCCCCGGACGCGTGTGTGTCGTGGTCGTTCGCTCAATCGCCAGCGAGAGCCCTCGCGATCACATCGAGGAGCTGACGCAAGAACCGCAAGATCGCGTCCCACACCGTTCCATCGCCGCGATCTTCGATGAGCGCGTTGGCGCCTGCCGGCCGCGCGGGCGTGAGCGCACCGGCGGTCAGCTCGGTCTCCTGGCCTTCTTTGAGCTCGAGCTGCTGGCCGCGCGCGCTGACCACCACCGTGCCCTGGTGAACGGCGACGAGCGTGCTCCCGGGGCGCCGCTCCACCACGAAGACCCCCGCTGTGGGCTGGAGCACGCGAAGTTCGTCAGCGCGCACCGCGAACGGATCGCTGGTCGTCTTCACCTGCACGCGAACGCGGCCGGCCTCCAGCTTCACCTCTTCACTCGACGAAATGTGCAGACGGGTCGAGGGGCGCAGCAGCAGGCCTCTTCTTCCGCGCGCGCTCTCCAGGAGGATCGCGGCGTCGTCCTTCTCGGTGGCGACCTCCGAGCCTGCGAAGATCACCGCGTCTTTGGCCACCAACACACCATCCATACGCAGGCCGGAAGCAGCGGCGAGCACCCGCCCGACGGGGCTCCTCGGCCAGGCCAGCACCGTGAGCACCAGCGCTGCAGCGACGGCCGCGCCCGCGAAGGCGAAGCGCCAGGGGAAGCCCGCGGTCTCGGCGATGGGTTTGGCCAGGCGCACCGCCCGGGTCTCCATGCGCTGCGCTTCACCGGGCGCGAGGGCATCGGCACTGCCCCGGGCCAGCCGCAACACGCCCGCGGTCTGGTCGTAGTGCTCGCGGCAAGAAGTGCAAGCGCGCAGGTGCGCGCGGAACGAAGCGTCGTCTGCCGCGGAGAGCACGCGACCACTCAACACGTCGTCTATCTGCGAACGAACGTGGCTCATGCGTCTTTCCCCCGGCCCAGCACCTCGAGCAGCGGCCCGTGCCGTTGCAGCAGCTTGATCAACACCGACTTGAGGTACTTCGTGCGCAGCCGCGACAGCCCCAGGGCCAGGCGCGCCTCTTCCCAGTCACGGCCCTCGATGAACACGCTGCGGAAATACGCGCGGTAGGCGGGCTTCAACTTCTCTTCGAAGGCCGTCATCACGGTGCGCAGCTCGGCGCTGACCACTCCTTCCAGGCCCTTGCCCTCTTCTTCGCCCACCAGGTCATCGGTCAGTTCGACCGCGGCGGTGGGCCGCTTCTGGCGCGCGAGATCCAGAATCCGGTTTCGCGCTGAGGTCACCACCCACCCGGGCAACGACTCCGCGCGCAGGGGATCGACCGCGTCGAGGTGTGCGTACAGGTGCGTGAACGCCTCCTGCACCGCGTCTTCCTGTTCGAAAGGGCTTTGGAAGTACTGCATCGCCATGCGCCTCACCCGCGGAAGAAATGCACGCACGAGTGCCTCGAAGGCCGCGGCGTCACGTTGACGCAGCGCCCGCACGAACTTCGAATCGAGCGAGAGCACCCGTTGAAAGTACGGGGACTGTGGCGGAAGGGGAGAAGGAATTTTCAGCTCGCGATGACGACGGCCATTCCGGCCGCCAGCATTCCGGCTGAGGCGATGATGACCCGTCGGCCCATCACGCCTCCGCCGAGCACCATGGCCATGATCGCCTTGACCACCGTATTACTGGCGGCGGCCAGCACGACCGTGTTGCGCGCCACGCCCACCTCGATCTCCCCCGTCTTGACGAGGTCGGCCATCGACAGGGAGATGGCATCGACGTCGGTGGTGCCCGCCAGCAGTCCGGTCACGTAGGTCCCGCTGGTGCCGAAGGTGTGCTGCGCCCAGCGGGAGACGATCAACACCACCACGAACAGGGCTCCGAACTTGAGCGCCGAGCTGAGCTCGAAGGGGTTCTGCAGCACCACCGCGCCCGGCTCGCTGCTCTTCCCGTCACCGCGCAGGTAGAAGAAGAGGGTCATGGCGATGCCCACCGCGGCCATCGCACCCAGCGCGATGATCAGCTGCTTGCCCAGGCGCGGCTCTGCGATGGAGAGCACCGCCAGCAGCCGCAGACACATCACGGTGGAGGCGATGATCACCGCCAGCGCGCTCAACTTCGCCAGCTCCGGTGCCTGCTTCGCCCGCGCCGCCGCCGCCAGGGTCACCGCGGTGCTCGACGCGAGCCCGCCCACGGCGCCGGTGAGCAACATGCCCTTGCCCGCGCCCCACAACCGCATCGCCACGTAGCCGACGAAACCCACCCCGGCGATCAAGGTGACCATCACCCCGATGCGAAACGGGTTGAGCACGCCGTAGGGGCCCATCGGCTCGTTGGGCAACACCGGCAAGGCCACCACCGCCACCACCAGGAACTTGAGCGTGGCGATGACATCGGCGCGCGAGAGCTTGCTGCTGAACTGACGCAGCTCGGTCTTCGCTGAGAGGAGCAACGTCGACACCACCGCGACCGACGCCACCACGAAGACCCGCTGGGTGAGCGGCTCGAGCACTTCCTGCGCCACCGAAAACGCACCGAGAAAGAAGGTGAGCAGGGCGCTCGCTTCACTGGTGATGCCGGTGTGATTGAGCTCGGCGTCGCGCCAGTAGCTCAGGCAGAGCAGCGCTCCCAGGCACAGCCCCGCGGTCCCCACCGCCCAGGGCCCCAGCAGCATGGCCATCGCCCCCACCAGCGCGATCACCGGATAGGTGCGAATGCCCCCGAGAAAGGGCCGCTTCTCTTCGGCCGTCGGGCGCGACTGCTCACGCTCGAGGCCGATCAAAGCGCCGGCGAGCAACGCCAGGCCCAACGAAGCGAAGGGTTCGTACCGATCCATGATCAACCCAGGAGGTGACGCGCGATGACCAGCCGCTGCACTTCGCTGGCGCCTTCGTAGATGCGCAAGGCGCGCACGTCGCGGTAGAGCCGCTCGACCGGAGCGCCTTTGACCACGCCGTTGCCGCCGTGCACCTGCAGGCAGCGATCGACGATCCGCTGCGCCGCTTCGGTGGAGAAGAGCTTGGCCACGGCGGCTTCATAGGTCACCCGCGCCTGGCCTTGATCCTTGGTGAGCGCCGCCTGGTGCACGAGGAGCCGTGAGGCCTCCAGCTCCACCGCGCTGTCGGCGATCAACGCCTGCACCGCGGAGAGCTCAGCCAGTGGCGCACCGAACTGCTTGCGCGACTTCGAATACGAGACCGCCTCGTCGAGCGCCCGGCGCGCCATGCCCACCGCGGCCGCACCCACCGTGCTGCGGAAGACGTCGAGCGTGGAGAGCGCGAGCTTCATGCCCTGGCCGAGCTCACCCAGGCGTGCGCTGTCGGGCACTTCGCAGTTCTCCAGCTGCAGCTCGCCGATGGGGTGTTCGCCCATCAGCTCCATCTGCCGGCTGACGCGGAAGCCCTTCGCATCGGCGGGCACTACGAAGGCGCTGATGCCCTTGGGTCCGTCTCCGGTGCGCGCGAACACCGTGTAGTGCGTGGCCACGCCCGCGTTGCTGATGAAGCGTTTCTGGCCTGTGATGCGCCAGCCGTCGCCATGACGTTCGGCTTTGGTGGAGAGCGCGCCCACGTCGCTGCCTGCTTCCGGCTCGGTCAACGCGAAGGCGAACAACACCTCACCCTTCGCCACCTTCGGAAGCAGGGCCGCCTGCTGCGCTTCGTTTCCCGCGAGGAGAACGGGGTGACTGCCCAGGCCCTGCACGGCGAACAACGAGTCAGCCGCGGCGTTGCGGTAGGCGAGCTCTTCGCGCAGCACGCAGATGGAGAGCACGTCGACTTTGGGCAACGCGCCGCCATGGGAGGCGGGCACCAGGTACGGGTAGAACCCCAGCCGCGCGACCTCGGCCTTCAGCTGCGCGTCGTCGAGGGGGCCGTGCGGCTCGAGCGAGGTGAACATCGCGCGCGCCCGGGCCCGCAGCTCGAGATGAATCGAAGAGAGAAAGCTCGCCGACATCGGTCACTTCCCCTGGAACTGCGCGGGCCGTTTGTTCGAGAAGGCGTCGTACGCCTCGCGGAAGTCCTGCGTCTGCATGCAGACCGCCTGCGCGCGCGCTTCGTTCTCCAGGGCGTTCCACAGGTCCATGTTGAGCTCGCCGTTGAGCAGCTCCTTGGTCATGCCCAGCGCGAAGGTGGGGCCCTTGGCGAGGCGGGTGGCCCAGGCCATCGACTCCTCCATCACCTTCTCTTGCGGCACCACCTTGTTGAACAGGCCGTACTTCTCGGCGGTGACCGCGTCGATGACGTCACCGAAGTAGAGCAGCTCGGTCGCCCGTGAAAGCCCCACCACCTTCGGGAGCAGGTACGCCGCGCCCATGTCTGCGCCCGCGAGGCCGACCTTGGTGAAGAGGAAGGCGATCTTCGCCTTCTCACTGGCCACCCGCAGATCGGAGGCCAACGCGATGACCGCGCCAGCACCTGCCGCCGTGCCGTTGAGTGCTGCGACCACGGGCTTGCGCAGCGCGCGGATGTTCTTGATCAGCTCACACGTCATGCGCGTGAACTCGACCAGGCCCGGCATGTCGCGCGAGAAGAGCTCCTTGATGATGTCGTGTTGATCGCCGCCCGAGCAGAAGCCGCGGCCTTCACCGGTGATCACCACGCTGCGCACCGACTTCTCGTGCTCCAGCTGCGCGAAGAGATCGGTGAGCTCGCGATAGACCGCGAAGGTGAGCGAGTTGAGCGTGTCGGGGCGCGTGAAGGTGATCACGCCGACCTGCTCGATGACTTCGAAACGGAATGAGGTGGGCTTGATCATTTCAATTCTCGAGAACGGCGGTGGCTTCGATTTCGACTTTGGCGAGGTCTTCCACCAGCGCGACGACCTGCACCAGCGCCATCGCGGGGTAGTGCCGCCCGAGGTGCTTCTTCCACGCGGCGCCGATGGCCTTGAGCGAGCTCAGGTACTCGCGTTTGTCGGTGACGTAGACGGTGAGGCGGGTGAGGTTTTCGGGCTTGCCGCCGGCGGCCTCGAGCACCTCGCAGATGTTCGAGAGCGTCTGCTCGAACTGGCCTTCGAAGGTAGGGGGGAACTCGGGCGTGCTGCTGCGCGGGTTCCAACCGATCTGGCCCCCGATGAAGAGCTGCTTGCCGGTGGCCACGATGCCGTTGGCGTAGCCGCGGGGCGGGACCCACCCTTCGGGCTGAATCACGGTGCTCATGCGAGTTCTCCTCCGTCGATGGTGTATTCGGCGCCGGTGATCGCCGCGCCCGCCGCGGAAGCGCCGAGGAAGTAGACGACCTCCGCGACCTCTTCGGGCTTCACCGCGCGATTCATCGGGTTCATCTTCTCCAGCGCGCCGCGGGCTTCTTCGGGGCTGCGGCCGGTGCTCTGCGCGATGCGATCGACCGAGACCTGGAGCATGTCGGTGTCGGTCCACCCCGGGCAGACCGCGTTGACCGTGATGCCCTTCGAGGCGAGCTCGAGGGCCAGTGAGCGGGTGAGCCCGAGCAACGCGTGCTTCGAGGCGCAATACGCCGAGGTGTACTTGAAGCCCTTCTTCGCCGCGGTCGACGCGATGTTCACGATGCGGCCGTGGCCCGCCTTCACCATTGCGCCCGAGAGCTCGCGCATGAGGAGGAACGGCGTGGTCACGTTGATGCGCATGGTGCGATCGAAGTCTTCGCTGCTCGTCTTGTGGAGCGGCGCTGCGATCGCGATGCCCGCGTTGTTCACCAGGGCCGTGAGCGCGCCGGCTTCATGGCCGAGCTTCGCCGCGGCAGCCAGTACCGAGCGTTCATCCGCCGCGTCGAACGAGACGAAACGAAGATCGCCCTGCAGGCCTTCGAGCGAAGACTCCTGCCGGGCGAGCGCCCAGACCCGCCAGCCCTCCTTCAAGAATCGTTCGGCGATCGAGCGGCCGATACCTCTGCCGGCGCCGGTGACGGCGACTTGTTTCACGCTCATGGGCGCGCACCTTACCCACATCTCCCTCTCCCCGAGGGGGACAGGGCAGTGCCTGTGCTACGACTCAACCTCATGTTTCGGTCCCCCGTGTTTCTCGTCGCAGTCCTCTGTAGCGCCTGCGGTCCCCTCGTTGCTCCGAGGCCCGATGGGGGCTCCGGCGGTGGAGGGGGCAGCCTCCTCGGAGGCGGAACCGGAGGAAGCGGAGGCGGTACGGGTGGCGGCTCACTCGGCGGCGGCACCGGCGGAGGATCGACCGGCGGCGGCGGTGGTGCAACCGGTGGCGGTGCAGGTGGAGGCGCCACCGGAGGGGGCGGAGGACAGGTCGGCCCCTTGAGCTGGGCCTCGATCACCCTCACCGGCGCCACGAGCTCTTCGTACATCATCGGCATCAGCGGCTCGGCCACCGATCTCTGGGCCGTTCAAGACACGGGCTACCTCTTTCACTCCACGGGCGGGGCCTTCACTCTGCAGACGCCGATTCAATACGGAGCCAAAGCGCTCTACGCGTCCGGCGGCACGGTGGTGATCATTCAGACGCGGTCCCTGCGCACCTGCACCGCGAACTGCACCACCGAAGCCGCGTTCGCCAACTTCGATCTGCTCGGCGGCGCCTTCAATCTGTTCGGCGAAGCGGTCTGCGGCCTGGGCCCCAACGACATCACCGCCATCGTGAGCGGCACCGACAGCATGGCTCAGGTCTTCCACTGGGACGGCACCGCGTGGACACGCACGAACGCGAACCTGGGCGTGCGGTACCCTCGCGCCTGCTGGTTCGACGCGGCGGGCTCACTGAACGTCGTCGGTGAAGGCGCCGTCGCCCGCTCCGAGATGGGCGCCACCACCATCCAGCCGTTGGCGAGCGCCGCGACCGTCTATTACGGCGGCGCCGACGTCGGCGGCACCTCGTGGGTGGTGGGCCCCAGTCACTACGTGGCGCGGCGTTCAGGCAGCACGTGGACTCCGTTCACCGTCAGCACCACCAGCACGCTTCACGTGGTGGGTGGCCCGTCGGAGAACGAAGTGTACGCGCTCGGCTACTTCGCTTCGTCGGTGGGCAACGGCTTCAAGTGGAACGGCACCACGCTCGCGCCGCTGGGGAACATCCTGCCCAACACCGGCACGCAATCGATGATCCGTTCGATGGTGGTGACCGGCCCCAACGAGCTGTACATGGGCGGCTCGAACACCTCCGGGCCGATCATCATCCGGGGCCGCAGATGAGAGCGGCCGTGTGGGTGGCGGTGTCGTTCATCGCGTGTGGTCCCCTCACGCCGCCAAAGATGGATGGCGGAGGTGGGGGCGGCAATGTCACGGGTGGTGGTGGTGGCGTCACGGGCGGTGGAAGTGGCGGCGGGGCGACCGGTGGTGGCGGCACGACGACGGGCGGCGGCGCTGGTGGTGGCGCGATGGATGCTGGCGACGGCATCTGGGATTTTTCGTCGGTCGCGTTGAACCCGACTCCGGTCAATTCCGCGGGGGTCGTGGGCTTCGCCGAGACGGACGCAGGCCTCTACGCGGTGAGCAGCTCCGGCCGTCTGTATCGCTCGACCGGCGGCGCCTTCACCGAGCTCTTCGCTTTCCCCGGGCTGCAGCCGGCCGACTTCGAGGGCACCGCTTCGGGTCACCTGTTCATCCTCAGCACGGTGCACTTCCTCGAGTGCGACTCGGATTGTGGCGACGCGGGGTCGTGGACTGATCGACAGATCAGCGCCTCCAACGAGGCCCTCGATTCGCTCTGCGTGATCGACAGCGCGCACGTGCTGGCGATCGGCTCGCGGGGGAGCGCCAATGACGGCATCGCTTACCGGTGGAACGGCGCCACGTTGGCGACCGCTGCTTCGCTGCTGGGCGTGGCGGGCCCGGACAACTGCTGGCAGTCGGCCAGCGGCGACTTCTTCATTCCCGCCCATGACACGGTGCTGCGGTACTCGCCGTCGACCGAAGGCTTCACGCCCGAACTGACGATGACGCCGATGCGCGGCTGGCGCGGTGGTGGTTCTTCACCCGGCCATGAGTGGGTCACGGGCGTGGGTCCGGTGATCGCGGAGCGCGGCCAGAGCAGTTGGAGCAACGTGTTCGCGCCCACCGGCACCTCGGGCTCCAGCATCGTCTCGGTGGTCGGCATCTCGCCCACGCTGGCGTTCGCCTTTGGCGCCGGGGGCACCTCCGCTGGTCAGGCGGGGTACCGCTTCGATGGCTCGCGTTGGAGCGCGATGAACCCCGATGTGCCGGTGCTCAACGGCACTTACAGCACCTTCCGCGCCTCGAATGGGGTCGTGTACGTGGGGGGCTACGACGGCAACCAGGCCCCGGTGATCATCCGCGCTGCCCGGAGGTAGCGAACGCCGGGCGCGGCCTGCTACAGCGCAGGCATGAGCCGAGCCGCCATCACCGATCTCTACCGCATCGACGACATGCTCAGCGCTGAAGAGCGCGCCATTCGCGACACCGTCGCGCGCTTCATCGACAAGGAGTACTTGCCGATCGTCGGCAAACACTTCCGCAACCACACGTTCCCGCGGGAACTGATCCCCCAGCTGGCAGACATGGGCGTCTTCGGCGCCACCTTGACCGGCTACGGCTGCGCGGGGCTCTCCAACGTGGCCTACGGGCTCATTCTCCAGGAGCTGGAGCGGGGAGACTCGGGCCTGCGCTCCTTCGCTTCGGTGCAGAGCTCGCTGTGCATGTTCCCCATCTGGTCCTTCGGCAGTGAAGAACAGAAGCAGCGTTGGCTGCCTGGCATGGCCCAGGGGAAGTTGATCGGTTGTTTCGGTCTGACCGAGCCCGATTACGGCAGCGATCCCGGCGGCATGCTCACGCGCGCGCGCAAGGACGGCGACTCGTACGTGATCAACGGCTCGAAGATGTGGATCACCAACGGCACCATCGCCGACGTGGCGATCATCTGGGCCAAGGTCGATGACGGCGGCTCCGAGTCGATCCGCGGCTTCCTCGTGGAAAAGGGCATGCCCGGTTTCGTGGCCAAAGAGATCGAAGGGAAGTTCTCCCTGCGCGCTTCGTACACGGCCGAGTTGTCCCTCCAGGACGTTCGGGTGCCGGCCTCGAACATGATGCCCGGCGTGCAGGGCCTGCGTGGTCCGCTCTCGTGTCTGAACAAGGCGCGCATGGGCATCGCCTTCGCGGTGATGGGCGCTGCGGTGGCCTGCTTCGAAGGCGCGCGCGAGTACTCGCTGGAGCGCAAGACGTTCAACAAGCCGATCGCCGGTTTCCAGCTCACGCAGGAAAAACTCGCCGACATGCTGCAGGAGATCGTGAAGGGGCAGCTGCTCGCGCTGCGCCTGGCGCGCATGGCGGATGAGGGCAAGCCGACTCCGGAGCAGGTCTCGTTGTGCAAGCGCAACAACGTGAAGGTGGCGCTCGACATCGCGCGCGTGGCCCGCAGCATCTACGGCGCGAACGGCATCACCGATGAGTACCCCCCGGTGCGGCACATGCTCAACCTGGAGAGCGTGTACACGTACGAAGGCACGCATGAGGTGCACACGCTGATCCTCGGTAAGGCGATCACCGGCATCAACGCGTTCGGGAACTGACATGCGCTCCTCCGCCGAGGGCGTGACCGAGGTCACACACCGTGCTCCCCGAGCGAAGTCGAGGGGGCAGCTGCCGTGCGTGGGAGAGGTGCTCCCTCGACTCCGCTCGGGAGGAACGGTTCTGGCGCTCCTGCTCGCAGGCTGCGGTGCGCTCACGCCGCCGCGCCCTGATGGCGGAACCGGCGGCGGTGCCACGGGTGGAGGACTTGCGTCAGGTGGTGGCGGCGGCATCGCGACGGGTGGTGGTGGCGGCGGCATGGAAGCCCCCTGGAATGAAGTCGCGCTCCAGGTTCCCGCGGGAACGCTCGGGACCGTTCAGCAGCTCGCCGCCCGCCCCGGTGAAGTCTTCGCGCTGGTCGCCAATCGGTACGTGCTGCGCAGCGCCGGCGGCCGCTTCAACGAGGTGCTCGTGTTCGACATGCCCGTCCTCGATGACCTCGAGTTCTCGGGCTCGGGGGCCGCGGCCGTCACGGTCTTCGGGCGCGTGCTGGCGTGCAGCGCGGGTTGTGAGTCGGGCAACGCTTTCGACGAGGCCTTCATCGGCGCTTCGACGCTGGCGCTGTGCGGCTCAGCTGATGCCCTCGGCGCGATGACCCGCTCGCCTGATGCAGGGGCAGCGCTCTACGAACAGCTGCCCGACGCCGGTTGGGGCTTCGTCTCGCGCCTCAACGTTCGAGCGCCCCTCGACTGCGCCCGCACCACACGTGGTGAGCTCTTCGTGGCAGGGCAGGGCGGGGTGGGCAACGCAAGCTCCACCCAGACCTCCATCGAAGTGCCCGACACCAGCGGCCTGGGTCGCGTGTCCGCCAACGAGCAGTGGACGAAGATGGGTACCGACGGAACGTGGGTCTTCGCAGCGAGTGCACGTGGGGCGGTCGCCCGAAGGCCTGAGGGGGGCGGCTGGACGGTGGCCAGCGCGTTGGATGGTGAGATCTCTGCGCTCACCGTGGAATCACCCTCGGAGATCTGGGTGATCGCCACCGGCGTGGGCCTGGCGCGCTTCGACGGCACCCGGTGGAGCCCGGCGGGTGCGGGGCCTGCGCTGCTGACCAGCTTCGACGCGCTCGCGGTCGAGAGCTCGCACGTCTACGTCGGCGGAAAAGATGCAGCGGGTGTGGCGCGCGTCTTCCGCCGCTTGAGGTAGAGCGGGCCCATGGCGTTCACCTCGAGATTGCGTGTGCGGTTCGCGGACATCGACTGGGCGCGGGTCGTCTACTTCGCCCGCTTCTTCGATTTCGCGCATCGCACCTTCGAAGACTTCTTCAACGAGCACGCGAAGCTGCCGTACGCAGACGTGTTGTCGCAGCGCAAGCTCGGGTTCCCCATCGTGAGCTCGCAGGCTGAGTTCTTCGCGCCGCTCCGGCTGGGTGACACCGCTCGCATCGTGATGGAGGTGAGCAAGCTCTCGAAGCGCTCGGTCACTTCGCGCTTCACGCTGTTTCGGGGCGAGAGTGAAGAGCGGTGCGCGGTGATCACCTTGAAGCAGGCGGCGATCGATACGACGAGCTTTCAGGGCATCGAGTTGCCTGACGACGTGCACGCGTTGTTCGCCGTGCACCTCGTCACGCCCTCACCCTGACCCTCGGCCACGTCAGTTCAGGACAGCGGTGAGCGCTTGATGGTGATGAACGTGCCACCCGCAGCTTCTGGCGCCGCGGCTTCACCCTCGGCCGGAGCCGCAGCCGGAGCCTCGGCAGGCGCGTCGGCCTCGGAGGCCCGCTGGTGGATCTCGTCATCGGAGAGGAAGCCGACCTTCGCCCCCTCCTTGTTGAGGAAACGCACCGCGCGCTCGGAGAGCTTGAGCATCTCTTCGGCGATCGCCGGGGGCACCAGCGCGTGATCGATCTTGTCGGGGTCGGGCCGCTCGACGACGGCGAGCTCACCCTTCTCGAGACGTTTGGCCTGTTCTTCCGTCAGCTCGAGGCGGCGCAGCTTGTTCTTGCGCGTCACGAAATAAAACGGCGTCGCGCCTGCTTCGACGGGCACCGTGTTCGCCAGCACCAGCTCACGCAGCTGCCGATCGAGCTCGACCTGCTTGCGCGCCTGAAGACGATGGGCCTCCTTGCTGCCCTGAAGCGGAGGCAGCTTGGGCAACCGCGTCTCCACCGGAGCGCGAGGCGGCGGCCGTGACTCGTGGCGCGGCGGAGGCGGGCGGTAGGCGGGCCGATCATCGCGCCGCGGCGGCGGTCGATCGCGGTTGGAGTCGCGAGGCGGCCCGTCACGGCGGTCGCTTTGCGGCGCGCGCGCAGCGGCAGGGGGCGGCTTGGCCGCTTTTTCGAGTTCGGCTTTCTTCGCTGCGTCTTCGGAAACCAGACCGGCTTTGAGCAGCTTGTCGCGGAGGCTCTGCATGCGCGGGCGTATAAACCCACACCCGACCTGAGTCGATGACGCGATCTGCCTCCCACACCCGGGCAGTGGCTCTGAATCCACACTGGAAGCGGAGGGGGCCGATGTGTAGGGTGCCCGGCTTCGTGATCTGGGTCACTTCGCCTCGGCCAGCCGTCCGCTTCGCTCCCGTCTGTCTCGCGCAGCCTTCGGCTGCTGGCGGCTTCGTTCCATGACCATGAAACGGTCGCTCGTCATCGCCCTGGCAGTGTTCGGGGCCTGTAAGGATCCGGTCGACCAGGCGGCCAAGAAACGCATCTTCTCGCCCGAAGATCCGCCCCAGGCCGTCGCCGCGGCGAGCCAGAAGCTGCCTCCGGAAGAAGCGGCCGACAGCTCCACCATCTCCCGGCGCATCCTGGGCATGGGCGCGGCCGAGACCACCGAACGCATCGGGCCCCACACGTACACCGCCAGCATCACCTGGGAGTGGGCCTCGGGCGGCAAGAACATCCGCCTCAAGGAATCACGCGAGCTGCTCTCGGGCCCGGGCGGCGTGTCGGGCGACTTCATCGCCCGCATGACCAACACCAACGAGCAGGGCCTCGAGGTGATGCGCGTGGGCGGCAAGGTCTTCGCGCGCAGCACCTACGGCAAAGACGGCGCGGCCAAGCTGCGTGAACGCCGCCGCGATCGCGGCATGGCCGAGCGCATTCGTGACGAAGCGTCGGGTGCGCTGCGCGACTTCGATCAGCTCTTCCGCGGCCGCCTCAAGCTCACCGCGCAAGGCACCTCGAGCCTCGAGGGCCGCACCGCCTGGAAGTACGTGGTCTCTCTCGCTGAAGCCGCGCCCGACACCGGCCCCACGTTGCCCCCGGTGCAGGTGCCCAGGAACGGCGCTGACCAGACCACCAAACGCCGCCAGCTCTTCTACGACGCGCGCACGCCACGCTCGCTGCAGGGCGAGGTCTACGTCGATGCCGAGACCAGCGTGGTCATCAAGGCCCGCCTCGACGGCCGCGTGGGCGTGAAGGCGGCCGAAACCGAGTCCGAGCTCCACCTGGTCGTCGAGTCGAACCTCAGCGGCATCGGCAAGGCGCCCGCCATCGAAGCGCCCAAAGACTTCCTTCCCGACGAAGACAAACCCGACGGCATCGCCGCCGCCTTGCTTCGCATGGGAATCGAGCGAAAATCACCCGACGCCGGCGTTGCAGCCACGGGTGGGCCGGGCGAACCGGAAGACGATCCGGAGTAAGCAGAACACCTACACTCGCGTAGCGCCGCAAGTGGAGGAAAGCAGGACGGTTTTCAGACCCTTTCAGGGTCCTGTCCGCAGCCGGGAAATCTCAGTCCGAAAATTTGCGGGGTCGAGGTCGATCGCTACACTGCCCAACAGTTGCGGTTGTGCCGCATCGTACATGGCCGGTTGTTCAGGTACTCGAAAAGGACAGGAACCCAACATGGAGCGCAAGGGAAGCAGCACGGCGGTGGTGACGAAGGAGCTGGTCGCGACGGCCCTCAGGACGGCCACGGCCACCTCCCGTGAGGAGCAAGCGCTGCGCATGCGGTACGGCGCGAGCGTCGACAAGAAGGCGGCGCTGCCGCAGGCCCACAACGGCAACGAAGAGCTGGCCGACGAGCTGTTGCTCATCGAGATGCAGCTGCTCCGCGGCCTCAAGGCGCACCGGGGCCCGGCAGCGAAGACGGTGGCCACCAAGGGCGCCGTGAAGTCGAAGATCGCCGCGAAGCTCGCCAAGAAGTGACCGTGAGCTCCCTCTCCCCTCGTGAGGGGAGAGGGCAGGGGTGGCGGGGGCCCGACTCAAGCCCCCATCACCGAAACCCGGTGAAGAGCCGCACTCGACACCGAGAGCTCGACACCGAAGTACGTCTTGGCCACCACCGGCGCGTCGTCGTGCTGACCGCGGCTGGCCAGATCCGTCAGCCACCGGCCCGTCGCCGGGTTGCGCCAGAAGTCTTCGTTGAAGCGCTCCTGCAGGTGGCCGCGCATCACGTGCTCCAGGGCGAACGCGTCGAGCTTCACCAGCCGATCCCCGAACGCATCGATCTCGAAGAGCGTCTGCCCGCGAGGCACCTCCACCCCCAGCGCGCCGGCCATGCGCGGCATGTACTCATCGGCGAGGCTGCTCCACGAGCCCCGGCTGATGGCCTCGTTCGAATACAGCGCCAGCCCCGCCGCGCGGCGCAGCTGCAGCAACTGCCGTGAAGCGAACGCGCGGGCCGCCTCCTTGGCCTGGCTGGCGGTCAGGCGCAGGTAGCGTTTGAGCCAACCTTCATCGAGGAGAAACGACTCGAACATCACGCCCACCGCGTCGATCACCGAGCGATCCCCCAGGCGCCGCTCCACGAAGGGCAAGGCCCGGCCCACGTTGGCGCGATGAAGCGCGATGCCCCAGGCCGAAAGCCAACCGGCGTACGCGTCGAAGCCCATCTCGGGCGTGAGCAGCAGGCGAATCTGATCGGGCACCCGCAGCTCGAAACACAACGGGCTGGGATCGCGCCCCGGCCGCTGCTCGCTGTCGACGGTGATGCGGCCTTCCGCGTTGGCCGACAAGCCGAGATCGCCCAGGCACCGGCTGATCGCATGCGTGAGATCTTCCCTGCGGAAGTTCTCGAACAACCACGGCCCCAGCGCCGCCCGCTCTGCATCATGGCCCGCGGCCCCGCGCGGGGTGAGCATCGGGTCGAGCTTCTTGAGCGCATACCCGAGCAGATCGAGCGAGGCATCGGCCGTCTGCGCGAGGGTCTGCCTGGCGGCATCCAGCCGGGGCGCCAGCGGGCGGCCGGCGAGCTCCTCCACGAACGCGGTGGGGCTGAGCTTGAGGCCGGCCATCGCCTCCATGGTGCCGTCGAGCAGGCGCGCCACCAGCGGCTCGTGCGCCGCGAGCAAGGTCGACAGCTCGGCGGACAAGGTGACCCGCGACTCGCGGGAAGAGAGCCTCGGCAGCTCGCGCATCGCTTCACGCGGCGTCCACGTCTTGCCGGCGGCGAAGAACTGATGGCCCTGAAGGAACTTCTGCAACGCGGCGTTGGCCTCGAGCGTCTGGGCCTCGACGTACGCGCGAGCGAGGTGGCGGCGCAGCAACACCAGGCGCGCTCGTTTCGCTTCGTCGACGCGCGGGCTTTCGAGCAGCTCGCTGGTGACCTGAAAGGCTTCCAGGCGCGCGACTTCGGGGAGTTCAGGCACGGGCGCCACGTCGCGCTGCAGCCCCGAGGCAGCACGGAAAGCGCGGGTCGCCCGTTCGGAGAAGAGATCGTCGAGCTGGTCGACCAGGTTGGTGAGCGAGAGTTGCACGACACAGATTGCGCTCCACAGGGGGGAGCTCGTCAATCGCCCTGTTGTGCGGGCTGGTGGGCGCGACGACTGCAATCGCGCAGCGGGTGGGCTAGGGCGAGCTCCTCAATGAAGCGGCGCACCTTCACGGTCGAGAAGCCCAGTCGTATCGAGGCCGTGCTGCGCGGGGCGTTGGCCCTGGCGCGTGACGAGGCGATCGCCCTGGTCGATCGGGGCGCGGTCTACGTCGACGGCAAACGGGCGAAAGATCCCGCGGCGCGCGTGGCCGAAGGGGTCAAGGTGATGGTGGTGCTGGAAGAGTCGGGCGAAGCGGTGACGGCGCCTGCTCCGAAGGCGCCGCAGCTCGTCGTGCTCTACGAAGACGCCGAGGTGCTGGCGGTGAACAAGCCTGCGGGCGTCACCGCGCAACCGACTCCTGGCAGGGTGGGCGACAGCCTGGTCGATCTCGCCACGGCCTATCTGCGAAAGCAGGCGGGCCTGGTGCACCGCCTCGATCGGGAAACTTCGGGCGTGACCCTCTTCGGGAAGACGCCGCGAGCGACCTCGGCGTTGGCCGCTGCGTTTCGCGAAGGGCGCGCGAAGAAGGAGTACCTCGCGGTCACCAACTCAGGCCTGCCGTCGTCGGGCGTGATCGACCTGCCGCTCTCGAAAGATCCGTCACGGCCCGGGCGTTGGCGCGCGTCGAAGGCGGCCAATGGGATTCCCGCCGAGACGCACTTCACCCGGCTCTGCGACAACGGCGCCGTGGCGGTGGTGGCCTTGTTCCCGATGACCGGCCGCACGCATCAGCTGCGCGCGCACCTCACGGGCATCGGGTTTCCCATCGTGGGCGATCGGCTCTACGGGGGCGCGGAGGGCCCGCGCTGTCTGCTCCACGCGCACTGCCTGGAGATCGACGGCCTCTCGATCGAGGCGCCGGTGCCCGAAGAGCTCGCCCGCTACCTGCCGGCTACTTGATCGACAAGAAGTCGCCGGTCATCTGGAAGCCGACGCCGATCAACGGGAGCGCGCCCGACGTGTCTGCGCCCGTGCGGAAGCGGTGTTTGGCCCACCACTGAACGAGGACGAACACGGTGGGGTTGTTGAACTTCGCGCCGTCTTCGATCTTGAAGGTGTAGCCGGCGAAGGGACCCACGCGGTGCATCGAGTTGTCCGCAGCCTGCACGTCGTTGGGATCGTAGTGCCGGGTGGGATCGTAGAAGGGCGCGGTCAAGGTGTAGCGAGCACCGACGACGAGCTTGTTCTCGAGACCCTGCCAGAGCACGTCGAGATCGTTGGTGAGGAACCAGCCCTGGTTGGGCACGGCCACGTCGTAGAACTGGTCGTAATAGACGCGCTCGCCCGCTTTGAGCTTGAGGTTGCCGTAGACGAGGCGCGCCTGGCTGCGCACGACGATCGAGGAGACCTTGATCATGAAGTTCGCGCCGAGCGTCACTTCATAGCCGTTGGTCGCCACGCGGTTGCCGGTGTTGGCCTTGATCGCGCGGTCCGAGAAATCCGACTGTGCACCGGGAAACCCCTGGAGCAGATCGAAGCTGCCGAAGTACTGGGTGAACTGCACCATGCCCCAGAAGCCCAGCACCGTGAGCGGGTTGAACTCGACGTACGGGCCGACGCGCAGGAAGGCCGGGCTCATCGTGGGCGCGATGCCCACGCCGATGAAGTTGTCGCGCAGCGACTTCGAGTCAGACTGATAGAGCCGGAAGCGGTACGAGAAGCGGCCGTCGTACAGAAGACCGAGCGGGTTGTACCGAAGCGCGAAGGTGTTCCTGTGAACGATGCGGTGTTGCGGTGGGGCCTGGTCAGCGAGCATCTGAGCCGAGGCAACGGACGACGAAATCAGAGCAGCGAGCAGCACAATCCGGACAGGCATGGATCTCCGGGCGGCGAGAGGGGAAGTGGGGAGTCTCGCCTCAAAGCGTCACGTCGCCACCAATTCTTCTCTGTCGCGTCGCGTCACGCGCGTCGGAAATTCCCGACGACGGCCGCTCGATCGATGCGAGCGGTGGGTCTGTTTCCTTCGACGGAGTCGAAGGAAGGTGAACCCGGTGCCACACTTCAGGTCGGATCAGATCGGCGCGTCAGGTAGTCTGCCGCCCCTGATGTCCACCGACCCGGGCGCCACCACGCTCCTCGATCTCTCGGGTGAAAAGAGCCTCGAAAGCGTCACCACCGACGAGGCGTACCTGAGTCAGGTGCGCGGCGTGGTGCAGATGCACGTCGAGATCGCGGCGCGGCTGACCCGTGAAGGTTCGGCGCTGATGGGCTTTCAGGAGCTCGTACGGGCCAGCCGGGTGGTGCCGATGAACGCCCGCCTCGCCGCCGCGCTCACCTCGATCGGCTTGCGCGCGGGTACCCAGGCGGCGGCGCAGGTGCTCATCAGCGAAGGCATCGACGACTCGGAGGGTGACGAGCGCATCGACGTGCTTCGCCAGTTGGCCCGGCTCTCCCGGCGTTCGGGCGACCTGGAGAAGGCGCAGGAAGTCACCGCCACCATCCTCGCTGAACGCTCCGAAGATCGCCGGGCCCGCGCCGTGCTCAATGCGCTGCTCGCGCGAGGGCAACACTGGGAAGAGCTCGACGCCTCGCTCGACAAGCAGACCCGCGAGTCATTGCGGCGCGGAAAGTTGAAGGCGGCGTCACGCTCGGCGCTTCGCCGGGCCCGGCTGTGGGCAGAGACGCTCGACGATCCCGCGCGTGCGGCGCTGCGGGCGATGCAGGCCGCGCAGTACGCCGAGCAGGGCAAAGACCTGCAGAGCGCGTTCGTGTTGCGCCTGCTGTGGCTGCGCAATCTTCACCGCGCGAAGGCGCCGGGCCGTGCGCTGGAAGAAGCCGCGCGGGTGGTGCTCAGCCTGGGCGATCGGGTCGGTCAGCGGGCGTCTGCGCAATCGCTCGTCGATGAGCTGGGTCTGTCGTCGCAAGACAGCACCGACTCGGGTGATCGCACCGTCAACAGCGTCGACACCACGCCCTTCGTGGGCACCACGAACTCGGTCTCGGGTGAGACGCCCACCAACACGCCCGCGCCGCGCCGTCACAGCACGCAGCTCGAGTTGATGGCCGTGGCGCAGGCGGCAGAAGCCGTGGGCCGGAAACCCGAAGCAGCGGCGATTCTCGCGGTGGCCGTTCGGGAAGGGCCAGACCCGCGCGCGGCGCAGAAGCTCGAAGCGCACTTCGTTCAACGCGGAGCGTGGCGCGAGCTGGCCGCCTTCTATCGAGACACCCTCAACCGAACGACGGTGAAAGCCGAGCGGGCGAAGTGGGCCGAGAAGCTCGCCGAGCTGCTCGAGTCGGAGCTCAAAGACGCGGAAGGCGCCGCCCGGGCGTGGGCTGAAGTGGCGGCGGCGACCGGTGACACGCGGGCGGTCTCCGAGCAGGTGCGGCTGCTCGCCCAGCAGAAGGACAACACCGGCGTTCGCGAAGCGCTCGATGCGGGCGTGAAGCAGGCGGCCGCGCCTGCGGAGCGAGCTCGTGCGCTCGTGCTCCGGGCTGAAGAAGCGCTCACTCGCCGCGAAGTGGCCGCTGCGCGTGGTGACTTCGAGGCGGCGCTGAAGATCGCTGCCTGGCAGCCGGAAGCGGCGGCGGGCCTGGCCGAATTGTCCGCGATGCAGGGCGATCTCGGGCCGATGCGCTTTCTCGACCAGGCGCTCCATCGGCTGCAGAAGCGCACCCCGGGGCGCGGCGATCTCTATCGGCGGCTCGCTCGCCTGGCCGACTCTCCGGCGCGTGATGCGCGGTTGTCGCGGGCGTGCTGGGGCGAGGTGCTGGCAGAGCTGCCCGGTGATGAAGAGGCGTCTTCGCGACTGCTCGCGCTGACGCGCGCCGCGGGTGACGACCTGGCGTTGGAGAAGTTGCTCACCGACGCTCTCGTGCGTGACCCGAGGGGCGCCCGGCCGCGGTTGTTGCGCATGGAGCTGGTCACGCTCCTCGAACGGGGTGGCCGCTCGGGCGATGCGCTGGAGGCGTTGAAGCAGGCCGTGCGCGCCGAACCCGGTCATCGAGAAGCGTGGCTCGCGTACGCCGAGCGGTTGATCGGCCTGGGGCAGCGCGACGCGGAGGCCGCCTGGGCGCTCGAGCACGCGGCCACGGCCACCGACGATCCACTCCAGCGCGCGCGGTTGTGGCAGCGGTTGGGTGGCTTCGTGCGTGAGCAGCTGGGTGATGAAGCGCGCGCGACCACGTACGAGACCCGCGCCGACAAGATCCAACGCGAGCTGGTGCCCGAGGCGCCCGCTGCACCGGCCAAACCGATTCGTGCGGCGCTGCCGGCGATCCACGCGTTGCCGGGTGGGCCGCTGGTCATTCCGCCACGACGTGCGTTGCGGCCCAGGAGCAACCCCGTGCTGCTTTCGCAGGCGCAGCAGGAAGCCTTCGAGCAGCTGGCGGAGAAGCTGGGCGCACGGGTCGAGCCTCAGCAGAAGTCGAAGGATCACGTGCGCATCGCGCCTCGCGTCGCCCGGCAGCTCAGCGGGTTTGCGGGTGAGCCGTTGTTGGTGCCACGGCCGGGTCCTCCAGTGCCCGAGGATGATGACGAACCGGTCGGCCCGACGCGCGAGCTGCACCTGGAGGACGAAGCGACTCCCACGCCTTCTGCTCCGGCCGAGCCTGAGGAGATCTCTTCCGAAGAAGTGGACCTGCCCGATGAAGAAGAACGTCATCGCGGCCCCGTGCCTGCAGACCTCCAGGAGGAGCGGCGCACGGCGGAGATCCGGATCGAACTGGGAGATCCTTCGGTG
The DNA here is from genome assembly GCA_030695565.1 of Archangium sp. Taxonomy (GTDB): domain Bacteria; phylum Myxococcota; class Myxococcia; order Myxococcales; family Myxococcaceae; genus Archangium_A. The sequence continues at coordinate 21,762 of JAUYRZ010000042.1, forward strand.
GCGATTCCACCCTCCTTTGGTCCGTCACCTGCGCGGGCGCTCACCGCCGAGCGAGAGGCGCTGTTCGAGCGCGTTCGTCACAACCCCATCGAAGCGGATGGTTATCGGCTGCTCGCCGAACACTTCGACACCGCCAATGATGCGGCCCGCTCGTCGCTGATGCTGGAGATCGCCCGCGCGCTCGAGGGCGACCCGCATGCGGCGCCCCGTGCACCGCGGCTCATTCTCAATGCGACGGATCGTGCGGGGCTCAAACACCCTGCGCTGCGTGGTGAAGGCGGCGAGTTGTTGAGCCTGGTGGGGACGGCGTTGTGCCGGCTCAACCCGGCGGGCGGCAAGGATGCGGGCACGGATCAGGAGTTCCATCTCGACGCGGGCAAAGGTGCGCGCGCGGTCGCGGATGCGCTGCTCGCGGCCGTGCGCATTCTGGGGGTGCGTTCGCCGGATGTGTTTCTGTCGGAGGAGCCGGGGCCTCCGCTGTCGCTCGTGTTCACCACCGAGCCGCGCATTCTCGTCGGCAAGCTGGCGGTGAAGCAGGCGGTGACGGATGCAGAGCTGCGCTTCTTCGCAGGGCGCACGCTGTTCACGCAGCAGCCGGAGTTGATGGCGCTTCGATCACTTCGCAGAGAACAGGTGCTGCGCGGGCTGGTGCTGGTTTCGCAGATTGGGGAGGGGCGGGCTTCGCCTGTGGAGACGAAGTTGTTCCGTGAGGCGGTGCCGGCGCGGGCGTGGGATCGGCTCAAGCACCTCGTGAAGTCGGTGGGCACTCGGTTGGATCTGGCCGCGCTCACCGATGGGGCCCGGCACTCGGCGAACCGGGCCGGGTTGGTGGTGTGCGGGGGGATTGCTCCGGCGATCGCGAGTCTTCGGGCGAAGAAGGCGTTGCCCAGCGAGATGATGGAGCTGGTGCGATTCGCGGCCAGTGAGCGGTATCTGCAGCTGCGGAATCGGAACGTTCCGCGGAAGTGAGGCGTGAAGTGAGCCCCTCACCCTCTCCCAGAGGGAGAGGGGGCTCACTCACTACTCCTCGCTCGTCTGCACCAGGCCGTACTTGTGGAGCAGTGAGTAGAGATGTTTGCGATCGAGGCCTGCGTCACGCGCGGCCTTGGCGATGTTGCCCCGGGTCTTCGACAGGATCCGCGTGAGGTACTCGCGCTCGAACGCGCGAATCAGATCGTCCTTCACGTCCTTGAACGGGCCCGCGTAGTTCACCGGGAGCGTCTCGCCGTCCTGCTTGTCTGGCCCGGAGTACTCGCGCAGGAAGTTCTCACTGGCGAGCTCGGGAATGTCCGCCACGTGCTTGAGGCGCTCGACGGCGTTGCGCAGCTCGCGCACGTTGCCGGGCCAGGTGTGGTTGGTGAACATGTCGCGCTGCTTGTCGGCCAGGCGATTCCACAGGTTCGCGCCCGCGAGGGCGTCGACGAGCAGCGACAGGTCTTCCTTGCGGTCGCGCAGCGTGGGCAGCGTGAGCGTGAAGACGGAGAGGCGGAAGTAGAGGTCTTCGCGGAAGCGGCCTGCCTGGGTCTCGGCCCAGAGGTCTTTCTTCGAAGCGGCGATCACGCGCGTGTCGAACTTGTGCGCCGAGCCCGACTGACCGAGGCGGCGGAACTCCCGATCTTCCAGCGCACGCAGCAGCTTGGGCTGCAGGTCGAGCGGCAGGTCATCGATCTCATCGATGAACAGGGTGCCTTCGTCGGCGCGCTCCAGACAGCCCACGCGCTGCGCCACGGCGCCGGTGAAGGCGCCCTTCTCGTGGCCGAACAGCTCACTCTCGATCAGGTTCTCGGAGACCGACGCGCAGTCGAAGATGACGAAGGGCCCGGTCGCGCGAGGCGAGAGCTTGTGAATGGTGCGCGCCGCAGCGCCCTTGCCGCAGCCCGTCTCGCCGATCAGCAGCAGGGTCGAGTCGGTGGGCGCGATGCGCTGAATGAGCGCGAAGATCTGCCGCATCGGCACGGACGCGCCGACGAGATCACCCAGGCGATTGTCGGCGACCGGCGAGACCTCGAGCGACTTGAGCAGCGGCTGGAAACGCAGCTGCACGTCTCCGACTTCCAGCAGCGCACCGGCGCGCAGGAAGCCCTCTTTTATCTGCGCTCCGTCGATGAAGGTGCCGTTGGTGCTGCCGAGGTCTTGCACCAGGAAGTGATCGCCCTGGCGGCGCACGTTCAGGTGATTGCGGCTGACCGTGGGGTGATCGAGCACCACGTCGTTGTCAGGCGCCTTGCCGATCTTCAGAGACTGCCCGATCGGAAACGACTGGCCACTCTGTGGGCCATTGACCAGCACGAGGCTGAACTCTTGCGAGGCGAAACGATCGCTCACCGTGGCGGCGCGCACGCCGAGCACCGTGCGCTGAGGAATGGTTGATCCGGTGGCCATGAACGTTCGCAGTGTAGGCCAAAATGCCCACGTGGCTATCAACTCGTAGGGGCGTAGATCCGACCCGTGACTCCTGTGCTCTCCCTGGATGGTCCCAGCCGATTCTACGGAAAGCTCCTGGTGGCTTCCGGGCCCGTACTCGTGCTGGGGGCAGGTGACGGGCTGGTGGCCGCCGCGCTGGCGTCACGAGGGCACGAGGTGGTGGCGGTGGAAGGCTCACCCTCCTTGCGCGCGCTCGTGTTGGAGCGCAGGGGCACGCTGCCTCACCCTGAGTCGCTGGTGGTCGTCTCCGATGATCCGCGCACGCTGGATCTGCAGCGCACGTTCAGCCTGGTGATCGCACCCCATCAGGCGATGGGCCTCGCGCGCAGCCCAGATGAACTGCACGCGTTCTTGAGCGCGCTGGCCCGGCATCTGGAAGCAGAAGGAACGTTCGCGTTCGACACGCTCAACGAGCCGCGATCGGGCGAAGTGCATCGGCCCCGTGGGGTGCCGCATCTGCGTGAACGCACCGACGCGATTCACCCGCTGGCGCCGCTCCGGTTGTCTGCGGTCACGCTCGATGAGGCGCTCGATTCGGTGGGCCTGGTCGCGCGCGAGCGGTTTTCTGATTTCAACGAGACGCCGTTCTCCTCCGACGCCGAGCTGCAGGTGGTGGTGGGTGGGCCGGCCTGATTCAGGCGGCCCAGGGCAGCTGCTCGGGCACGGAGTCTTGAAGCAGGTCGTCCACGAAGTCGATGAGCCCGGTCAGCCAGAGGCGTTGGCACAGCCGCATGCGTTCGGTGCGCTCGGTCAACATGCGCTCGAACTCCGCGGGAGGGGAGAGCAGGCCGAGCTCGGCACGCAGCAGCTCGGTCTCATAGGCGAGGCTCGCTCTGCCCTGATCAGCCGAGCGGCGCAGACGCAGCGCCTGTTCGTTGGCCCACGCGCCGAACTGATCGAACTGATCCGGGGCGGGGCCCAACAGGTCGGTGATGCTCGCGAAGATGGGCTGCAGGTGCTGCTGCGTGAGATCCATACCGCCGCCTCGTGCAGCCCGCACGCCAGCGCGAACCGGTTGGATCTGCGGAGCGGGGTCGGGGTGTAGGACAACTGGTGAGTCCGGCTCGACTCGCGGCGGAGGGCGGAATAGGCAGTCGCGCACGTGAAGTCGATTCTTCTCATCCGGTACAGCGCCCTGGGCGACGTCGTGTTGGCGAGCGGTCTGGTGGCGCCCCTTCGCGCGAAGTACCCCGGCGTGCGGATCGAGTGGGCCACGGAGAAGGCGTTCGCCGGGTTGCTCGAAGGCGTGGTCGATCGCGTGATTCCGTTCTCGCGGAAGGATCCGTCGAGTCGTGCGGCGGTGCTGCTCGACGTGAAGGGCCGGTTCGATCTGGCGATCGATCTGCAGAACAAGTTCTGGTCGATGCGGGTCAGCCGGGCGGCGGCTCCGAAGCGGCTGCGGTTCGTTCGGCGCACGGCGCTGCAGGCGTTGGGTTCGTTGGTCGGGCGCGACGTCATTCTCGACGAGGCGCCAGCCACCGAGTTGTACGCGAAGGCGGCGGGGCTCGAGGCGAGTGGTCCGCTGCAGGTGCGCGTGAGTGACGCCGCTCACGCGCGCGCGGCTCAGTTGCTGCCGGAGGGGAGTTGGGTGGCGGTGGCGCCGGGCGCTGCGTGGGAGACCAAACGGTGGCCTGCCGCTCGGCTGGCGGAGGTGGCTGCGGCGCTCCGGGCCGATGGGCATCGCATCGTGCTGGTGGGCGGGCCGATGGATGGTGAGCTGCTCGACGTGATTCGGGCAGGGTGTCAGCCGGAGGTCGATCTCAGCGCGGAGTCGTTGCCTGTGCTCGCGGCGGCGCTTTCTCGCGTGAAGTTGTTGATTGGGAATGACTCCGGGCTCGTGCACGTCGCGGGTGCGATGGGGCGGCCGGCGTTGGCGTTGTTTGGCCCCACGTCGGTGAGACGGTGGGGGCCGCGTGCGCCGGGTGTGGCGTTGTCACTGGGCTTGAGTTGTTCGCCTTGTACGAATCACGGCGGGCGGAGCTGTCCGCTCGGGCATCACAACTGTCTGCAGAAGTTGGAAGTGGTGACGGTGTTGATGCGGGCGCGCGAACTTCTAACCTCGCGTTTGTAGACTTTGATCCTGAGGTCGGGGTGCACTCGCGGGGCCCTCGCGCTGGGGGCGCGTCCGGCTGGCGGCAGGCGTGAAGAGAAGCCCTCCCTCCTGCCTGGGCGCAGTTTGCGTCTGCCCTCTCCCTGACCCTCTTCCGCCTCGGGGAGAGGGAAAGTGAAGTCAGGGCGGCAGCTGTTTTCGATCCAGTCCTTCAGCTTCGGCTGTCGAGCACGATCGTCACCGGCCCGTCGTTCACCAGCGCGACCTTCATGTCGGCTGCGAACACGCCCTCCTGCACGTCGATCCCCAGCGCGCGGCAGCGCTCACAGAACAGCGCGTAGAGCCGCTTCGCCGCCTCCGGCTCCATCGCGTCGATGAAGCTCGGCCTGCGCCCCTTCTTCGTATCGGCGAACAAGGTGAACTGACTGACCGCCAGCATCGCCTTCGAAGTGTCCATGAGCGACAGGTTCATCTTGCCCGCCGTGTCTTCGAAGATCCGGAGCGCCGGAATCTTGTCGACCATGAACTCGAGATCCTTCTCCGTGTCGCCCTTGCCGACGCCGAAGAGCACCATCAACCCAGGCCCAATCTGCCCGGTGATCTTCCCCTCGACGGTGACCGACGCCTCTTTGACCCGCTGCAGAACCGCGCGCATGCAGCTGATTTAGCCGTACTTCGCCACGTAGCGCTTCACCGAGATCTTCTTCGCGGTGTTGTCCGACGACATGTACCGGAGCTTCCCGAAGATCTTCCGCTCGGGCCCCCACGCGCGATCGTAGCGGCCGAGCACCCAGAAGTACCCGCTCCACGAGATCGGGTCGCGGCCGTCGATGGAATACTTCCCCATCAAATACTCCATCGCGTGCAGCGCTTCCGGAGCGCCCTTCGACCACTCGTAGATCTTCTTGCCCCACAACATGCGCAGGTAGTTGTGGAACCACCCATCGCGCCGCAGCTGACCCATCGCCGCGTTCCACAGCTCGTCATGTGTCTGCGAGCGCTCGAGCTGCTGCAACGTGTAGAGGCTCGGCCGCGGATCCTTCGCGTGCTCCTTGATGGTCGCCTTCGCCCAGCCGGGAAGCGAATCGAGTGAGCGGTACTCCTCGGGCCGATGGCTCGACATGTTGAACCCGAGCTCACGCCAGGTGACGAACTGATCCACGAACGATTCGGCCGCGGGCGACAACTTCCACCAGCCCTCGCGCGCGCCGCCGATGGATTTACCCAGCGTCTCGGGCGACCACTTCTCCTGCTTCACGATGCGCGCGAACAGCTGATGCGCGGAGACGTGCCCGAAGTGCAGGTACGCCGACAGCATGCTGGTGCCATCGATCTCCGGCTCGTTGCGCGAGGTGCCGTACTCGGCGAGCCGTTCATCCACGAACAGCTTCAAGCGCGTTTCACCCACCGCGCTGCCGCCCTTCATCGAGACAGCCGGCACGGAGTGATCGATGGGCAACGACGACACCATCACCTCGACGCCGGGCTTCCAGCGCGAGACGGCTTTCGGCAACGAAGCGAGCTTCGGCAGCTTCACGCCCGCGAGGGGATCTTCGCGCGGCAGCTCGAGCAGGTGCGGCGGAAGCACCTTTTGCAGATGCGTGCGGAACGAGTGAGCGGTGGTGAACACGCGCGTGGTGTGGTGCATCGGGTAGAGCCCGTTCGAGTCGACCACCTCGAAACGCACGTCGACCTGCTTCGCCGCGGCGGCCTGCATCTGCGGCACGAAGAAACACGGCCAGTCATCACCGACCAGCAGACACGCCCGCGCAGCGAGCGCGGCGAGCAGCCCTTTGCCTTCGCCCGCTTCCTTCTCGACGTAAGGGAAATAGAGCGCCGGAGAATCCGCGAACCGTCGCGCGTTCTCCTCCATGCCTTGCAGCACGAAGGTGTGCAGCCGGTCGTTGGCGTACTCGTAGCCGACCCGCAGCGCCTCGAAGACCACGAGCGGCTTCTTCAGCCGAACCGCTTCTTCCACCGCGCGCTGCAGACTGAAGTTGGAGCGCGCCCGGCGAAACGACGTCATCCAGTAGAGGACGTAGTCACGCGTCGCATGAAGGGGCGCACTGTTGAGGCCGCGAATTCGAACGGAAGGGGTCACTTCTTCTTCTTCTTCTTCGCGACCTTCGCCGGCGCCTTCTTTTTCTTCACCTTCGCTTTCGGAGGCGCAGGCAGGACCACGTTCCACACCTGGTCTTCGGGGTGGATGGGCGAAGGCACGTACCGCACCTTGAGCTTCTCCTTCGGCGTGCGGCCCACGCTGTCGCCTTCGGGCAGCTTCTTCCCGCGGCGCACCACGTACGCGAGCAGATCATAGAAGAGCTCGAACGTCGTGCCATCGAGCCCCGGCGTGGAGAGCAGCAAATCAGGCAAGCCCAGCTGCTTCATGCCGATGCTCAGCAGCTCCGGCCCGCCGGCCGACTTCGCCACCGAGACGCCGACCCAGATGGGCAGAGGCAGCTCGCTCTGGGCGATGTTCACCACGAACTCCGGGTGGTGCGTGGCGCCGCCTTCGCCCCAATAGAGGCCGACCGCGTTGGTGGCTCGCACGATGGCGGCGACCACGCGGGTGAAGGTGGTCAGCTCCTCGACATCGGTCCCCGTGGCGCCCTGCTGGGCCACCACCAGGTGCGCGCGGTGCTCGGGCAGGGTCCAGCTCCCGTCGAGGCCGCTGAGGCTGTGATCGGTGGCGCCATCGGCTTCACCTTCCGGCACGGCGACCGGCATCAGCGCGGCCAGCACGTTGAGCTTGCCCACGTTGAACGCCTTGGTGCCTTCGCGCGTGGAGGACAACCAACTCACCTTGCCCAGGTCGGGGAACTCTTTGAGGGCCTTCTCGAGAGGGGCCGCGGAGAGGGGCTTGCTGTCGGGCAACAACACGAAACACACGCGCATGGGCCGCCTCGTCCCACTTCCTCGGGGGCCCGGCAATGAATTCAGCACATTGAAGCCTTCATGCTTCTTCACCCGGATCACTGCGGTGGCTTCACAGAGCCTTCCTACCTTCTGTTCACGCAACGGGGAGCAACGACCCCGCAGGCGAGTGGGAGCCATGCCGGCTCTCGTTCAGTCATCGAAAGGGAAACACCATGTTCGGATTCATCGTGGGCACGCTCAGCCTCATTGGTCTCATCAAGGTCGCCCGTTGGGGCCGGTACGGCCACGGCCGGGGCGGTGGCCCGCGCCGGTGGATGATGCGCCGGCTCTTCCAGCACCTCGACACCACGCCGGGCCAGGAGAAGGTGATCGCCTCGGCCACGGAGAACGCAGAGCGCGTGATGTGGCAGGCACGGGAGCAGTTCTTTCGCGCGCGCAGCTCGTACGCGAAGGCGGTGCGCTCGGAGACGTTCGACTCCGCGGCCGTCAACGAAGCCTTCGACGCGCAGCAGGCGTCGGTGGATGAAGTGAAGAAGGCCGTGCGTGAAGGAATGCAGGCGGTGCACGAAGCGCTCAGCCCCGAGCAGCGCAACCGGCTCGGCGATCTCATCGAGTTCGGGCCTTCGCGCATGCACGGCGGCGGCTGCGGCCACCACCGCTTCGGTGGTCACGGTCACCACGGCTACCGCCCTGCCGGCGGCGAGCCTTCGTCGGTCAACCTCTAACCAATTCATCACAAGGAAAAGGAACAACACATGCGCCGCGTTCTCATCGTCTTGTTGGGCTTCGGAGTTTTCGCAGGGTACGGCTCGGCCATCGCCAGCGCTCGCTGGCACGGCCGCCACGGAGGAGGTGGTTGTGAGAGCCGGGAAGGCCGTTGGGGCCACCGCGGGTTCGACCGGGAAGAAGTTCGCACACCGGCTGCAGCGCCTGCCGCGCCGCAGACCATCGTGGTGCCGCAGGCCGCTCCTGCCCCTGCCCAGCAGATCTTCCTGATCATGCCGGGCGCCCAGGGTGCGACGGCTGCACCCCAGGTGATCACCGTGCCGGTGCAGGCCGCGCCTGCTCAGGCACCTGCTCCTGCCGGTCCGTAAAGAGCTTCTCGCCGACAGGAGAATATGGTCCATGACCACAATGGCTTCCCGGGTTCTCCTGATCGATGACGACGTGCGACTGCCGGATCTGCTCCGTTCGTACCTGGAGCAGAACGGCGTCGCGCTCAGTCACGCACCGGACGGTGCCCGGGGGCTGATCATGCTGGAGCAGGGCGCCTTCGACGCGGTGCTCCTCGACGTGATGATGCCGGGCATGGATGGGCTCGAGGTCTGCCGGAAGATTCGATCGAAGAGCAACGTGCCGGTGATCATGCTGACGGCGCGCGGCGACGAGACGGATCGCGTGGTGGGGCTCGAGCTGGGCGCCGACGACTACGTGGGCAAGCCGTTCAGCCCGCGGGAGCTGTTGGCGCGACTTCGTGCGGTGCTCCGGCGCGCGCGGCCGGAGGTGATGAGCGAGCAGTTGACCACCGGTGACATCACGGTCGACGTGCCCTCGCGCATCGCGACGTTGAAGGGGGCGCCGGTGGATCTCACCGGCATCGAGTTCGACATCCTGGTGGCGTTGGTGCGGCGGGCTGGGCGGGTGGTGCCTCGTGATGCGCTGCTCTCCGAAGCGGGGCGCAGTGACGTGATCGTCGGCGAACGCACCGTCGACGTGCACATCAGCCACTTGCGGCAAAAGTTGAACGACGACCCACCGCGGTTGATCAAGACGGTGCGTGGGGTCGGCTACGTGCTGACGAAGGACTAGACGATGTTCCGCCATCATCGCCACCACCGTCATCACCGCCCGATGGGGCCGATCGGTGGGTTCGTGCGCGCGAAGTTGCGCCGGCGGATCTTCGTGTGGTTCCTGGGCGGCATCGTCACCACGGGCCTGGTGGTCTTCGCGGTGATGAGCCTGGTGGCCCGGGTGCAGGAGCCCGAGTGGGCGCGCAGCTGGGAGCGGGGCCGCGGCTGGGTGGGCAAACAGTTCGCCGCGCAGTGGAACGATCCCCTCGCGCGGGAACGCTTCGCGCAGGAGACGGCGGCGGATCTCGAAGCGAACATCGATCTCTACGACGCGGCCGGGTTGCCGCTGCTCTCGACGGGGCCGACCTGTGAACACGCGGTGATGGAGGTGCCGGTGCGGCAGGGTGGCGTGCCGCTGGGCACCGTGCGTCTGTGCATGGCGAGGCCGCACTCGGCGCCGTGGCGCACGTTGTTGCTGCTGGGTCTGGGGCTGGGTGCGGTGTGGAAGATCTCAGGGCGCGTGGCGAGGCGGCTCGCGCGGCCGCTCGATGACCTGACGGAGATCGTCAAGCGCATCGGGACGGGAGATCTCAAAGCGCGCGCAGACCTGGGCTGCTTCGAGCCCGACGAGATCGGCGTGGTGGCCGACGCGGTGAACGAGATGGCGGCCCGCATCGAGAAGCAGGTCGCGGATCAACGTGAGCTCCTCGCCACCGTCTCCCACGAGCTGCGCACGCCGCTGGCCCGCATGCGCATCATCTCGGAGATCGCGCGCGACACCGGGTCGACCCCGAACACCTTCGACGAGCTCGATCGGGAAGTGGTGGAGATGGACGCGTTGGTCGGTGAGCTGCTCGCGAGCTCACGGCTGGAGTTCGGGCAGGTCTCCAAGAGAGACCTCTCGGTGCGGGACATCGGTGCGCGGGGTATCGAGCGCGCGGGGCTGCCGGCCACGGGGCTGGCGGTGATCGGAGACGGTGACACGGTCTCCGCAGATCCCACGCTGCTTCAGCGCGCGCTGGCCAACCTGTTCGACAACGCGAAGAAGCACGGCAACGGAGCGGATGCCCTCGAGGTGACGGTGTCTGCCGGCGAGGTGAAGTTCGACGTGCTCGACCGCGGGCCGGGCATCACCGGTGACGGCCAGGCGTTGTTCAAGAAGTTCAACCGCGGCCAGGACGGCGAAGGCGCCAATGGCCTGGGCCTGGGGCTGGCGCTGGTGAAACGAATCGCCGATGCACACGGCGGCGCGGTGTGGGCCGTCAGTCGCGAAGGCGGCGGCGCCAGAGTGGGCTTCTCAATCAAAAAATGACTCTCTCCCTCTCGTCGCAGGGAGAGGTTTCTCAGCTCTTCCTGGTAGCCTTCTTCTTCTTCGGCTTCTCGACGACCGGCGCCTCACCACCATCGAGCTCGATGCCGAAGATGTCCGAGAGCTCGTCGTTCTTGAGCTCACCCTTCGACTTCTTCTTCTTGCTGCCCATCGCGCCCGCCGTGGCCGCGCTCACGAGATCGAGCTTGTCGACCCCGCGCAACACGAACAACAGATCCGGAGCCTGATCGAACCGCGCGCCGATTCCATAGAGCACCGCCGCGAGGTGTTTGCACAACCCCGCCGAGTCAGGGCACGAGCACGACAACGACAGCTGGCCCGACGACGGAAACAGCCCCTGCTTCGGATCACACAGCCGCTCCATCACCGCGTCAGACAGCTCACCACTGAGCAGCTCGACGACCGAGTCGATCTTCCCCGCACATTGCGTGACGAGCGCCTTCCATCGCGGCAACGCGAGCGGCTCGATGTCGATCTCCACCTCGTAGACCTCCGACCCGCTCACCAGCGCGCGCACCGAGCCCGGCCCCAGCTGAAGATCGATCACCGACCCATTGCGCGCATAGCTGCGGCCACGCGGCAGCCGGCTCTCGTAGTCGCTGTAGTTCTCGAGGTGCTTGCACCACGCCTTGCCCCAGAAGGTGCTGGCGATCGTCGAGCCCTCGATCACCACCGGGCTCAGCTTGCGGCCCTTCTTGCTCAGGCGGGCTGCCTCTTGCCGCGCCTGGGCCTGGCGCTCACCCACGGTGAGCTTTCGGGGAAATCGGTCGTCGTCATACGAGCGGTACCAGGCCATTGCGGTTCACGCCTCCGAGCGTGCAGTGTGCAGATCGAGCGATACCATCTTCAGCAACGCCCCGTCGTCGAGCTCGGTCAGCTTGAGCTCTTCGCCACCCTCGAGCAGCTCGGTGGACAGCCTGCGCTTCGACTCGATCAGCTCGTCGACCCGCTCTTCGATGGTGCCGCGGCAGACGAACTTGTGCACCAACACGTTGCGCTTCTGCCCGATGCGGTAGGCGCGGTCGGTGGCCTGGTTCTCGACCGACGGGTTCCACCACCGATCGAAGTGGATCACGTGCGAGGCGGCGGTGAGGTTCAGCCCCGTGCCGCCTGCCTTGAGCGAGAGCACGAAGAACGGCACCGCCTCCTCTTCCTGAAACCGCTTCACCAGGCCCTGCCGGCTCTTCACCGTCGTGTCGCCGGACAACACCAGGCCCGGCTTGCCGAAGACGCCCTCGAGCCACGTCGCGAGAGGCAACGTCATCTCTCTGAACTGCGTGAAGACGAGCACCTTTTCCTGGCGCGAAGCGATCACCTCGCACAGCTGCTGGAGCCGCTCGTGTTTCCCGCTCTCTTCGGTCGCGTACCGGGAGTCGCCCAGCCACTGCGAGGGGTGGTTGCACAGCTGCTTGAACCGCATCAGGTACGAGAGCACCAGGCCACGGCGCTTGATGCCGTCGACCTGCTTGAGCTCCTTCGCCAGCTTCTCGACCGACTCCTGGTACAGCGCCGCCTGGCGTTTGCTCAAGGTGCACCACGCCTTCATCTCGGTCTTCTCGGGGAGATCCGAGATCACGGAACGATCGGTCTTGAGCCTGCGCAGGATGTACGGCCGGGTCAGCTCACGCAGCGGCCCGAACGAGGTGCTCTTCTTCACGAACGCGGTGAACTGCTTCGAGGATCCGAGCAACCCGGGGTTCAAGAAGTCGAAGAGCGACCAGAGATCGCCCAGCCGGTTCTCCACGGGCGTTCCGGTGAGCGCGATGCGCACCACGCCTTCGAGTTGTTTCACGGCGCGCGTCTGCTGCGAGCCGGGGTTCTTGATCGCCTGTGCCTCGTCGAGCACCACGAGCCCCCAGCGGCGCGCCTTGAACCAGGGCACCCGGTGCACCGTGCCGTAGCTGGTGATCACCACGTCAGCGGCGGCGACCTCGGCGGGTTCGTCAGCCGAGAGGCGCAGCTCAGAGGGGTGAGCCACCACCACGATCAACGATGGCGCGAACTTGCTCGCCTCGGCTTTCCAGTTGGCGATGAGCGAGGCGGGAACGACCAGCAGGTGTGGGCCCTTCACGGCTGCCTTCTTCTTCATCAGAAGCAGCAGCGCGATCACCTGCACCGTCTTTCCGAGGCCCATGTCGTCGGCCAGGCACGCGCCCAGCTTCAACTGCGAGAGCAACCACAACCACTGCACGCCAGCGCGCTGATAGGGCCGCAGCTCGGCGCGCAGGGCGTCGCCAGGATCTGCGGTGCCCGGAGCGCGCAGGGCCTGCAACGTCTGCGTCAGCCAGGGCCCGGCTTGTACGCTCGACCACTCACGCACCGCGCCCAGCTCTTCGGTGCCTTCGATCGCGGCGCCCGACAGCAAGCGCATGCCCTCGAGGAAGGAGATGCCGTCGCCGGCCTGCTCCCGCACCGTCTTCCAATGCGCCAACACCTGGTCGAGCTTCTGGCGATCGACCTCCACCCACTTTCCCTTGAGCAGCACCAACCCTTCGGAGCCCGCGCGCAGCAGCTTCAGCTCGTCGGCGGTGAGTTCTTCGCCGCCGAGCGAGACCTGAACCGAGAAGTCGAGCATCGCAAAGAGACCGACCGCGGTCGGTTGTTTGCCGCCCACCGAAACCGAGACCACCGGCCGTGGAGGCTGCCGCGCTTTCCACCAGTCGGGCACGCGCACCACCACGCCGCTGTCTTCGAGCTCGGGCAGCTCCTGCAGGAACCGATGGGCTTCGCGCGCGGTCCACGCCAGCGGGCGGAAGATCTTCCCTGAGTCGACGAGCTCCTTGAGAAAGGTGGCGCGCTCCGAGGCGCGCTTGATCGGCAGCAACAACACCAGCAGCCGATCCTTGTCGCGCGCCGAAGACGAGTCGCGCACCGCGTCCCCCAGAGGGCGGTGTTGGGCCTTGCCCTGGGCGGAGAGGCCGGTGGTGTAGCTGGCCATGAACGCGAAGGGGCGCTCGGGATCGCGCTTGTTCTCAGCGAGGTGCAGGTGCACCTTGCCCACCACGTGCCAGGCCGCGCTCTTCGAGGCGAAGAGCTCCTGCACGCTCTTCTTCGTCGAGCGGAGTTCTTCGCGCAGCGCCTCGAGCACCTGCTGCTGAAGTGCGGCGAGCACCGCTGCGTTCAGATATTCGCCGCCCGTCATCGGGGGCGCAGCAGCGGCCATCGCCTCGAGCTGCTCGTTGGTCTGGGCGAACTCGACCTTGTCGCGCAGCTCTTCGATGCCGGGCGTGGTGCAGACCGCGCTGACGACGGCCTTGGAGAGATCTCTCCAGAAGGCGAAGTCGGGCGGCAACGCCGTCTCGGTCTCAGACCAGCCGAGGTGGAGCAGACCGGCGCCGTCTCCCCAGGCTTTCGCGACCCGGGCCGCGACGTCGGCGTCAAGCACCGGAACATCCGGAGAAGCTTCGGTGAGCACGACATGGCCAGCAGGAGTAAGCGCGATACCGAGCGACTTCATGGCCGTCGCCTCATACTCCCTCTCGCCTTTGGGGGAGAGGCTCGGGGTGAGGGGCCACTTCGAGCTACGATGTCGCCGTGACCTTCCCGCCTGACTCGCCGCTGATGGCCTTCTCCGCCTCAGACCTCGACGCCATCTTCAACGCCTGCACGGCCCGCAGCGCAGCCGCCAACGAAGTCATCTTCTCTGCCGGTGACTCAGGCGATTCGATGTTCTTCGTCCTCGAAGGCGAAGCCGTGGCCAAGCTCCACGATGGCCGTTCGGTGAAGACCTACGGCCGAGGCACCTATTTCGGCGAACTCTCCTTCATCAACCCGGGCCACAAACGCTCCGCGACGTTGGTGACCAGCTCGCCGATGAAGTTGCTGGTGCTGCACCAGGCGATCATTCCCTCGCTCATCACCACGCACCCCGTCGCGATCTGCACGCTGCTGCAGCACACCTGCGCCTTTCTGGTCGACGCCGAGCGCATGTTGGTGGCCGATCTCCGCCGCCAGAACACCGAGCTGCAGGACACCATCAAACGCCTCGACATCACCCGCACTCGGCTCACCGAAGAAGAAGACCGCGCCCGCACCGACGCGCTCTCCGGGCTCTCCAATCGGCGCGCGTTCGACGCCGAGCTGCCCCGCTTCATCGACCGGGCCCATGCCATCGACGCAGGGCTCGCGCTCATCGCGATCGACCTGGATCACTTCAAGCCGGTGAACGACACGCTGGGACATCCCGCGGGAGACTTCGTGTTGCGGGAAGTGGGGAAGATTCTGCGCCAGGGCGTGCGCAAGACCGACCTTCCGTGCCGCATCGGCGGCGATGAGTTCCTGATCATCCTCTCCGACACCACCGAGGCCGGAGCGCGCGCGCGCGCCGAGACGCTGCGTGAGGCGATCGGCTCGTTCCCTCACCCCGGCAACGATCGAGGCATTCGCGTCACCACCACGATGGGCGGGGCGTTGCTCAAGCCCGGTGAGTCACTCGCTGACTTCGTGCGCCGCGCTGACGAGGCGCTTTACGCCGCGAAACGCGCAGGCCGGAACCGCGTCGGCTGGGCCTGACGGGACGCCCCACCGTCACTTGCCGCACTGCGCTCACGAACAGTTGTTGTTCGCGCACGGGCCGCCCAGGCAGACGCGCCCACACATGCCGCAGTTCATCGGGTCGTTCACCAGCTGCGCTTCACACCCGTCGGCGAGTGCTCCGTTGCAGTCGGCGAAGCCTGGAGTACACGCGGTGCGCGAGCAGATCTGATCGTCGCAGACGCGTGTTGCCTGCGGCACCGCGGGGCACACCACACCGCAGCCTCCGCAGTTGTCGGGGTCGAAGCGCGGGTCGACGCAGATCGTCCCCAACGCACAGAGTGCCAGCGGCGGGGCGCACGCAGACGGAACACAGAGGCCCGAAGCGCAGACCTCGCCACCTTGGCAAGGCTGGCCGCAGCCGCCGCAGTGACCGGGATCCGTCGCGGTGCGCACGCACTGGCCACCACAGGCCGTCTGCCCGGCAGAGCAGTTCAACCGGCACTGATTCGCGACGCAGGCCTCACCGGGATTGCACACGTTGCCACACGCGCCGCAGTTCAAGACGTCGTCATCGCCGACACAGGCCGGACCGCAGGCATGCGTACCGCTGGGGCAGCTGAGCCCCTGACAGCTGCTTTGATCACACAGCCCACCGGGCGGGCAGACGAGCCCGCACCCGCCGCAGTTTTCAGGGTCCACCCGTGGATCGACGCAGGTGTTTCCACACGCGAGCAGGGGCACCGCGCAGCGCTCCACGCACTGCGCATCGCGGCAGGCCCCATCGGCGCAGTCTGCGTTGCGGCCACACCCAGCTCCGAGCGGGCAAGGAGCGCAGTCACCGCCGCAGTCGAGATCCGTCTCGCGGCCATTGCGCTGGAGATCGCTGCAACTGGGCGCAGCGCACCGTTGGCCGATGCAGACCGCGCTCTCGCAGTCAGGGCCGCTGACGCAGGCCCGATTCTCGCTGCAAGGCGCGCAGGTGGCCCCGCAGTCGACGTCGGTCTCTTCGCCGTTGCGCGTGCCGTCGAGGCACGAGGGGCTCACGCACACCCGCCGCGCGCAGACGACGCTCGTGCAGTCGGAGTGCGTGAGACAGGCGAGGGTCAGCTCGCAGGGGGAACACGCGGGGCCACCACAGTCGACGTCGCTCTCTTCGCCGTTGCGCGTGCCGTCGGTGCAGGTGCCATTGCTGGTCGGTGCGCAGCCCAGGAGCCCGAGCGCGAGGAGGGTCAGCAGCCGTTGCACAGGAGCACCCCGTTGCAGTTGGTGATGTTGGGACAACCGAGCGGCAAGCTGGTCGGCCGCGGAGTCTGCGTCGAGTCGTCGCACAGGCACGAGAGCAGGCCGTCGCACGCTTCGCAGCCGTTACAGGTCGCCTGGTACGAGCCCGCAGGAATCGGGCCGCAGCACCGGCCGAAGGTGCACGTATCCGTACTGAAACAGGCGCGACCGCAGCGCCCGCAGTTGACGTCGTCGAAGCCGAGGTTCGCTTCGCAGCCGTCGATCGCCAGGGTGTTGCAGTCTTCGAAGCCCGTCATGCAGGCGCCGATGGCGCAGGCGTTGTTGACGCACGCGCGCGAGCCATTGAGGCGAGGCGGGCAGGAGGTGACGCAGTCTCCGCAGTGATCGGGATCGTTGCGCGGGTCGACGCAGCTGGGGCCCGGGCCGCTGCACATCAACAGCGGTGCGTTGCACCCGGCGGTGCACTGCCCCACCACGCAGGTGGACCCCGCTGCGCACGGTTGGTTGCAGCCACCACAGTGCAGGCCATCGAAGTCGAGAGACACGCAGTCAGCGCCGCACACCACCTGGCCGGGAGGGCACGCCGGTCCGCACAGGCCGCCCACGCAGATTTCTCCCACCGCGCACGGCCGGCCACAGCCGCCGCAGTGTTGTGCGTTCGAACCCGGGTCGACGCAGGCGCCACCACACGATCGCGTGCCGCCGGCACACGGCGCGCCGCACTGGCCCCCCAGACACACCTCGTTGCTCGCGCACGGCATGCCGCAGCCTCCGCAGTGAGCTCGATCGAAGCGCGGGTCGACGCAGCTCCCGGCGCAGGCCAGCAGCGGTTGCGGGCACGAACTTCCACACCGTCCGTCGGCGCAGGCGGCGTTCGCGCAGTCCACGTCGCGAACACACGAGAGCCCGGGACCGCACGGCGCGCAGTCGCCGCCGCAGTCGACGTCGGTCTCGAGGCCATCGCGGACCGTGTTGGTGCACGAAGGCAGCGTTTCCTGGCACGGGGCACAGTCACCACCGCAGTCGACGCCGTCTTCCTGCCCGTTGCGTGCACCATCGATGCAGCTGCCTTCGACGCAGCGATTCACGGCGCACACCTGGCTCGCGCAGTCTTGATCGACCAGGCAGAGCAGGCCGGTCGAACATCCGCCGCACTCGCCTCCGCAGTCGAGGTCGGTCTCCCGCCCGTCGAGCTTGCCGTTGGTGCAGTCGGCGGGTTTGACCAGGCACCCGCTGAGGGCCGTGAGGAGGAACGTGAAGGAGAGCGCGCGTGAGATCATGTCGACACCAGGGCTGACTCCGGCATGGCTGGCTGCGCAGCACTTTCGCGCGCAGCTTCGAGGAACGCCTTGAGCTCGGGGGGCACCGAGGTGAGGCGGAGATACACGACGTTCGGCCGTACGTTCGCCTTGAGCACCTTGCCGTAGAGATCGCCCGGCCGGAGCGTCTCCCCGTCGACCACGCGCAGTTGGAGATCGCTCAACGTGGCGAGCTCTTCGTCGACCCGCAGCTCCAGGCCCAGCGCCGAGAGCGCCTCGACGCGCGCGACCTGCGAGAGCTCGGCGACCTGCTTGTTCTTCACCAGCCCGAAGCGCAGCTCGATGGGCGCGCGCGGCGGCAGCAGCTCTTCGGCAGCCGACTGGAGCGAGACGTTGAACGGCGCTGTGACACCCAGCGCCTCGTGAATGGTGAGCGTGCCCTTCACGCCCTTGGGCGAGACCACCTGCGAGGCGCCCAGCACCAGCAGCTCGCCGCAGCGGGAGCGGGTCGCTTCCGAGATGAGCACCTGGCCACCGACGGTGAACGACTCGACGCGCGAGGTGAGGTTGATGGTCGCGCCGACGATGCCGTACTTCGCGCGCAGCTCCGAGCCGATGTTGCCCAGGACCACTTCGCCGCTGTGCACGCCGATGCCCATGTCGACGGTGGGCAGCTTCTGCTCGACGTTCCACGCGTTGATCGCGGGCATCGCGTTGAGCATCTCGATCGCGCAGGCCACCGCGCGCGCTTCGGTCTGCTCGAGCGGGAGCGGCGCGCCGAACACCACGAGGATCGCGTCACCGATGAACTCGTCGATGGTGCCGCCGTAGCGCGCGATGATGCGCGTCATCGCCTCGAGGTAGTGGTTGAGCAGCTTCACCACGCCCTCGGGTTCCATCGAACCGCACATGCTCGTGAAGCCGCGCAGGTCGGTCATCATGATGGTGACGAACTCACGTTTGCCGCCGAGCTTGAGGCCATCGGGCGAGTCGAGCAGCTGCTGCACGACCTGCTCGGTGAGATAGCGGCCGAAGGTCTGGCGCACGAACTCGCGATCCTTCTCCGCGCGGCCTCGCGCCTGGCGGGCCACCCGGGCGCCCAGCACCATGCACACCAGCGCGGTGGCCGCGAGCGCGAGGGTGGGCCCGACGATGGGCACGTAGCGCCCGGCGGTGAAGAGACTGAACGATCCACCGAAGGCGGCGAGCATCAAGAGCCCGGTCGCCAGCAGCGCCAGCTCTGCAGAGAGCGTGACCCCGATGCCCGCTGCGAGCAGCGCTGCGCCGAACACCAACGCGCCGTTCACCCAGCCCGGCGCGAGGTGGAAGAAGTCGTCGTGGAGCAGGTTCGCGAGCATCGTGGCGTGGTGTTCGACGCCGGGCAGCTCACCCAACGAGCTGTTGCGAAGATCGGCCGCGGCCAGCGCCGTCGAGCCGACCAGCACGTGTTTGCCCGCGAGCATCGAAGCGTCGCCGCGGTTGCTCTTCACCGAACCGAAGGTCGTGTCGAAACGAAGGTTCGCCTCGTCGAGCAGCTCGAAGTCGGGCTCGGCGCCAGGGCCGGTCTTCACGTCGAGCTCGAGCACGTGGCCGGGATCGCTCGAGTACCGCGCCTTGCCGCTCACCGCCGCGCCTTGCACCAGCAGCGCGGGGTCGAGCTCGGCCAACGTCACCACCAGGCCGTCGCGGGTGATCTTCGTCTGCTCGTCGACCACGAAACGTTGATCGTCTCCGAGGGGGTTGCCTTGCAGCGTGACCATCGAGTCGGAGCGGATGAGCGACCAGATCGACACGTAGCGAAACGGGCCTTCTCCACGGGTGTCGTGCCGGCCCTGATACCGGACCAGGGTGCGGCCCAGTCGATCGATGGGAATGGTTCGTTTGCCGCCGAGGTCGACGTGCGATCCCGGGAAGATGCGGACCTGAGCGAGTGGCACCCCCAACGTCTGCGCCGCCAGCCGCAGCGAGAGTGACGGCAGCAGCCGCTGGCCGAGCCGCGCCACCAGCATGGAGTGGCGAAGCACGTCGTCGTCGCCATCGAGCACCACGTTGGCCATGGCGATCGCCCGCGCGTTCTGCGCCACGGGGTCGATCACCGGCGTGAGCAACGCATCGCCGCCGATCAGCTCCGCGTAGTCGGGCAGGGTGGCCGCCGAGGCGTGAAAAGGAATGGTGTTGGCGTCGAGGGCCGCCAGGGCGGCGGGTGACTGCACCGGGGGCGCTTCTCCACTGCCGCGCGCGACCGCGAAGCTGAAGGACACGTTGCCCGCGCGCTTGCTGGCCTCACCGATCGCGAGATCCCACTCGGGGTGATCACGGCTGGGGTCGACCAGGGCGACGTCGAACGAGAGGCTCGCGGGTTTCGCCGCGGCCACTGCGTCGATCAGCCGGGCGTAGTGCACCCGGGCCATCGGCCAACCCAGGTGCGAGATGGTCTCGTCGTCGAGCCCCAGCACCACCACGTCTTCCTGCCGCCGCGCAGACGACAGCTCTTTCGCGGTGGCGAGCTCGACCTGCGAACGCGCGGGGAAACGGAGGCGGAAGAAGAGATCGACCGTGCGCGTCTCGAGGTAGCCGCCCAGCCGGGTCTTCTCGACGAGGGCCAGGGTCACGAGGCCCACGAACCCGGCGATGAGCACGGCACGAATGACGCGCGCACCGCGCGCCTTCTCCAGCTTCGCTTCAGCCGCGTCGACGCGAGCGAGCACCGTGTTGCCGAAGGCGGTGAGCGCTGCCCTGAGCCGGAACAGCGTGGCGACGATCAACAATGCAGCGACGGCCTGCGCCAGCAACGAGAGCGCAGGCACGCCGATCCCCAGCGCCTCTGCGAGCGTCGCCGACTCACGAACGAACCAACTCACCGTCGCACCACCGAGGAGCGCCAACGCAGCGAAGTCGAAGGTGCGCGGCCGCTCCACGGGATTCACGATCGGGCGCCCTCGGCGAGTTCACCCTGACGAACACACCTCTCGGGGCGAGCGGCGGTCACTTGCCCGCCGTGAAGGCGTAGACCTTCGACGACGGGCCAGCGAAGCCTGCTTTGTCGAAGCCGGTGACCCGCCAGAACCACTTGCCCGGCGGGAGCGCCTCAGGCCACGAGAGCGAAGGATCCGCCACGTTCGTGCTCTTCGCCTCGATCAGGAAGTCCGCGTCGCGCGCCAGCTCGACCTTGTAGGTCGACGCGCCCGTCGCTGCTTGCCACGCGAGCCTCGCCTCGCCACTCAACGCACCCTTGAGCGGCGAGGTGATCTGCGGAACCGCCGGCAAGGCGGTGGGCGGCGCCACTTCACCGGTCGCGCTCACCATCGTGCCCTTGCCCGCGGGCACTTCGATCGCGATGGCGTTCGGATCCGTCGAGGAGGAGATCGCGACTGACCCTTCGAGCGTCTCCAGCCGCGCGCCGTCCTCCTCCACGCCGAAGCGGAACTGCGTGCCACGCACCGAAGCGACCGCCACTTTGCTCGAGGCCTCGAAGCGCGAACCCTGCGTCGCCTTGCGCACGTCGGCCGTGATGCCGCCCGAGAGCACTTCAATCTTCACCTGGCGGTCTCCACCCGAAGGGAGCGCGAGCGCCGCCATCTTCACCAGCGACTCCGGCTTCACCTCGATGCTGCTGCCGTCTTTCAGGTGAATGGTGAGGCGGGCGTTGGGGCCCGTCTTCACCAACTCGTTGACCAGCACGGGCATGCCCGCCTCGGCCGGCTTGAGTGAAGGTTCATCGGCGCCGAGAAAGGCCGCCCCGCCAGCGGTGGCCACGCGCGCGACCACGTCTTCGGGGGCACGCTCGACGTAGCGCAGGAAGATGCCGAGCTCTCCCGTGCGGGTCGGCGCGGGTGCGAGCCCGAACACCCGGTTCTTCGGCAGGCCCGCGTCGACGAGCGCGGCGGCGATCGCCTTCGCCGCGTTGAGCCCCTTGCCGCTCGCGCGATCGGCATCCGAGACGATGGCGGCGACGGTGACCGCGCGCACCAGGCGGTTGCGATCGATCTCCTTCACCACGTCGGTCAGACAGGCCTTGCCATCCGCTGTCTTGACCCACGCTTCCGTGAGCGGCTTGCCGGTGCGCACGGTGGCGGCCTCGAGCTTCACGCCTCCGCACGGGTCGGCTGCGTGAGAGAGGCCTGCGAGGAGCACCAGCACACCTGTGAACGCCTTCATGGGGTCTCTCCGAGGATCAAGAACTCTACTCTGCGGTTTTGTTCGCGGCCCTTCGCGGTCTTGTTGCTCGCGACGGGGCGGGTGGGGCCGTAGCCAGTGGTGCTCAGGCGCGAGGCGGCCACGCCGGCTTTGATCAACACGGCGCGAATCGTCTCGGCGCGCTTCTTCGAGAGCGCGATGTTGCGGGGCGCGTTGCCGACGTCGTCGGTGTGCCCGCTGATCTCGATGGAGAGGGTACGCGCCGCGCGCAGCTTGGCGGCGACCTGGGCGAGCAACGGCAAAGCGCTCGCCTCGAGGTTGGCAGAGGCCGTCTTGAAGCGCACCACCTTGCTGATGACGAGCGCGTGCTCCTGAATGGTGACCGCTCCGGCGCCGACGTCGGGGCAGCCATCGCTGTCGTTCTTGCCGTTGACGGTCTCGGCGGCCAGGGGGCACTTGTCGGCCCTGTCGGGCACGCCGTCTTGATCGTTGTCGAGCTCGGGGCAGCCGTCTTCGTCTTCGAAGCCGTCGAGATCTTCGGCGCTGGTGGGGCAGGGGTCTGCTTCGTCGCTCACGCCGTCGCCGTCGAAATCGGCTGCAGCGAGCTCGGCCGCGGTCGGCTCCGGTGCGGACGAGATCCTCATCACGCCGTCCGGAAGCACGAGGGCAGGAGGGGCTGCGTGCGGGCAGCCGTCGGACGCGTTGCCTGGTTCGAAGGGGCAGCGATCGACTTCGTATTCCACCCCGTCGCCATCGAGGTCTTGCGACTCGTCGGGGCAGCCGTCGTCGTCTCTCCACCCGTTGAAGGTCTCGGCGGCCTCAGGGCAGAGGTCCTTTGCGTCGGCGATACCGTCCTCGTCGTTGTCGAGCTCTCGGCAGCCATCTCCGTCTTCGAAGGCGTCGGCATCTTCGGCGATCGAAGGGCACCGGTCTTCCTCATCGCTGATGCCGTCCTGATCGCTGTCGTTCATGCTCGGTGCTTCGGTGATGGCGAGCAGGGCGGGCGGGGCGCCGGGTTCGACCGCGGAGTCGAGCAGCATCGCCAACGACGGCGTCGCGGCGGTGACGTGCTCGGGGCAACCATCGTCATCGCGCACACCATCGTGCGTCTCGGGTTCCCAGGGGCAGCGATCGGCGACGTCAGCGATGCCGTCGGCGTCTGCGTCGGGCGCGACGTCGGGACAGCCATCTTCATCGGACACCCCGTTCGCCGTCTCGGCGGAGTTGGGGCACCGGTCGGTGAAGTCAGCGATGCCATCGTCGTCGTTGTCGAGCTCAGGGCAGCCGTCTTCGTCTTCGAAGCCGTCGCGATCTTCCGGCGCGATGGGGCAGCGATCGGCTTCGTCGGCCACGCCGTCACCATCGGAGTCGGTGGTGAAGAACGCGACCGCCACATCGACTGCACCCGCGTCGATGTTCGTCGCCAGCGGCTTGTCGGAGCCCCCCGCATCGATGGTCGTCGCCAGCGGCGTGGCCGAGACGCCCGCATCGATGGTCGTCGCCAACGGCCTGGCCGAGACGCCCGCATCGGCCGGCTGCTCCGGGGCGGTGGCCAGGGCGACCGGTTGGTCTGCCGCGCGTGCTTCGGCGGGGAGCACCGGGGCACGGGGCGCCAGGACTGCGGCGAGCGCGCTGCCTGCGGGCATTTCAAACTCGGGGCAGCCGTCTTCATCGCGGATGCCGTTGCGCGACTCGGGCTCGAACGGGCAGCGATCGATCGCGGTCGGCACGCCATCGCGATCGGGATCCTCTGCGGAGGGTTCGGCGACCAGCACGACCTCGCGGGGACGTTCGGGTTCGTTGTTGCTGCGAGGCGCCCACGCGAGCCGCACGAGCCCTCGCGCATCGGGGGTTCCGGCGGCTCCGAAGAAACCTGCACCGCCGGCGACTCCGAGGAGAATGCGATCGGCGATCAGGTACTGCAGGCCACCGAGCAGCTCGAGGCTCATGCCGTTGAGCGCGAAGGCGTTCTCTCCCGCGACCTGCACGGAGAACCGCGCTTCGGGCCCGAGGGTGAGCCGGTCGTTCAACAACGACGCGCCGAGCGCCAGGCCGAGCCGGGCCTCCGACGCCGCGGTCATTCCCAGCGCGGGCGGGCCGAACGAGGCGTAGGGGCGATGGAGAAACGCCCCGTCGAGGGCCCAGCGCCCCACGCCGAAGGCACCGGCCAGCACGGCGCGCGGCATCACGCGAAGACCGGTGTCACCCTGATGGGTGGCTGCTCCGCCGATGGGAATCCACACCAGGGCGCCGAGGTGCAGAGAGATTCCATCGAGGTCAGGCTGGCCCGCGATGCGCACCAACAGCCCCACCCGGGGATCGCCGAGGCCGATGGTCTGCAGCGGCGCGACCTGGCTGACCACCTCGGGCCTGCCGGTCTCCAGGAAGGTCAGCGGCAGGCTCGCGCTCAGCTGCACCCGGTCGAGAAAGGAGACCGCGAGATCGAGGTGAGCCGCGATCGCGTTCGAGACGATGGGCGTGAGCGGACCGCGCCCTGTCTGCAGCCGCGGCTGGAGGGGGTTGTGCGCAGAGTCGCCCGTCACGCCGACCGCGAGCAGCCGCACGCTCGAGTACCAGGGCCGCTCGACGAGGAACTGCGTGCTGCCCGCGGCGGTGCCGTCGAGGCGGTTGAGGGTGAACCCTCTGTCCTGCGCGCGCGTGGCACTGGCGACGAGGACGAGTGACGCCAGGAGTGCGTGGTTCCAGCTTCGAAGACGAACACACGGCAACGGCATGGGCCGCCAAGCGTAGAGGGTGCCGCTCACGCGGGGAAGACAATGCTGTCGGCCCGCTCCCTGCATTCATTTGCAAGGGCACCCCCACCGGACTTTGCTGAGCACGATGCGGCGCGCGCTCTTGTTGGCCATGATCAGCCTCTGGGCGCTGCCTGCGATGGCCGTGAAGGTGCCCGGTGACGTGGGCATCGGGCCCGCTGGCTTCTGGTTCTTCGGCCCGCTCACTGCGAACCGGGGCGCGGTGCCGCACTTCGGGATCGCCTTCGATCTGCAGGCGATCATCGACCGCGATTGGATCCAGGACAATCAAGCCTCGATCCCCGCGAAGTACCGCGCGATGGCCGACCGGGTCACCGAGCTGAAGATCGGCGCGTCGATCTTCATTCCTTCCACGCTCTACATCTCGCCTCCGTTCGATGCGCTCAAGAGCACCGGCATGTTCGGCGCGACGTGGACGCCGCTGGGCCTCACCCTGGTCAGCACCGGGCAGAAAAGCGCAAAGGAGTGGAACAAGAGCCGCGGCCGTTTCTCCCTCGACGCGCACCTGCTGCTCACGTACCTCTTCATCTTCAACACCGGCGGCTACGCCATCCCCACCACGCATTTTCTGAGACCCGGGCTTCAGCTGCGCAGCACGATCCTGCTCAACGTCACCGACCGGTTCCTCCTCGGCTTCGGAGGCGGCGCGCAAATCTACATCCCCCAACGCATGGGCAGCTCGTTCGGCATCGGCCCGATGGACGAGAACATGTGGCTCTCTGTCTTCGCCTTCTTGCAGTTCCACGTCCGCTTCCCGTACGAAGTCTCCCTCTGACCCGCAGGCAGGAGTCGTTCATGCCCATTCGTTCTAGTCTCCCCGGTGTCGTTGCGCCCAGCACGCCGGCCACGACCACGCCCGTCACCACCCCCTCGGCGCCCGTCGCGCCTGCTCGCCCTGCACCGTGGAGCGGCCCTGCGGGCCCCTCGCCGCGTGATGCGTTCAACGTGGTGGCGAACACGCTGCGCAATGCGGGCCCGTCGAACTTCGAGATGGTGGCGGGCCGCTACCCCGATGCCGTGCCGCTCACCACCGTGCTCGGTGCGATCGGTGCGTCGCCGCAAGGCCAGGCCGCGCTCGGCAAGGTGCTGGATGACTTGAAGGCGAAGACCGGCGTCGACGTGCCGCCCGAGCTGCGCGCCGCGGTGTTGTCGAACCCCGCCGCGTTGACGAAGGCGATGGAGCTCACGCCCGGCCAGCTGAGCAACGGCATCGTGGGGCTCAACGCCGCGCACCAGTCGGGGAAGCTCAAGAAGGGTGAACCCGCGCCGAACCTGCTCCCGCAGCAGTTCGATCTGTCGAAGATCGACGAGGTGGTGGCGGAGCGCCCGAAGCTCGAGATGAAGGAGCTCGCGCCCGGGTTGTTCCAGGGGGACCTGCCCAGCACGACGTCTGATCAGCAGATCAAACGCAACCGCGTGGTGGCTGAGGTCTTCGGCCGGCTGTCGAACAACGCGTCGTTGCCTGAAGGAGAGAAGTTCTCCGTCACGCACAACGGGAAGAAGTTCACCGGCCTCGACGAGTTCGCAAAGCAGCTCCAGGCCGATGGGTACGAGGTGAACGTCGCCTTCGAGCAGCGCGTGGCGAACTTTTCGAACTTGAAGACGGTGGTGCCGGGTTCGAATCCTCCGAAGTTCCTCGATGTGCCGGCGCCGTTGATGATCAAGACGGGCCTCAAGGACGGGCTCGGCAAAGAGGCGATCGTGCCGGCGGTGCACTCCGAGATGGTGATCTCCATCAAGGCGGGGCCGAACGCGCGTGGACCGAAGTTCGACGCGGATCTCAAGTTCTACCAGGGCGTCAGCGGCACCGGCTTCTTCCCCTGCAACACGACCGCGAACCCGGCGTGGTGCGGCAAGTCGCAGCAGGCCTCGCTCACCGGCGCAAAGGCGCTCGAGGCGATCTCGGTGGCGGGCGCGTTCACCGATGTCGTCAACACCACCGCGAAGGCGAAGAACCTGTACGCCGATGGCTACGGCATCACCGGCGTGTGCAACGACTCGGTGGCGGTGGTGCAGCAGGCGGTGACCGGTCGTGCCGATGCGTACCCCTTGCTGATGAAAGACGCCGTGCTCTCCGAGGCCCTGGCCGAG
The DNA here is from genome assembly GCA_030695565.1 of Archangium sp. Lineage (GTDB taxonomy): Bacteria > Myxococcota > Myxococcia > Myxococcales > Myxococcaceae > Archangium_A. Next base: position 48,212 of record JAUYRZ010000042.1, read on the forward strand.
CGGCTGGGTGATGCGAACAAGGCCGACGACCCGGCGTACAAAGCCATTCGCAAGGCGATGCGCGAGCTGCCTTCCGATGTTCGGCACAACGAGTCGCAGGCGAGGCGGGCGTTGGCTTCGCTTCCCTGGGCGGCGGGCAAAGAGCCTTTCGCCAGTTCGGAAGAGGCTCGGAGAATCCTCAGTCAGTAAACCGGGGTGAGCGTCAGGCAACCTGACAGTCCCCCCGGGCGACAATCATCGGGTCCCTTCGTGAACATCTTTCGATCACTCGCTCGCGGCATTTTGAACGGTCTGCGCGGCGGCAGGCCGGTCGAGGGTGAGGCGCGAGATGTGGCTCCGGTGGTGGTGGATGGGTTTGATCCGGCGCCGGTGAGTGCGGTGCCGAAGGTGGTGCGCGCGGATCGGTATGAGTCGAGCTTCACGCCTGCGTCGTCGCAGGGCGATTCGTTCGAGCGGGCCGAGCGGTCGGCGCCGGTGGATCTCTCGGGTGGCGTGAAGGTGCACTACACGTTGGTGGACGAGTCGGCGGCTGCCACGGCACCGCCGCAGGAGTTCTTCGCCGCGTCGCTCGATGATCTCGATCTCTCGATGTTGCCCGAACTCCCTCTGGGGGAAGGTCGGGGAGAGGGCGCCGTCGCGCCTCCCGAAGCTGAAGTCGCCGCTGCTGAAGGAGTTGAAGCGCCGGTAGCCCCCGCCACCGAAGTTGAAGCTCCGCCGGAGGCCGCAGCTGTCGCGCTGACGGCTCCTGTCGCGTTGCCCGCTGCTGAAGTTGAAGCAGCGGTGGCGCTCCCGCTCGCTGAGGCTGAGGCCTTCGCGGCTCCCGCTGCCTTCGCTTTGCCCGCTTTCGCCTGGCCTGTCGTCGAAGCGGAGGCTGCGCCGCGCTCTGCGCCCTTCGCCGATTCGGGCTTCGTTGCTTCGTTTGATGATCTTCCGCTGCTCCCCTCAGAGCCCGAGGCTCCGGCGGCAGCTTCGGGGTTCCTCGCTTCGCTCGAGGATCTCGGGCTACTCGACCCTCACCCTCTCCCAGAGGGCCCAGAGGGAGAGGGGACTCCTCCGAAGACGTCAGCTCATGACGTTGAGCTTGAGGCCCTTTTGCTTCTCCCGAAGCCCGACTGACTCAGGCCCCTCGGTCTCCAGCCCCAGGGCCATCTCGAGCAGGTCGATCAACTGCGCGCGCGAGTCGACGTCGTCCGCCGCGAGAATGGTGATCTCCACGGGCAGGCGCTCCTCCGCGGGTACGGGTTCAGCTTCTACGGGCTTACCGTCAGGACCGAGTTCTTCGACCAACAGGTCCCCGTCACGATGAATGGTGTATCGCCGATGCATGATGGACACACTGTAACGCGGGCGCGGCTGATCTACGCTGTCGGTGTGCCTGTTCCGCTCTCCCAGTTCGCCATGAAGCTCTTCGTGAACCCCAAGCCGGACGCGGATCCCAACGTTCCCGGGCTGGTCTGGGAGGCACCCCCCACCCGGCTGACCGACTCTGGCCACTGGGAGATGACCGACGCCGGGCAGGCCATGATGCGGCCCCGTGCCGGCGAGCCCCTCATCTTCCTGGTGCAGAAGGGCAACGCCACCAACAACCCCTTCGCCATGGGCGTCACCGTCGGCCGCGTGGAGAGCAACGACATCGTGGTCGACGACGGCTCGTGCAGCCGGTTTCACGCCTGGCTCCAGCGCGATGAACGCACCAAAGAATGGTCGCTCACCGACGCCGAGAGCAAGAACGGCACGTGGGTCGACGGCGTGCAGCTGTCCGCCAAGCAGCGCGTGCAGCTGCGTGATGGCGCCAAGCTCAAGTTCGGCGACGTCGAGATGACCTTCCTCCTGCCCATCGCGTTGAAGACGTTCGTCGGGCAGCGCTTCGGCGCGAAGTGAGTCAGGGCGCCGGGTAGCTGGTGAAGCGCACTCCGAAGACTGCCCTGCCGCCCGCGGCCTCCGACAGGCTCCACAACAAGTCGTGCGCTTCGTCGACCATCAGGTCTTCCGGTGAATCGGAGAAGTTCATGGTGCGGCTGCCCGTGGGGTTGACCGAGTAGAGCTCGCCGCCACCGCCCGCCGGCGCGCTCGAGGAGAGGAACGTGAGGCTGCCCCGTCGTGCGCCCCCTTGCACCTGGCGCTGGCCCATCACGAAGGCGTCGAGCGGCCAGGTGGTGGTGGGGCCTCGGAGCAACCCGGTGGACGGGTCGAGCGGCCACCGGAAGACCCGGCCCGACAACGCGGCAGTGCAGGCGGTGCCGCTGCAGTACTCGCCCGACACCAGCGCGGGCGGGGTGCTGCTGCGATCGAGCGAGACCCAGGAGAAGATCGGCCCGCAGGTCGAGCGGTCGACATAGGAGCCGACTTGCGGCACCACGTATTTGTAGAGCCCCGCGCGGCAGGTGGTGGCGGTGCAGCCGATGGTGTCCACGTCGGTGTCGACTTGCATGATGCGCGCGAGGTCGAACACGCGGAAGCCGCTGCCGGTCTGCGCCATGTAGAGCCAGCGGCCGTACCAGGCGATGCCTCCGGCGTGCGCGTCGACCTGCACGAAGCTGGGCGCCGCGGCCGTGCCGGTGGGTTGAACGAGCAGCGCGAAGCGGTAGCGCGGTGCAGCCGGGTTGGTGATGTCGACGAAGGCGATGCGCACGCCTTTGTTGAGGCCTCCGTCTTCGTAGAAGCTCACCAGGATCACTCGTTTGCCGGCCGCCAGCCCGCTGGGATCTCCGTCGGCGCTGCCGGTGATGCCCTGGGGAATCCAGGTGGTGGAGGCTTGATCTTCGGCGTTCCATTTGAAGGCCAGCGAGAGGCCCGCGGGGGAGCCGGGCACCGTGGTGGTCTGCGTGGCGATTCGGTTGGCGTCGGCGACCACCGCGGAGAGCGCGACCGGGGTGGTGCGTTGTTCGAGGGCGTCGAGCAGCGGGCCGTTGGTGCGGAAGCCGGCGGCTGCGGACATGGGAAAGGCGCAGCGGTTGATGGCGCGCAGGCCGCCGCCTTCGACGAGGTTGGTGGGGGCGCCGGGGCACTGGGCGGTCTGGAGCGCGCAGGGGTCGACGAAGCCTGCATCCGGGCGGCCTGCGTCGGTGGCTCCGGCGTCCATCTCACCTGAGTCGACCTGACCTGCGTCGATCTGGCCTGCGTCGATCTCGCCTGCATCCGCGTCGACTTCTCCCGCGTCGGCCTCTCCTGCGTCGATTGATTCGTGGCCTGCGTCGACTTCGCTCGGCGGCGCTCCGCAGGAGAAGGCGATCAGCAGCGCGGAAGCGAGAGACCACTTCTTCATGGCTTCACCGTAGCGGTGCCGGGGCTTCGTCGTGGGTGGGCCTCAGGTTTGTGTCACCGGGCTGACTCACCGCCCTCTCCCGAAGGGAGAGGGGATTTCAAGTTCATGCGTCGAAGCGGTAGCCCAGCCCTCGCACCGTCTTGAAGTGTCTGGGCTCGTCCGGATCAGGCTCGAACTTCGCTCGCAGCTGGCTGACGAAGTTGTCCACCGTGCGCGCCGTGCCTTCGTACCCATAACCCCACGCGCCCGAGAGCAGCTCTTCTCGGCTGAACGTATGACCCGGGTGCGTGACGAAGTGCCCGAGCAGCTTGAACTCCTGCGCGGTCAACTCGACGGGCACGCCCCTGCGGCTGACCGTCTTCGCGTTGAGATCGACCGCGGTGTCGGAGAACCGCACGATGTTCTCATCACGCACCCGCCGCCGGAGCACCGCGCGGATGCGGGCCAGCAGCTCCTGCAGACCGAACGGTTTGACCACGTAGTCATCGGCGCCGAGGTTGAGGCCCATCACGCGATCGGTCTCCACGCCCTTGGCCGAGAGCACCACCACGGGGATGGTGCTGCCGCGGGCGCGCAGCTCCTCGAGCACCTCGAAGCCGTTCATCTGCGGGAGCATCACGTCGAGCACCAGCAGATCTGGCCGCTCGTCGATCGCCTTCTGCAAGCCGGTGCGCCCGTCTTGCGCCTGGATCACGTCGAACCCCTCGAACCGGAGGCTCATGGAGAGCCCGGTGAGGATGGAGAGATCGTCTTCCACCACCAGGATGCGCGGTTTCTTGTCGGTTGATTCGGTGGTCATTGCACGAGAGGGAGGTGAATGCGGAAGGTACTGCCCCGCCCAGGGACGCTGTCGACGGAAATCCACCCGTCGTGCGCTTGAACGATGCGTTGTGCGATCGACAGGCCCAGCCCAGAGCCTTCGGTGTCGCGCGTGAGAAGACTGTCCACTCGATAGAACCGATCGAAGATGCGTTTCTGTTCCCGCCGGGGAATGCCCACGCCGTGGTCTTCGACCTCCAGCACCACGAAGTCGTCATCGACGATGCCGCGCAGCTCGATGCGTTTGTCGCCTTCGCGCGAATATTTCCACGCGTTCTGCAGCAGGTTGAGCAGCGCCCCCGACAAGGCGTCGCGGTCGACCTCGATCTCCCCCAGGTTCGGAGCGAGCGTCAGCTGCAAATCGAAAGGCGCATCGATGCGTTGTGCCTTGAACGCGTTGACCGCGGCGTCCACCAGGTCGGTGGTGGGCAGCCGCTCGCGCCGGTACTGCTTCTTGCCGCTCTCGATGCGCGACCAGTCGAGCACCGACTCGATCATTCCCGACAGGCGCGCGGTCTCCTTGGAGAGCAGATCGAGCACCGTCTGCATCTCCACCGGATCCTTCACCCGCCCCAGCGCGAGCATCTCGATGAACATGCGGATCGAGGTCAGCGGCGTGCGCAGCTCGTGGCTCACCAGCGAGACGAAGTCGGTCTTCAAGCGCGAGAGCCGCGCTTCCCGGTACAGCGTGCGGCCGGTGAAGATCACGCCCAGGGCGAGGGTGATGTAAAAAAGCCCGAGCAGCACGCTGTAGATCCACCGGTTGCGCGTGGACGCAGCGGCCACCGGGTCGGCGCCCGTGGTCACCACCACCAACCGGAAATCCTGCAGGGGCAGCGGCATCAAGAGCCCCGCCAACTCGCGGTCACCCAGCGCCGCTTCTCTCGCTTCGGCCAGGCGAGCCACCATGCCCTCCGCGGGCGACGAACGTTTCACCGGCACCAGCATGAAGGTGCCTTCTTCACCGGGCGGGGTGAGGTGATCGCCGATGTTCTGCAGGAGCGTCTGCACCGCTTTCGCTGAGACCTGAGCCCCGATCACCTTCTGACCCCGGCGCAGCGCTGCCACCAGGAAGGTGCCTTGCGGCGAGGTGATGGAGAAGATCACCGGACGCTCTGGCAACGACATCAGCTCGACATCCAACGGCTTGAGCGCCGCGGTGATGCGCGGGTCTTCACACACCACTTCTCCGGCGCTCACCGTGAAGCCCACGTCGGTCAGCTGCAGCGAGCCCCGTTGCAGCACCAGCGTGGGCGAGGTCGATCGCACCTGGGCGTCGGCGAAGGCATCGGCGAGCTCGTTTTGTGCAGTGGCGAGGCGACCGGTCCACAACACCTCGATGCGCTTCTCCACCGCCGCCCGCTCATTGACGATGCCCACGATGCCGAACGCCAGCAGCCCTGCCGAGGGCAACACCACGAGGAGGATCAAGCGGGTGAACGTGCGCCGAAACGAGAGCAGCTCGACGCTCGGAGGCACGGCCATGCGCAGCTTCTCGCACACCAGGCGTGCACTTTCCTGCGCATCCTGCAGGAGCGAAGCCGTTCCAGCGGTACGCTGGGCGAGCGCATTCGGAGCGAAGCGGAGGATGCGCCGAGGCGAAGCGACCCAAAAATAGAGGTTTGATCGGAATGCCTCGCTGCGGCACCAAAGGCTTCATGCGCCTGGGTCTCCTCAGGCACGCGGGCTGCAGAGTGGGCGCACGATTCGGAGCGCAGGTCAGATTTCGGGCAGTTGCGGTGAGTCGGAGCCAATCGCTCTGACAAGCATGACAGGGCATGGATGTCCCGCAGTCGGCCGGGCAAGATACGCAGCTTCATTTCCAGGACGTTTCCAGGTTGGGGGTACAACACGATGAATTTCTTCAAGCGATCGATGCTGCTCGGGGCCGTTGCGGCAGCCATCTCCTTCTCCAGCTGTACGCCTCCCAACAGCGGCGCATCGGCACGCGCCTCCGGCTCGCTGGCCCTCTCCAATGACGACAAGACCGTGTTCGCGGTCGACACCGACAACGGCATGCTCGCGGTGATCAACCCGGCTACGCCCGACGACGTTCGCCTGGTGCCCGTGGGCAAGAACCCCGTGCGCGTCATCGTGGCGCCCGACGACACCGTCTTCGTGGCCAACAACGGCGATCGCTCCGTCTCCGTGGTGCGCAAGGGCGATACCGCTGAATCCGCCCGCATTCCCGTGGGCGTCGAGCCCAGCGGCATGGCGATGACCAGCGACGGCAAGACCCTGCTGGTGGTCTCCGCCACGGGTCTTGATCGCACCGATGAAGGCACGCTGACCTCCATCGACACCGCGACGCTCCAGAAGAATTGGGAGCTGAGCGTCGGCGAAGAACCCCGCGCCGTGGCGATCATCGCCGGCAACCGCGCGCTGGTCTCCCTCTTCAAGACCGGCGAGCTGGTCGAGGTCGATCTCGAAAAGGGCACCAAGACATCCTCCAAGACCGGCATCTACGAGACGGCGAACGCGACCCGCGTCAGCGGCGTGAGCTCGCCGGCGCCCGTTTCGACCTTCCGGCCCCGCGCGATGGCCGACCTGATCGTCACCGCGCAAGGCGATCGCGTGTTCGCGCCCGTGGTCTGGGCTCGTGAAGACGCCATCGGCCGCCGCCCCAGCACCTCTGGCGGCTATTACGCCGCGGGCGGCCCCTGCAACATCGGCGCGGTCGCCACGGCCGGCATCGTGACGGTGGACACCGGCAGCACGCCGCAGCCGCAGGTCGACGACCTCACCTCGTGCTTCAGCGCAGGCACCAACTCGGCCGAGAAGGACTTCCCGGCCAGCACCCTCGCTTCGAGCGCCTCGGGCGCGTCGGCTTTCCAGGGCCCCATCGCCGGCGTGCTCGACCCCACCGGCACCTGGCTCTACGTGCTCAACCGCGAGACCCGCAACCTGGCGATCATGCCGGCCTGGAAGCGCAGCGGCGTGGGCATCGACTTCGAGACCACCGGCACCTCGGTGCGCACGGTGCAGAACCTCGAGGGCCATGGCGCTGACGGTCTGGCCATCACCGCCGACGGCTCGCGCGTCTACGTGTACAGCCAGTTCAGCCACCAACTGGAGATCTTCGACGGGCAGGGCAGGGGCGCTGGCGCGAAGGTGGTCACCCGGCCCTCCGTGCGCAACGTGGCCCCTGAGAAGCTCAGCGTCGCGATGGCCGAAGGCCGCAAGCTGTTCTTCAACGCGCAGGATCTCCGCATGAGCTCGTCGTCGACGAACGTGGCCTGCAGCACCTGCCACCTCGACGGCCGCGAAGACGGTCACGTCTGGCAGTTCCCCGACGGCGCTCGTCAGACCCCTGCGCTGGCGGGCCGCAAGCTGCTCTCCACCGCCCCGTACCACTGGAGCGGCGAGTTCCCCTCGCTCAACGAGTTCAACGTGCACACCATCACGGAGCGCATGGGTGGCTCGGGGCTCGACCCGCAGACCGCGCTCAAGCTCGACACCTTCATCGACGCGCTCCCGCTGCCCGAGAACCCGCTGCGCACGGCGATGAGCGGCCCGGCTGAGCTGCGCGGCAAGGCGGCCTTCGAGAAGGCAGCGTGCGGCACCTGCCACACGGGCGAGCTGTTCACCAACAACACCAACCAGGACGTGGGCACGCTGCGCGTCGGCAGGGGCGTGACCAACCCTGACAACGGCGTGGTGATGGCGAATGGCTTCAACGTGCCTTCGCTGCTGGGCATCGGTCGCAGCGCGCCGTACCTGCACGACGGTTCGCAGCTGACCCTCGAAGAGCGCGTGATCAGCAACGTCGGCGACCGTCACGGCGTCACTTCGACCCTCTCGTTGGAAGAGAAGAACGACCTGGTCGCCTACCTGAAGTCGCTCTGAGCCCAAGTAGCGCTGGGGCCTCTCGGCCCCGGCGTGACAGACTCTCACGTTGATGATCATCGGCCGCTTCCTGCTGACGGGCGCGCTCCTCACCGGAGCCGCCTTCGCCCAGTCTCCTGAAGACGAGTGGGGTGGCATCAAGCCCACGCCGCCTCCCGCCTCCACGGACACCGCGCCTCCGCCACCTCCGCCGGCAGTCGCTCAACCGCCGCCTCCCGCGCCGGTGTACGCGCCGCCGGCTTCGGCAGGGCTGCTCCGGCCTCGCCCCGAAGTGTTGGCCCGGGTGCGGCCGCCTGAAGAGCGCAACCTGGTCTCCATGGCCGGCTCGCCTTCGCTCGGCGCCGGCAAACGCGGCCAGATGGTGCTGCTCGGTTTTCCCATCCTCACCCTGCGGGCGTTGTTCGGCCTCACCGAGGCGTTCGATCTCGGGCTGGCCTTCGACACCTATTATTTCCTGATGAACGAGCCGCGAATCGTCGCGCGGTTGGCCCTGGTGAAGGGTGAGAACTGGTCGCTCTCGGCCAGCCTCGAGGGTGGTTACGCCTTCTTCGCCCAGCGCGCCTCGCGCGAATCACGCAGCGCGCGGTGGCTCACCGGCCGCCGCAACATCAACGTCTCGCCGGCCCTGTTGCTGGCCTACCAGGGCAGCAAACCGCGCGACGCCCGGGTGTTCTTCGAGGGGCGTTACCTGCTGGCGTTGGACACCGAGCCCTACGCGACCGACCCGCTGGTGGGCGTGCCTCCGGCCATCGTCGCCGGTCACAACGTCTCGATCAAAGGCGGGGCGGAGATCCCGTTCTCCTCGAAGACCTCCTTCGTCTTCTCCTTCGGCTTCGACATCCACGGCCGGGAAGAAGACTCGGTGGTGATGCCGGGCGCTTCACTGGGCCTCGTCACGTCGCTCTGAAGGGCGCTAGAACGCGCTCGGTATGAAAAAAGCCACGGTCTTCGGCGCAGGCAGCTTTGGCACCGCCATCGCTCAGGTGCTCACGGCGAACTTCGATGAGGTGGTGCTCTGGGGCCGCGACGCGGCGCTGGTCGAGGTGCTCAATCGCACGCACCAGAACGCGAACTACCTCCCGGGTCTCGAGCTGAACCCGAAGATCCGCGGCTCGACCGATCTCGAGGCCTCCGCGCACGGCGCCGAACTCATCGTGGTCGCCACGCCTTCGCAGGCCACCCGCGATCTGCTGGGTAAGACGCAGAACCTGTTTCCCAGGCACGTGCCGGTGGTCTCCGTCGCCAAGGGCATCGAGAACGGCACGTTGAGCACCATGACCGAGGTGCTCGAGCAGTGCCTCCCCGAAGAATACCACCCGCACATCGCGGTGCTCTCCGGGCCGTCATTCGCCAAGGAGATGGTGCGCCGGTTGCCCACGGTGGTCACCATCGCCAGCCGCTTCGAGTCGACCGCGCTGGCAGCGCAGGCCATGTTCAAGAGCGACGTCTTCCGCACGTACACCTCGACGGACGTGGTGGGGGTGCAGGTCGGTGGCGCGCTCAAGAACGTGATCGCCATCGCGGCCGGTATGTCCGACGGCCTGGGCCTGGGTCACAACTCGCGCGCGGCGATCATCACGCGCGGGCTGGCGGAGATCACCCGCATCGCCGTGCGCATGGGCGGCAATCCCCTCACGCTGTCGGGCCTCGCGGGGCTGGGCGACCTGGTGCTCACCTGCACCGGCGAGCTGTCGCGCAATCGCACGGTCGGCTTCGAGCTGGGCCGCGGGCGAACGATCGAGGAGATCTTGAAAGAGATGAAGCAGGTCGCCGAAGGCGTGAAGACGGCGAAGAGCGCGCGCGACCTGGCGCTCAAGGTCGGCGTCGAGCTGCCCATCTGCGAGCAGGTGTACAAGATCGCCTGGGAAGGCGGCTCGCCGAAGGCCGCGGTGGCCGAGCTGATGGGCCGCACGGCCAAGAGCGAGTTGGTGTAACCCCCGGAGTGTCATGACCATTCAGAGACTGTCTCTCGTCGCGCTGCTCACGATCGCCGGCTGTGACTGCGGCACGCAGACGCGCAAGCTGCTCCCGAAGATCGAGGTCCTCGATGACATGGGGAACGCGCGGTCATCGGTCGAGTTCGGCCAGGTGCAGCTCAACTTCACTGCGACCAAGAAGGTGCGCCTTCGCAACGCCGGCGCGGCGGTGCTGACGCTGGAGAAGGCGGTGTTCACCAACCCGCTCTTCGCGCTCACAGAGCCGATGCCCATCACCATCGGGGTCAACGGCGAGTACGAGCTGCCGCTCGACTTCACGCCCCGCGTCGCTGATCAGCGGGAGACCGGCACCGTCACCCTCACCACGGACGATCCCGAGAAGCCCACCGTGCAGCTGACGCTCGCGGGCACCGGGGTCACGGCGACCGCAGTGCTCCAGCCGGCGGCGCTCGACTTCGGCGAGGTCTACGTCGGGGAGATGAAGGAGATCACCGTCTCGCTCACCAACTCCGGCTCGAACGAGCTGCCGGTCACCTCGGCGGCGTTCAGCGCTGCCGTCGATCCCAGCGTGACCAGCAACCTGATGCCGTGGGTCAAGACGTTGGCGGGCGGCGAGACCGTGATGGTGACCGTACGCTTCATGCCCACCGCCGCGGTGCTGCTGAGCGGCGAGCTCGAGTTGGTGCTGCCGGCCGGCGTGGGCAACAAGACGATTCCCATTCGGGGCTCGGCCATTCAGGCGCTGCCGAAGCTCTGCTTCAAGTTCGACGACAGCACCACCGAGTCGTGCACCGACGGCACCATGGGCATGAACCTCGACGTGCGCTTCGGCAGCCTGTGCGATGGGCGCGTGTACCCCGCCGACGGGGGCCTCGTGTGCGAGCTGGATGGTGGAGCAGTGGCTTACGAGCGCACGGGGCAGATGTTCGTGCGCAACGATGGCAACACCCCGGTCAGCTACACGATGACCATCTCGGCGGGCCAGCCTTCGCGGTGTGACGGCGGGGCGAGCCTCGACTACCGCTACGCCAACGCGCCTGCGCTCGCCGATGGCGGCACGCAGACGGTGTTCACGCTGCCCACCTTCAAGCTGCCCAACTCGGTCAACGATCCGCGCGATTGGAAGACGGCTCCGGTGGCCGTGACGTACCGCCCGCGCTCGGTGTGTCGCGGTGATGCCACGGATCTCTCGACCATCATCTGGACCCGGCAGGGTGAACCGAACAACACCATGCGCCGGCCGAGCACCATGCTCGCCACGCTCACGGGGAGCTCGCTCTTGTCGGACCCCGTGCCGTTTCCGGTGACGTTCACGGGCAACGCGCCGGCGCCGCAAGACGTGTCGCTGGTGACCAACACGGGTGACGGGCCGATGCGGTTGCTCTCGGCTGAGCTATGGCAGTCGGAAGATGGCGGCAGCACCCCGACCGTGCGGTGCTCGGCGGTGACCTCGGGGCCGTGCACGCACTTCGCGTGGGTGCAGGGGCCGACGTTGCCGGTGCTGCTGGAGGGTACGAACCTTCCCGGCGGGCGCATCAGCAAGAACGTGGGCCGCATCTCGTACGGCACGCTGGATGCGGGGATTTATTATCCGCCGTCGCAAGAGCAGCGGGTGTTCGCGATCGTCGAGACCACGGATCCGTATTCGCCGACCGTGACCGTGCCGATCATCGGGCGCAATCAGTAAGAAGAGAGGGAATTTCAGTTCAAAATCACCCGGTGAGGCCCTTCATTCGCCAGGTGGTGACGCGCGACGTGTCGGTGCGCGACTCGACGATGTTGGCCTCGGCCATCTCTTCGAGCAGCTTGAGCATCTTGCCGCCGGGTACATCGAGCAGCGTGGCCAGGCGCACCGCCGTCAGCCCGTACACCTCGCGGCGCAGCTGCCGAATGACCTCGCGCTTCATCTCGGCCTTGGCGATGCCGTCGACGTCTTCGCTGCGCCAGGCCGCGATCACCCCGAAGGCGATCAGCGCCACCACGCTCACGGCGATGATGGGGTAGATGATGTGGCTGTTGTTTTCGAGCAGCTCGAAATACTTCACCTCCGCAGAGCCGACTGGCTTGGTGTAGCGGGGCTGGTCGCTGGGGAGTTCAGGGAGCAACAGGACGGCGCGAATGAAGAGTGCTTGGAACACGGTTGAAAAGTGTACCCAAACCTCCAGTTAGGAGAAGGTCACAGTCCGTGGATCTCGTCATTGGCAACGCCACCGTCATCACCATGAACGCCTCGCGCGAGGTCTTGCGCGACGCGGAAGTGGTCATTCAGGGTGATCGGATCGTCCGGGTCGGCCCCCGTAAACGCGGAGGAAAGACCGGCCTGCGCCGCTCCATCGACGCGAAGGGTCAGCTGGTGCTCCCCGGGCTGATTCACAGCCACCTGCACGCCTGTCAGACCCTCTGCCGCAATCACGCCGATGGCATGGAGCTGCTCGACTGGCTCCGCGATCGCATCTGGCCGTTCGAGGCCCTGCACGACGCGAAGTCGCTGCGCGCTTCGGCCGACGTCACCTTCCTCGAGTGCATCCGCTCGGGCGCCACCTCGGTGCTCGATATGGGCACCGTGCGTCACTACGACTCGGTCTTCGAGTCGGCGCGCGACGCCGGCATTCGCCTGGTGGGCGGCAAGTGCATGATGGATGCGGGGCAGGGCGTGCCTGCGGGCCTGCGCGAGACTACCGAAAACTCGCTGGCCGAGTCGATCCGCCTCATCGAGAAGTGGCACGGCTCCGAGGGAGATCGGCTGCGCTACGCGCTCGCCCCCCGCTTCGTGCTGTCGTGCACCGAGAAGCTGCTGCGCAAGGTGCAGGACATCGCCATGGAGCGCGGCGTGCGCATTCACACCCATGCGTCCGAGAACGCCACCGAGTGCGACGTGGTGCGCGAGAAGACGGGCATGGACAACGTCAGCTACTTCCACTCGTTGGGCATGCTGGGCAAACACACCACGCTCGCCCACTGCGTGTGGCTGACGGCCGAAGAGCAGCGCATTCTGCGGGAGACCCAGACCCGGGTGGCCCACTGCCCCAGCGCGAACTTCAAGCTCGCGTCAGGCACGGCCAAGGTCCCCGAGCTGCTCAAGCAGGGCATCGTGGTGGGGCTCGGCGCCGACGGCGCGCCCTGCAACAACAACCTCGACATCTTCATGGAGCTGCGGCTCGCCGCCCTGATTCACCTGCCCCGCGGTGGCCCCACCTCGATGAGCGCGCTGCAGGCGCTGGAGATGGCCACCTTGAATGGCGCCAAGGCGCTCGGTCTCGAAGGCGAGATCGGCGTGCTGCAGGAAGGCGCGCGGGCCGATGTGATCACCGTCGATCTGTCGGGCGTGCACGCCACGCCCAGCTCCGACGATCCCATCGCCACGCTGGTCTATTCGGGCCAGAGCCGCGACGTGCGCGACGTGGTGGTCAACGGCGAGGTGCTGATGCGCGAGCGCCGGCTGCTGGCCGTCGACGAAGCCGCCATCCTGGCCGAGGGCCGGGCGCAGTCGGCGCGGTTGATCTCCCAGCTCGACTGACAGCTTGTTGGCAGGCCCGGAGCGGAGTCGCGGACCCCCGCAATGACTGGGAAAATTCCTGAATAACCTCGCCACCTTGTCAAATGGCGCTGGCTTTGCTTAAGCCGGTCGAGAGTTCAGGTACCCCATCGGGTGCTGACAGTCTCTTGCCGGGAGAGCGTTTTTGAAACTGCGCAGGTTCGGGACAGCGACGGTGGTGATGCTCGCGCTCTCGAGCTGCCAGTGCGGCCCCATCGATCTCACGCCCGACGGTGGTGAAGCGCCGATGGTCACCCCGCCGAAGCCTGACTCCGGCGTGGTGGTGCTGCCCCCCGAGGTGATCCCCGAGCGGTGGCCTGAGATCTTCGCCAGCGAACCGTGCCCGCCTGAATCGTTCGGGGTGGACTCCGACGGTGGTGTGGTCGGCCCGACGGACGCCGGGCTTCGCCTGGGCATCTGCATCGCGCTGCACACCCTGACGGCCGATGCCTTCCTCGACGGGGTGGCGGAGACCAAGCCGGTCACCGTGCAGTTCGTCGCCGGCGGCTACCAGTCGGAGCTCGCCCGGGTGCCCGATCCCCAGGGTGTGTTCCAGGTGAAGGTGATGCGCAGCCGCTACGACATCCTCCAGCACCAGCCGGGCGGGGTGTGGCCGTACTTCGAAGGCTTCATCGATCACGGCACCGCCGACATGACGAAGGATCAGCAGGCCAACTTCCGCGCCACCTCGCACCTGCTGCGCGGCGCGGTGCGGTTCGGCGGCCAGGCCTTCAACCCCAGCCTCTTCCCTCAGGACGTCTGGTTCAATGCCTACGGCACGCCGAACTGGCAGCAGTCGATGGTGACCAGCCAGGGCGGCAGCTACGAGCTGCGGCTGCTCGAGGGCTCCTTCCAGCTGTTCCTCAACACGCCGGCCATCTCGCTCTTCGGCACCGAGCTGCGGAAGTTTTCGGTCACGCCGACCGCGAACCTGAACTTCGATCACGACCAGGAATACGACATCGACATTCCTTCATCGGTGCTCGAGGGCTCCATCACCATCGACGGGCAGCCGCTGCCTGATGCGCGGCCGGGCTCGGACTACACCATCACCTACACGCGGCCGGGCGACGCCGACGCGACCATTTTCTCGCACCACGAAGGCGGGCTGGCGGGCTTCACCTCGCTCATCCCCCGGGGCGCCTACGGCACCACCCTCGACTTCAACGGCGTGCCCAACCCGACCTTGCCTTCACGCATCTTCGGCAAGTCGCTCCAGTCGTCGGTCGACCTGCGGCAAGACGCGGCGCTCAACGTGAACTTCCCCACCCACGCGATCGAGGGGAGCATTCTCATCGACGGGGTGCCGCCGCGCTCGAACCCCAACTACAACTTCCAGCTCTACATGTTCGGCCGGGCAGGGGCGACCGCGGGCAACAGCTTCATCATGTTCGAGGTGCCCCTCGACTCGAGCTCGTTCCGCATCAAGGCGTTCCCGGGGCTGTACTTCACGATCTTGAGCCTCGACGAAGGGCTGTCGGAAGGCCTCGCTTCCGGGTTTTGGGTGGTCGACCAGTACTTCCAGCTGAACGCTGATCGGTCGATGCCCATCTCCATCGAGACGGCGCGCCTGTCGGGGCGCATCACCATCGACGGCAAGCCTCCGATTCCGAACCGCCGCGTGGGCACCTTCACCTTCCGCAACCGCGCGATGCAGGGCCAGTACAGCTTCTTCCAGAAGGGCTTCGAGGCCGGGGAAGACGGCTCGTTCTCGGTGAAGCTGCCCAAGGGCGAGTACGAGGTCTACTTCACCATCGACCGCGAGACGTACCCCGAGTACGCGTCGGGCCGTCAGCTGATCTTCTCGCGCGTGCCGCTGATGGAAGATGCGGTGCACGACATCAACTACGAGACGCTCGAGATCACCGGGCCGATCCGGGTGGATGGTTCGGTGGTGCGCGACACCATCGGCGGGGCGGAGGTCGGCCTGCGGCTCCAGCGTCAGCAAGACTTTCAGATCTTCGATTGGCGCTTCGACGGCGGCCGCGAGAACTACGTGCTGCGGGTGCCCAAGGGCAGCTACCAGCTCGACTTCGTGGTGTTCGAGAACGCCTTCGATGGCGTGGCGTGGGGCAATGCGCCGATGGGGCTGAAGTTGAACGTGGCTCAGCAGGGTGAGCCGTTCATGAACTTCGGCCGCTGACCCTGTTTCGCATCGACTGCTCTCGGAGGACCGGACAATTCGGGGGGCGTGGTTCTTCTCGTTTCCGACCCGCCACTGCGCGACGCTGCGCACCGTGATTGAGGTCGAGAACATCGTCCGCGACTTCGGGGCCTTCCGCGCCGTCGACGGCGTGAGCTTCACGGTCGAGCCCGGCGAAGTGGTCGGGCTGCTGGGCCCCAATGGTGCCGGCAAGACCACCACCCTGCGCGTGCTGGCGGGCCTGCTTCGACC
This sequence comes from Archangium sp., assembly GCA_030695565.1. Taxonomy (GTDB): domain Bacteria; phylum Myxococcota; class Myxococcia; order Myxococcales; family Myxococcaceae; genus Archangium_A. Next base: position 64,009 of record JAUYRZ010000042.1, read on the forward strand.
CGCCTCGGGCGTCACCCGCATCGGCGGCGTCGACGTGCAGGTCGAGCCACTCCAGGCCCGCAGGCAGCTCGGCTTTCTGACCGCGAGCACCGGGCTCTACGACCGCCTCACCGGCCGCGAGATGTTGCAGACCTTCGGCCGGCTGCAGCGCCTCGACGAGCAGACGCTCTCTTCCCGCATCGCCGCGCTCAGCGAAGAGCTCGAGCTGAACGCCTTCCTCGACAAACGCTGCGGTTCACTCTCCAGCGGGCAGAAGCAGCGCGTCAACATCGCGCGCGCGGTGGTGCACGACCCTTCGGCGTACGTGCTCGACGAGCCGACAGCCACGCTCGACCCCTTGGCGTCGCGCGACATTCTCGAGCTCGTGCAACGCGCGAAGGCCCGGCACAAGGCGGTGCTCTTCTCCACCCACCGCATGGAAGAAGCGGAGTACCTCTGCGACCGGCTGCTCTTCATGCGCGGGGGCCAGATCGTCGCTCGCGGCACCAGCACCGAGCTGCTCACCCTGAGCGGCAAACAAAAACTGACCGACGCGTTCCTCCACTTCGCGGGAGCCACCGCATGAAGCCGGCCTGGCGAATTCTCCTCGGCAAGGAGCTGCTCGACGTGGCGCGCGATCGCCGCACCCTGGTGCTCACCGTGCTGCTGCCGGTGTTGCTCTACCCGGGCATCCTGCTGCTGATGGGCGCGATCGTCGCCGCCGGCACGCAGCGGCTGAAGAACGAGCCGCTGGTCGTGGCGGTGGTCGGTCAGGCCACGGCCGAGCTGCTCGCGCGCAAGCCCGTGCCGGAGAAGACCACCTTTCAAGCGCAGGCCCGCGCTGAGGCCGAGCGGCTGCTGCGGGATCAACAGATCGCAGCCCTGGTGGAGGCCCCACAGAACGCGGCCGCCGAGCTGGAAGCCGGCCGGCAGGTGGTGGTCACCATCCTCTACACCAAGCGGTTCGATCGTTCGGTCGAGGCGCTCGATCGCCTGCGCCCGGTGCTGGAGAGCATCAACACCGACGCGCTCGAGCTGCGCCTCGAGGCGCGCCAACTCGAGCCGGGCTTCGTGCAACCGGTGAAGGCCGACGCGGTCGATCTCGAATTCCAGAAGGACCTGGGGCCCCTGATCGCCTCGCGGCTGCTGCCCATCGTGCTGCTGATGATGTTGATCCTCGGCGCGCTCTACCCCGCGGTGGATCTGACGGCCGGTGAGAAAGAACGCGGCACGCTGGAGACGCTGCTCGTCTCAGGCGCGAGGCCCGTCGACGTGATGGCCGCCAAGTACCTCACCGTGAGCGCCGTCGCGGTGGTGACCGCGCTGGCCAACCTCGCTGCGATGGCTGCCACCTTCGGGTTCGGGCTCTCGTTCGGCGGCAAGGCCACCACCACCTTCCAGCTCAGCGGAGGTCAGATGCTCACCATGCTGGCCTGCCTGGTGCCCGCGGCGCTCCTGCTGGCCGGGGTCTCGTTGACGGTGGCCTCCACCGCGCGCACCTTCAAAGAAGGCCAGTCGTTGATGTCGCCCCTGATGTTGGTGTGCCTGGCCCCGGCGCTCCTGAGCCAGATGCCCGGGGTCGAGCTGAACAACCTGACGGCCCTCATTCCGCTGCTCAACGTGGCCCTGTTGATCAAGGCCTCAGTTCTGGGGAACGCGACCCTCACGCAGGTGGTGCTGACCATGGGTTCGGTGCTGCTCTTCGCCCTCATCGCCCTGAAAGTGGCTGCAAAGGCCTTCAACAGCGAGGTTTTCCGGTTCGGCGGAACGGAAGGGTGGAGGGCGTTGTTCGGGGAGAGTAAGTCTGCAGCCAGGCAATCGAAGCACCGGTAAAACCGTGTAGTTCAAACCGTGTAGAGTCGTTCTTCGTTACAGCTTCCGTTTCCTCCCATCAGGAGCACGTTCATCCATGTGGCAACGGTTCAGGCGCGCGATGCGCAGCTTCGTCGGTTTCTTCGTCAGCACCATTGAGGATCCCGAGCTCATCCTCGAGCAGAACATCCGTGACCTGAACGATCAGGTTCCCAAGATGAACGAGTCGATCGCCATGGTTCGGGCGAACGTCACGCTGCTGGAGAAGGAGAACGCGAAATACAAGATCGAGGTCAATGATCTCACCGCCAAGGTGAAGGCCGCCATTCAGGGTGGCCGCGACGATCTCGCCGCTCAGTACGCGACCCGGCTGCAGATGGAGAAGGGCGCCCTGGCCCGCAACGACGCCCAGCTCGCCACCGCCCGGTCGGCCTACGACAAGGCCTTGAACGTGAAGAAGGCGTTCATGCGCGAGAAGGACAAGAAGACCAACGAGGCGATGTCGGCCATCCGCGATGCGCGCCGCGCGAAGTGGCAGTCGAAGGTCGCTGACGCGATGGAGTCCTTCGAGGTCGGCGGCATCGACGCGACGCACGACGAGATGCTCCGCAAGGTCGAGGAGCAGACCGCCGTCAACGAAGCGCGCATGCAGATGGCGCTCGAGTCGGTCGACACCCAGTCGATGAAGATCGAAGAAGAGGCCGAGGCGCTCCAGGCCGCTGAGCTGGTGAAGCAGTTCAAGATGGAGATGGGCCTGCAGAGCCCCGCGCCCGTGTCGGACGTTTCGCAGGGCGGCGAGAAGACCATCGGTAAGAAGGTCGAGGTCAAGTAACCCCGTTCGATGCGAACGGTGGTCTTCGGAGGAAATCGCTGAGCTGAACGGTGAAACGTGAGTGAGAACCTGAGCAGCCCCCGGAAACGTCAAGGCCGGTGGCTGCTCGTTTCGTTTCTGGCGGCGCTCGCCGTCGCTTCGGCGGCGGCCTCGCGGCTGGGCTACGTCGACCGCGCGCGTGATCGGCTCTACGGCCGTGCGCCCCGTCTTTCTCCCGGAGATTTTCCCGCGGGGGTCATGGCGCCCATCGATGACGTGGTGCGCATTCCCACGCGGGCGTTGATCATCGGGGTGGTGCCCCGGGGCAGCACCTCGGCGCTGCTCTGGGCCGCCGGTGACGCCGAGCGGGTGGGCCTCTTTCGCGCCGGCTACGCCATCGACGTGAAGGTGCAGCGGTTCGCGCGTGAAGAAGAGCTGCGCAAGGCGCTCATTCGGGGCGGCGAAAACGGCGGGGTCGATCTCGCCGCGATGCCGGTCTCGTCGATGGCCATGAGCGCCTCGTTGCTGCACGACGCGTCGCCGCGGGTGGTGATGTTGTTGGGCCGCAGCCGGGGCCAGGAGGTGGTGGTGGGCAGGGGCATCACCACGCTGCAGGGCCTCGCTGGAAAACGCATCGGTGTCGAAGACCGGGGCTCGGCCTGGTACCTGCTGCTCTGGAGTCTCTCGCGCGTGGGTCTCTCGCTGCGCGACGTGAAGGTGGTGCCGCTCGATGGTGCCTACGCCGCGGGCGCTGCCCTCAAGACGGGCGAAGTCGACGCAGTGGCGGGGCTGCTGGGCGACGTGGATCCCGCCGCGCGGGAGGTCGGCGCGCAACAGCTCACCTCGACCGCCGATGCGCCGCACCTGCTGGCCACCGTGCTGGTCACCCGGGGTGACTTCGCCGCGCGGTACCCCGATGCGATTCGCCGGGTGATTCGGGGCGTGCTCGATGCGAACACCCAGGTGCTCAAGGACTCGAGCGAAGCCGCCCGGGTGTTGGGCAGCCTGGCTCCCCAGTTGGGGGATCCGACCGAGGCGATCGGCGCGGCCCCGCCTGCCACCCTGAAAGAGAACCTGGCCTTTTTCGGGATCGCCGATGAAGCGCCGGTGACCTACGCCGAGTTGTTCAAGAGCGCGACTGAGCTGAACCAGAAACTCTTCGGTGCTCCGCCTGCTCCCGAGCCCGAAGACACTGCGGATTTGGGAGCCCTCAAGTACGTTGCAACGCCGCAAACACCGTGACCGATCAAACCCCAAGACGCAGCAGCAGCCTGAAGGCCGCCCTCTCGATGCCCGCGAACTTCTTCGCGCTGGCGGCAGGTGGGGCCGCGTCGGCCGCGATGGGTGACTGGGTGCCGCTCGCCGCGGCAGGTGGGGCGTCGTTGCTCTATTCGGTGATGCTCTCGATGTTGCCCTCGTTCCGCCGGGCGGTGCGCGCGAACCTGGAGGCGCAGGTCAGCTCGGACGTGGCTTCGCTCGAAGAGCGCGAGACGTTGTTGGCCGAGCTCGCCCCTTCGCAGAAGGAGCACTACGCCGTCTTGCGCGAGCTGAAGGACCGCATCCTCGAGAGCTACGGGAAGATGCCGGGCGGCCGGGTGCTGGTGGCCAGCAGCGAGCGCCGGTTGGAGGCCCTGCTCACCAGCTTCCTGCGGCTGGTGGCGACCTTGAACAGCTACCGCAAGTACTTGAACGCGACCGATCGCAAGGGCATCGAAGAAGAGCTGCGCATGCTCGAGGCCGACACGGTCGGTGAGAAGAACGAGCGGCTCAAAGAAGTGAAGCTGCGGCGCGTGGAGATCTTGAAGAAGCGGGTGGCTCGCTTCGTTCAGGCCGACGAGAGCCGTGAATTGGTGAGTCATCAGCTGGCCAGCATCGAGGACGTCTTGAGACTGACCCACGAGCAGTCCATCGCCATCAGAGACCCCGAGGTCGTCAGCCGGCAGCTGGAAGCGCTGACCGCCGAGGTGAACGCGACCGAGGAGACGGTGAAGGAGATGGAGCAGTTCATGCAAATCACCGAGGAGTTCTCATCGACCACGCTGCCGTTGCCGCCGGAGAGAGTGCGATGAGCCCCCTCTCCCTTCGGGTGTGGGTTGGGGTGTGGGCCAAGTCCACGCGCCCGCTGCTCCCGCTCCTCTTGCTGATCGCCGCCGCCAGCTGTGGAAAGTGCACCAGGTCCTCGGCCACCACCACCACCGGAGTCGAACGCGTCCTCCCCAGAGGCGCGGTCGGAGTCGTGGTCATCCCGTCCCTTGCCGCCGCGGGCCAGAAACTGCGCATTCTCGAAGCGCTCAAGGTCACCGCCTTCGCCGCCCAGCTGCGCGGCTTCGACGACGGCAAAGGTTTCGCCGACGCGCTGGTGAGCGAGCTGGGCATCGACGTACGCAGCACCGAAGCGCTGGAAAAAGCCGGAGTCGACGGCGCAGGCTCCGCCGCGGTCGCCGCGTTGGTCACCGGCCACGGCTACTTCGCGCTGCCCCTCAAAGACGCCACCAGGTTCCACGACACGCTCCAGACCCTCGCGGCCCGCCGGCTCGGCGCGACCACGCCGGGTGAGAAGAAGTTCGGTGAGCTGACGGTGAAGACCTTCAGCGTCGGGGACAAGGCGAAGCTCGGCTACGTGCTGGCCAACGGCTACGCGTTGATCACCGACGGCGCGGGCATCGAGAAGCTCGCTGGCCTGGCCGCGATGACCCAGAGCGATTCGCTGAGCGCCGACAAGGCGTACGCGGCCGAGGTCGACAAGCTCCCGAAGGATCGCGACGTGGTGGTCTACCTGCCGGGAGGAACACCGCTGCTGGCCCAGGCCCCGTTCACCGGGGTCACCGGCTCGATCTCGCTCACCCCCGCGGGGCTCTCCGTGCTGGCGAACGCGAGCTGGAAGGGAGACCCCGCTCAGCTCGCCGCCCTCGAGCCGCTCACCGCGAAGTCGCTGCTCGGCTACCTGCCGGCCGATGCGTTCCTGGTGGCCCGCTACTCCGGTGAGCCCAGCAAGCTCGCGCCGTGGGCGAGGCAGGTGCTCGGCCCGTTCCTCAATCGCGCCTTCGACGAGAATGGCTTCGACTGGAAGACCGAGGTGCTCGATCAAGTGCAGCCCGGCGTGGTGGCCGCGTTGTCACTGAGCGAGGCGCCTCCGATCGACAAGGGCATGCCTTCGCTCGATCTGCGGCAGACCAATCCGTTCACCTACGCGCACCTGTCCGGCGTGGCGGCTTCGAAGACCCCCGAGCAGGTGATGCCTGCGCTGGAGAAGATCGCCGCGCTCGCTCCGAAGTTCGGCGCGGAGATGTCGGTGCGGGAACGCGCTGACGGACAGAAGGCGGTCATCACCAGCTACGCCCAGGGCGAAGGCGTGCACTTCGCGCCGAAGGGTGAGCTGGTGTTCTTCGCCTCACCGGTGCAACGCCTCGACGCGCTGGTGAAGTCGCAGGGCAAGGGCACCGTGGGCGAGGGCCTGGGCACCGAAGCGCTCAACGTGGTGATCGATCTCAACAAGCTCGCGTCGTCGGTGCGCGCGTTGCCGGAGAGCGCGTGGGGGTTGGGTGGGTTCGCCATCAAGGCGACCACCGTGCGCTGGCTCGACGCGACGGATGACTTGAAGCGCATCACGGTGACGGTCGGCGCGAAGGAGAAGGTCGTGCAGGCGAAGATCGTGCTCACGCTGGGCGCAGCGGCGAAGGCACCGTGATCTCCACCGAGGCGCTGACCCGCGGTTATGACGATGGCGCGCGGGGCAAGGTGCGGGTGCTCGATGGGGTGGGGCTGCAGATCGCCGCCGGTGAGTTCGTGGCGATCGTCGGCCGCAGCGGGAGCGGGAAGTCGACGCTGCTGCACGTGCTGGGCGGGCTGGACTCGGGGTTTGTCGGTGAGGTCACCGTCGCGGGCACGAAGCTCGCCGGGTTGAGCGACCGGGCGCTGGCGAAGTTCCGCAATGAGTCGGTGGGCTTCGTCTTTCAGTCGTTTCATTTGATTCAGGGGCTGTCGGCGCTGGAGAACGTCTCGTTGCCGGCGGCGTTTTCTGCGAGTGAGGGCGAGGCGGCGCGCGCGAAGGAGGCGCTGGCGCGGGTGGGGCTGGGGGAGAAGACGTCGCGTTTGCCCAGTCAGTTGTCGGGTGGTGAACGGCAGCGTGTGGCGATTGCGCGATCGTTGTTCAATCGGCCGAAGGTGCTGCTGTGTGATGAGCCGACGGGGAACCTCGATGTGCAGACGGCCGATGAGGTGATTGCGTTGTTCAACTCGCTCAACGCCGAGGGGCTCACGATTCTGGCGGTCACTCATGAGGAGCGGTTGCGCTCAGCTGCCAGCCGGGTGCTCACTTTGATTGATGGGCGGTTGGTGTGACGCAGCCCCTCACCCCGGCCCTCTCCCCGCTTCGCAGGGCGAGGGAGAGCTAGGTGCGATCCTCGGCGCTTCGGAAGCTGGTGCGGTTGCAGTTGTCTCGCGACCGGCGCGGGGCGTTCAGCTCTGCGTTCGGAATTGCGATCGGCATCGCGTCGCTCGTGTTCTTCGTCGCGCTCGGCCTCGGCGTGGCCCGGGTGGTGCGGGAGAAGATCTTTCCGGTCGACTCTCGCCTCGTCGACGTGGTGCCTTCGCAGCTGGCCATCGGCCTCTTCGGCGGCGGCAAGCTGACCCAGGACGCAGTGGATCGCCTCGCTGCGTTGCCCGGCGTCGAGAAGGCCTACCGAAAGATGAGCGTGCGGGTGCCCGCGGTCAGCTTCTATGACGGCGACTTCTTCGGCCGCCGCTTGCGCATGGGCATCGAGGTGATCGCCGTCGGCGTCGACCCCGAGTTCGTTCGCGCTGACGTGAAGCTGGGTGACTTCAGCGATCCAGGCCCCGGCAAACCGATCCCCACCATCGTCGCTTCGCGCCTGCTCGAGATTTACAACAAGACCTTCGCCCCGGCCCGTTCGCTCCCGCAGCTCTCCGCCACCATGCTGGTGGGCTTCAGCTTCCCGGTCGACTTCAACCGCAGCTTCGTCGCCGTGGTCGCGCCAGGTCCGGTGACCTCGACGCAGGCGCAGGTGGTCGGTCTCTCGGAGCGTGGCCTGCTGGCGGGCGCCACCATTCCCCTCGAGGTGGCCATTCGCATGAACAAGGCCGCGAACGTCGACGCGGAGACCTTCAGCGGCGTGGCCCTGCAAGCGGGCTCACCTTCCGACGTGCCGCGCATCATCGCCGCCGTCAAAGAGATGGGCTTGCGCGTCGACGATCAAGAACGGCGCATGTCGGAGAACGCGGGCGCCGCCGTGGCCATCACCACGTCTGCGATGGCGCTGCTCTCGGCGCTGATTTGTCTCCTCGCGGCCTTCAACATCGCCCACGCGCTCTCGGCCGCCGTGCGGGCGCGTGAACGGGAGCTGGGCGTGATGCGCGCGGTGGGCGCCAACCAACGCGACATCTTCAGCCTGGTGCTGGTCGAGGCGATGGTGCTCGGCGTGGGCGGCGGGCTCTTCGGCACCATCACCGCGCTCCTCGCCGCCTTCGGGGTGGATATGCTCTCGGCGCGCGTGCTCCCCGAATTCCCCTTCAAGCCCGACACGTTTTTCCTCGTCCCCCTCTGGTTGCCGCTGCTCGGCGTGGGCCTGGGGGTGTTGGCCGCGATCGGTGGCGCGTGGTTGCCGGCCCGTCGTGCAGCGCAGGTCGATCCAGCCCGGGTGCTGGCAGGGCAGGGCTGAAGTGAAGCCGGCTGGCGTGATCGCGCGCGGGGTGCTGCTGCTGTTCCTCGCCTGGCTCTACGGCGGCGACGTGGTGCGCTGGGGGCAGGCGCAGACGGCCGAGGTGACCGCACTCGCCGAGCTGCCGCGTCTGTGGCTGGGGCTGCTGGGTTGCGCGGTGGCGATCGGCGGCGCGGTGGTGCTGGTGAGGGGGCGCAAGCAGGGCCCTTCGTGGCGGCCGCTGCGGGCGCTCACCATCGCGGCTCTGGGGCTGCTCTTTCTCGACTTCGTGGTGATCAACTCGCGCCGCTCGCCGCTCTCTTCCGAGGAGCAGACCTTGCTCGCCGTGCAGTCGTTCGCTGAGCAGGCCAGCCGGGCTTCGGCCGTCGAAGCCGTGCCGCGTGATCCCGCCTTGCTCGGCTCGTTCCTCGAGGGCCTCGGCACCGTGCCTTTTTTCGTCAAGGGCGAGCGGGTCAGCGCGTGGAAGCTGGAGATTCGGGAGCGGTGTGCCGGGCCGGCCGTCGATCCCGGGCAGGCCGCGGTGGGCACGCTCCTCTACTGCGTGGCCTCCGATCGCCAGCAGGCCTGGGTGACCCTGGTCGGGGCTCCGATTGGGCAGGTGTTCGGCGTGCGGGGCATGGTGGCCACGAAAGACGGCTGGGTGGGTGACGTGCACGTCGCCCAGCCCGATCCCGAGGCAGAAGGCGAGCCTTCTGAACAACCTGTGTGGGGCGGGCCTACACAGGTCGAACCGTAACTTTCCTCCCATGGTGGCTTTTGGCGCGCTGTACGCTCCGGGTGCTTGTCCACCGCCCCTAAACGCCAGCCCATTCCCTTCGGGAAGTACCTGCTGCTCGATCGCGTCAACATCGGCGGCATGGCCGAAGTGTGGCGAGCCAAGACGTTCGGCGCCGGTGGTTTCGAGCGCATCGTCGCCATCAAGCGCATCTTGCCGAACATCGCGGAGGACGAAGAGTTCATCTCGATGTTCCTCGATGAGGCGAAGATCACCGTTCAGCTCAATCACGCGAACATCGCGCAGATCTACGAGCTCAACAACCTCTCGAACTCCTACTTCATCGCGATGGAGTACGTGTCGGGCAAGGACCTGCGCGCGGTCTTCGATCGCTGCCGCAAGCGCGGCGAGCCCGCTCCGATTCCGCTGACCTGCTACGCGATCGCGCAGTGTTGTGAAGGCCTCGACTACGCGCACCGCGCGAAGGATCGCCAGGGCCGCGACATGAGCATCGTGCACCGCGACGTGTCGCCGCAGAACGCGCTGGTCTCGTACGACGGCGAAGTGAAGGTGATCGACTTCGGTATCGCCAAGGCCGCGGGCAAGGCCACCAAGACCCAGGCCGGCATCTTGAAGGGCAAGTTCGGCTACATGAGCCCCGAGCAGATTCGCGGGCTGCCACTCGATGGCCGCAGCGACATCTTCGCCATGGGCGTCTGCCTCTACGAGATGCTCACCGGTGAGCGCCTGTTCGTGGGCGACTCCGACTTCTCGGTGCTGGAGAAGGTGCGCAAGGTCGAGGTGCTCCCGCCTTCACACTTCAACCGCAAGATCCCCGACGCGCTCGAACGCATCGTCATGAAGTCGCTCGCCAAAGACGTCGACGATCGCTACCAGCACGCGACCGAGCTGGGCGAAGACCTGCGGGCCTTCATGTATTCGACGGGCACGCCTTTCACCCGCAAGGATCTGGCGGCCTTCATGAAGGCCACCTTCGCGGAGGACTACGAGAAGGAGCGCGCGCGCATCACGGAGTACGCCGAGGTCAAGGCGCCCGAAGGCATGTTGGCCGCGGCCGAGATGGGTTTCGGCGTCGGCAACGTGCCCCAGATGGGCGGCGCGGCGCAGAGCCCCAGCGCGGTCACCTCGGTGCCCACGCAGATGCCGATCAGCTCGGCTCCGGGCGCGGCGGGGAGTACCTCGCCCGGCTTGCCCCCGATGGTTCGTCCAGTGCCACCGACCTTGAGCGGCGCGAACGTGCCGGTGACCCGGCCGCCCAGCTTGACCAGCATGCCGCGGCTGACCGCCGTCGCGCCGATGCTGACCAACGGCAAAGAAGAGCACGAGGCCACCATGATGGCCGACGGCATGGGCGGGGCGTTCGACGAGCCCGCCACCAACCCGGGCCAGCAGACGGTGCGGCCCGATGCCACGCGCGCGCTCAACATTCGCAATCGCCCCGCGGTGGTCTCGGAGGTCGCGACCGATCCCGGTCGGCCGGTGATGCCGCCCCCGGTGATGCACGAGCAGCCCCGGCGCCAGACCCGAAACCTCCCGCCCGCGCCTCCGCCTCCGCCCCCGGTGATGACCAGCGAGAGTTCGCCCACGCTGGCCGCGGTCTCTCAGCAGACGTTGCAGCACGTGCCCCAGGCCCCTGCGCCCGCGGCTCCGGGCAATACGCGCCTCATCATCGCGTTGGCGGCGATCGTCGCGTTCTTGATCGTGGGCATCGTGGCGGTGATGGTGCTCAAGCCCGCGGCCACCGGCTTGTTGATGATCACCGTGCCCGACGCGGTGGCCACCACGGCGACCCTCAACATCGACAGCAAGGCGATCACCGATGATCAGGGCAACCCGATCAAGGAGTGGCCGCAGATGCGTGCGCTCCCGGTGGGCAAACACACGGTGATGTTGAAGGCGCCCGGCTATGAGCCGCTGGTCGAGATAATCGACGTGCGCGAGGGCAACGAGCCAACGCAGCTCAAGGGCGAGCTGAAGAAGAAGTGAAGCGGTGAACCAGAGCGATCTGGTCTCTCTCGAGAAGGAACACCATCCATGGTCCGCAAGAAGGCAGATGACCCGCTGGCGGGGCTCCCGCCGTGGGCGCAGAAACTCGCCCAGCGCTACTACACGCGCACGGTCAGCACGTTCGTGTTGTACGGCGCCGTTCGCGATTTGCAGCCGATCACCAAAGAAGACGGCGGGCGCGACTTTTCGAACCTGAAGCAGTTCCTCGCTGACGATCTGTTCGGCGGGCGCGATCACGTCATCTTCTACGATCGCAGCTCGGGCATTCGCGCGGCGGCCACGGAGACGCAGCAGGATCTGAACCGGGCGCTGGCGGGCTACGACACGCTCTACGGCACCGACTTCGCCAAGGTGATGCCCCGCGATCCGGGCCGTGCGTTGCAGATCCTGGAGAACTACCTGCGCATGCGCGTGTCCGACGGCAAGTCGGTGGCGCTGGTGATCGACTTCGCCGAGACCATCGCGCCCGCGGGCGACATGTCTCACCTGCAGGCCGAAGATCGCTTCGTGCTGGCCACGCTGGTGAAGTGGGCTTCAGACCCGCAGTTCCTTTCGGGTGATCTCTCCATCGTGCTGGTGGTGGAGAACCTGGCCGACCTCACGCCGCGCATCTCGCGTAACCCCTACGTGGCGAACATCGAGATCATCCTCCCCACCGAGGAGGAGCGGCTCGACTTCGTGAAGTGGAAGCTGGAGGGCAAGAAGCTGCAGTCGATCTCCGACGTCAGCATGCAGGCGCTGGCGAAGATCACCGCCGGGCTCTCGCGCATCAACCTCGACCGCCTGCTGACCGAGGCGATCGAGTCAGGTCACAAGATCACCGCCGAGGTCTTGAAGGAAAAGAAGAAGGAGATCATCCAGGCCGAGTGCCACGGCCTGCTGGAGTTCATCGAGCCCGAGTACACGCTCGACGTGGTGGCAGGTCACGCCAAGGCCAAGAAGATGCTGCGTGACGCGTCTTCGGCGCTCAAGAAGGGCCGCATCGAGGTGATGCCCATGGGCTACCTCGTGTCGGGCCCGGTCGGCACCGGCAAGACGTTCCTGGTCACCTCGTTCGCCGGTGAGATCGGCGTGCCGTGCGTGAAGTTCTTGAACTTTCGCAGCCAGTGGCAGGGCGTGACGGAGGCGAACCTCGAGAAGATCTTCAACCTGCTCAAGGCGCTGTGGCCGGTGGCGGTGATGATCGACGAGGCCGACGCGTTCCTGGGTGACCGTGATGCGGGCGGCGACTCGGGTACCTCGAGCCGCATCTTCGCGTCGATCGCCAGCTTCATGGGCAACACGGCCTTTCGTGGGAAGATCGTGTGGTTCCTGCTCACCTGCCGGCCCGACCTGCTGCCCATCGACTTGAAGCGTCAGGGCCGCGCCGAAGAGCACATCGCGTTGTTCTACCCGCAGACCGATGCGGAGCGGGACGAGCTGTTCAAGGCGATGCAGAAGAAGACCAAGGTGAAGGTCGAGTTCCCCGACTTCTCCAAGCTCACCTCGGGCCAGACGTATTCGGGCGCCGACATCGAGGCGATCCTGGTGCGCTCGAAGTTCCGCGCGATGGTCGAAGGCCGCGAAGAGGTCATCACGGCCGACGTCGAGGCGGTGGTGAAAGACTTCATTCCGCCCAGCTACCCGCTGGAGATCGAGTTGCAGAACCTGGTCGCGGTGCAGGAGTGCACCAGCCGTGATCTGCTGCCCGACGCCTTCAAGTCGCTCGAGCGCGACTTCGTCACGCGGCGGGTCAAGGAGATCAAGATGCTCCTCGAGGAGAGGTAAGGCCCCTCTTCCTTCGGGAGAGGGTCAGGGTGAGGGTCGAACATCCTCACCCTGAGTTCTTCACTCCACGCGCCAGGTGACTGGAGCGAACTCCTTCTTCTTGGCGGCGTTCGCCTCAGGTTGAAGTGAAGACGCGCCCGAGTGCAGCGTGCCCGCCAGCGTGGCGATCACCTTCACGTTGGTCTGCCAGAGCGCGCCGTTGGGCTGCGACGGCAGGTGCAAGGTGAGCAGCCCGTCTTCGGTTTCATACCGGCTGATCGACCCACTCGAGACCAGCTTGGTGAGCGAGGTGGAGTCGGCCTGCACACCGGCGGGCAACGAGAGCTCCACCTGCATCGGCGTACCGCCCGGCATCGCGGCGGTGAGCTTCACGTCGGCAGGCAACCCGACCTTCAGGCTCGCGGGCAGCTCGGTCTTGAGCTCGAGCCCACCACCCGGTTCGTCCTTCCACGGCGCGTAGGAGATCAGCTGCAGGCTGTAACCAAGCCCCGGCACCGCGGGCTCGGCCCGAATCGTCCACGTGTGCGCGCCACCACTGCCGGTCGCGTCAGCGTCGAGTGAGAGCACGCTCTGCAACGCGGCGGCGTCGATGATGCCCGTGGTGATCGCCTGGCCATCGCGCTCCAGGGTGATCTTCACACCCGGCGGCACGGGATCTTTGAACAGCCGCACGGCCGCACGAAGGGCGACCAGGTTGGCGCGCCCATCGCCCCAGCCCGAGTACGACGAGTAGCCCGAGAGCAGATACGTGCCGAGATCCGCCAGCGGCGCATCCTTCACGTCTTGCAGCGCGAGGATGGCCATCGCCGTCGCTTCGTACGTCGAAGGCGCCACGCCATCGGCGCGCACCACGCCCGGGTCGACCGGCAGGTACTTCCCGCCGTCAGAAGACTCCGCGAGCTTCTCGAGCACCCGCTTTCGCAGGCTGTCACCCACGCCGCCGGTGATCGCCCCCGACGCGAGGATCGCCGCCGCCGTGTACGCGTCGTTGACCCGCGCCGCGTTGCGCTCGAAGGCGCCCGAGGCCTTCAAGGTGACCGCCGTCGCGCGCTGGCGAGCCGCGGGCGTCTCCATCGAAGCCCGCGCGGCGCGCACGCAATCAGAGGTGGTCACCAGCAACCGCTGGAGCGTCCACCCATTGGCGCCCTGGCACGTACCGTCTGCGCGCTGCTGCTGAGCGACCTGCAGCGCGAGCCGTTCACCCAGGCGCGCGAGCACCGGGTTCTGCGGGTGCGCCAGCGCGGCTTCCGTCAGCAGCGTGGCCGTGTCGACCGAAGGCGAGCGCGCGTACTGCATCACCCGCTGCGTCGCGAGAATGGAGAGGTCGCGAATCACCGGCTCGTCGGCCTTGGCGCCCAACGAGTTGAGCAGCGCCGGCGCCTGACCCAGCAGCTGCAGCAGGTACGCGTCTTCCGCCACGCCACCGCGGCCGGGCGCTGCCGACAGCTCGTTGCGGATGAGACCGAGTGCACCGGGGTACACGCGCAGGCGCACCGCTTCGGTACCAGGCAGCGGGTTCGCCGGGCCCGAGAGCGAGAACGTGCGGGGCGCGGCGAGCGTGCCTGCCTTGCTCACCAGCTCACGACGGCCTGCGGGCTTGAGCTCGATGCTCTTCTCGATCGCGTCGGTATTTCCGAGCGTGGCCTTGAACGACGCAATGCCGGGCTTGGTGGTGTTCAACGTCACGTACTGCAGCGCGTTGCCGCCGGCAGGCACCTTCACCACGCCGCCCGTGCCTGACAGCGTGGCGCCGGAGATCTCGTAGGCGAGCGACGTGGTGATGTCGGCGTCGGTGGTGTTCACCACCTGAATCGGCAACCGCACCGAGTCGCCCGCGTAGAGGAACGCCGGGGTCACCGGCTCGACGTAGGTGGGCAGGGTGCCGAGGAAGCTCGCCACGCTGCCGGCCTGGCTGCCTTGCCGCGAATGCGCGAGCGCGAGCAGCCGCCAGGTGGTGAGGCGATCAGGCACTTTCACCGGGATGTTGGCCCGGCCCTGCGCATCGGTGACGATCAACGGCTCGAAGAGAAACGTCTCGGGGAACCACGCGCGGGTCGCAGCGGGCTGCGCCAGCTCGCCATCCATCGCTTCTGATTCGGCGGGGGCGTCCATGAGCCCGGCCTGCACCATGGGCGTGGTGACCGCCCCCAGGCTGCCGTAGCCATTGCCCGAGCCGCCACCGCCCCGGCCGGAGCCCTTGAGGCCGAGGCCGCCCAGACCGACCGCGGCGCGCTTCTTCTCCATCTTGCCCATCACCCCTTCGTCCATCTTGGGGGGCGGTGCTGCGAACACCTGCACGGGGGAAGGCGCTGCTTCCTCTCGGTAGTATCGATCGTCACTGCCCGACAAGGCGTCGGCGCTGGGGCTCATGGCTCTGGGGCTCGCCAGCCCGAGGAAGGTGATGAACAGGATCGCGACGGCGGTGAGCGCGAGAATGAGGAACTTCTTCATGGCTTCTCCTTCGCAACCCACTGCGACCAATTCTGAGTGTCTTCCGGCAGCCGGGTTCCGTTGATCACCACGGAGCGCGGCTCGGTGAGCGCGAGCAGGTCAGCTGGCAAGCGATGCAGCCTGAGCTTTCTGCCCCACGCATCGCGCGCCGAGTCTTTCCTCGACTCCACGGCGTCGAGTGACTGGTTCCACAACCGCGCCATCACGGGCGGCGTCATCTTCTCCGAGCCGGGTGCCGACGACTCCCACGTGCGCACCTGGGTGTAGAGCTCGCCCAACACCACGTAGAACCGATCGACCTGCGCTTCGTTGGGATCGAACACCGTGCTCCCTGAGATCGACACCGAGGCTTCGACCTGCGGAGGCGGCGGCATCGACGACACGCGAGCGAGCGTCGCGGCCGCAGCATTGGCACCGCGAATCCGGCCCAGCGAGAGCGCCTGCGCATCCATCGAGCCGAACGCCGCCGTGCCCGTCGCCTGCGGCCTCAACGGCGCGAGCTCATCGGCGCCGGGAAGCGAAGCGAGCTGCGAGAGGCTCTCGTCGACGCCGAACAACCCGACGGCTGCAGCGCCTCCCGTGCCGCCCACCGTCGTCTCGATGCCCAGCTGCGCGACCTGACCGGGGGCGTACCGTTCTTTCTCGGGCGTCACCTTCACCGAGAGCGCTGCGTTGGGCTGCACGAAGAGGAACACCTGGCCGCCGCCCCACTGCACGCCGGCCCAGCCCTGCCAGTCAGCGGGGATGGTGAAGTCGGCGCTGCGCGTGGAGGGGTCGACCTTCGCTTCTTGCGACTGGAAGGCGTGCGTGAGGAAGAGCTTCTCGGGCAGCTCGCCGGTGAAGTCGGGCCCGCGCAGGATCTCCACCTTCACGTGCTCGCCCGCCTTGAGCAGTTGCGTGGAAGCGCGCAGGCGGATCTGCGGAACGGTGCCGGGGTTCATGCGCAGCCGGGTGCTGCCGAACACCTCGGTGCCCTTCTTCGCGGTGACCAGGAACTCGTACCCGACCATCACGGTGTCTTGCGGCTTGAGCGACTCGTACTTCTCCGGAGCGTTCACCGAGACGGTGGCCACCCCGATGGAGCTCTCCTCTTCCTGCGGCTCGACGTCGAGCTGCTTGGGGAACTGCAGCGTCTTCACCCGCGAGGTGATGCAGGCGAGCGCGGACTCTGCGTACGCGTCACCCTTCACCGGCACCCAGTCGAGCTCGACCCGTTTCCAATCGGCGCTGACCTTCCAGTGGATCATGCGCGGCAGCACGCCGGTCTTGACGGTGGCGGGCAGGCAATCGCGCGCCTCCAGCATCGCGTCGGCCAGCGCCAACTGCAGCGGCTCGGGCGGCTGCGGGAAACCATCGAGGGTGATCTCGAAGCGGGGCAGTTCCTCATCGTTGAAGGACCAGCTGGCCTCGAAGAAGCGCTCCTTGCCGGCGCCCAGCTGCAGGCTCTTGAGCACGCCCTCCATGCACTTGCCGAGCTTCGAGGTGGGCAGCGCCATCGACACCACCGCGCCCGAAGAACGCACCAGCAGACCGACGCTCACCTCCGCTCCGCCGTCGAGCACATAGCGCGCACACGGCTCGAGCTTCGCGTCGAGGCGATCGAAGGCCATGCGATCGGCCAACGACACCTCACCATCGTCTTCGTTGAGACCGAGGCGCTCCGAGAGACCGTTGCGCACCACCAGCTTGGTGCGGGGCGGGGGGCGGAAGGGCATCGCGGGGATCACGATGTTCACCGGCGGGCCGGGGTCGACCTGCAGGCTCGCCACACCGTCTTCATCGACCTTCGCTTCGGTGCCCTTGTCGGTGGGCTCCCAGAGGCGCTTCACGTTGAGGGTCACGCCTTCGAGCACGCGGCCATCGGCGGTCGTCGCGCGCAGGAAGAGGCGGTTGTTGAAACCCTCCACCAGGCCGTCGGCGAGCTCGGTGACGCCGGAGGTGCCGATCAGATCTTGCGAGAGGAGAATGGACGCGCCGCCTTCCACCCGATCGCCCGCTGCATCGACGGCGCCGATGCTCACGCTCAGCGTGGCTTGACCTTGCAGATCGTCGGGCACCATCGGCAGCTCAGCGGTGAAGGCGCCGCTCGCGTTGGTGGTGGCGAGCTTCGGCAGCGCGTTGCCGTCGACCCAGCTGGTCGGCGGCGGCCACTCACCCGACACGTTCCAGTCCAGCTCGAGCTTCGCGTTCGCCACCGGAGCGCCCGAGCTGTAGGTGACCGAGCCCTTGAGCACCGGCCGCTCATTGCGGCGGTAGAACGGTTTGACGGGCGAGGCCTCGACGCGGAAGCGGGGCAGGGTGAACGGCTTGACCGTGAAGGTGCGCGACTCGCTGCTGGCGCCCGACTGCCAGGTCACCGTCCACGTGCCCGACTGGCTGCCGCGATCGATGGGGAAGGTGCCCGAGACCACGCCCCAGGGTCCCGTGGGAGCGCGCTCCTCGAGCAGCAGCTCACCTTGCGAATCGGTGACCCGCCAGGTGCCGGGGCGTTCCTCGAGCGGCGTGAGGTCGGAGGCCTTGAGGGCGACCGCGCGAAACTTCACCACGTTGCCGGGCTCGTAGAGCGGGCGGTCGGTGATCACGTGCACGCGCGCGGGCGTGTAGAGCGGCAGCGGCAGGTCGAGCACCTGCTCGCCGATGGGCGAGGTGATGCGGGTGCGCAGCGTGTAGTCGCCGTCATTCACCTTCGGCAGCTCGACCTCGGCCTGCAGCCCGCCGCCTGCCTTTTCCCAACTCTTCTTTGCGGGCAGCTGCGTCTCACCGGTCGCGCTCACCAGTGAGACGATGGGCGTGAAGTTGGTGATGGCCTCGGTGCGCCGCTGATCATTGGGCGCCACCAGGTAGGTCGCGTTGACGGTCACCCGCACCGAACCGAACGCGCCGCGTTTGAGCTCCGGGGCGGAGACGTTGATGGTCTGGCGCAGCTCTCCATCGGGGCACTCGTCGAGCCAGAGCCCGGTGGAGAAGCCGACGCGCAGACAGGTCTGCGTGCTGGCGAAGCCCACGATGACGGCCAGGCCGACGGCCAGACCAATGACAAGACGGCGGCTCACGGCGCCATGGGGTTGAGTTCGCATGTGGGTGGGGTTCCCCTGAAAGGAGGCCGCATCGTACCCGTCGACACCCGTGGGGGAAGCGTTGTTCCTGCCCGCAGCGTTCGCCCCGAGCAGTCGAGGGGTCACTTGTCGCACGAAGGAGAGGTGGCATCTCGACGGCGCTCGATGCGAACGGTGTTCGGAGGACGTTGACACCGAGTCCACGCCTCTGCGAGGTGAACCCCGTGGCCCGCCAACTCCCCGCGCTGACGTTGGAACAGCTCACCGTCGAGTTGGGCAGCCGTGCGCGCGCGGTCGAGACGTTGCGGTGGTTGTTCTCGCAGCGACCGATGCCCACCGTGCTGCCTGAGGCCATCGAGGGCGTCAGCCACCGCGTGTGGAAACCGTTCCGTGCGCGCCATGGCCTGGTGGTGCCGAAGGTGACCGAACGCCAGCAGAGCCCCGACGGCACCACCAAGTACGCGCTCGACTTCGCCGGCACCAACGTCGAGACGGTGCGCATTCCCGCGAAGGGCCGCAGCACCATCTGCATCTCGAGCCAGGCCGGCTGCACCCGGAAGTGCGTCTTCTGCGCGACGAAGGAGCTCGGCTTCATCCGCCAGCTCAAGGCCGAAGAGATGGTCGCGCAGTACATGCTCGCCCGCAGCGAAGCGCCCGTGGAGCAGCCCGCCAGCAACGTGGTCTTCATGGGCATGGGCGAGCCGATGGACAACCTCGACGAGGTGCTCCACGCGATCGACGTGCTCACCCAGAGCCCCGCGCCGCAGCTGCGCCAGGTGGCGGTGACGGTCTCGACCTCGGGCGTCTTGCCGGGCCTCGAACGTTTCCTCGCCGAGTCGAAAGCGTCACTCGCGCTGTCTCTGAACGCGACCACCGACGAAGTGCGCGCGCAGGTGATGCCGCAGAACAAGACCTGGCCGATTCAGTCGCTGCTCAATGCGTTGCGCAAAGACGTCGAGCGGCGCAACGGCAAGCGCGACTACTTCATCGAGTACGTGCTCTTCAAAGATCTGAACGACACCGACGCCGATGCAGACCGGCTGATCACCCTGCTCGAAGGCATCCCGTCGCGGGTCAACCTCATCCCCTACAATCCGTACCCGGGTACCAATCTCGAGACGCCCAGCACGTCGCGGGTGCGCGCCTTTCACGCCCGGTTGGTCGAGCAGGGCATGCTGACGTTGATCCGCTGGCCGCGCGGGCGGGAGATCGCCGCCGCGTGTGGTCAATTGGTGCTCTCGCGCGACGGTGAAGGGTTTCAGCCGTCAGCACCGTGAGGGGGCTGGAATTCGCCGGGGCCCGGGCGCGACTGTGCAAGAATATCGCTGCTCATGGCCGGTGAAGTCCTCTGCCCGAAGTGTGGAACTGTGTCTCCCACGGACACGCGGGCGTGCCCGAAATGCGGCACCACGCTCGGCGGCAGCGGCGAGGCGACTTCCAAGAGCAAGGCCTTCGCTCCGGGCGCCAAAGCGCCTGCCCGGCCCGTCACCCGAAAGCCGCTGGCGACTGATCCGGGCATGGGCGCCACGCCCGACGCCAGCACCCTGATGGAGCACGAGGACAAACCGCCTCGCAAACCCGCCACCCGTCCTGCGGGCCCGGTGCCTCAAGCAGGGGCTGCGCCGCGGCGCTCGAATGCGGTGAGCAACAAGGCCAGCGCGCCCACCAACGACGCGCTCAGCTCGTCATCGAGTCGCGACTCGTTGATCGGCCGCAAGCTGCAGGAATACGTCATCGAGGCGAAGCTCGGCGTCGGTGGCATGGGCGTCGTCTACAAGGCGACGCACCAGATGATCGGCAAGGGCGTGGCGATCAAGGTGCTCCGGCCCGACATCTCGCCTGATCCGCGCGACATGGATCGGCTGCTCGACGAAGCGCGCATCATCAGCTCGATCAAGAACCGCGGCATCATCAACATCTTCGGCGCCGGGACGCTGGAAGACGGACGCAACTATCTGATCATGGAGCTGCTCGAAGGCGAGGCGCTCGAGCAGCGCATGCAGCGCGAGACGAAGATCCCCGCGGGCGACGCGGTGATCATCCTGGAGCAGGTGCTCTCGGCCCTCACCGCCGCGCACGAAGCGGGCGTGGTGCACCGCGATCTCAAGCCGGCGAACGTCTTCCTCGTGAAGGAGGCCAACCTCTTCTACGTGAAGCTGCTCGACTTCGGCCTCGCGCGCCGCAGCCAGCAGAACGTCACCCGCATCGCCGGTACGCCCGACTACATCTCGCCCGAACATGCGCGCGGCCGGCCCGCGGGTCCTCCGGCCGACCTCTACGCGTTCGGCGTGCTGTGTTTTCACATGTTGACCGGGCAGCTCCCCTTCATCGGCACCACGCCGATGGAGGTGATGGAGAAGCACGTTCACTCGCCGCCGCCGATCCCCCACGAGCTGAACAAGGAGATCCCCAAGGCGCTCTCCGAGCTGATCCTCAAGCTGCTCGCCAAGGAACCCGGTGAGCGCCCCGACGCGGTGCAGGTGAAGGCCGACCTGCGCGCGGCGACCAAGCAGATGCGCAACGCCACCACCCAGATGAGCCTGATGGCCATCGAGCCGGTGGTCGACGACCCTGAAGCGACCGGTGGCGAGAAGAAGCGCGCCCGCGAGCTGGCCGTCTCGGCGCAGGTGGCTGATCTCAAGCGCCAGGTGAGCCGCCGCTGGCCGTGGGTGCTGGGCGGGGTGGTGGGCCTGTGGTTCGCGGCGGTGTTGACCTACGTCCTCTGGCCCGCCCCCGTCACGCCCCCGGCGCCGGTGGCGATCGGGAAGAAGCCGCCCCCCAAGACCGATGGGCCCCTGAAGAACCCGATGCTTGCCCGGGTGGATCCCCCCGTGGTCACCCCGAAGGTGAACCCCCAGGTCGACCCGGTTGACGTCAAGAAAGACCCGGTCGCCGACCCCGTGCCGGTGGATCCCTCGTTGATCGAGGAGGTCGACGCAGGCGAGCCGGTCCTCGAAGAAGATCGCGACGCGGTGCTCGATGACGTCACCATTGGCGATCGCAAACGCGCGCGCCGCATCGACATCACCCTCGACGACATGCTCAGCGTCATGCGCCAGGACTCCGAGCGCGCCGAGTATTACGAGAAGGCCGTCAGCCGCGTGAAGAAGGCCTGTGACGAGGCCAACACCCTGCGCCGCATCGACAACTGCGAAGACGAGCTGCTGAAGCTCAGCGATAAGTTTTACAAGTAAGGCCGGGTGCCCCCCGGTCTTTCTGTGGATCAGTCTGCGCCGATTTAGGTGTATGGCGGGGTATCCATGGCTCGTGACGCGAAGAAGATGAGCGCCCCGGCGAAATCGGCGAAGGCGGCGGCCAAGCCTTTCAAGGCGCTGGTGACGCACTCCGAGGAGCTGCCGCTCCACAAGAAGCTCTTGTTGTCGATGCACGACACGATGGTGAAGGCGCGCTGTCTCGAAGAGCGCCTGATCGCCATGTACAAGACCGGTCACGGCTACTTCTGGATCGGCGGGCCCGGTGAAGAGGCCTTCAACGTGCCGCTCGGCCTGTTGATCAAGAAGGGCATGGGCCCGGCCTTCGACTACCTCCACTTCCACTACCGCCAGTCGGCCACCTTGCTGGCCATGGGCGAAGAGCCGCTGGGCGCGATCCGCCAGATGAAGAACACGGCCACCGACCCGTACTCGGGCGGCCGCAACTTCGCCGGTCACTTCTCCAAGAAGGAGTGGAACATCACTCCGGTCAGCTCGCCCATCGAGGTGCAGTACGCGATGGCCCCGGGCACGGCGCTGGTTCAGAAGCGCTTCGGCGGTGACGGCATCAGCATCGTGACCGGCGGCGACGCGGGCACGGCCGAGGGCGATTTTGCCAGCTGCCTGGTGTGGTCGAGCCGGCCCGGCCAGGAGCTGCCGGTGTTGATCCTGGTGACCAACAACCGCTGGGGCATCTCGACGCCGTACGAGCAGACGCAAGGCGTGGAGCGCATCAGCGATCGCGGCGTGGCCTTCGGCATGAAGACCAAGACCATCGACGGCAACGATCCCATCTCGGCGTACCTCGAGCTCAAAGAGGCGATGGAGTACGTGCGCACCGAGCGCAAGCCGTACCTGGTCGAGGCGCGCGTCTCGCGGCTCTACGGGCACTCCTCGGCGTCGGGCGCGAACTTCGCCACCAACGAGGCCGACTGCATCACCGTGTTCGAAGCGAAGCTCGAGAAGGCCGGCATGCTCACCAGGGAGCAGGCCAAGGCGGTTCGGGATCGCTACACCGAAGAGCTGGCTGACCTCGCGCGCGCGGTGAAAGAGGAAGCGTTCCCCGACGGCAGCACCATCTGGGATCACGTGTTCCACGGCGAGCCCGGCCGCGATCCTTTCGCCTGATTTTCTAAACCTTCTTCAAACGAGACGACCCATGGCCAACATGGCGCAGGCAGTACGCATGGCCCTTCACTTCGCCGAAGAGAACCTCGGGGTGACGGACATCTTCGGTGAAGACGTGGGCATGCCGCTGGGCGGCGTGTTCACCTGCACGCAGGGTCTCAAGACCACCTGGAACACGCCGCTGGATGAACGCGGCATCATCGGCATGGCGATGGGCATCGCGATGGCGGGCGGCAAGCCGATCGCCGAGATCCAGTTCTGCGACTACATCTTCAACACCATCGACCTGCTCAAGCTCGCCGGGAACACCCAGTGGTCTTCGAACGGTCAGTGGAATTTGCCGATGGTGGTGATGACGCCCGTCGGCAGCGGAATTCGCGGCAGCATCTACCATTCGCACTCGATCGACGCGACGGCGACCCACATCGCGGGGTGGAAGATCGTGATGCCCTCGACCCCGCTCGACGCGTACGGGTTGTTGCTCTCGGCCTGCAAAGAGACGAACCCGGTGATGTTCCTGATTCCGAAAGCGTTGATGCGCATTCGTGGGCAGGAGCTGATTCCCGGTGAGCCGGGCGAAGACAAGGCGCTGAGCAAGCTCATCGACGCGCCGCTGGGTGATCGCACCAGGTGGGCGCCGCAGTGGCCTGCGTTGGAAGACGTGTCGATTCCGATCGGCAAGGCGAAGACGGTGCGTTCGGGTTCGCAGCTGACGGTGGTGAGCTACGGCCGCACCCTGCCGTTGTGTGCGCAGGCCGCGGAAGTGCTCGCGGCCGATGGCATCGATGCCGAGGTGATCGACCTGCGCTCGCTGTGGCCGTACGACTGGGAGGCCATCAAGGCGTCGGTCGAGAAGACCGGCCGGGTGATCTTCGTGAACGAAGACACGGAAGTGACGAACTTCGGTGAGCACCTGGTGCGCCGGGTGGTCGACGATCTGTTCTTCAAGCTGCTCGCGCCGCCGAAGTTGCTGGCGGGTAAGTTCCTGCCGGGCATCGGCCTCGCTGATCCGCTCGAGCTGGCGTCGGTGCCGCAGCAGAGCGACATCGAGAAGGCCATGCGCGCGCTGGCTGCCGTTCAGCCGTAAGAACAAGCCAGACTCGCACTCTCACGCAACGCTCTCACGCAACGCTCTCCCTCTCCCCGAGAGGGGGAGAGGGTCGGGGAGAGGGTTGTCGGTCGCATTCCCGTCCCGCAACAAACGGAAAACCCGCCGACGATCGCTCGTGGCGGGTTTCGCTCTGGGAGAATTCTGTCCGCCCTCTCCCCAACCCTCTCCCCCTCGGGGCCCTCGGGGAGAGGGGGACAGTTGGTGGAGTTGGCGGTTGATCCGAGCTCAGTTCGTGGTCATCACGTTGTCGTAGAGCTTCTGGAACTCTTCGAGCTTCATCTTGAACACGCCGTCGTTCGCGCCATTGCCCGCGGGCTCCGACTCGCCCCAGGGATTGCGGATGATCAAGATGCGATCGGCCCCGACCTTCTCGTAACCGAGGATCGAGTACGCGTGATCGCCGAACACGCCGGTGTTCGCGTAGTTCACCGGCCCGCCGTCATCGTGCGTGCCCGCCGCGACCGGCTTCTTCGCGTCGAGGGCCGTGGTGATGGTGCGCCACACGCTGTCGGGGTTACCCGCGGCGTTGGTCGAGCGGCCCTGCGCGCCGGTGAAGTCTTCGAACACGTCAGCCGATGAGCCGCCGTTGCCGATCGCGTCGTAGCTGCCCTTCCACTGCGCGTAGGCCTTCTCGATGATCGGGTACCACATCTCCATCTTGGTGGGCTCGGAGCTGTTCGAGCTGTGGCCGTACAGCGGGCCGCCGTACGAGCGCGCGTACAGCTCGCCGTCGACCTTCACCGCAACGTCCTTGGTGCGTCCGGTCGCCCAGTCGCGCTCCTTGAAGGTCACGGTGTACGTGCCGTCGCCGTTGGCCTTCACCATGTTCTGAATGAGGTCGGGGTTCATCTGCGCGATCGAGGCGACCGCGGCGGGGAAGTAGCAGTTGCCGATCTGCCCCTGCTGCGCGTCACCGGCCTTCACGCCGTCGGCGAAGAGCGGCCCGGTGAACAGCTTCTTGCCGAACTTCGGCGTGCCGTCCGCGTTCATCTCGTCCTTGTGGAGCGCGGGGTCGGGGAGAACGTCTCCGCCCGTGGTGCCACCCGGCACCGAGACGTTGCCCACCGAGGTGCGGAAGTCGGTGTTGTTGATTCCGTCTGAGGCGGCCACCGCGAAGGTGTCGCCGGCCTTGCCCTTGAGCTGCACGCCCGCGGGGAAGGTGCCTTCACCGTTGAGGGTGACGACCTGCTTCTCACCGGTGCGTGCGTTGGTGAACTGCACCTTCGCGCCCGGCTCGGAGATCTGGCGGCTGCCGTTGATGTTCTCGACGCCGATGGTGCCGTTGGCGCCCGCCGTGAGGCCGATGCGGAAGACGGCGACCTGGGCATTGCGCGTGTCGGCGGTCTCGGCGGTGTTGGCCTTGATGTTCACCCAGTCGGAGGTGGTGCCATCGGCGTAGCGCGCGCGCATGCGGATGACGTCGCCTTCCTTCATCGCCATGTCGCCTTGCAGCTTCGCGCCGGTGAACTTGCCGGTCGCGTCGGCCTTGCCGATCACGAAGGTGTCATCGGTGTGGTAGCGCCCGCTGGGCGCGGTGGTCAGGTTGATCGCCTCGATGGTTGCGCCTGCCTTGGTCAGGCCGGAGATGCCGTTCGCCTGATCAGTGCTGATCTTGAAGTTGGGCACGCCGACTTCGCCACCCGGCGTGGGGCCTGGAGGCGGCGTGGTGCGGCCGAGCACGGCGCCGAGGAAGTCTTTGGCCGACGGCTCGAGCGGCACGGTGCCGGCGTCGAGAATGGAAGCGAGGTCCTTCTTCTCGGCTGCCGACAGGCCCTTCTTGGCGATCTCGACCTGCTGATCTCTCGAGACGCCCGGCTTCTTGAGCTCGGTGAGGGTCTTCGCTGCAGACCAGCCGCTGCGATCGCCGATCTCCGCCAGGATCTGCAGCGCCTGCTCGGCGCCCAGCTTCAGGTTCGGGTTGGTGCGCTTCTGCGCTTCGAACGACGCATACAGAGTGGCCAGCTTGCGGTCGGTGATCGTGGGCATGGTGGTCGTCCTGGAGGGCAGTAAGGGTAAGTGCCGAATTGTCGTACATCGGCCTACGCAGTTGCGTGGGAGCGGAAGAAAGTCTGAACGGGGCGGTCAAGTCCCGTCAAGTCGCTGGAATTTCAAGGGTTGACGCACCGGTTCAGGCACGGCCCGGCTTCAGTTCACCGTGACGTTCGCGTCGGCAGACACCGAGCCTTGCGTGGCGGAGATCTGCGCGCTGCCCGCCGCGATGCCGGTGACCAGGCCCTCACTGCCGCTCGCGTTGCTGACCTGCGCCACGCCCGGCGCCGAGCTGCTCCAGGTAGCCGTCGACGTGAGGTCCTGCGAAGAGCCATCGCTGAAGTAGCCGGTGGCGGTGAGCTGCGTGCTGCCCGCGACGTTGATCGTGACGGAAGATGACGAGAGGCTCATCGCCACCAGCACCGCGGGCGTGACGGCGTGCGAGGCGGCCCCGGTGACGCCCTGGTACGTCGCGCTCACCGTGACGTTGCCCGTGCCCACGGTCGAGAGCAGCCCGCGGCTGCCATCGGCGTTCGATACGATCGCCACCGAGGCGTCGTCGGTGGTCCACGTCGCGAGCCCGGTGATCACCTGGGTGGTGCCGTCGTTGTACGTGCCGATGGCGATGAACTGCCGGCTGTAGCCGAGCGCCGTGCCGCCGGAAGCCGGGGTGAGCGCGATGCTGGTGAGCGCGTTCTGAATGACGACCAGGTTCGCCGCGGCGCTGAAGCCACCGAACGAGGCGCTGATCGAGGTGACGCCGGTGCTCAACGTGGTGGCCAGGCCGTGGCTGCCATTCGCGTTCGAGATGGTGGCGACCGCCTGGTTCGACGAGCTCCACGCGACCTGGGTGGTGAGGTTCTGCGTGCTCGCGTCGGTGTACGTGCCGGTCGCGACGTACTGGCGCACCGAGCCGAGCGACGCGGTGCTGCCCGTCGGGCTGATGCCGAGTTGGCTGAGCTGCGCGGCGGTGACGGTGAACGGGGTGCTCCCGGTGATGCCCGAGAGCGTGGCCGAGACGGTGACCGCTCCGATGGCGGGCGTGCTGCCCAGGCCGCGGCTGCCGTTCGCGTTGGAGAGCGAGACCTTCGCCGGGTCTGAGCTGGCCCACGTCACGCTGCTGGTGAGCTCAGCGGTGCTGCCGTCGGAGAACACGCCCATCGCGACGAACTGCTGCGTGAGGCCCTTGGGGCGCGAGACGTTCTGCGGGGTGACCTGCAGTTGCTGCAGCACCGCCGCGGTCACGACGAGGGTGACCTGGCCACTGATGGCTCCGACGGTCGCGGTGATGATCACCGTGCCGGATCGAGAGGTGCTGATCACCCCCGCCGACACCGTGGCGATCGAGACATCGGAGCTGCTCCAGCTCGCGCTCGCGCTCAGGTTCTGCGTGCTGGAGTCGGAATAGAGCCCGGTGGCGGTGAGCGAGGTGCCCAGGCCCGCGGCCACGGAAGGCGAAGGCGGGGTGAGGGTGAGCTGCTGCAGCACCGCGGGCGTCACGGTGAGCTGCGTCGTTCCCGAGAACGAGCCCTGCGTGGCGGTGATCGTCGTGGCGCCCGGGTCGAGCGCCTGCACGAGGCCTTCGCTGCCGGCCCCGTTCGAGACCTGCGCGCGGGTGGCGTCGCTGCTCAGCCACATCACCTGCGCGGAGAGATCGGCCGTGGAGCCGTCGGTGTACACGCCCGTCGCGACGAGCTGCAGCGTGAGGCCCCGCGGCACCGAAGGACTTCCCGGCGTGACGCCGATCGACACCAGCATCGCGGCGGTGACCGTGAGTGAAGAGGCGCCGCTGATGCTCCCCAGCGAGGCCGAGAGGGTGGTGGTGCCGAGGCCCATCGCGAGCGCGCGGCCGCGGCTGCCGTCGGTGTTCGAGATGCTGGCGATGGCGCCATCACCAGCGCTCCACGTCACCTGCGACGTGAGGTCGCGCGTGCTGCCGTCGCTGAAGGTACCGGTGGCGGCGAATTGCAAGGACAGCCCCTTGGCGATCGACGGCGTGACCGGGGTCACCGCGATGCTGGTCAACGACGCCGGCGTGACCGTCAAGGTGGCGCTCGCCAGGAAGCCCTGCAACGAGGCCGAGATGGTGGTGACGCCTTCGAGCAGCGCGGTGGCCTGGCCCCGGCTTCCGGCCGCGTTGGAGACCGTGGCGATGTTCGGCGCTGAACTGCTCCACGTGGCGGCTTCACTCACGGGCGTGGTGCTGCCATCGGAGAAGTGCCCAATCGCCACGAAGTTCTGCTGCAGACCTTTGGGGACGGACGAGGGGGAAGGCGCGAGCTCGATCGATTCGAGCAGCGCCGCGGAGACCACGAAGTTCACCTGGCCCGTGACGTTGAGCGCCTGCGCTGAGATCAGCACCGACCCCTGGGTGCGCGCGCTCACCAGGCCGAGGCTGGAGACGGTGGCCTTCGAGGGATCCGCGCTCGACCAGCTGACGAAGTCCGTGAACGGTTGCGTGCTGCCATCAGAGAAGAGGCCGGTCGCCGCGAGGGGCCGCGTGAAGCCCGCGGCTGCGGTGGCCATGGAGGGGGTGACCTGAATGCTCACCAGGTTCGCGTTGGTGATGGTGAGCGGCGCGCTGCCCGCGACCCCCGCGCAGGTGGCGGTGATCACCACCACGCCCGGGGAGATCGCCGAGACCCGCCCGCGCGTGCCCGCCGCGTTGGAGACCGTGGCGATGGGCCCGCCGCTGGTCCAGGTGCAGCTCGAGGTGATGTCCTGCGTACCGCCGTCGCTCCACACGCCGGTGGCGATCAGGGTGATGCGCGTCTCCTTCGCGATGCGCGGTTGCGGCGGAGAGATCTGCACCTCGGCCAACGTGGCGGCCGTCACCACCGCGGTCGTGCTGCCGGTGGTGTCGCCGAACGCCGCGCTCACCACCGCGGAGCCCTGGCTCGACGCGGTGGCCAGACCCGCGAGCCCCGCCGCGTTCGATACGCTGAGCACGGCAGAGACGGAGCTGCTCCAGGTGACCTGTGTGCTGAGGTTCTGTGCGGAGCCATCGCTGTACCGGCCGGTGGCGACGAAACGTTGGGTCGCGCCGAGCGGAATCGAGGGCGAGGTCGGCGTCACCTCGATGGTCATCAACGTCGCAGGAGAAACGGTGACCAGGCTCGAGGCGCTCTGAGCACCGAGCTGCGCCTGCACCGTCGCGCTGCCGGTGGTGAGCGCGGTGAGCGCGCCGTGACTTCCCGGAGCGCTGGAGACCGCCACGATCGCGGCGTCCGTGCTGGTCCAGGTGGCCTGCGTGGTGACGTCGGCGTTGGTGCCGTCGCTCCAGGTCGCTTCGACGGAGAGCTGGCCGAGGGTGCCGCGCGCCAGGGTGAGGGCCGCGGGGTTGATCGAGAGCCCGATCAGCTGCGCGGGCGTGATGGTGACGTTGGCCTGCGCCGTGAGGCCCATCGCGCTGGCGACCAGCCTGGTGGTGCCTGCCGAGCGGCCGGTGACGCGCGCGAACTGAGGCTCGAGCGCGACGGTGGCGATGGTGGAAGACAGCGTGCTGAAGGTGGTCTGCGCGGTGACGTCTTGCGAGGTGCCATCGCTGTAGGTGGCGACGGCGTTGAAGCCGCGGGTGAGGCCGACCGCGATGGTCGCGCTCGAGGGGCTCAGCTCGAGCGCGGTGGGCGCCGCGTCGGTGACCACCACCGAGCCGGTGCCGGTGATGGCCGCGAGTTGAGCGGTGAGTTGAGTGGTGCCCAGAGAGAGCGCGCGCACCTCCCCCTCGGTGCCCGGTGCGTTGGAGACCGAGGCGACCGAAGGCGCGCTGCTCGACCAGGTCACCTGGGTGGTGAGGTCGGCGGTGGTGCCGTCGGAGAACCGGCCGGTCGCCCCGAAACGAACGCTGACGCCGAGTGGAATTCGGGTGGAGAGCGGGCTCAGGTCGATCGCGGTGAGCACTGCCGCGCTGACGGTGACCTGCGTGCTGCCCGACTTGCCACCCACGCTGGCGCGCACGTCGGCGCTGCCTTGAGACAGCGCGTTCACTTCACCGCGGTTGGCGCCCTGGCTGGACACGGCCACGCGCGAAGCGTCGCTGCTCGTCCACGTGGCCTGCGCGGTGAGGTCCTGCGTGGTGCCGTCGGTGAAGAGGCCGGTGGCGGTGAAGGCGCGCGTGGTGCCGCGAGGCAGGGTGGGCGCGATCGGCGTCACCTGCACCGAGGCCAATGCCGCTGCTGAGATGGTCAGGCTGGTGCGCGCGATCACGCCCGCGAAGGTGGCGTTCACTTCGGTCACGCCTTCGTGGGTCGCGGTGATGCGGCCTTCCGTACCGCTCGCGTTGGAGCTGGTGGCGAGCGACGTGTCGGCCACCCGCCACACCACCAGGCGCGTCAGATCCTGCTGCGTGGCGTCGCTGAAGGTGGCGATGGCGGTGACGTCGAGCGTCAGTCCACGCGCGACCACGGCGGGGCTGGGGCGCAGCTCGAGGGTGGTGAGGGTGGCGGTGGTGATCTGCAGCTCCCGGCTGACGCGAATGGAGCCCAGGCTCACGGCGAGCTGCGCGCGGCCGACACCCAACGCGTTCACCAGGCCCGCTGTCACGGAGAACACCGCCGGGTTGCTCGAGGTCCAGCTCACCTGGCTGCTCAAGTCGGCGGTGGTGCCGTCGGAGAACGTGCCGGTGGCGGTGAAACGTTGGCTGGTGCCGTTGGCCAGCGTCGTCGACGCGGGGCCCAGCTCGAGCGTGAGCAGGCGCGCCACGGTGACGGTGCCTTCGCTGCCGCCGCTCTTTCCGGCGATGGAGGCGGTGATGCGCGCGGTGCCCTGGGCGCGGGCAGCGACCAGGCCCTGCTCACCGGGGAGCTCGGACACGAAGGCGATCTGCGACGCACTGGAGCGCCAGGCCGCCTGGGTGGTGATGTCCAGCGAGCTGCCATCGCTCAACAACGCGGTGGCGGTGAGCTGGGCGGTGATGCCGATGGGCAGGGTGAAGGTGGCGGGCTGCACGTCGATCGACTCCACCCGGGCGTTGGTGACGTCGACGGGCGCGGTGACCACCAGGCCCTGCACCGAGGCCGAGATGGTGAGCGCCCCGGGCACGCGGCCGATCACCGCTGCGTTCTCCACGCTCGCGAGGTTCGGGCTCGAGCTGCTCCAGATCGCCTCGGCCGTGACGTCTTGTTTGCTGCCGTCGCTGCGAATGGCCGTCACCTTCAAAGGCACGCTCAGGCCGACCGGCAAGACGGGGTGTGGCGGATCGAGCTGCAGCTCGCGGAGCGCGGCGTCGATCACCACCAGCGAGCGGGTGACGTTCTTTCCTCCGAAGCGGGCGCGCACCACGGTCTGGCCAGAAGCGAGGCCGGTGACGAGGCCCTTGTCCTCTTCAGACGCCGAGCCCACGAAGGTGTCGTCGACCGACCAGAGCGCCTCGGCGGTGACGTCGCGCACCTGGCCGTCGGTGAAGAGGGCGGTGGCCACGAACTGCACGGTCTCTCCCCGGGGAAGCCGGGCGAGATCGGGCGAGAGGGCCAACGAGCTGAGCTCGACGGGGGGCTTGGGGCAGCCGGTCAACGCCAGCAGCGCCACGGCACTCAGCAGAGAGATCGGGTTCTTCATGGGTGAAACTCCCGTTCGGGCACACCAGTCGCCCGGGTCGCACCCGTTTCACCCGCCGCGCCAGCCCGGGACTGCGTAGTTGCGACCGGTTGCAGGGGGCGGCCCTGGGTCAAACTGTGGGGAGGGGGTATGTCTCCAGTGGAGACTCTTTGCTTTTCGAGGCCGATTTGACGGCCTTTCCGCGAACGCTGGGCTAAGAATCCGCGCCGTCGTCGGCAGTTTCCTCACACCTCTGGAGTTCCCTTTGAGCTTCCGCATCCGCAAGGCCGCCGTTCTCGGCGCCGGAGTGATGGGCAGCGGCATCGCTGCACACCTCGCGAACGCTGGCATCCCCGTCATCCTCCTCGACATCGTCCCGCCCAACCCCGCGCCCGGTGAGAAGACCGACGGCAAGGCGTTCCGGAACAAGTTCGCGATCAGCGCGCTTCAGAACCTGCGCAAGCAGAAACCCGCGCCGTTGATGACGGAGCGTGCGCTCTCGCTCATCGAGATCGGCAACTTCGACGACGACCTGAAGCGTGTCGGCGAGTGCGACTGGGTCGTGGAGGTGATCAAAGAAGACATCAAGCTCAAGAACGGCCTGTTCGCCAAGCTCGAGCCGCTGGTGAGCAAGACCTGCATCGTCAGCTCGAACACCTCGGGCATGAGCATCGCGGGCATGCTCGATGGCCGCAGCGACGACTTCAAGAGCCGCTTCCTGGTGACGCACTTCTTCAACCCCGTGCGCTACATGAAGCTGCTCGAGCTGGTGCCTGGCACGCAGACGAACCCTGCTGTCATGCAGGCCGTCGCCGAGTTCGGCGAGCGCACCCTGGGCAAGGGCATCGTCTACGGCAAGGACACCACCAACTTCATCGCCAACCGCATCGGCACGTACGGAATGATGCGCACCATCCAGCTGATGGAGCAGCACGGCGTCACCATCGAAGAGGTCGACAAGATCTTCGGGCCGGCGATGGGCCGCCCCAAGTCGGCCGTCTTCCGCACCGCCGACATCGTCGGCCTCGACACGTTCCTGCACGTGACGAAGAATTGTTACGACTCGCTTCCCGCCGACCCCTCGCGCGAGACCTTCAAGGCGCCCGTCTGGCTCGAGAAGATGGTCGAGAAGAAGATGCTCGGCGACAAGACGGGCAGCGGTTTCTACAAGAAGAACAAAGGCGACGGCGGCAAGGAGATCCTCGTCCTCGACCTGAAGACCTTCGAGTACCGCGCGCAGAACAAGGTGCGCTTCGATTCACTGGGCGCTGCCCGTGAAGTGGAAGAGCTGGGCGAGAAGATCCGCGTGGTGATGGGCGGCGAAGACAAGGCCGCCAAGTTCGCCGAGCAGGTGACCCTCGACACGCTGGCCTACGCGGCGCGCCTGATGGGCGAGATCGCCGACGACGTGGTGAACATGGATCGCGCGATGCGTTGGGGCTTCGCGTGGGACATGGGCCCCTTCGAGACCTGGGATGCGTACGGGGTGGAGAAGGGCGTCAAGCGCATGAAGGAGCTGGGCATTCCGGTCGCCCCCTGGGTCGAGGCGATGCTCGCTTCGGGCCGCACCTCTTTCTATGGGGCCGAGCGCCAGTTCGACACGTTCTGGAACGTGACCAGCAAGTCGAGCCGCTACGTGCCGCAGGTCGAGCGCCAGATCACCGTCGAGGGCCTGCGCCGCGCCGGCAAGCTCATCAAGGGCAACGACTCCGCGTCGCTGCTCGACATGGGCGATGGCATCGCGCTGCTCGCCTTCCACTCCAAGATGAACAGCATCGACACCGCCATCACCGAGCTGATGCACGAGTCGGCTGACTGGGCAGAGCGCAACGCGCGCGGCCTGGTCATCGGCAACGACGGCAGCAACTTCTCGGCAGGCGCCAACATCGCCATGCTGCTGTGGGCCGCCAAAGAAGGTCAGTGGGCCGACATCAAGAAGCTGGTCGGTGACTTCCAGGCCGCCAACCAGCGCATGCGTTACTCGAGCATCCCGGTGGTGACGGCTCCCTTCCAGCTCGCGCTGGGTGGTGGTTGTGAAGCGACCATGGGCGGCAACACCCAGGTGGCCGCGGCCGAGACGTACATCGGCCTCGTGGAGTTCGGCGTCGGCCTGATTCCGGGCGGCGGCGGCAACTTGCAGCTGCTGCGCAACCTCTCGGGCATCTACGCGGGGAACAAGGAGATCGACTCCTTCAACTTCGTGAAGAAGGCCTTCCTCACCATCGGGCTCGCGAAGGTCGCGACCTCGGCGGAAGAGGGCAAGGAGTCGGGGTTCCTCGCGCCCGACGCGTACATCTCGATGAACCGCGATCACCTGCTCGCCGACGCCAAGGCGCGCGCGTTGGGCATGGCCGAAGCGGGCTTCCGCGCGCCGCGCCAGAGCACGTTCTTCCTGCCCGGTCGTTCGGGCGCGGCGACCATCGACATGCAGCTCTACGACATGGTGAATAACCACCAGATCAGTGACCACGATCGGCTCATCGGAAAGAAGCTGGGCAGCGTGCTGACGGGCGGAGACACCTCGCCCACGAACGCGGTGACCGAGCAGCAGCTGCTCGATCTCGAGCTCGAGGCGTTCGTGTCGTTGTGCGGTGAAGCGAAGACCCAGGATCGGCTCCAGTTCATGCTCGAAAAGGGCAAGCCGCTCCGCAACTGAAGAAGAAAGGGACCATCACAATGACCAACAGAATCGTCATCGCCAGCAGCGCCCGCACGCCCATGACCCGCGCTCACAAGGGCGAGCTCAAAGACACCCGCCCTGACACCATGGCGGCGCACGTGATCAAGGCCGCGGTCGACCGCGTGCCGGGCCTCAAGATGGAAGACATCGAAGACGTGGTGCTCGGTTGCGCCATGCCGGAAGGGGAGCAGGGCATGAACGTGGCGCGCATCGCGGCGCTGCTGGCCGGGCTGCCTGACACCGTGTCTGCCATGACCGTCAACCGCTTCTGCTCCTCGGGCCTGCAGAGCATCGCCATGGTCGCGCAGGCGATCCAGGCGGGGCAGTACGAGGTCGGCGTCGCCGGCGGCACGGAGACCATGACCATGGTGCCCATGGGCGGCAACAAGGTCTCTGCCAACCCCGAGCTGATGGAGAAGTACCCCCAGGTGTACGTCACCATGGGCGCCACGGCCGAGAAGGTGGCCGCGCAGTTCAAGGTGACGCGCGAGGAGCAGGACGCGTTCGCCGCCAACTCGCAGAAGAAGGCGACCGAAGCGCGCGAGAAGGGCACGTTCAAAGACGAGATCGCGCCCATCACCGTCACCCTGTTCGACGAGTCGGGCAAGTCTCGCCAGGTGCTCGTCTCTGACGACACCATCATCCGCGCCGAGACGACGCTCGAGGGCCTGCAGAAGCTGAAGCCCGCCTTCGACATGAAGGGCACCGTCACCGCGGGTAACGCGTCTCCGTTGACCGACGGAGCGGCCGCCACGGTGGTGATGTCGGAGAAGAAGGCCAAAGAGCTGGGCGTCAAGCCGCTGGGCTACTTCATCGACTTCGCGGTGGCCGGCGTGCCGCCCGACATCATGGGCATCGGGCCCGTGCCCGCCGTCCGTAAACTGCTCGCCAAGAACAAGCTCACCGTCAAGGACATCGACGTCTTCGAGGTGAACGAGGCCTTCGCGGCGCAGTCGGTGTACTGCCTGCGTGAGCTGGGCATTCCGCCTGAGAAGGCGAACCCGAACGGCGGCGCGATCGCCATGGGGCACCCGCTGGGCGTCTCCGGCACCCGCATGACCGGCACCCTGCTGCGCGAGCTGAAGCGCCGTGGTGGCAAGTACGGCGTCGTCACCATGTGCATCGGTGGCGGCATGGGCGCGGCTGCGCTCTTCGAAGTGGCCTGAACGTCAGGGGACATCCCCTGTTGAGCCTTTGACCCGCGAGACGGCTACAGTCTCGCGGGTCATGTTCTTTCTGCTCGGCCTCGCCGTTCTCACCCTGATCGTCATGGTCGGGGTCATCGTCGTTCTCGCAGGGAAGCGGAACGTCGAGGTGATGACGTTGAAGCCGCCGTCGCCTGGTCAGCCGGTGCTCGGCGCCGACGCGTCGCCTGAGCAATTGCTCCGGGCGGGCCGGAAGATCGAAGCCATCAAGCGCTACAGGGAGCTGACGGGCGTCGGCCTGAAGGAAGCGAAGGACGCAATCGAGGCGCTGGAGAGCGGCCGCTCGGCGACGTTGCCGCCCAAGAGCTCGTTGCTGCGCCAGGTGAATGATTCGGAGATCGAAGCGCAGATCCGCTCGGGGCATCTGATCGACGCGATCAAGCTGTACAGGGAGAAGACCGGCGTGGGCCTGAAGGAAGCGAAAGACGCCGTCGAAGCGTGGCGCGATCGAATCAGGGCGAGCTGAAATGGCGAAGGCGACGCAGGGCGAACTGCCACCGGCGCTGGTCACCCTGCTGGGTGCGATCATCGACCGCGAGTTGGCGGTCCGTTTGAGCGAGGTGATGGCGGCCGCGGGGCGGTGCATCGAGCGGTTGGCGGGCATCAACCTGGTCGCGCTCGAGCCGAACGAGGCTGGTGAAGGCAGCGCCGATCTCGCGCTGTGGGAAAAGACGGCGCCCGCTGTCGGCGAGATGGTGGTGGCGGTCAACGAGCTGTGCGCCGTGATCGACGCGAGCTTTCCGCCTTCGCGCAGCCGGGCGAGCCTGTTTGGTGAAGACGGCTCTGATCAGCGCGCGGAGTACGAGGCGGCGGCGGTGTTCCGAACGATTGGCCCGCTGATTCAGAAAGAGGTGGCTGAGGTGGGCGCGTTGATGCGCAGGCCCGAGCTGCTTTCCAGCCCCTGGTCGTTGTTGTCCGAGCTTCAGCGCCTGCGTGCCGACATTCGCGCGCGGGTGAGTGATGGCGTGTACCTGTCGGCGGCCGCGCTCGGCCCGGTGTCACGTGAAGAGGTCGTGCCGGGCTTCGGGCAGGAGGTGCTGCGCGCGCTCAGCTTTCGCGGCACGGCTTCGGCGCTGCGGAGAACGGCCAGTCAGCGCCTGGAGACCGGCACCGTCGGCGCCCGGCTCGCGAAGACGCTCGAGGAAGACTTCGAGGCCTTCACCACGATGCCGGCGTGGCGGCACGTGAAGATCGAGACGAAACGATCGATGCTCGAGCTGCGTTCACGGCTGACCCGCCTCGCGGGTGAAGGCGAGACCGGCGTGGGCGAGGTGCGCGAGGCGGCCGAGCCGATGCTGGCGATGCTGGAGGCGACCAGCTTCGAGCTCTCGCGCAGCCTGCTGATCGCGCACGATCGAGAGGCGCGGCACCTGGCCTTGCGCAGGGCCGAGCAGGCTGAGCTGCACCTGACCCTGGGCACTGGAGCGGCGGGGTGGGCGCTGGATGCGGCGTTCGAAGCCGCCACGCCGCTGCGGGGTTGCAATGAGCACGTGGATCAATTGATGCGGGAGGCGAGCAAGCTGGCGGTGGGAGAACTGCCGGAGTCAGAGCTCATGCCGCTGGCGGCCGAGTTCGCCGCCGCGTTGAGCCGGCTCGATCTCTAAGTTTCTGAAGGCTCAAACTTCAAGAACCAAGCTCCAAAACCCAAGCCCCAAGCCCCCTCTCCCCGAGGGGGAGAGGGCGGTCACCCCTTCATCGAAGTCCGACCGCGCAACCGAACCTGATCCGCCTCTTCAGTGAGCTCAAAGTACGCCAGGTACTTCGCGACGCGCTCTTCCAGGGTCGGAGCCTCGATCTTCAAACACAGCTCATCGGCCGCATAGCTCCGGCACACGGCGGGCCGGTTCTCATACGCAGTGCACAGATTGTCCGCGCCGAGGTGAGGGCACCGAAGCCCCAGCGGCTTGTCGAGCGCCGCGATGTCCGGCGCCACACAACACGCTCCACATTTCGTGCACTCGTACGCGCCCACGTTCAATCCCGGCCCAGGTACACGTTGTCGATACACGCGGTGTCATTGAGCCCATCGAAGAACTCGCCGCGAATGCGCACGCTGCGCAGATCGCTGAGCACGGTGCGCAGATCCGCCTCGGTCGCATCGGCACCGGGACCACTGGGCTCATCGATGCGCCACCCCGAGGAGCCGTCGAAGCGCACCGAATACGGAGTCCAATCGAGGCCCGGCGCGAAGCGGAGGAACCAGGTCACCGCGAGCCCGCCGCCGTTGAGCACCACGTCGCGGCCGCGCACCTGGTTGAAGATGGTCGCCTGCTTGAGATCGAAGGTGAGCCGCTTGCCCATGGCCGCCGACGCGTTGCCCAGGAACTTCTGGGGGGCGACGAAGTACCAGGTGTCGCCATTGCCTTCGTCGCGGCCGCACAGGTGGCCTGCGGGGTTGCCCCCTTCACGGATCAGCTGGGGCGGAGGCGAGGGGTCTCCGTTGTTGGAGAGCGTCCACGCTTCGTCGTCACCCTCGAAGGTGCTCCCGGCGAAAGCAGCGGGCCCGCAGGCGAAGGCGAACAGCGCGAAGGCGGGCACGACCAGGAAACGCACGCGCTCGTTGTATCAGAGCGAGGCCGCCTGTCATGGCAATGGCGGCGGCCAGGGCTTGAGCCCGGAGATGCGCTCCGAATCGGTGGTCACCTGTTCGACCTGCGCGCGTTCGCGGCGGCAGAAGTCCTTCACGGCGCGTTCGAGGCCGGGGTGGAAGATCTTGTGCACGCTGTGGATCTCGGTGGGCTCGAAGCCGCGGGAGATCTTGTGCTCTCCGCCCGCGCCCGGCTCGAACACCTGCAGCCCCCGCGCGATGGCATCGTCGACCGAGTGGTACAGGCAGACGTGAAAGTGGAGGAAGGGGTGCTCTTCAAAACAGCCCCAGTACCGGCCGTAGAGCCGCTGCGGGGTGTGCAGGTTGAAGGCGCCGGCGATCACCTCGTTCTTCTGCTCGGCGACCACCAGCTCGATGGCGTCGGGCATGTCGGCGAAGGCGCGGTGAAAGAAGTCTCGGGTCAGCTGAATCGGCCCCCACGCGTGCCGGGAGGCGGTGGCTTCGTAGAAGCGCCAGGCGAGCTCGGCGTGCTTCTTGGTGAGCTCCGCGCTGCGCACCGTGCGCAAGGTGATGCCCTGGGTGGCGGCGGCGGCACGCTCTCGCTTGAACTGGTTGCGCCGCTTGGAATCGAAGCGCGAGAGGTAGTCGTCGTAGGTGCGGTAGCCGGGGTTCTGCCAGTGGTACTGCATGGTGCTGCGGCGGAAGAAGCCGGCCGCCTCGAGGGTGAGCGCTTCGGCTTCGGGAGGGAAGAGCACGTGCAGCGAAGAGCAGCCCTCGTCTTTCGCCCACCCGGTCATCGCGGTGAGCAGCGCGCGGCGGAGCTTTGGTTCGTCTTCTCCCGGGGCGACCAGAAACCGGCGCGCGGTGAGGGGCGAGAGCGGCAGGCCGACGAGGAGCTTGGGGTAGTAGTTCACGCCGAACTGCTGCGCGGCGTTGGCCCAGCCGAAGTCGTAGACGTATTCGCCCATCGAGTGGTGCTTGCGGTACGCGGGCGCGGCGGCGACGAGGGCGTCACCCCGCCAGAGCGTGAAGTGAACGGGCTCCCAACCGCGTTCGGCCGAGGCAGAGCCGGACGCTTCCATGGCGTGGATCCACTCCCAACGCAGCACCGGCGCGTCGGAGGGGACGAGGAGGGCGTTCCATTGGGTGCGAGGTGCGTCGGTGATCGACTCGAGCACCCGAAGGCGTGGCTCCGACATCAGGCGAGCAAGCTAACCGCGGTCCTCGAGACTGGCACCCGCCAGTGCAGAAGGAAGGAGGCGCCCGGCGGGACTCCCCGAAAGAGGGGGATGTGTGCTAGGTGCGGTTTCACCCATGAAAAATACCCCTGTACGCCTCGCGCTCCTCTCCGCAGCGCTCTTCCTGATCGGCTGTCCTGGCCCGAAGGACGAGTGCAAGATCAACACTGACTGTGCAACTGGGCAGATCTGCTCTGCCAACAAATGCGTCGCCACGAACATGGGCGGCGGCATTGGCGGTGGCACGACGACGGGCGGCGGCACGGCGACGGGTGGCGGCACCGGCGGTGGCGGCGGCCTGGTGACCGGTTGCAACATCGGCTCGCAGAACTGCCAGCCGGGCGAGTCGTGCATGCTCACGAACACCATGGGCGCGACGGCCTGCTTCCCCGGCACGTGCGATGTGGTCACGCAGAACTGCCCGACGGCCAGCGACAAGTGCTCCTATGCAGCCCTCCCTGACGGCGGCACCGGCCGTGTCTGTGCGCCGGCGGGCAACATCGGAGAGGGCGGCGCATGCGGAGCGGGCGCTGACCTCTGCGCGAAGGGCCTCGTCTGCATCAACGGCACCTGCTCGAAGTACTGCTACCAGACGAGCAACTGCACCGCGGCCACCAACGGCCAGTGCGTGGGTGTGGTGCAGATCGGTGGCACGGCTGAGCTGCCCACCACCTGCATCAACATCGCTTCGTGCGACCCGCTCCTGCAGAACTGCCCGATGGCTGCCGAGGCCTGCTCGCTCACCCAGAGCGGCCCCGGCTGTATTCCGGCGGGCAACGTGGCGATCGGGGCCGACTGCAGAATGGGCAACTGTGTGAAGGGCGCGGCCTGCCTCGGCACCCAGGCGGCGGCGAGCTGCCGCCCCTTCTGCAACCTCGACGGCGGCATGCCCACCTGCGCCTCCGGCGCGTGCGGCGGCCTGAGGGATTCGAACATGGTCGTGCAGCCTTTCGGCGCCTGCCAGTAAGTCGCCTCGCGTCTTGAAGAGCGGGCCCGTCTCCTTCGGTGGAGGCGGGCCTTTCTCTTTACGACTGACGCGTGAGCAAGCCGACCGCGGGCCGCTCTTCCGGCGTGGGCAGCGGGGCTTTGGGATCGAAGGTGCCGAACCGGCTCTGCGCCTTGAGCAAGGCACGCTGCTCCGGCGAATAGCTGTCGTGCGCGTGTTTCGCTTCATGCCGCGGCTCACGCACTTCCCACACCACGCCGAACCACGAGAGCACCTTGAGCGCGTAGTAGGTGAGATCGAGCTCCCACCAGAACCAGCCCTGGCGCGCGCTGATCTGCGACGAGTGGTGGTTGTTGTGCCAGCCCTCACCGAAGGTGATCAACGCGAGCAGGAAGCTGTTCCGGCTGGTGTCTTGCGTGAGGTAGCGGCGCTTGCCGAACAGATGCGAGAGCGAGTTGATGGTGAACGTCGCGTGCCACAGCAGCACCGTGGGCACGATGCCCAGCCAGACCACCGCCGGCAGGCCGCCCACGAACCCGGCGATCACCAGCCCGCTGACGGCCGGCACGAGATGGTGCTCGTTGAGCCACACCAGCTCGGGGAACCGCGAGAAGTCCTTGATGGTGTCGTAGTCGGTCTTCTCGAACCGCTTGGCGAGGATCCACCCCATGTGGCTCCACCAGAAACCGCGGTGCATGGGCGAGTGCAGATCGGCTTCGGTGTCGGAGTGTTTGTGGTGCTGCCGGTGATGCGCCGCCCACCACAACACGCCCTTCTGCACGCTCATCTGCGCAAGCCACGCGAGCACGAACTGAAAGACCCGGCTGGTCTTGAACGACCGATGCGAGAAGTAGCGGTGGTAGCCCGCGGTCACCGCGAACATGCGCAGGGCGTACGAGGCGAGGGCGAGCAGCACCCACTCCCATCGGATGCCCGTGACGAACACCAGGCCCACCAGCAGGTGGAAGCCGAGAAACGGCACACTCGCGGCCCACTGGGGTCGGTC
Organism: Archangium sp.; assembly: GCA_030695565.1. GTDB lineage: Bacteria > Myxococcota > Myxococcia > Myxococcales > Myxococcaceae > Archangium_A. Next base: position 104,904 of record JAUYRZ010000042.1, read on the forward strand.
GAGCTGCGAATCAGGCTGGTCAACAGGCGCTTCGGTCACGGTGGTCTGCCTCACGAGGTATTCGTGACGGCATCAACACCGAGAAGGGTCATCCCACTGTCATGAGCGCGCGCGTGGAGGGCGCCCAGCGTCATCCAACTGTCATGGCTGCGTCGAATGACCCAAAGACGCCAGCCAACCGTCGAATTCGGGCTTCCCGCGCAAGGATTTCAGGTCGGGGTCGGTGCGCGCTTCGGCCGCGTTCCGGTAGCCATTCTGCGCCGCCAGGGTGAGCAAGCGCAGGGCCTCGTCGGGCCGGTTGGCCTGCGCCCAATCGCACGCCGCCGTGTACGCGAGGCTCGCGTGCGGCTCTTCGTGAAACGCGGCTTCAGCGGCCTGGGCGGCCCTGGTGAAGTCCTGCCGCACGTAGTGAACCCGCTCGGCCATGGAGAACGCGCGCGCCATGCGAACGCCCGGCAGCGCCCGTGCTTCTTTCTCCCGCTCACCGCGAATGAGGGCACCCGCGAACTCGTGCAGCAGGGCCTCGTCACCGCTTTGAGCGGCCTGGGCCCAGAGGGGGATCGCGCGCGTCTCGTCGCCCACCAGGCTGAAGCCGGCGGCCAACGCATGCGGCGGCACCTGGAGCCCCTGCACCTGGCTGAAATGATCCAGCGCACGGCGGCCGCTGCTCTCCTTGAGCGAGATCCACCCGAGCAACACGTGCGCGCGGCTGCGAAGGAGGGGCGGGGTGTCGGCCGCCTCGATGACGCCGCTGGCGATGAGCCCGGCCTCGGTGAGTTTGTTCTCGCGATACAGCGTCTCGGCCCGTTCGATGACCGTGGTGAGCGGGTGCGCAGCGAAGCCGGTGGGCAGCTCTCCGCGCTGGTAGGCGCCGATGTTCGCGAAGGTGCGCATCACCATCAACGCCACCAACGCGGCCACGAAGATCTGCTGGGTGGCGATGGAGGCCATCAACAGCAACGCGGCCATGCCCAGCGCGACCACCTGGGCCACCATGAAACCCGGGCGGCCGAGCATGCGGGTCAGCAGCACGGTGGTGATCCGCCCGCCATCGAGCGTGCTGATGGGCAGCAGGTTGAGCGCCGTCCAGAACAGGTTGGCGAAGGCGATGCCGCTGGCGAAGTAGCGCGCCCAATCAGGCAGCACCGGGCCGCCCACCAGCGCGACGAGGCCGGCGAACACTCCGAGCGCGAGACCGGCAGCGGGGCCGGCGAGGGTGAAGAGCAGGTCTTGCCACCACTCGAGGTGTTCGGCGCCTTCGGCCCGCGTGAGGCCACCCAGGCCGACGAGCTGAATGCTGGGCTTGGCTCCGAAGCTGCGCGCGGCGAAGGCGTGACCGAGCTCGTGCACCAGCACCGAGAACGAGACCAGCGCCATCCAGCCCAGCACCACCGCGATCAACGTGGGCGTGCGCAGCGGGTGGTTCACGTTCGAAAGCACCTGCGTGGGCCAGGCGCTGGGGCCTTTGTAGTCGATGAAGCCCCAGGCAATGAGCGCACTGATCGCCAGGTGAATCGCGTGCACCTCGACGGGGATGGAGCCAACGCGGAAGCGGATCAAGACGAGCGCGTTCTAACATCCGACACGGCCGCATGCCTTCGCTAGAAGCAGCGCATGGCTGAGCCGTTCAAGAACCTCATCGGACCCGCGCAGGTCGACTGGCTTGCCGGTCGCCTGTCCGCGGCCTGGGCTGCGTTTCCTGCCGACGAATTCCGGCGCAAGGCGAAGGCGGGGCTCGCGTCGCTCGAGCTGAAGGCGCGCGCTCGGCATCTGGCTGATGCGCTCGAGGCCACGCTCCCTCAGAAGCAGGCGCTCGAGGTGCTGATCAAATTGCTCCAGGCGGAGCAAGGTGAAGGCGGTGGTTTCCGCTACCTCGCCATCAGCGAGTTTCTCGAGCGGCGCGGCCCCGACGATGTCGAGCAGGCGCTGCGCGCGAACTACGAACTGACTCAGCGTTTCACGAGCGAGTTTTGCATTCGCACGCTGATCTTGTCAGCGCCCGAGCGCACGATGAGCGCGCTGACGAAGTGGGCCGGTGATCCCAGCGAACACGTGCGCCGGCTCGTTTCAGAAGGCACCCGGCCGCGCTTGCCCTGGGGGCGTCAACTGCCTCCGTTCATCGCCGACCCCTCGCCGGTTCTCCCGCTGCTCGAGCGCTTGAAAGACGACGAGAGCGAATACGTGCGCCGCTCGGTGTCGAACAATCTGAACGACATCGCGAAGGATCACCCCGAGGTGGTCTTGAAGATCGCCAAGGCGTGGCTGGTGAAAGCGAGCCCCCAGCGCAAGCGGCTGGTGGAGCACGGCCTGCGCACGTTGCTCAAACGCGGCGATGCGCGCGCCCTCGCGTTGATCGGTGCTCACGGCGCTGACTCTCTACGCGTCACGGGCAAGGTCAGCCCGGCGCGGGTGAAGCTGGGCGATCGGGTGACCTTCGTGGCCACGGTGCGCAATGACGGCAAGAAGCTGCTCCACGCGGTGCTGGAAGCCCGGGTGCACTTCGTCAAGGTGAAGGGCACCTCGGTGAAGCCGTTCCGCCTGGCGCGGGTCGATTTGAAGCCCGGGCAGGAGGTGGCCATCACCCGTTCGCTCGAGCTGCAGCACCGCAGCATTCGCCGGTTGTTCACCGGGGTTCACGAGGTGGAATTGCAGGTCAACGGCGCCCGCTCACCCATGGGGAGCTTCAGGTTGGAGGTGTGAGTTGCGTCTGGAGCGGGGTTGCCGGTACAGCAAGCCCCAGATGTTGCCCATCGGTCCCTACACCCTGAGAAACCGCTTCATCCTCGCGCCCATGGCGGGGGTCAGCGAGATGCCGTTTCGCGTGATCGCCTTCGAACAGGGCGCCGCGCTCGCGCCCACGGAGCTCATCAGCGCGCAGGGCCTCTTCCGCATCAGCTCGCGCACGCTGCGCTACCTCCGCTACGACCCGAAGATCGAGAAGCCGTACTCACTGCAGCTCTTCGGCGGTGAGCCTGACGTGATGGCCAAGGCCGCGGTGATCGCCAAGGAATACGGCGCCCAGATCATCGACATCAACATGGGCTGCCCGGTGAAGAAGGTCACCAAGACGGGCGCGGGTTCGGGCCTGCTGTGTGACTCCTCGCGCGCGGGTGAGATCGTGCGGCAGATCAAAGAGGCCACCGGGCTGCCGGTGACCGTGAAGATCCGCAGCGGCTGGGATGCGAACCAGAAGAACTTCCTGCAGATGGCCGACGTGCTAGGGGCCGCGGGCTGTGCCGCGCTCGCCGTGCATCCGCGCACGCGTGCGCAGGGGTACTCGGGCAAGGCCGACTGGTCGGTGATCACCGATCTCAAGAAGCACGTGGGCAACGCGTTCCCCATCATCGGCAACGGCGACGTGAAGACGGTCGAAGACGCCACGCGCATGCTGGAGACCACCGGTTGCGACTACGTGATGATCGGCCGCGGCGCGCTGGGCAATCCGTGGCTGTTCCGGCAGCTGCTCGGCGGCGCCAAGCCCAGCAACGCCGAGCGCATGGAGCTGGTGCTGCGCCACTTCCGTCAGCACATGACCTTCTCGGCTGAAGCGCGCGTGCACCGCGAGCTCCTCCCGCCTGAACAGCGCGCGGCGAAGGATGAGCTGCAGGGTGTGCACAGCTTCCGCAGCCACCTGGGCTGGTATGCGCACGGCCTCCACGGAGCGTCGGTGTTCCGCGCTGCCATCAACCACGCCGACTCGAAGAAGGAAGTCGAAGACGCGCTGGAGAAGTTCTTCGTGGGTGCTTCGACCGACATGAACGCGCCCGAGACGGAGCAAGAACTCGATTACCGAACCGCGCTCGGCTGATTCACGTGATCCCCTCTCCCTTCAAGGTCAGGGTGAGGGCCTCACTTCGAGCCTGCAAACGCCCGAACGAAGCGCCGGAAACCCGCTGATGGGATCCCGAGCCGAGTTCGAGATCAGCAAGTTCGGATTGGCCTCCGCCCAACCGGCCGGCATCACCACGCACTCGGGGTGCACGTCCTCGGTCACCACGGCCCGAATGCTGATCCGCCCGTGCGGAGAAACGACGTCGACCATGCTGCCGTCGACGATGCCCAGGCGAGGGTGAACGAGCAGCTCTGCCTCGCCCATGCGCGCCCGAATACTGGGGCTCTGCGCGAACTGAGAATTGATGCGAGCGCGAGCACGAGGCCCGGTCACCAGCCGCAACGGAAACTCGACCGAAGTCCGCTCGACCGGTTCACTCCACACCGGAAGCGGCTCGAGCCCGGCCTCCTCGAGCACGGTGCTGAAGAACTCCGCCTTGCCCGTGGGCGTTCCGAAATCGGTGCGCGCATCGGCGCGTGGTTTGGGCTGCATCGCCTCGTCGCGCATCCACTCCACGCGAGGCGCGCGCATGGCCACAGCGAAACTGTTCCACGGGAACCACTCACCCAGCCCACACGCGCGAGCCAGCTCGGTGAGGATGGTGAAGTCGGGTTTCGAGCTGCCTTGCACGGGCACCAGACCCTTCGCCGCGACCGAGGTCTCGTCGGCGTCGACGTCAGGGGATTCGGCGAACGTGCACGCCGGCAACACGACGTCGCTGCGTTGAGCCGAGGCGCTGAAGAACGGGTCCACCGTCACCAGCAAGTCGAGCTTCTCTGCGGCCGCTTCCATCGCCTGTGTGCCCGAGGAGGTGATGAGCGCGTTGCTGCCCCAGAGAATCAGCGCACGAACGGGGTAGGGCGCATCACGAAGGATCGCCTCTGCCAGCAGCTCGCCCTGCGCTTCGCGGTTGTAGCGATCGAACAGCGGGAAACGTTCATGGCCGACGGCCTGCTCCGAGATGGGGGGAGGCGCCGGCTTCGGAGTCCTCATCCGGTACAACGCCGGCAACATCTGCTCGTGAAAGTCAGGCGCGTTGGGCGTGACGAGCGATCGCGGATCAACGCCTTCGAAGCGGCCACACAGCACCTCGAGCGAAGTGATCGCCCGCACCGTCTGCACGCCGCTGGTGTGATGTTCCACGCCGAGGCCCTGCCAGATGCCGATGGGCGCTTCCTCGAGGAGCATCTTCACCAGCCGCTCCAGCTTCTCGCGCGGCACGGAGGTGAGTTGCTCCACGCGCTCGAGCGGATACTCCGCCGCGAGCGCCGTCAGTTCTGCGAGCCCGTGCAGCTTCTCACCGCTCGGAGGCCGACGCGTCAGCACCTGGTGAATCAACCCCAGCGCGAGCGCGCCATCGGTGCCGGGTCTGACGTGCAGGTGCAGCGTGGCCTCCTTCGCCAGCGTGGTGCGCACGGGGTCGATCACCACCAGATTGCCGGTGCGCGCCTTGTCGGCCACCAGGTGCGCGAACGGCGGCGCGGTGACCGAGGGGTTGGCGCCCCACACCAACAGCGTCTTCGTACGCCGCAGCTCCGCCGAGTACTTGGAGCCCACCGTCAACGCCTGGCCCATGCGCAGGCTCGCTTCACACAGGCTCGAGACGGTCGCGACGTTCGGGCTTCCGTACGCGCGCGCGAAGCGGTGAAGGAAGTTCACCATCGGGTGCCTGACGAACGGCCACCCGGTCTGAATCGCCAGCGCGCGCGCGCCGTGCTGCGTCTTCACGAGGGTCAGCTTCTGCGCGATGTGCTGCAGCGCTTCCTCCCAGCTCACCTCGTGAAACGAATCGCCGCGGCGAATGAGCGGGTGCTGCACTCGATCATTGCTGTGCACCAGCTCCCGCAACGCGAAGCCGTGCTCACACACGAAGCCGCGGGTCTTCGATGTGAGCGAGCCCTCCACCTTCACCAGCCGCCCGTCTTCCACCACGCACTCGATCCCGCAGCGCATGAGGCAGAAGCGGCAGGTGCCGGTGGTTCGTTCGGTGGTGGGCGTGCCGCGGCCACTCAGCGCGAGTCCTCCCACGCCGACCCCCACCGCAGCGAGTGGCGCCGCCTTGAAAAAATCACGGCGCGTCCATTTCCTGCGCACCACGTGGTTGACCGGCTCGCGGCTCATGACAGCGGCTCGATGACGATGGCCCGCGCGGTGTCGGGGCACGCCTCTTCACACAACCCGCAGCCCACACACGCCTCGGGGTGAAACAGCGGGGCCTTCTGCGGGCCCACCACCTCGACCGCGCGGTCGGGGTACGGGCACACCTGGTAGCAGAGCCGGCACACGCCCTGACCTGTCCAGGGCAAGCACTGCGAGCGCGTCAGCTTCGGCACGCCCACCTTCACCTGCTCGGCCGCGAGCTTCAGCAGCGCGTCGGTCGGGCACACCTGCGTGCACTTCATGCAAAGCACGCAGGCGCGATCTTCGAAGTCGAGATACGGCGTGGCCACGTCGAGCGAGAACGCCGAAGGAAAGCGGATCACCTTGGTGGGGCAGACTTCGGCGCAGCGAAAGCAACCGATGCAGGCCTCTTCGAACGCCCCGGCAGGCAGCGCACCGGGAGGACGGAGCTTCTTCGGCGCCGCGCGCACCCGCCTGGGAACCACCGCGAGCGTCACCGCTGCAGCCAACGCGCCCACCAACGCACGACGGTTCATGACTTCTTCCCGGGCACCTGGAGCATCCAGGACAGCGCCTTCGTCGGGCACGAAGCGATGCACTTGCCGCAGCGCTCACAGCCCGAGTCGACCTTGTTCTGCATCGGCGACTGGCCGAGGTTGCAGACCACGTCACACACCGTGCAGTCGGTGCACTTCGATCGATCGTTGTGAACCTTGATGGGGGACGCCGCGCCGAGGGTGGAGAACATCGCCCCGCCCGGACACAACGAGCGGCAGAACCCCGCGCGCGAGACGAAGGTGTCGAAGAGAAAGGCCGCCAGCACCACGAAGGCTCCGGCGCCGAGCGAGCCGTAGAAGACGACGCGGAACGCTTCGCGGCCGATCACCGCGGGTGGATAGACGAGCGGTACCACCTGCACCCCGAGCACGCTGCCCACCACCAGCACACCCACCAACACCACGCGCGAAGTGACCCGCGGCAGCTTCACGTCAGCGGTGGGCAAGCCCAGCCGCGAGAGCAGCCAACGCGCTGCGTTCGAGGCGGCGAGCACCGGAAGGTACGGACAGGCCCAGCCGCAAAAAAAGCGCCCCAGCAAGCCCACCAGCAACACACCGGGGAGGAGTGTCCACACCAGGTTCCAGCTGACCCCGCGCATCAGCGCGGTCGCGAGGCCCTCCAGGGGATCGACCAGCTCGAAGAATCCCACCCGGATCGAAGTGGGTGCACCGAGGAAGGACGGGTCGTTGGCTTCGAGCGTGTGCAGGCGCCAGAGCGGCAGGCTAAAGGTGAGCAGCAGCGAGAAGCCGAGGAAGAGCTGCCGGCCTCGTTGGTACGCAAGGTGGTGACGAAGGGTGATGTCGAAGGGCTGCAGGGTACGGCGCACGAACTGCTGCACTGCGAACGCGGTGCCACCAGTTCTTGCGCTCCAGATCGCGCAAAGCCTGCGCGAAGAGTTCACACGCCGGTGCCCCTGCGACTGCGCTCGATGCGAACGGGTCTCGTTCGGAGGATCCCTCGACCTGCCTCAGCGCGTGCCGTGGCCCAGCCGTGCGCGACGTTTCCCTTCAGGCCTGGCGCCGCGCGAGTCGCCCGGCTTCTGCAGCCACTCGATCTCCCGCTGCAGTTCGAGCCAGCTCTCGAAGCGCTCTTCTTCCAGCGAGCCGTCCTCCAGCGCCGTCTTCACCGCGCAGCCCGGTTCTGCCAGATGTCGGCAGTCGCCGAACTTGCAGTTCTTCGCCAGCGCCTCGATGTCGTCGAAGGTCTTCGCGAGCCCACCTTCGGCCGCCCACATCTGCACTTCGCGCAGGCCGGGCGTATCGATGATCGCCCCGCCACCGGGCAACACGATCAACTCGCGTTTGGTGGTGGTGTGCCGGCCACGGCCATCGTCTTTCAGCTCGCCGGTGGTCATCACCTCGGCGCCCACCAGACGATTGACCAGCGTCGACTTGCCCACGCCCGACGAGCCGAGCAGCGCCACGGTCTTCCCGGGGCCGATGTATTGACGCAACGACTCCATGCCGGCGCCGGTGATCGCGCTCATCGTGTAGATCGCCGCGCCGCGCGTGATGTCGTTGACCACCTCGAGGTCCGTCGCGAGATCCTGCGCGAGGTCACTCTTGTTGAGCACCACCACCGGGGTGGCCTTGCTCTGCCAGGCGAGCGTCATGAAGCGCTCGAGCCTGCGCAGGTTGAAGTCGCGATCGAGCCCCATCACCACCAGCACGGTGTCGATGTTGGTGCCCAGCACCTGCGGCGTAGCGTTCTCTCCGGCCACCTTGCGCACGAAGGCCGAGCGCCGGGGCAGCACCGCGTTGACCAGCGCCTCGCCCGCTTCAGGAATGCGCGCAGCCACCCAGTCACCCACCGCCGGCAAATCACCCTGGTCGTGCGCCTTGTGCAGCATGCGCCCACCGGTGCGGGCCCAGTGTTCACCGCGGTGTGAGAGCACCTTGAGCTGCTTGCGGTACACCAGGATCACGCGCGCGGGCTCGAGGCCCTTGAGCGCATAAGGCTTCATCGCGGCGTCGAAGTCGGGGCCCCAGCCTTGATCTGCTTTCCAGTCACTCACGGCAAACTTGAGGACGGAGAAGGTGCTTCATGCTGACGGATAGTCGGTCATCCGGTTCTGTTCGGGATCCCAGACTTTCAGGGCGAAGCAGGCCGCGATGTCTTTGGGCGCCAGCGTGGTCTTGCCCGGGTTCTGCAACTCGGGGATGGCCGCCATCGCTTCGGGCAGGCGGTAGAACGGAATGGCCGCGTTCAAGTGGTGCACGTGGTGGAAACCGATGTTCGCGGTGAACCAGTTCATCACCGGGCCCATCTGCAGGTAGCTGGACGACTCGAGCGCCGCCTTGGAGAACGTCCAATCTTGCCGGCTGGCGATGTGGCCCTCGGGGAAGTTGTGCTGCGCGTAGAAGAGGTAGGCCCCGCTCATCGCCGCCAACCACATGGGGATGAGCCAGCCGAACACCCAGAGGTCCGGGCGGCCGAGCATGAAGGCCGCCACGCCGCTGCCGTAACACATGGCCAACGAGAGCAGCCCCGCCCAGTGTTTCGCCGGCGCGCGGAGGAGCGGTTTGACCGCCATGCCCAGGCTGAACACCGTGAACACCGAGAGGAACATGTTCAGCGGGCTGCGAATGACGCGGTAGCCGAACTTCTGCAGCGGCGAGAGGTCCTTCCACATCGCGGCGGTCACCACCGGGTAGCTGCCGATGTGCGAGCCGACGATCTTCGCCGTATGCGCGTGGTGATAGTTGTGCGTCTCACGCCACACGCTGGGCGGCACGAGGATCGCGTTGCCGAAGATGAAGAACAACCCTTCAGCCACCTTCGACTGACGCAGCAGCGCGCCGTGCTGGAAGTCGTGGAACAGGCAGAACACGCGCACGATGGTGAGGCCTTCCACCAGCGAGAACGCCAGGCGCAGCGGCCACCAGGGCGAGAACATCGCGCCGGCCGCAAGCCCCGCGAGGATCGCGAAGCTGCTCAAGGTGAGCGCCCAGCTCCTGGTGCGGGTCTCTTCGGTGAAGGAACGGGTCGCCAGCAGCAGCTCCTTTTCGGAGCGCTGGTTGGATACGGGTGCTTCGGCGATTGCGGTGCTCATGCCCTCAGGCAGCTAGCACAACCTCGGGAGGGGCCCAACGTCAGCTACTGCCCTGAACATCAGGTCACGTTGTCCCAGATGTAACCCTCCGCATCGAGGGCGTGGTCGGCCAACGACTTCACGTACTCGTCGTCGTTGTCGTCGATCTGGCTCAGGTTCAGGCGCACGCGCTGGCGCACCTGGCCGGTGAGCACCTGGAGAATCTCCAGCTCCTTGGTGACCGACCCGGCGCCCTTCTCGGTGACCGCGGTGGAGACGCGCGCCATCGTGCAGGACAACACGAACAGGTCGATCATCATGTCCGCCATGCGGCGGCTGGCGAACTGCTTGCCGATGATGTTCTTGCCGTGCTTGCGCAAAATACGATCGACCGAGGTGGCCAGATCGCGCGTGAGGTCCTGGAAGACGCTCTGCTCCTTGTGCAGCGCGGGGTGCAGCTTGGTGAACAGCGCCTTGTCGCGCTTCACGTAGGTGGTGGCCAGCGACGCGCGGCGCCGCGCGTAGTCGGAGATGACGCCGAAGCCCTTGATGGGGTTGTCGAAGATGCCCTTGAGCGAGCTGGCCAGTTCTTTGAGCTCGCTGCCCACTTCGTTCATCGCGGTCAGCGCGATGAAGAGCCGCAAGATGTCGTTGGTGCCTTCGAAGATGCGGTTGATGCGCGCGTCACGCAGCGCGCGCTCGTAGGGGAACTCGCGCATGAAGCCGTTGCCGCCGGCGATCTGCAGCGCCTCGTCGATGGTGCGCCACATCGCCTCCGAGCCGTACACCTTGGTGATGGCCGCCTCGACTGCGTACTCCTCGTGCCCGGAGTCGATGAAGTGGTTCACCATGTTGACGGCTGATTCCGTCGCGTAGCAATCGACCACCATGTTGCCGAGCTTCTGTTTGATGAGGCCGTACTCGGCGATGGGCTTGCCGAACTGCACGCGCTCCTTGGCCTGCTTGGTGGCCAGCGCGATCATCTTCTTCATCGCGCCCACCGAGCCGCCGCCCAGGCCCGTGCGGCCCGAGTTGAGGATCTTCATCGCCACCTTGAAGCCCTTGCCCACTTCACCCAGCACGTGGCTCTTCGGCACGCGCACGTTCTCCAGAATGACGGTGGTGGTGTTCGAGGCGCGCAGGCCCATCTTGTCTTCGTGCGGGCCTGTGCTGACGCCTTCCATGTCGCGGGTCACCACGAAGGCCGTCATGTGGCCGCGTTCGGCCTGGCCGCCGGTCTTGGCGAACACCGTGTAGAACTGCGCGATGCCGCCGTTGGTGATCCACAGCTTGCTGCCGTTGAGCACGTAGTCGTCGCCGTCGAGCACCGCGGTGGTCTTGATGCTCGCCGCATCGGAGCCCGCGCCCGGCTCGGTCAGACAGAACGCCGCGATCATCTCACCGGTGGCCAGCTTGGGGCACCACTTCGCCTTCTGCTCATCGGTGCCGAACAACAGCAGGCCGCGCATGCCGATCGATGAGTGCGCGCCGACCGTCACCGCCACCGAGCCGTCGTACTGCGCCAGCTCCTGCAGCGTGCGTGAGTAGGCGGTGGTGGAGAGCGCCATGCCCCCGTGCGCCTCGGGGATGAGCAGGCTGAACAGGCCGAACTGCTTCATCTCTTCGAGGAAGGAGTCGGGCATCTCGCCCTTGGCGTCCCACTCCCGAAAGTCTTTCTCGTGCGGCTTGAGCAGCTGCTCGATCGACCCGCGGATGTTCTTGAACACCTCTTGATCGGTGTCCTTCATCTTCGGGTAGGGGAGGATCTGGTCCTCCTCGATGGAGCCGAAACAGAGCTGCGAGATGAACGACGGGGCGTTGTTGGTAGCCATGAGGCGCCGAAGGTAACGCAGCGCGCCGTGGCTCGCACCGAATGCGTTACAGGTCGCGCAGCACGTCGTCCGCGAAGCCTTCTCCGCGCACGAAGGCCTTGAGCAGGCGCTCCACGTTCATGAAGTCGACCGAGCGGCCCACGGCGACCAGGGCGTCACCCCAGAGCTTCTTCTCGCGGGAGCTCAGCTTGCCATCGACGACACAGGCCACCGCGAGCACCTGGAGGCTGACCTTCAGCTCCGCGGCCTCGAGGTGCTTCAGGTTCGACAAGAACAGCCCCACGTCGTCGAGCTCGTTCTTTCCGGTGTCGCCCGCATGCCGGGCCACCGAGCTGAGCAGGCGCACCAGGTTGGGGTGGAGATCCTGCGTGCGTACGATCGCGCTGGCCACCGCGCGAACTGACGAGAGCTTGCCCTGCGCCGACAACGCGGGTGCGTCGTCGAAGATCGCGTCGACCAGCTCTTCGATGGCGCTGGGGCCCATCGCGCGAATGCGGGCTTCCCGCAGCACCATCCACATCACGATGCCGTTCCACATCGCGGTCACGGGGAGCGCCACGAAAGGCAGCCCTTTGAGGAGGACTCCACGGAGCGCGGCCCGGCTGAGCACCCGGCGGATGACCAGCTTGGCGACGAAGTTGGTCACCCCGACCTTCGCCTTGTACGCGAGGGAGATCAGGATGAGCTGCCACCTCTTCGCTTCGCGGTGAGGGTTCACGCCCACCCTCGAATCGACGGGATTGGGCAGCTCCAGCGCAGCGCGGGCCAGCGCGTCGATCAACGCCTCATCACTCGACTTGCGGTCGGCGCCGAACAATTCGAGGCCCGCCACGCGCGCCAGCTCGTGCACCGAGCGCAGCGTCTCCCAGTAGATGTACGCAATCTCCGCGACCGAGGCGATCACCGTGACCACGCCCATCAAGGTCCAATACGCGACCGGGTCGTTGGCGAACTCCTGGTCGGCGAACACCTCGGCGGTGGCACACGCACCACCCGACAACGCACCGGCCAGCGCAGCCCGGGCGATCGCCCCGAACTCCACCCGGCGCAGCGCGCGTTGTTCTTCCTCGTTCAGCACGTGCAGCGCGTCACCCGAAGCGACCGCCTTCATCGTCGACGAACGCGACTGAAAGTAGCGGCGGCCCACCCGGGCCATCAGGGGCGGCTGAGCGTCACTCACGGAGCGCGCATTCTCCGCACCTGCAACACGATGATGCCCACCGCGGCGAGGCCGAAGATGACCGGCGAGACGTTCGAGGCCATCACCCAGTTCGGATCATCGGTGATCAGCCTGGCAGTGCCGGCGAGGTACTCCGCGCGCGTGCCGACGTGTTTGTACTGATCGAGGGTGATGAAGAGGAACAACACGAAGCCGAGGAGGGCGCCTGCGAACGCGAGCCAGGCCAGGGCCGTCTGTTTGGCGTGCACCAGCGCCGCCACGCTCAGGCCGCCGATTCCGCCCCACGCCGCGCAGACGAACACGAAGAGCGCGAAGAGCGGCACCAGCGGGAGCGACGAGGTGTCCATCGCGTAGAAGAACATCCAGTCGGTGCGGAAGAAGAAGTGCCAGCCGACCGAGAGCGCGTAGACGAGGCCCCAGAGGAAGGAGAGCTGGCCCACGCGCCAGACCTCGTCGACGCCTCTTGTCTTCACCAGCTTCATCGAGATGAGCGCGAGGATGGCGCCGCCGAACAAGGTGGTCGGCGGGTCGATCAAGACGGTGGCGAGCATCATGCTGCGGACTTCTGCTCTGCCGGTGGCGGGGGCGTCAATCGCCGCGTGGTGGCCACCGTGCGGTAGTACTCGCAGGCCGCGGTCCACTGGCGCTCCATGGTGGTGCGATCCACCCGGTAGAGACCGAACTTCGGGCCCCACGCCTCGAGCCACTCGAAGTTGTCCATCAACGACCAGTGCAAATAGGAGCGCACGTCGACGCCGTCTGCGCGGGCCAGCAGCAGCTCGCGCCAGTGCTCGTAGAGATACTGGGGCCGCCGCGAGCCGGTGCGATCGTCGAGGCCGTTCTCGGTGATCCACACCGGGCGGTCGTACCGCTTGAGCTGGCGGAGGATCTGCCCGAAGCCTTCGGGGTACCACTCCCAGCCGATGTCGGTCAGGCCGCGCGCGTGGTGATCGAGAAACTCGAACTGCACGAAGGGCGCCTGGGTCACGAAGCGCAGGTGCGCACGCGTGTAGTAGTTGAGCCCGGTGAACTCGGTCGATTTCGCGGCGCCGTCGATCTTCTCTTTGCCCGCGGTGAAGCCCGGCATTTGCAGCTTCAGCACGCCGGTGGAGAGCGTCTCCAGGATCGCGTGGTTGTAGTTGCCCTCGGCGAGCCGGGAGAGCGCCTGATCGAGGGGATGCCACCGCCGCGTGGGCGCGAAGAGCAGCATGTTCTGCGCGATGCCGATCTCCATGGGTCCGCACCGGTCGAGCAGCGCCTGCCGGGCGATCACGTGCGCGCGCACCAGGTTGGCCATCGCCGCGAACGCCTTGCGGCCATCCGACACACCCGGCGGCATCGCGCCTGCCAGGTAGCCGCCCAGCAACAACACGTTGGGCTCGTTGAGCGTGGTCACCGCGACGTTGAGCCCCGAGACCAGCTCCGCGCATTTGTCGGCGAAACGGCTCCACGCGACGAGCGAGGCCGGCTCGTGCCACGGGGTCTCGACGTGGAACCACTTCGGGTGCGTGAAGTGAAGCAGGGTGACCACGGGCCGAATGCCCGCCTTCACCAGCGCTTCCAACCGCGCGCGGTAGCCCGACCAGGCGGCGTCGTCCCACGTTCCCCGCTTCGGCTCGACGCGCGCCCACTCGATGCTCAAGCGGTACGCGGTGGCGCCCAGCTGCTGAATCAACGGCACGTCGTCGAAGAAGCGCTCCCAGTGCTCGACTGAGTTTCCGCAGCGGGCGTCGGCCTCCTTGCACTTGCCCGCGCGCTCCCAGTCGCTCCAGTCGTTCTCGATGCCGCCTTCCACCTGGTAGGCCGAGGTGGCCACGCCAAAGGTGAAGTCGGGAGGGAACTCGAGAACCGAAGTCACTTCGCGCGCTCGATCGTGTGCAGCACGCGCATCGCCGCGCAGGCCGCTCCGTAGCCGTTGTCGATGTTGAGGGTGACCACGCCCGGCGAACAGCTGGACAGCATCGAGTGGAGCGCGGTGTGACCGCCTGCAGCCACGCCGTACCCGGTCGAGGTGGGCACGCCGATGATCACGCCGCCGAAGAGCCCGCCGACCACGGTGGGGAGCGCGGCGTCCATGCCGGCCACCACGATGGCGATGCTGTGTTCGCGGATCGCTTCGAGCCGGTTGAGCAGCCGCCACAAGCCGGCGACGCCCACGTCGGCGAACAGCGTCGAGGGCACGCCCGACCAGCCCAGGGTGCGCTGGATCTCGCGCGTCACGTGCGCGTCGGAGGTTCCCGCCGCCAGCACGGCGATGCGGGTGGGGCCGGTCTCGGCTTTGGGTTTTCCGAAGTAGGCCGTGCGGGAGAAAGACTCGTAGTCGAGCTCGTCACGATCGGTTTTCGGCAGGGCGTCGAAGGCTTCCTGGGAAAGGCGGGTCAGCAGAAAGCGCGCCGACTTCTCTCGCGCTGCCGCGAGGATCTCGGTGAGGTGCTCGGTCGTCTTCCCCTGAGAGAGGATGGCTTCGTCGAACCCGATGCGCTCGCCGCGCTGAAAGTCGAGCATCACTTCAGAAGTAGGCATGGCAGAGCAGTACCGTTCCTGTTCCACGCAGTCGAGAAGTGACTCCCCTCTCCCTCTGGGCCCTCTGGGAGAGGGTCAGGGCCGCACTTATTTCGTGGGCGAGAGATCAGCCGCAGGCCCAGGCCACACCGTCAACGCAGCGCCGACCTTGAGACCCCTGGGAGACCCCAGCGACGCGTTCCACTCCTTCAGATCCGCCACGTGCACGTCGAAGCGCCGCGCGATGCTCCACAACGAGTCGCCCTTGCCGATGCCGTAGGTGACCTTCTTCTTGCCGTCGACGGTGCTCACCGCGATCGACCCGCCGAGCGCCACCTTGCCGACCGGAGCCGTCTGCGAGCCCGCGGGCACCTCGTCTTCCGGACGAGCCGCGTTGAGCCCCGAGCGCCGCGCTCGCACCACCTGCCGCTCGAGCGCCGTGTCGGTCTTGCCCGACTTGATCGCCTGCGCGCTGGGCACCGGCACCACCAGATCGTTGCCGAGCTTGAGCGTGCGCGCGCTGGTGAGGTGATTCATGCGCAGAATCGCCTCCTGTGCCGAGTGGTACTGCTGCGCGATCTTCGAGAGCGTGTCGCCCTTCTGCACGCGGTGAATCTTGAAGTGCAGCCGCTCCGAAGGCGCGAACTTCGCGAAGGTCTCGGTGAACTGATCCTTCTTGCCGCGCGGCAAACGCAGCTTGTACGGATCGCTCTCTGAGGCGGGCGGGGTGCACCACCGCTTGAGCTCGGGGTTGAACTCCTGAATCTCGTCGAGTGACGAACCCGACGCCTGCGCGATGACCTCGAGGTCGACCGAGTCGGTGAGCTTCACCTCGTCGAACTCGAACGGCGACTCCGGGGTGAACTCGTCCTGGCTGAAGCCGAACGCCTCGGGGTGTTTGGCCACCAGCGCGCAGGCGATCAGCTTGGGCACGTAGTGTTTCGTTTCCCGCGCGAAGCCCTTCTTGTCGGAGAGCTCCCAGAAGCTGGTGGTGCCGTAGGTGTCGACCATGCGCCGCACCCGGCCACCGCCCGTGTTGTAGCCAGCCCAGGCGAGGTACCAGTGGCCCAGGTTGCCGTGCAGCTGGCTCAAGTAGTCTGCGGCCGCGTTGGTGGCCTTGATGGGGTCGCGCCGTTCGTCGACCCAGAAGTCGTCGCGCAGCTTGAACATCTTCGCGGTGCCCGGAATGAACTGCCACGGCCCCACCGCCTTCGCCCACGACTTCGCCTGCGTGTTGAAGCCGCTCTCGATCATCGCGAGATACACGGTGTCGCGGGGCAGGCCCTTGGCCTCGAGCAGCGGCCGCATCAATGGAATGTAGCGGGCGCTGCGCGACATCCACCGGCGGAACCACTTGCGGCCACCACCCTGGAAGAAGTGGATGTACTGAGCCACCAGCGCGTTCATCTCGAGCGGGATGTCGTAGCGCTGCTGCACCTTGAGCACGTCGAAGCGCTCGACGTCGGTGATGGGATCGAGCTCGAAGGCCAACTCTTCGCCCGACAGCTCGGAGGCCTCGAGCGCCTTCTCCAGCCGATCGCGGATCAGCGTGCCGTAGCCCAGCTGCCCCAGCGTCGCGCGAATCGAGGCGCCAGAACGCGCCCTGGGATCGATGGTGACCTCTTCGAGCGCCCGCATGGCCTCGAGCTCGGCGTCGGGTTCGGGGTCTCCGTCTTGTTCTTCACGCGGTTGGGCGGCCACGGGAAGTGGCTCGACCCCCGCATCGCTCGAGGCCACGCCGGCATCGCCGTCGACGGTGACGGTGGCTTGCGCGAGCAACACCATCCCCGGTGGGGGTGGGGGCATCGGCACTTCGGCGCCGGCGAGGGTCAGCAGGAGGACAGGCAGCATGGTCATGGGATGCAGGGGGACAAGTTAGGAGCGGCTTTCCTCGCAGGTCAAACAAAGCGAAGCAGAGAGTCCTTCCATCAAACGCATACGCTCCGGCTCATGGCCCGACGCGTTCGTAAACCCAAGCCGTGCATCTACCAGCTCCACATCGCCTTGAAGGACATGGAGGCTCCGGTTTGGCGCCGCGTGCTGGTGCGATCCGATGCCCGGCTCGATGCGATCCACTTCACGCTGAATGAGGCCATGGGGTGGAACAACTCGCATCTCCACCTGCTCGTATTCGACAAACGCACCTTCGCGAATCCCGACATCGACGAAGGCACTGACTTCGAAGATGAACGGGCTGTGTGCCTTGACGAGCTGGTGGGCGTGGGGGATCGCTTCTCGTACCACTACGACTTCGGCGACGACTGGATGCACCAGGTGCGCGTCGAGAAGAAGCTCCCCATCGATGATCGGTTCGCCTACCCGGTGTGCATCGGCGGTGCGCGGGCCTGCCCTCCGGAAGATTGTGGCGGGCCCTTGGGCTACGAGCGGCTGCTCTCGGCCCTGCTCAATGATGACGACGACGAGCTGGTGAGCTGGGTGGGCGGCTTCTTCGACCCCGAAGGGTTCGACGTGAACCGCACCAACCAGCGCCTTCGCGAGTTCTTCCGAGGCTTCTAGTTGCAGACGTTGGCGGCCGAGCACACCCGCGTCGAGCCACAGGTCGCGCCGGGGCAGCACATTTCTCCCGCGCCGCCGCAGCGCTGACAGACATTGGCGTTGCCGCACGCGAACGGAGCGCCGCACCAGCCGCCGCTGACCGCGGGGCAACACGTCTGACCGAGCCCGCCACACGCCGTGCAGACACCGCCATCAGACGGAGCCACCGCATACGGGCCCGTGCACGCCACGCCGCTGGCGCAGGGCGGCTGGCCGAGGCGGCCACACGTGCCGCCACTGCAGCCGCCGTTGGTGCACGTGCCCAGCGAGCTCGGGCACGCCGCTGCCGCCGCGGTACAGGTCGAGGTGGCTCGGTTGCAACAGCCACCGCCGGTGCACACGTTGCCGTCGCAGCAGGGCTGACCCGCACCGCCACAGGTGGTGCATTGCGAGTTCGAAGCCGCGCAGCTCCGCCCGGCGATGGTGCAGAAATCGGCCGCGCCGGAGTTGTTGTTCGGGTCACCGCCACAGCACGTCTGCCCGTTGTCGCCGCAGGAATCGTTGAGACAGCCGCGTCTGCTGCACACGCCCAGCGAGGCGCTTCCGCAAGTCATTCCGTCCGTGACGCAGATGGAGTGCACGCAGCAGGCGTTGGCCGAACCGCCGCAGCCGTTGTTCGCGCAGCAGGGCGCGCCGTTGGTTCCGCAGGCCACCAGGCTCCCGCCGAAACACACCGAGGTCGCCGACGCCGGGTTCGCCTGGCCCGAAGCAACACAGGTTCCACTCGCACAGCAGCCGCCACCGGTGCAGGCGTTCGCCGCGCAGCATGCCTGGCCGGGTCCACCGCAAGTCACTCCGGCATCGACACCTGCGTCCACGCCTGCGTCGACTCCCGCGTCCACGCCTGCGTCGAAGGGCGAGGTGATGCACGTACCGGTGCCGTTGCAGGTGCCACCGTCGCACGCGGTCGTATTGCTGGCAGGCGTGAAGCGGCACGTTCCGTTCACTTCGCAGTCGTTCGGCGTGAAGACCATGCAGGCCGCGGGCGTGCACGTGACGGGTGCTCCAGGCACGCAGCCACCGTCGGCCGCGCACGCATCAGCCAGGGTGCAGTTGTTGGTATCGCTGCAGGAAGAGCCCGTCATCACCGCGAAGCTGCAGGTGCCCGTGCCCGCCTGGCAGACGCCCGCCGCGAAACAGGCACCCGGAGGCGCGCCGCAGACCACCCCGGTTCCTGCGCACGCACCGTTGCCGTCGCAGAGATCGCTCGTGGTGCACGCGTCACCATCCGAACACGCCGTGGTGTTCGGGAGCGCCGCGTAGGTGCACTGACCTGTCGCCGCCGCGCAGGTGCCGACCGCCGCGAAGCAGGTGGTCGAAGGCGTGTTGCACACCGTCGCCGTGCCGCCGCCGCAGGTCGTTCCCGTGCAGGTCTCGCCCGTGGTGCACAGGCTGCCGTCGTTGCAGGCTCTGGCCTGGCAATCCGAGTCGGCGCAGTCCGTCATGCCGTCGGCGTCGTTGTCGGCGCCATCACCGCAGAGCGTCTCGTTCGGCTCGCGGCAACTCGAAGGGGCGCCGCCATCGGGCGAGGCCGCGCAGGTGCCTCCCGTGCCGCACGTCGCGCCCAGACAATCGGCGTCGCCACAATCGGCCTGCCCATCTTGCTCGTCGTCGATGCCGCTGCTCCCGGCAGGTGGTGCCGACGCACTGCGCGCCTGCCCCCGCAACGCCCGCTCCGCACGCCTTGTCAGCGCAGTCGGTGTCGGCGCAATCCGTGGTGCCATCGCGATCGCCGTCGATGCGATCTCCGCACGCGCTCTCAGCACACTTCGTGTTCATGCAGACCGCGCCCGTTCCACACGCGTCGAGGTCACAGCTCGTCTCCGCGCAATCGATGCTCGCGTTGCAGTCGTTGTCGATCTGATCGTCGCACCGTTCGGGCACGCCGGGCTTCACGCCGGGGTTCGAGTCGTTGCAATCGACCGGCGGAGAAAAGCCGTCACCGTCGGTGTCGATCGTCTGCGCGCGCACGAGCAGCAAGGTGATCTTCGCGGGCGGGGTGGCGAAACCGGCGCGCTCGATGGCCGACTCTTCCGAAGGAAAGCTGGGCGTGGTGCACTCGGCATCGGAGTACCCGATGGCCTTGAGCGTCACGCTCACCGGCAGGTTCTCCTGGTAGATGAGCACGTTGAGGTCATCAGCCCCCGAGGCCGGAAGCGGTGCGCTCTCTTGGATGATGCCGCCGCCCGTGACGGTCACCTTCACGCAGACCGATGCAAGCGAAGCGGGGTGCTTCACCGTCACGTCGAACCAGGTGGTCTCGGTCTTCGCGGGGGGGCAGGCGGAGAACACACCCAGACACAATGCAAGCAGGGAACGTGGCGAGGCAGAGCGCGTCATCGAAACCCTCAGGGAACGGTGGGGGCCCTGACTAGAGCACGTTCAGCGCCTTCGCTGCGCCCTGATGAGGTCCACCTCGGGATCGAACCGAGCTGACCGCTTTTGCAGAGCGGTGCCTTCGCCATGAGGGCCAGTGGACCTTGTGTGGTGCGTGCTGGGGCGGAAGGGCTCGAACCTTCAACCAACCGCTTCAAAGGCGGTGGCTCTGCCAGTTGAGCTACGCCCCAATGAGCGGATGGCGGGGATCGAACCCGCGCGTGTCAGTTTGGAAGACTGATGCCTTTCCTCTTGGCGACACCCGCATGTGAACTTGAAGAGCCCCAGGTCGGGATTGAACCGACGACCTCCGGTTTACGAAACCGGCGCTACTGCCAACTGAGCTACTGAGGCGTGCACGGCAGGAAGGAGTCGAACCTTCAGCGGCGGGTTTTGGAGGCCCGTGCCCTTTCCACTGGGGCTGACGAAGCGCCCGAAAAGCTCCTGACGGCATTTTTGGGCGAGGCGCGCGCGGTGGGTGGTGGCTACCAGTTCTTGCATCACCAGGAGGCGAGCCATGGAGACGACCGGAATCATCGGCGCGGGAAATGTCGGCAACGCATTGGCCCATGAGCTGGTGAAAGACGTCGGCGCGTTGCTCGCAGGTAAGATCGTCGTCGACGTCACCAACGCGATCGACGCCGGCATGACCCTGGCGGTCGGCTTCACCACCAGCGGCGCGATCCAGTTCGGCTACGTTCTCGGCCGGGGAACGCAGATCGGCTTCAAGCTGCTTCAGGCCTGAGGGGGAACACGATGGGTCTCATTTCGCTCAGGCTCACCGCCAAGCCGGCGCAGGTGGCTGACTTTCCCGTGCGGCGGGCGCTGCCTCAACGCGAGCGGCGGCTGGTGGGGCCTTTCTGCTTCATCGATCACATGGGCCCGCACACCGCGGTGGGCCTCGCGGGTGGTGGCGTCGGGCCACACCCGCACATCGGGCTCGCGACGGTGACGTATCTGTTCGAAGGCGAGACGTTGCATCGCGACAGCCTGGGCACGGAGCAGGTCATCACGCCCGGAGACGTGAACTGGATGTCGGCCGGCAGCGGCATCGTGCACAGCGAACGCACTCCGAAGAGCCACGTGGGCAAGCAGGGCGTGATGCACGGCCTGCAGGTCTGGGTGGCGCTGCCCGCCGAACTCGAGGAGTCAGCGCCTTCGTTTCAACACGTAAGCAAAGCTGCGTTGCCTTTCTCCTTCGACGAGGGCGTGGGGCTGCGCGTGGTGCTGGGTGACTGGCTGGGCTCGCGCTCGCCGGTGAAGCTGGCCTCTCCGACGGTGTACGCGATGGCCGAGCTCCTGCCCGGCGCGGCGTTGGAGTTGCCCGCGCAATACCCGGAGCGGGGTTTCTACGTGGTGGAAGGTGAAGTGGGCGTCGACGGCGCTTCGTTCACTGCGGGCGAGGTCGCGGTGTTGACCCCGGGGGCGTCGGGGTTCATGACCGCCTTCACGAAGAGCCGGGTGGCGGTCTTCGGAGGCGAGCCGCTCGAGGGGCCCCGCTTCATGTGGTGGAACTTCGTGTCGAGCCGCAAAGAGCGCCTCGCGCAGGCGAAGGACGATTGGAAAGACCGCCGCTTCGCCTTGATCCCCGGCGACAGCGAAGATCGCATTGCGATGCCCGGCGAGTGAGGGGCCGTCGAGAATGGTCAGGGCGCACCTCGGTCTCGTGCACGCGCTCGCCAGCAAGTACGCCCATCGCGGCCTCGACAAGAGCGACCTGCTCCAAGAAGGCTCGATCGGGTTGATGCGCGCGGTCGAGAGGTTCGATCACCGGCGCGGCTATCGCTTCTCCACCTGCGCCCGCTGGTGGATCCGCCAGGCCATCACCAGCGCCATCGCCGATCACGGCCGCACGGTGCGTGTGCCGGTGCACCTCAACGAGCAGGTGCTCCACTTTTGGCGGGTCTCCAACCGGCTGGCCCAGAAGCTCGGCCGCGCACCCGCGAGCGCAATCGGCAGATCGAATCGAAGGCGCTCAAACGGCTGCAGCTGCGCGGGCGGACCCTGCAGCTCGACGCCTTCCTGGCCTGAGCCCGGATATACGGGCCCGATGAACTGGATCGGGCTGGCGCTGGCGACCGCGATTGCCTTCGGCGCGTACAACATCTTCATCAAGCTCGGCGCCGGCAAGATCGATCACGTGCTCGGCGCCGTGGTGCTGCAGGTCGTCGCGGCGATTCTGGGCGCGACGTACGCGGTCATGTTGAAGGTGGGCGGCCGCACGCTCGAGGTCACCCGCACCGGCGTCCTGTACGCGGTGCTCGCGGGCATCGCGGTCGGCCTGGCCGAGATCCTCACCTTCCTCGTGTTCGCGCGCGGTGCACCCGCTTCGTTGGCCACGCCGATCATCATGGGGGGCTCGATTCTGCTCACCTCGGTGCTGGGCATCGCCGTGTTGCGGGAACGGCTGGGGCTGCCGCAGGCGCTGGGGATCGTGTTGATCGCCCTCGGCATCGCGCTCGTCTCTCGCGGGGTGCCCGTTCAGACTTCCTGAGGTCTGACCTCCAGGACGACGATTGGATCGCCGCGCGCCCGGGCGTCACCGTCTTTCCCATGAACGAAAAACTCGAGTTCGTGGTGCGGGCCCTGCTGATTGGTATCGGCGCGACGATGGTGATGGATGTCTGGGCGCTCTTGCTCAGACAGCTCGGCATCCCTTCGCTGAACTTCGCCTTCCTGGGCCGGTGGATCGGCCATCTGGCTCACGGCCAGTGGATGCACCAGAGCATCGCCAAAGCGCCGCCAGTCAGAGGCCCTGGGCGCGGGCATCGCCTCGTGGAAGACGCCCACGCCGCTCTTCAACGCCGGCAAGAGCGTGGTCACATGCGGACACCGCGAAGCAGGCGCAGGCCCAGGGTGAGGTCGAGCTGCTCCTCGAATCAAAAGAATCCGTGCGGGTGTTGTTCGCCCATGCCGCAACCCGTTCGCAAGATCCCATCCTGCTGGCCGCCAGGTCGATCCTCAGTCCTCAGGGGCAGGTGGCCACCAGCTCGATTGCCAGCCCCGTCTGACTGAACAGATAGAGATGTTCGGTGTTGCCCACCCGCGCCTTGTGCATCGCCGCGGCCCAGTGCGCACCGAAGCCATCGAGCCCGGGGGAGGCGGCCTCGAGCGAGACGCGCTTCCAGGTGCCCAGCGGCGGCGTCTCGAGTGAGAGCTGGTACAGCGCGCTCGCGCTCAGCGCGAAGGCCTGCCCGCACAACGAGCCGTAGTTGAGCACCGTCGGCAGCGGCGCTTCGGGTATGGGGGGCGAGATGGGCACTGGCACGGGCAGGCCGAACACGCGGCCATCCGACGTTCCCACCCGGCCGCGTTTCCCTTCCATCCACACGGCGACGGCGACGGCGGTCGTCTCACCCAGCCGCAGCTCGTCGGTGAGCCAAAGGGTGGGGCTGTGCACCACCACGCGGAAGAGGCGTTGCTGCTCCACGGTGTAGCCATCGAGCAGGGGCCCGGTGCCCGCGTCACCCCGATCGAACGCGGCGAAGGCGAGCGACTGAATGTCGGCAGACGGCAGGGGCACCGCCTTGATGCCGATGCTGGGAACGCCCGCGTCGCTGGCCAGCAGCCGGGAGTCGGTGGCCCAGATGCGATCACCTGCGCCCACGATGAGCCAGGGCAAGCCCTCTGCATCGGTGGCGATCGTCGAGAACGCCCTGGTGCCGCTGGCGTCGATCAGCATGCCGCCTACGGACGAAGGAAGCAGATCGTCGGAACGCGCGAAGACGGCGTGCGGCAGAACCGGATCGCCGGGCATGCTGCTCAGCTTTCGGAGCATCGGCTGCACGGCGAGCGTTTGGCCGCCCTGGGTGCCTTGCCGGCCCGTCGAGCTGATCATCCAGTCCGGGTTCTCCGTCACGCTGCCGGCGATGTAGAGGTTCGAGAAGTTGGCGAGTCGCATTCCGAGCGGGCTCGACAAGCCGCTCGGCGGCGTCCGGAACTGGGCGGACTCGTCGATGACGTCGTCGTTGTAGGTGCCGAGCAGCCCCGGCCCGCCTGCGACCCGATCGGGTGCAGTGGCAGAGAGCATGGTCTCGCAGCCGGGCAGCGGGCACCTTCGGGGAATGCCGACCTCGTCGAGACCCTGCAGTCCCTCTGTCTGCGCGGAGACCTGGTAGCCGCGGCTCACGCTCAGCGGCAAGCTCACTGGGTCGAGGCTGCAACCGCCATCGAATGAGAGGTGCCGGTAGCCCACCACGCTCGCGCCTCCATCGGCAGCCGTGCGCTGACACAGCGCCAGCACCGCCGAGTTCAAGGTGTTGAGCGACTCGATGCCGGTCTTCAGCAACACTTCGCCCGGGCCGCACGCCGTACACGGACCGTACTCGGGGTCGAAAGCAAGCGAGTCACACGGGGCCTTGTTCGGCTCGGTGTACGGACGCTTGAAGACGGACAGGCGGCGATCCTGATCGGTGATCGCGGTGAGCAGGCGCTTGTCGCTTTCGTACGAGAGCCGATCGAGGGGCGTGGGGGTGGCCGAGCACGCATCGCTCAAACCGGGCAGCGCCATGCGGCGCCAGACGGGCGCGGCGACCAGGCCTCCGTCGAGCGCGAGGTACGAGGAGCCTTGGCGCGGAGCGAACCAGGGGCCAGCCGTGGTCGCAGCCAGCGCCGAGCGCCGCCCGAGGTTGTCGGCATCGACGAAGGCGACGTCGGTGACCGTCGCGCTCAGCGTGGTGACCTGAAAGACAGACGGATCGCATTGCGTGATCGACATGCTGTCACGACCACACAACCCGACCGTGGTGCCTGAGAAAGCGGCCAGCTCTTCCTGCGGAAAAGCGGAGCTGTCCCCCACGGCGTAGCGGAACTCGGCGTTCGCCAGCCCAGGGAAGACCAGCAAGGCCGCGCCGCCGTCGAGCGCATCGCGGTAGTCCACGATGCCGCTCGAGTCGGACACGAGCAGGTGGTTCGAGAACTCCACGAGCGCGTGGGGCGGCCGGATCAGAGGCGTCGACTCGCGCGAGGAAGAAAACGTGGGCCCCGGGTGCGCCGCGGTGTTCGTCACCACGAAGAGCCCGCCGTCGGCGGTGAAGGTCATCCGGTTGTTGGGAAAGCTGTTGCTGAGGTCTGCGCGCGTGACGCTCACCTGGAGAAGCTCGACTTCGGAGGGCAACAACGGGCTCACCTTCGCCAGGGTGAAGGTGACCGAACCGGCCTGGAGACCCTGCGCTGCCACGTCGACGCACGCACCTTCGGGGCCGCACCGCCACGTCGCTTCGCAATCGGAGTCGCTCACGCACAGGTACGCCGCGCCCGCGTCGAGCGGGTGACAGACCTGACCGCGCACCTCGCGGCCGCAGCGCCACCCCGGCGCGCAGTCACCCGCATCGGGGATCGCTTCCGCAGCCGTCCTGCACGAACGATCCTGAGCGGCAGCGCGGTCGTAACAGACGCGCTCCGTCCCACAGTGCCAGGTGGTCGAGCAGTCAGCCGAGCTCTCGCAGGCATACGGCAACGCCTGACCAGGGTTCAGGCAGTAGCCGGAGAGCCCACAGCGCCACCCTCCGGGGCAGGCGTTGAGCCCTTCGAGGCGATCACACGCGTAGAGCCGGGGCACCTCGTCGACGAGGCTGTTGGTGCAGCCGCTCAACGAAAGCGCCAGCAAGCCGAACAGTCGCAGCGTGGTCTTCATTAGAAGCTCCCCGCGAACGCGACACCCGAGCCGGTGAACATCATCGCCACCGAGACCTCACCGCTCGCAGGCCCCGAGGGCAGCAGGTAGATGCCCACGCCGATCAACGCCGCACCGCCGCAGAGGGCCGCCAGACCGATGCTCTTCTGCACCGCGAGCTCGTCTCCCTTCTGCTGGTAGTAGGCGGGGTTCTCCAGCAACCCCGAGGTGCGTTCACCCGACTCGAGGTCGTGACGGAACTGCTGCTCCTGAATCAGGGCCGAGGCGCCCAGCGCCAGACCGACCGCGGCCGCTGCGCTTCCGGCGCCGATGAAGGCGAAGCCGGGCACTTTGGAGGGGCGCGGCGGAGGTGGCGTGGCGGTCGCTTCAGCCAGCGCCCAGGGCAGCAACTGGCGCAGCGTCTCCGCGTCACGCGCGATGCGAATCGAGCGGGCCACCACCTGCGATTTCGACACGTCGATCATCTGCATCGACAGCTGCAGGGACGGGCCGATCTGGCTGATGGTTCCGCTGAGCAGGTACGGCGCGCCCATCGCACCGGCGAGCTCGGTCAGGCAGCTCGAGGCTTCCGCGCACCCCATCAGCTGCTTCTGCCGCTCGAGCCCGAGAATCGTCTGCACGTCTTTCGAGGTGAGGCTGCGGAAGTAGCCGCGGCGATCGATCTCCGGACCCACGCCGTCGGAGATCGATTCGGCGGTGGCCGCGTCGACCCCTCGTACGGTGAACTGCTGCACCAGCAACCGGGGCACTTCGGGGGAGGCGGTGGCGGCCACCAACTGCAGGACGAGCGGGAAGGCGACTGGCATGGGGGGAGCTTACTGATCAAGGAGGAGCCCGCTGTTCATTCTCTCCCGCTGACCAACGTTCACCCCTCCTGGCCCCCGTGAGCGGGTAGCTTTGCCCGCCGATGCTCACTTCTGCGCTCTTGGTTTGTGTCTTCAGCTGCTCAGGGAGGGGCAGACCGCGCGAGAGCTTCAATACGTCTCGTGGCGCATCGACGCTTCCGATGACCGCGATGGCGCCTTCGAATACCCAAGCGAGGTTGTGGCTCCGGCGCTAGAGGGGCTCGATGCGAACCGCGCTGTTGGCCGTGCTGGCGTTCACCTCCTGCGGTGCTTCGGGTTGGTCGTGGCAGCGCTACGCGGTTTTCAGTGACTTCGGTTCGTTCCAGGGCATCGACGGGCAGGGCGCCCCGCTGGCCTCCACGGTGGGCGGCGAGCTGCGCTTCGACGAGGCCACCTACCAGTGGAAGCGCGTCGAACTCCCCGGTGCGGGGGCGAAACTCCGCGTGGCGATCAGTGGTCGGGAGTACGCCAGCACCTACGGCATCTACCGCAAGGAACCCCAGGGCACCGAATGGCAGCTCCTCGCAGGGAGCCGCGAGCTCGATCTCGAGTTCGTCGCCGAAGACCGGCTCGGCCACCTCTACGCGCAGACCACGTTCTTCGCGATCCCACCGGGAGGGAAAAAGGCCTGGTCGGTGCGGGTCGCCGGCACCGAAGGCTTCGTACCGCTCGACCTCGACCCGACCCTCTTCGAAGAGCTGAAGTCGGATTTTCAAGGCAACGTGTACGCCATCGGCCGCGTCGCATCTCAGGCGAGCCGGCTGCTGCGGCTCGAAGGCACTCAACTCGTCGAGCTGCCTCACCCCGCGGCGCTCGACTTCGACTTCAAAGGCAATCGCTACCTCGTCACCCCCGCAGGTTCGATGCGCGTCGCCGACGGCATGGGCGGCGTCAAGACGGTGCTCAACCCGTTTCGGATTCAGCGGGTCGGGCCCGGCGGAGAACTCGAGCCCTGGCTCGAGATCGCAGAGAGCCCGGTGCTCACGGTGCTCGGCTTCGGGCGCGATGAGAGGTGGTACGGCACCGTGTCGAACGATCCACAATTCCTGCCGGACGACGCGGCCTACTCGACGGGTGACGTCGTCTCCATCGGCAAAGGAGGCCGGTCGTGGGTACGGGCCGCTTCTGCTGTCGAAGACGGTGATGGCACGCTGGGCGGCCCGGTGCGGCTGAGCAACTACGGCGGCGGGTTCGTCTCTGACGGGACCATCATCTGGGCGGGCTGCGAGTCGGGCTGCGCTGGCACCGGCAACAGCTTCTCGTATGGGCTGTGGCGACTGCGCCTGGGAGGCCAGCCATGAAGACCCGATTCGCTACGCTGCTCCTCGCGCTGAGCGCTTGCTCTGATTCCTACTTCACCACCACGTCGCTCGAGCTGGTGGCTGGAGGAAGGGGCAGCATGGGCATCGTGTCGACCGCCCAGCCCGACCCCGAGGCGCTGGAAACGCCGCTGCTCTCGCTCGAGCCCGTCGCCGACGAGACGGGGTTGACCGTCTTTCTGGGGTTGACCCCTCCCAACCCGCGAAACATTCGGGGCGTGCTGTCGGTGCGCGCAGCGGTCACGGCGCCCCTCGGCTCGACGCTCATCACCGTCAAGTCGAAGCAGGGCTCCGCCACGCTGCAGGTGAACGTGAAGCCTGCGCCCACCTTGAGCCTGGTGCGCGGCCTGGGGCAGCGGAGATCAATCGCCGGCTACGGCGACGTGCTCGACTTCGTGGCCTGGGTGAAGAACGACGGCACGGTGATGCAGCGCTCCGGGGGCGTCACGACGCCGGTCACGGGCTTGAGCGACATCAAGACGATCGCAGCAGGCTACGCGGTGACGAACGACGGCCGGCTGTACTCGTGGCTGAATTCACCCGCGCCCGTGCTGGTGCGGGAGGGCGTCGTCGACGTGAACACCGACTACGGGCCGGCCCTGGCGCTGCTCGACGACGGCCGGGTGATCGACGTCGTCAAGGGCGAAGCGCTCGCCGACGTGAGCGACGTGGTTGCGATGCGGGTCTCGGGCTTCTCCCAGTTCGTCGGTGGCGGCGCTCAGTACAGCCGCACCAACCGGTACTTCTTGAAGACCGATGGCACCGTCCTGCTGCAGGACCTCGTCGAATACATCTCGCCGCCGCCCGTGCCCGCGCCGACGCTGACCACGACACTCTTCGCTGCCGGCGTGAAGGACGTCACGTCAGCGGGGTTCGCGCAATCGCCCGACGGTCAGGTCTTGTACAACGGCTTGTTGGTGCACGACTTCGAGGCGAAGAAGATCGCCAGCACCCCGCGCGTCGCCTTCCAGATGAACGCGAGCACCTTGAGCACGAGCCGCACGGGCCTCGCCCTCTTCGCTGACGGCGCGTTGTGGGCCAGCAGCGTGAGCAGCACCAGCGGCTCGAATCAGCAGGGGGCGCCGACCTTCACGCAGAACGCGACGCAGCGGCCTTTGCGCGCACCCAACGACGCCCCCATCGAAGATTTCGAAGTGGTCGGGCCCGGAGTTCTCGTCTTCACCCGTGAAGGCGTGTTCATCACCGATGGCTCAGGCGGCTTCGTCGCGGCCGACTTCCCCGACCTGCGGCGCTAGACGTCAATGCCTCGAAGGGCTCGCGGAGGCCCGCCAACCCTGCGATACGAAGACGTGCGGTGGCCTCTCGTGACGATGCTGTGTGCTGGTGTGGCCGCCGCCGCAGGTGAGGTGCTGGTCGACGACTTCGAGGG
Source organism: Archangium sp. (assembly GCA_030695565.1). Classification (GTDB taxonomy): domain Bacteria; phylum Myxococcota; class Myxococcia; order Myxococcales; family Myxococcaceae; genus Archangium_A. The sequence goes on from JAUYRZ010000042.1 coordinate 134,081, forward strand.
GCCCAACCGGCTCCTGGCCGAGGCGCCGCCCGGGCCCTGGGCGAACCTCGACCCCTATTCGAACGTCACGCTCACGCGCTCTGCGTCGGCCGCCAACCGGGGCAACGCGGGGCTGCGGGTCGACGATCAGTCGTCGCTGATGGGCGCGGGCGACATGACCGCGTTGTACAGCCCAGCCCTGCCGCTGCCGCAGACGGCGTCGCTTCGGTTCTGGGTGCGCGTCAGCAGCAGCAATGGCCTGGGGTCAGCGACGCTGGGGCAACTGCTCTCGAATCTTCCCGACGGTCGCACGCTGTGTGACGTGGGCATCGACTTCGGCACCCGGCAGCTGCTGCTCGATGGTGCAGACAGCCAGGGCGTGTTCCAGACGGTGCCGGCGACTGCGTTTCTCGATGCGGGCACGATGGCGTTGCTCGAGTGCACCGTGCGGGGAATGGGAACGCAGTTCGGCGAGCGCCTGCTGCACGCCAATGGTGCGCTCGTCGCCCAGCAGACGGGCCTCGACCTGCGCGACGCCGGAGTCCTCAACGCGGCGGTGGGCCAACCCTATTCCGGCGATCGCCTCTTCATGGGCGTGCTCGACTTCGACGATGTCCGGGTGGCGGACCGGCTCCAGGCCAGCCGCCTCTGGGTCGACGCGGGCGTCACCGAGTTCATCCGCGGCCAGTGCACGGCGGTCGACGTGGGCTTCGTCGACTCAGAGGGCAGACCCCAGTCGCTGCCGTACGACGTGACGTTGTCGTCGAGCATCCTCCAGGCCCAGCCCTTCGCTGACCCCGCATGCACGGCTGCCTTTTCTTCGCCCTCGTTGCTCAGCGGCCAGACGCAGGTGCGGTTCTATGTTCGGCCGGCCGTCAACAGCCCGGTGAGCATCGAGGTCAGCCATCGCGATCTCATCGCCGGTAGCCTGGTACGGCCACTCGTCTCTCCCTCTCCAGATGCGGGATCGCCTGACGCGGGCCCCGGCGACGCAGGAGCGCCTGACGCCGGCGAAATGGACGCTGGCGAAACGGACGCGGGCGAAACGGACGCGGGCGAAATGGATGCGGGCGAACGCGACGCAGGTTCGACGGACGCTGGGCTCGGTGCGCCTGCGACGCCCCTGACGTTGGCAGTTGGCTGCGGCTGCGCATCGGTGTCACCCTGGTGGGCGCTGGGGGCATTGTCGTTGTTCGTTCGTCTTCGAAGGAGCCGTTCCACATGATGCACGCCTCGCGGCAGGTCGTTGCTGTGCTCTTGCTCGCGGTCACTGCTTCCTGTTCGTCAGGCGCGATCGGCGACCTCAACGATGGTGGGCTCGACGCAGACGCCGGCGTCGATGTGGACGCTGGCATCCTGGCTGACGCGGGCAGTGACGCGGGCGCTCAGACCGATGCGGGCAACGACGGCGATGCGGGCACCGACGCTGGCGCCCCGATCGACGCGGGCGCTGAGCCCTCTCTGCTCACGGTCACCTTCACAGCGAGCGACGCGGGTCTGCTCAACCCCGAGCGCGGCTTCTACGACACCATCAACCTCATCGGCAGCAGCACCTTCAGCTCGACGCGCGCCGCGGGCAGAACGCTCGCGCTCGCCGGAGTTCGTCTCGATGCCTTCCGCACCACGCCCATCGACGCGCCGACACTCGCCGCGGTCAGCGCAGGCCTGGGCCGCGTGCGAACGGCCGGCATCAAGGTCATCCTTCGTTTTCAGTACAACGAAGGGCCGATCGGCGCGGCCGACGCGAGCCGCGCGCAGGTGCTCGCTCACCTCACCCAGCTTCAGCCCATTTTGCAGGCCAACGCCGACGTCATCGCCGCCATGCAGGCCGGGTTCATCGGCGCGTGGGGTGAGTGGCACTCTTCGTCGAACGGCCTCGACAACACCGCTGACCGAACGGCCATCCTGCAAGGCATTCTCGCGGCGCTGCCCGCTTCGCGCATGGTGCAGGTGCGCACTCCGCACTTCGTCGACGACATTTTTCCGGGCGGTGCGCTGAGCCCCACGCAAGCCTTCAGCGGAACGAACGCCGCCCGCACGGGCCACCACAACGACTGCTTCCTGGCCAACAACAGCGACTACGGCACGTACCAATCACCCGTGGAGACCTGGAAAGACTTCGTGGCCGCGGGAGGCCGCTTCACCCCGGTCGGTGGCGAGACCTGCGCTGTGTTCGCGCCGCGCTCTGAGTGCGCCAGCGCCACCGCGGAGATGGCCCGGTTGCACTTCCGCTTCCTCAACTCCGAGTACCACCTCGGTGTTCTTGGCTCGTGGACCGCTGGCGGCTGCATGAAGGAGGTCGAGGATCGCCTCGGCTATCGCTTCGTCTTGCAGCAACTCGCGCACTCGAGCGCGGTTCGGCCCGGTGGATTGCTGCACCTGCGGTGGACCCTGCGCAACGACGGCTACGGCGCGCCGTTCAACGCCCGGCCGCTCCAGGTGGTGTTGGAGCAGGGCGCCCTCAGACGAACCGCCACGCTCTCGAGCATCGACGTGCGCCGCTGGGAGCCGGGTCTGCAGACCGTCGACGTGAAGCTGCGTCTTCCGGCGAACTTGCCGGTGGGCAACTACCGCCTGTCGCTCGCGTTGCCCGACGCCGACCCGGTGCTGGCCGCGCGCCCCGTGTACTCGGTGCAGTTCGCCAACACCGATCTCTGGGACGCCACCGCCGGCGTCAACGTGGTGGTGCCGCAGTTGGTGGTCAGCGACAGCGCGGGCGGTCAGGCCGACCCGTCGGCGATGCAGTTCGTCGAAGAACTCTGAAGCGCGCCAGGAACGCACTCTTCGACTTCATTCGGCAGGAGTACCCCCGCGCGCTGGTCGCGAAGCTCGTCGTCGCAACGGCTCGGCCGGGCCTGTTGATCGGCAGACAGGGCGCGGAGCTCGAGAAGCGACGGCCCCCCCCCGCTGCTCGGGAATCTGCCGCGGTTCACGGTGAAGTGACGCTGAACCGTCCTCCCCGAGCGCGCTGAGTCCCTTCACCACGCCTGCGGCTTTCGTCACGATGGCGAAGCTTGGCACGCCTCGTTACTCAGCGCTCCCGATGTCGAAGCAAGCACCCCCGCGCTCCGTCTGGAGCCGCTCTTCCCGTCTCATCTCGCTCGCCGCGGACCTCGCGAAGAAGGAGCTCCAGGGCCGCGTCTCGCGTGCGGTGGACCGCGGCGATGAGCTGGTGCGGCAGGCGCGCGCGGTCAAGGTTCAGGTCGAGCAGGCGAAGGCGATCGTCGAGAGCCTGGGTCAGCTCAAGGGCGCCTCGATGAAAGCCGGGCAGCTCTTGAGCATGGAGCTGCGCGACGTCTTGCCGCCCGAGGTCATCGAGGTGCTCAGCCAGTTGCAGGCCTCGGGGGCGACGGTCGACTTCGAAGAGGTCGAGTCGATCCTGCGCGACGAGCTGGGGGCCGAGCGGCTCGCCCAGCTCGAGATCTCCCGCGTGCCGTTGGCCAGCGCGAGCATCGGCCAGGTGCACCGCGCGACGTGGCGTGCGCCTGACGGCGTGGTGCGCGACGTGGTGCTCAAGGTGCAGTTTCGCGGCATCGCCGAGACCATCGACAGCGACCTCGCGCTGCTCGAGCGCATCGCGCGACTGTTTCTCACCGTGCAATCGAAGCAGTTCGACGTGAGCGCGGTGTTCACCGAGTTGCGCGAGGTGTTGCAGCTCGAGACCGACTACCTGCACGAGGCTGGTGCGCTCGAGCGGTACCGCGCGCTGGCGCACCAGGTGCCCGGGCTGCGCGTGCCCGAGGTGTTTCGTGAGCTGTCGACCCGGCGCGTGCTGGCGCTCTCGTTCGAAGAGGGCCTCACGCTCGACGGCTTCATGGGCACCGTGCCAGCGGCAGCGCAACGGCACCGCGTCGCCACCCAGGTGCTCGATCTCTACTTCCGGGAGTTCTTCGACTGGGGCCTGGTGCAGACCGACGCGAACTTCGCCAACTTTTTGTTCCGCCCCGAGGAAGGCGCGGTGGTGCTGCTCGACTTCGGCGCCACGCGTGAATACCCGCCCCCGTTTCGGGAGCAGTACCGCGCGCTGCTCACCGCGACCCTTCGTGGCGACAGGCCGGGTGCCTACGCAGCGGCGCTCGAGCTGAACCTCATCTCACCCGACGAGCCCCAGGCGGGCCGTGACGCCTTGCACGCGCTGCTCGAGACGGTGCTCCGCGTGTTTCAGCCTGCGTTTCAGCCGATCGACTTTCGCGACAAACGTTTCGTCGACGAGGCCGGTGAGCGCCTCAAGGCGTACTACCGCGCGCTGACCTGCTCGCCACCGCCGGCGCAGTTGCTGTTCCTTCATCGCAAGCTGGGCGGCGTGTACTCGATGGGGCGGGCGCTGCAGGCACGGCTCGACTTGATGCCCTTCGCCGCGCGGCTCGAGCCGACTCAGCCCAGCAACGCCTGAAGACCTGCCTCCGAGATGGGCGGCAGTGAACGAAACCCGGGGCGCGCGAAGAAGTAGCCCTGGAAGAGCCGAATGCCCTTCGAGGCGAGGAACTCGTATTCGCCTTTCGTCTCGATGCCCTCGGCGATGATGCCCATCTTCAGCGCCCGCCACGTCTCGGTGATGCCGGCCACGATACGGGGGAGCAGTGTCTGGGAGGCCACAGGTCTTTGAATTTGAGCGCCCAGAATTTTGCCTTTCCACTCGAAGGCGTGCTCCGCCCGCGGTGTGACCTCGCAGGTCACGCTCGCGCACCCGTGTGGACCGCGAGGCCACACTGCGCTTGTGACTTGGCCTCTCGCACATCGTTGTTGGAGACTGGCGCGATGAAACTCTTCGGCGCGGCGCTGTGCGTGGTGTGGGTAGCTGGTTGTGCGGGCCCTTCTTCGCTCGACGGGGGCTCGGGCGGCGGCGCGGGTGGCGGCTCGACGTACGACAGCGGCTTCGTGCCGGTGCTCCCCGGCGTCGAAGCGCAAGGCTACGCGGTGGTACCCAGTGGCTCGAATCTCTTCGTGGTGGGCAACGGCACGACCGACGGCGGCACGGCGGCGCTGCTGGTCGCGCGCTTCAGGCCCGATCGGTCGCTCGACACCACGTGGGCGGGCACGGGCTTCACCCTCGTCGACATCGCCGACCAGTCCTCGCTGGTGTCGAGCGATACGGCCTACGCGGCGCTCGTCGATGGATCTTCGCTCTACGTGTGCGGCACCGCGCAGGCGCTGGTGGTGCCCGGCGCGGGTCTCAAGGTGTTGCTCGCGAAGTTCCTCGCTGACGGTTCGCTCGACACCACGTTCGGAAACACAGGCATGGCCAACGGCGTTCGCCTCGATGCGTTCGGCTCCTCGGCCGCCTCGTGCACCGCAATCTTGAAACAACCCGACGGGAAGATCCTCGTGGGGGGGGACGTGCTGTCGAACTTCTTCGTCACCCGCTACCTGCCCAGCGGCACCGCAGACGTGACCTTCTCGAAGACGCCGGACGCGGGCTTTGGAGCGGCCTGGGGCACGGGCCGGGAGGAACGGACTCGCTCGATGGTGCTCGACCCCGATGGAAAGATCGTCGTCTTCGGCGGCGCCTCGATGTCGGGCGCGCGCCTCCTGCCTGACGGTCAACTCGACCTCGCGTTCGGAGACTCGGGCTACTTCAGCTCACCGGGCGCCCAGGGCGCCACGTTGTGGCGCGAGAGCGATGGCTCATACCTCGCGGTCGGCTTCGCCTCGCTCCGCACCGATGCCGGTGACAATCAGCTCGCGGTGCGCTTCCTCAAGCTCTCTTCGTCGGGGGTGCCCGACGTCGGCTTCGGCGCGGGGGGCTACCGGCAGGTGCTCCTGCCCGGCAACAACATCGGCCTGAGCACCATTCGGGGCGCCGCGCGTCTGGCCGACGGAGGGTACGCGTTCTACGTCACGGGCCTCATCACCACGTACCTCGTGCGCTTCAACGCCGACTTCACGCTCGACACCACCAGCCTGGCCGAAGGCGCGCTCAAGCCCACCAGCGTGAAGCTCCCGCTCTTTCAGCCCTCGGCCCTGATTGGCTCACACCTGACGGTCACGGAAGGCAACCGGGTGTGGATCACCGACATCAACCTGGTGACCATCGACCCGGTGGCTCCCACCCAGAAGAACTTCTTCGATCTGATCACCCAGACACTCTGAGCGGCGCTTGGGAGTCGGTGCTGGCACGTCTTCCGGGCGGCCGATGAAAACTGGACCGCTCAGGTGAGATCGACCACGCCCGCTTTCCCCTCGCGCCAGCAACGCACCACCTCGTCACCCACCGCCGAGGGAGAAAGCGCGCCGCGAGGCAGCGGAAAAGGGGCGTGGGTCCACAGCGCGGTGTCGACGGCGGGCAGGCGCAGCAGCGTGGTCTTCAGCGCCCGCTCTTCTCGAATGAGCACCCGCACCCACGCATCGAGGCCTGCCTTGGCCGCTGCGTAGGCGCCCAACTGGGGGAAGTTCAGCTTGTCCACGTAGGCGCCCAGGAACACCCGGTGACCCTGCGGATCGAGCAGTGGCGTCGCGTGGCGGTTGACCAGGTGCGCCGACAGGAGGTTGTCAGCCCAGAGTCGATGCAGCGCTTCGGCCGAGGTCTGCGCCAGCGGAGAATGGGCCATCCGCCCCGCTGCGAAGACGAGCAGGTCCACCGAGCCGGCCTCTTGTGCCGCCCACAGGCACGCCGCCGCGACTTCGTGTTCGACGGTGAGGTCGGCGCTGGTGCACACGAGCCCCGCGAGCGAGCCTTCATCGCGTGCGACCCCCAACACCCGTACATCGGCTGATTGGAGCGAAGCGGTGATGGCGCGACCCAGTCCACCGGCGGCACCAAAGACGAGCGCAGTCTTCATGGCGAGTGCTCACCTCGCCGCGGCCAGATTGCAACTGGTTCAGCGATGCATTCGTGTGTTCATCTGTTCGCCCTGTGAGGCTCTTCGACGCAGCGCTCGATGCGACGGTCTTGTTCTCCTTCGACCGCACCGGCTTTCGCCGGCATGCGCGCGCGTTCGACCCGGTGGATCTGGCGGTCGATCTCTCGGGTAAAACCATGCTCGTCACGGGTGCGAACACCGGCCTCGGGCTGGCCACGGTGAAGACGCTCACGAAGCTCGGTGCGACGGTGGTGATGGCCTGCCGCGACCTGAAGCGGGGAAACGCGGCGCGTGCCGGGGTGCAGGGAAACACGGAGTTGCTGCAGCTCGACCTCTCCTCGCTCGCCGAGGTCGAGCGCTTCGTGAAGGCCTGGGGTTCCCGGCCGCTCGACGTGTTGATCAACAACGCGGGCGTCTTACCCACGGAGCGCCAGACGACGGCCGAAGGGGTCGAGCTGGCCTACGCGACCAACATCGTCGGGCCGGTTGCGCTGACCGAAGGGGTGTTGCCGGTGCTGCGTTCGTCACGAGGGCGCGTGGTCACGGTGTCGTCGGGCGGCATGTACCCCGTGAAGCTCGATGTCCAGGCGCTGCGTGGTGAGGTGAAGAAGTACGACGGCGTCGCCGCCTACGCCCAGAGCAAGCGCGCGCAGGTGATCCTGAACGAGCTGTGGGCCGACCGGGAGCCCCTCGTCACCTTCGCCGCGATGCACCCGGGCTGGGCCGACACCGCGGGGGTGAAAGCTTCGATTCCGACCTTCCATCGCATCACCCAGTCGATCTTGCGGAGCGTCGAGGAAGGCGCTGACACCATCGTGTGGCTCGCGGCCTGTGCGCGTGTCGCCGGGCAGAGCGGGAAGTTCTGGTTCGATCGTGCCCCCGCGCCGACCCACGCGTTTCCGTGGACTCACGAACGCCCGGAGGACCGAAGCTTCGAGGTCATCAGCCCTCGCCCGCGGTTCGGCTGACGATCCTTTCCCGCATCGTGCCGTCAGTGCAGCACGGCGACGCGGGTGGCCACGAGCGACACGCCGTAGAGAGAGTAGGCCCCGACGGGGTCCGGGCCGGACCGGCACGAGAGGTAGATCGTGCCCGCCCCGGTCAGGGTGGTCGTCGCGAGCAGGGACAGGTTGTTGTACTCCGAAGGACCAGACCCTGAATTCGTGAAGTCCAGGCTCGGGCCGCCCAGGGTCGAGGTGATCGAGCAGAGGAGGCTGTGCGCCCCGGCCGTCGGGCTGGCGATTCCGTAGAGCTTCGCGGCCACGACGTAGCTGCCCGCAGGCACCGCCACCGAGGTCACCGTCGAGAGACCCTGCGTCGACTGGATCGAACCCCCGCCGGGCTGCGAGGCCCACGATTCGGGGCTCATCTCGCGAAGCTGCGAGAAGTTGTAGTTCACCTCGGCGGCGGTCGCGGGGCTGTTGGCGACGAAGCAATACTGCAGACCGTTGGGGCAGTTTCCGCTGGCCGCCCAGGCGGTCCCGGCAGCGAGGGCGACCAGCCCGACGAGCGCACCCCTCTGCAGCCGTCGCCGTGGCTGGGCCTTCTCCAGGTCGACGAGGCGCGACCGCAGGGTGGCTACTTCGGTGTCGAGCGCCTTCAGGGCTTCATTCGGGTCGAGCATGGGAACTCCAGGGTGGGGATTGGGGATAAGACGCGGAGACTTGGTGAAGAGCAAGTCAGGCCTCGCTCCGTGACGACACCAGCATCGTGGCCATCGCCCGCGTGACAGCCGGTGTGACGCGCGCGTTGCCGACGTTCGCGTATCGCCAGGCCTTGTCGTCGGAGTCTTGTTGATGAGCTCGATCCGCTCCGCGATCTGCACCGCAGCTGCGCCTGGAAGCTCGCCACCTCGTGGATGGTGTTCTCGTTGAGCAGGTCCCTCGAACCGCTTCGGGCGCAGTGTCCCCATGGGCCGACCCATGAACGGACGAAGTGGGTCAGCTACGAGCGCGCCCATCCGCCTTCTCTCGATGGCGAGCGGGGGGCGAAGCCCTTCGTTCCCGAAGCGAACACGCGCAGCTCTCTTGACATGAAGAATCTTGACGTTAAGCTAAGTTCCGTGAGCGACACGTCGGGCACCCACCTCTGGCTGGTCCTGATGAAGGCGCACCGCGCGCTGGCGCGGCACGCGAAGCAGAGCATCGAGGGGCTCGAGCTTGGCTTCTCGGACTTCGTCATCCTCGAACTGCTGCTCCATCGGGGCCCTCAGCCGGTGAACGCGATCGGCAGGCGCATCGAGCTGACCAGCGGCGCGATCACGACCGCGGTGGACCGGCTCGAGGCGCGCGGGCTGGTCGCGCGGACGCACGACGCCGAGGACCGGCGGGTTCGCACGGTGTCGCTGACCAAGGAGGGGCGGAGGCAGATCACCGCCGCGTTCGAGCAGCACCAGCGCTCGATGATCCGGGCCGCGTCCGGCCTGACCAGCGGCGAGCGGGCCAGCTTGATCGCCCTCGTGAAGAAGCTCGGCACCACCGCCGAGGAGCAGCTGAGAGGAGCCAGCGATGTTCCGTGAGGTCGTCCAGGTCATCACCTCCCACCGGCAGACGGAGGGGGGAGGGTTCGTGGTGCGGCGACCGTTCCCGACGCCAGGGTTCGCGCACGCCGACCCGTTCCTGCTGCTCGACGAGATGGGACCGGTCGAGTACCGGCCCGGAGAGGCGATCGGCGCGCCCGACCACCCGCACCGCGGCTTCGAGACCGTGACGTACGTCCTCGAGGGGGAGGCGGAGCACGCCGACTCGGCGGGCCACCGCGGTCGGATCGGGCCCGGCGACGTCCAGTGGATGACGGCGGGGCGCGGCGTCGTCCACGCGGAGATGCCATCGCGCGTCATGCATGAGCGCGGTGGTCGGATGCACGGCTTCCAGCTCTGGGTGAACCTGCCCGCGCGCGACAAGATGGTGCCGCCTCGCTACCAGGAGATCCCGAGCTCGAGCATCCCGAGCGCCTCTACGCCCGACGGCCTGGCTACGGTGAGGGTGATCGCCGGCGAGGCGCTCGGCGCGCGCGCCCAGATCGAGACGCGAACACCGATCGGGTATCAGCACTGGCGCTTCGAAGCGGGCGCCGCGCTCGAGGTCCCGCTCCCCCGCGCCCACGCCGCGTACGTCTACGTGTTCGACGGCTCTGTCGCCGTCGCAGGGCGCACCCTGCAAGCGGGTCAGTTCGCCGTACTGGGCGCCGGAGACACCGTCCCGTTCGCGGCGAGCGACCTGGGGCAGGCGCTCCTGCTCTCGGGCATCCCTCTCGGCGAGCCCGTCGTCCAGTACGGACCGTTCGTGATGAACACGGCGCACGAGATCGAACAGGCCATCCTCGACTACCGAGCCGGCAGGCTCGGGGCGATCGACCACGCAGAACCCCCACAAGGAGAACACACATGAGCACCATCCTCGTCACCGGAGCCACAGGCAAGCAGGGCGGCGCGGTCGCGCGCGGCCTCATCAAGCGCGGCCACACGGTCCGCGCCTTGACGCGCAAGCCCGACGGAGCTGCTGCGAAGGCGCTCGCGGATGCGGGCGCCCGGATCGTGGTCGGAGCCCTCGAGGACCGCGCATCGCTCGATCGAGCGGTCGCCGGCACCGACGCCGTCTTCTCGATGGGCACGCCATTCGAACAGGGCCCCGACGTCGAGGTTCGGCAAGGAGTCACCGTCGCCGACGCGGCGAAGGCCGCCGGCGCGTACCTCGTCTACACGTCTGTCGCCTCGGCCGATCGCGCCACCGGCGTCCCGCACTTCGAGAGCAAGTACCGCGTCGAGCAGCACATCCGGTCGAGCGGGGCGAAGGCGGCGATCATCGCGCCGGTGTACTTCATGGAGAACGTGTACTTCGCGGCCGACCAGCTCCGGGCTGGCGTGTATGCGACGCCCCTGACGCCGGGCCGCAAGCTCGCGCAGATCGCTGTCGACGACATCGCCCAATGCGCGATCGTCGCCCTCGAGGATCCGGCGCGATTCGCGGGCACGCGCTTTGACCTGGCGGGAGACGAGGTGAGCGGAGAGGACGCAGTCGCAACTCTGACCCGTGTTACCGGCCGACCGTTCAGCTACTTCCAGGTCCCGATGGAGATGATCCGCAAGGGCATGGGCGAGGACGGGGCGCTCATGTACGAGTGGTTCGAGCGCACCGGCTATGACGTCGATCGTGCGAGGCTCGCCAGCGCCTTCCCCGGCGTGGCCTGGACCTCGTTCGCGGATTGGGCCCGCCGCCAGCCGGGGCTCGGTGCCTGAGCGTCGCTGGGCGATCGTCGGCCGACACATCGCCCTGGTCGGTCGAGCGCTCGTCGGGAGGCAAACCCACCGGGAGGGACCCGGTTCAACTTCGACCCGGCCCCGGACGGCAAGGTCATCGAATTCCACAGCCCGGTGCATGAGCCGACCGGCGGCGTGTCAGCACGAGAGCGGAAAGAGAGAGAAGATGCATTCCGAGAGAAACCACCAAGAAGCGACTGTCCCGACTCTTTATTATCGGCCGGGCGCCTGCGCGCTGGCCCCGCATATCCTGCTCCATTGGGTCGGAGTGGAGCATGTCGCCAAGCGGGCCGAACGGAACGATCACGAACTGCTCGCGATCAACCCCAGCGGGGCCGTCCCCGCCTTCCGCACCGCGGATGGCCATGGGCTGACGCAGGCCGCCGCGATCATGCAGCACATCGCCCGGCGCGCCGGGCGCGAAGACCTCCTGGGCGCCGACGATCCGACCGCGCAGGACGAGGTCGCCGTATGGCTGTCGTTCTTCACCGGCGACTTCCACCCGAGCTTCTGGCCCTATTTCGCGCCGAGGATGTACATCTCGGGCTCGGTGGAGGAGCAATATCCGGCGGTGAAGCGCGCCGGCATCAAGCTGGTGCAAAGCGGTTTGGCGAAGATCGACGCACACCTTGCGGGGCGGGAGACCTTCGTCGGTGGCTCGAAGACGGTGGTGGACGCCTACTCGGTGCCCATGCTGCGGTGGGCCAAGAATATCGACGGGGTCGACTTCACCGCCTATGCGAACGCCGCCCGCTTGTACGAGACGATCATCTCGGACCCGGGCGTCGTTGCCGCGATGAAGCATCAGGGCATCGAACCCTGAGCGGCAAGTATCACGGGCCCTCTGGCAAATTGGATAGGAGCAATCACGCGCGCGATCGTGGCAAGCAAACCAGGCGGTCCGGAGGTCCTCGAGATCGTCGAGACGGCCGAACCCGAGGTCCGGGACGGCGAAGTGAAGATCAGGGTCCACGCGTTCGGACTGAACAAGGCCGAGAGTTACTACCGAGCCGGTAACTACGGGATCTTCAGCCCTGAGTTGGCCCTGGGATACGAGGCGGTCGGTGAGATCGTCGAAGATCCGAGCGGTCGCATGGCGCGAGGTCAAAGAGTGGCGACGGCGATGGGCGGCATGATGACCCAGCGGCACGGCGGCTATGCAGAATTCATCACCGTAAACGCAAGCAACGCGATCCCCATCGATAGCGGGTTGGAGTGGACCGAACTTGCCGCGCTGCCCGAGGCGTATCTGACGGTATGGGGCGCGCTCGAAAAGAGTCTGAGGATCGCCAAGGGCCAGTGGCTTTTGGTACGTGGGGCTACATCGAGCCTCGGCCTGGCGGCGGTAGCGTATGCAAAGATGCGAGACCTTACCGTGATTGCCACGTCGCGCCGGGCCGATCATGTCGTCGTCGATGCTGGGCAGATCGGCGACTCGGTGCTTTCGCTTCGACCGGGAGGGGTGGATCACGCCATCGAGGTTATCGGCGCGGCGACGCTTCTCGACACGGCACGCTGCGTGAGGTCCTGGGGAGAGGTCGTGGTTGTCGGACTGCTGGGAGGGCCGCCGATCCTCAACAACTTCAACCTGATGATGGACATCCCCAACACCGTGAAACTCAGTTTCTTCAATAGTCAGATGCTGGGTTCCGACGCGCTCCCTCTCCGGGATGCACCGCTTAGTGAGATCGCCAACGGAATTGCAGGCGGTGGTGTTCCAAGCAGTCTGGCCAAGGTGTTCCCGGTTGAGCACATCAAAGAAGCGCATCATCTGTTGGACGGCGGTACCGCCGGCGGCAAGATCGTGGTGACCAGATAGGGCCCCGCTCAACCGCCTAGGCAGCGGCCTCACTTTTCGTTCACGGGTCTGGGCGGCAGCCTCCGCATGTTGTTCTGCGGCCGGCGAATCGCCGCTTTCTATTCGAAGAGGCCGCAGCGCCGTTCTCGGGCGTCCAGCCAAGCTCCGTCGGCTTCGGCGAACCCGAGGCTTTCCGCCATTACCTCCAGTGCATGCTGCACCAGGCGCTCAGCTCTCTGGTGGCCACCCGGGGGCCGGCTCCGTCCCGCGAAAACGGGCTCCGCTGTTAAACGCTGTCGGTCCCTCTCTCCCCGCTGGCCAGAAGAGAGAGCGCGAACGCCGTCCAGAACGCCCTCGTCGCGCGCTCCTTCACGGCCACGGCGCTCTCTGCGCGAACGCTGTCCACGCGCGCGGCGCACACGCCGATCGTTGAAGGGCGCGGAAACGTGGGGGAGAAACGCAACGGCCCCGGAGATCGCTCTCCGAGGCTTCTGGTAAAAGGTGCGGGGTCGCGTTTCCGCAACCCCGCGTGAATGGCTCAAAAATCGTCCGCCCACGTTTCGCCCCGGAGATTAACAACGACGGCTCTAAGGCGTTGAAACTACGTGAGCTTTCCGGGCGGTCGTTCGAGTGGTTTTTGTCCTCGCCTGTTAACCGCCACCGTTCGGATGCCCTTTGGAGTCCCGTCGTCCGTTATGCTCCTGTTCGTACGTCCGTATAACGAGGCCACCATGATCAAGAAGCTCTCCGCCGTCGGTAACAGTCTTGGACTCATCATCGAGCGCCCGATCCTCGAGCTGCTCCACATCACCAAGGACACCTCGCTTGAGGTCAAGACCGACGGCGAAGCGCTCATCATTCGCCCCGTGAAGCTCAGCAAGAAGGAACGCCTCTGCGAGTCGACGAAGCGCATGATGGCCACGCACGAGGAGACGCTCAGGAAGCTCGCGAAATGACCGCGGCGGAACTGGTCTTCCTCGACGTCGAAGACGTCATCGAACTCCACGCAGCTCAGCTCGAGGTGTTCGGCGGGGGCACCGGCCTGCGAGACCGCGGACTGCTCGAGTCGGCGGTCGCGCAACCGCAAGCCTCGTTCGGTGAGCAATACGCGCACGACGGGTTGTTCTCCATGGCCGCCGCGTACCTGTTCCACATCGTCAGCAACCACCCGTTCGTCGACGGCAACAAGCGAGCGGGCCTGCTGTCGGCGTTGGTCTTCCTCGACCTCAATGGCATCACCATCGCGCGCCCCTCCGACGCGCTCTACGAGCTGACCATGGGCGTGGCCGAGGGGCGGCTCGAGAAGCCAGCGATCGCCGCCGAGCTCGAGCGCATCGCCAAACTGATCGTCTCGTAGTCCGAGCCGATCGCTGCACGGGAGTCAGTCATGGCGTCGCGCCGCCCAGCCCCAGCGCCTCGACCCTCGGCGGAAGTTCTCACCGCGCGCATGGCGGGCATCGGAATGAACTTCGCCGCAACGCCGCAATGGGACGCGGACCTCGAGCCAACGCTCGTCTACGCCGCGCAGTCGGCATGGACGACGACGACCTGCGCGTCCTCTCGGTGCTCACGACCTGGCTCGGTGTGCATCACCACGTCGTCGACGCGGACCGCCTGGTGCAGTTGGTGCGCGGCGACCGCTCCAAACGCGTGCGCGCCTACTGGGCCGCCATCGCCTTCTGGCTCGTGAAAAATCGGCGGCTCGCGAGACTGCGCACGACGTACCGCGGGCCCCGGGTCGACCTGCTCACCGCCGGCACGGACTTCCAGGTGAAGCGTCGAGGGGAAGACGCGCGCTTCCTCGGCTCGCCGCTGCGAGTGCCCGCCGGCACCTTGCGCGATCGGGCGCAAGACGTGCTGGCTCCCGCGACGCTGGCCCAGATGCACATCGGTTACAGGAATCGACTCCTCACGGCCCGATCTGGCGAGCTGACGCGTCGACGGTCCTTGAGCGAACGCCACAGCTGAGCCTCGCCGGGGCTCCTCGCCGCGGGCCCTGCTCGGTCGCAACGGCCCAGGTCAACGGGGTGTCCCACTCGGCCTTCGGGCCCGCGTTTAAGGGGCATGAACGCGACCTGCGGCCTCGTCGAATCGACTGGATGCACCCAGCCACCAGAGGTGGTGTCCCCAAAGCCGCGCGGTTCCGGCTCTGGAGACAACATGCATCAGCTACATTCATCTTCTTCGTGGCTTCCCGTCGCCCTCCCGCTCGCGAGACCGTTCGCTGCGCCATCTACACGCGGCAGTCGGTGGCGCGCGCCGGCGTCGACCCAATGCTCTCGTCGTGCGAGCTTCAGGCGGAGCGCTGCCTGGCCTTCATCGACCAGCGTGCCGCGGCCGGCTGGCGCTTCGTCGAGCGCTTCGACGACGAGGGCGAGAGCGGCGCGACGATGGACCGGGATGGGCTCTTCGAACTCCTGCTGGCCGTCGAGGCCGGTGATGTCGACCACGTGGTGGTGCACCGGGTCGACCGCCTGTCGCGCAAGCTGGTGGACCTGGTGCGGCTCCTCAACTTCTTCGAGCACTTCGACGTCGAAGTCTCCTTCGTCGACGGCGCCCTCGCGTCGATGGGTGGCGCCATGACGCGGCTGCAGCTCAGCGTGCTTGGCACCTTCGCGGAGTTCGAGCACTCGATTATCTCCGAGCGCCTCCGCGACGCGCATGGCAGCCGTCGCGAGCAGGGCCTTCGGTCCGCCGGGCGCCTGCCGTTTGGCTACCGCTCCGACCGAGACACGAAGCAGCTCGTGCCGTACCAGCCCGATGCCGCGTTCGTCCGCGAGTGCTTCGAGCGCGCCGCGGCCGGAGTGATGCCCGCCATCCTCGCTGCCGACGGGGCGCGCCGGGGCGGCTCCCAGGCGAAGTGGTCCGCCCGCGCCGTCGTCCGAATGCTCCGCAACCCCGTCTACGCGGGCCGCCTCCCCGGAGGCGCTGCCAGCGCTCACGAAGCCATCGTGTCGGCCGAGCTTTTCGAGCGAGTGGCAGCGGCCATCAGCGGTCGCCGCACCAAACGCACCGCTCCCCGCCGCCTCGGCGTCGAGGAAGACCCGTTCATTCTTCGCGGCATCTTGAAGTGCCACCTCTGCAGGAAGTCGATGGTGCCCGCGTCGAACGTTCCGATGCGGCGGCTGACGAACGAGACTCCGCGCTACTACCGCTGCCGCACCCTCGGGTGCGTGGGCGAGCCACTCATCGCCGCGGAGGTCGAAGCGCGCGTCGTCCAGTTCCTCGCCGCACTCCCTGCGAGCTTCAGCGGGGGGCACCGAGCCATCGGCGCGCGGAACGCTCGGGTGTGGGACCTCCTGATGCGCATCAACCGGCGCCGGGCGTTGCAGGCTCTCGTGGCCTTCATTGCCTGGGACCCGACCAGAAGTCGCTTCGTCGCCGAGCCGACCGAATACGACTGGGACGCGGAGTTCGACGAGTCGGAGCCTGCCGTGCCACCAGCGCCTCCGGTCGTGCCGTTGGCGCCGAGAACGTTGAGCGAGTTGCTCGCGCGTGAGGATCGGTGACGCTACGTCAGGCAACAGCGCTTGTACTTCTTGCCCGAGCCGCACGGGCACGGGTCGTTTCGTCCTGGCTTCTCGTCCGCCTTCGCCGGCGTGACGACGGTCGCGCGGTAGGCACTGAAGTCTTCCTCGAGCCTCGCCACGTGTTCGCGGAGCGCTTCCGTCTTCAAACCACCGAGTAGCTCGAACGACTCGACGAGGTCTGCGAGTCCCACGAGCCCGTAGGGACTCTCGAAGTCCGGCTCGAAGTCCTCAATGGCGCCCTCCAGAATGGGCAATGCCGCCGGGTCGCCGTAGTCGCCCAGGACCAGGGCACCGGACACCTCGTCATCATCGAAGAGCGTGCAGAGGTGCGCGAAAATGCGTGCGTCTCGAACGCCGAGCTTTGCCAGGACGCAGCAGATGGCGTGATGCACGTCTTCGGACACACCTCGGTCGAGAATCGCCAGGGCGGGCTCGAGGACTGGCGGCCCGAGCTCCGGCAGTCCCACCACCAGTCGGTCATGGATGATGTGGTCCCAGTTCGTCTCACCCAGCAACCGGAGCATTGGCTCGACGGCTTCGGTCGCCTTCAGGTCGGCGAGCAAGCCCACTGCATGAATCGGCGGCCATCCCGCGCCTGGGCTGTCCTGCATCTGGAGGTCATCGTCGTTCAAGAACCGCAGCAAGCCCGGAATCGCCGCTGGACCGAGCGCCAGTACTTCCCGGCGCAACTCGGGGTCGAGGGTCTCACCAGCCGCCGCAAAGCGAGCCATCGGGTCCGTGATCACGTCTCGGCTCTAGCCGACCCGGCTCAGCCCGCCAAGGTGAGCGCTTCCCGGGCCACCAATCTGGTATCGACCGCTGCCATGCCGCGTCTCAAGCGCCCTCACGTCGCGTCGATGGAAGAGGTCCGGATCACCCGCGAGGGCGACGCCGCCGTCATCGAGTACGCCGATGAGTCCGTCGCCACCACGAACTTCGGGCTGGGTACCGCGAAGCTGGCGACGATGACCGACGAGGACGTCCTCGATGCCTGGAACGACTGCCTCAGGAACATGGAGGCCCATCGTCGAAGCATTGAGTACGTCGCGACCGAGATTCCGATTGGGAAGCCGCAGGTGAAGTTCTTCGCCCGCGGTGACCAGTGGGTGCCACGCGGGGGCGTGTTGCGGTGTCAGATTCTCTCGGACGGCGGCATCGAGCCTTCGCTCGACGAGCCCTTCGTGGCGATCGACGACCGCGACTTCACGCTCGCAGAGTTCATGAAGATGATCGGCACCCATGGCGGTTGGGGCATGCGCATTGAGTTCGTCCCAGACGATGAGCTGCACGTTCGTGAGCGTCCGCCCGACCGCGGTCGAGCGAGCGTTGACGTCGGCGTGGCGGTAGTTCAGCGCGGCGGGCGCGCGCGAGCCCAGGCGGCCGGCATGAGCGCCGGGATGTCCTTGAGCCGGACGCGGCGCGAGAGACGGGGC